>JARLJB010000286.1 GCA_031291415.1 Telmatospirillum sp.
CTATGGGCTGGGTGACGAAGGCGTCATGGCCTTCTCCGAGGACGGCATCGAATGCCTCCGGGAACTCATCGAGATCCACAAGGCAAACCCGAAAGTCGATCAGGAATAGGCCGCCGGCGGTCTACGCCGGATGGATACGAATGGTCGCATCGAAGATTGCATGGACCGTTGCTTCCGAACGCGCCTGACGTGGCGATTTCCGCGGACTTAGGTCGCCCAAGGGTCTCGTTGGCATATGCGAATCCAAAAGCTGAGTTTTTTTCATATATTTGGTGTGGCACGGCCAATGTCCAAACCCTTCCCAGGTGAAGGATATCGCCCGTAATTCCGGGGCGGCAGGCCCATTCTATTGAGGAGGAATCCGTATGTCTTCGATCCCGGCCCAATTTCCTGAAATCACCGCTCATCATGAACAATATCCTGCCATTGATCCCGCCACACATCTGAAGGGAAGTGCGGGGGGCAAGACCATCTTCGTGTCCGGAGGTTCGTCGGGGATCGGTCAGGCGACCGCGATCGCCTTTGCGCAGGCTGGCGCGGAGGCAATCTATGTTACGGCTCGGTCGGAGAGCGGGCTGGAGGAAACGAAAGCGAAGATCAGCGCGGCCAATTCGAGCGTGCAATGCGCCTATAGTGTCTGCGACGTCACCGACGAGGAGCAGGTCAAGGCGGCCGTTGCGGATTGCGTGGACCGGTTCGGCGGCATCGACGTCGCAGATGCCAATGCCGGTTATCTTGGCAAATGGTCCAAGATCGGTGAGTCCGACCCTGCGAGCTGGTGGCGCTCTTGGGAGGTCAACATTAGGGGAACCTATCATGTCGCCCGCTATGCGATTCCCCACCTCATCAGGTCAGCGCGGAAATATGGCGGAGCTGGCGCGTCAGGCGGACATCTCATCCTGATCTCCTCGATCGGCGCGCAACTGCTCACCCCAGGTGCTTCGGACTATCAAACCTCCAAGCATGCGATTAACCGCTTGTGCGAGTTCGTCAATCTCGATCACGGCGAAGACGGCGTGAAATGTTTTGCTGTCCATCCCGGCGGCGTTCCGACCAAATTGGCAAAGAATATGCCGGCCGAAATACATCCCCAGCTCGTTGACCAACCGGGCCTTGCGGCCGGTTTCATCGTCTGGTTGTGTTCGGGCCATGCGGATTGGGCGCGAGGACGCTATCTGGATGCGGAATGGGATGTGGAGGAGCTTCTCACTATGCGAGACGAAATCCTCCGAGGGGATCTGCTGGTGAACCGGCTGCGGGCCGCGACATAGTCCGCCAGCTCGGCGTTGACCTCTCGCAAATGGCGCGCATGCCGATCTCTCGCGACACGCCCGTAGCCCTCGCGGTGTCGGACCGCCAACGCTACTGAACCTGCATGTCTTAAGGAGCCGCCCGGAATGCGGTATGAAGTTCTTGGTCAGAAGACGGGTCTGCGGGTTTCCACGCTTGTCCTCGGCGCAGGATGATGAAGATGCATAGAGCCCTTGCTGTTGCACTTGTTCTCCTTTGCGGTGGGATCCTGGCGCCTGACGGGCGTGGTGCCGTGGCGGCTGATGCGGCTTCGGTTCCATCGCGCCTGGCGCTGGGTATCGATCGCCTGACACTGTCGGCAGAGCCTCGCGCCGTGAAGAAGACGACGCTGAGACACATTCGCGATCTTGGCCTGATATGGCTTCGTGACGGGCCCACCAGCGGCTCGTCCCGCGCCGTAGCCAACTTTGTCGAAGAGGTCGGGATTGCCAAGCAATATCAGTTGAAGGTCTTGGCGATCATCATGCCGATGGACGAGGATTATGACGTCGCCTTGCCGGTCAATCGTTGCGGCTGGCACGAAAAACGCCTGAGCCAGATCAACCTCGTCAAATATGCCCAGCGGTTGCGAACGGTGCTTGGTGCCGTCAAGGCCGCCGGACTTTCGGTCGATGCCTTCGAGTTCGGCAGCGAGGCGGATCAATATTGTTACGATGCCGACGTCCCGCATGGTCACGCGGGGGCCGCCAGCCCCGCGGAGATCAAGACCTGGTTGACGGGTTATGGCCGGTTTCTGCAAACGGGCGCCGCCATCGTTCACGATCCGACGCTTTTCCCGGATGCCAAGATTATCACCTTCGGAATGGCGCACAGTGGCGATTCCCACGCCGACGATTCCTTTCCCGACCCTGCGCGTTATGTCGCGATGCTGCGGAACGTCGATGGCGTCAACTATCTGAAGGGCGTGGACGGTTACGGCACGCATCTTTATCCGTCGCCGAACGATATCGAAAATTCGCTGCGTCGCACCTTGGGCGAAGACGTGTCTGCCCTGGGCCGCGACAAGCCGCTCTGGATTACCGAATGGGGTTTTCTTGAAATCCGCGCTTTCCCGAACAGAAGCGGACAAACCTTGCCGCAATGCCTGCGGTCCTTTCTCGACGTCCTGGATGACCTGCATCGCGACATCCCGATCGGCCCGGCGATGTATTTTCGCTACGATGTCTGGTTGAGCGATTCCGACGGCAATCCGCTTCCGCAGGCCGGTGCGCTTTCCGCTTATGCCACGAGATAGAGAGGGATGATGAAGCGTGAGATCATCGACGTCACCAGTATCGTTCTGGGCGGGTTTTTGTTGCCGGTGTCGCCGCCGCTGTCGGTTGCGCCCGTGTGGGCACAAGATGCCCCGGCAACGCTTGCCGGCCCCCTGACGTTCGGTTCGCCCGATCAACCTTATGGCATCCGGCGGCCGGTTACCGATGCCGACCGTGCGGCCATTCAAAGCTACCGATCAGGGCGAAAGACGCCCGTTTTTTCGACGACATTTACGGACCCCGTCGAGTTTCGGACGAACTGGGATACGATCGAGGACGACAAACCCGACCTTTTATCGTGCCGAAGGGCGGCCAATGCCGTGCCTTCCAACATCGGGTTGCGGCTGGAAACGAAAATAGCCACCGATTGTCACAATAAATGGTCGACGGCCCATATTGCCAGTAAAGCCAGATACTCCTACGGCTATTTCGAAACATCTTTGAAAATAGCCGATATCGACGGCATGAATAATGCGTTCTGGGTAACCTCGGACGACAATTATGAAGTCGATCCCGATGAAATCCATTACCCGAATTTCGATCATATCGCGGTGCATTTCTGGCCCCCCAAGGGGGCGGCGGAAAAGCCTTCAACGATGGGATACAACGCCAAGCTCAGTCAGAATCTTTCGGCCGCCTTTCACGACTACGGATTCCTGTGGACGCCGATGGATTTGATTTTTGCCGTCGATGGCGAACCCATCGCCGCCATCAGGACGCAAGGGCTGATCAGGGGGCCCATGACCCTTCGATATTCGACGGCGCTGGCCAATTGGGCCGGGAAAGTGCCAGATCGTCCGGAAGGTCATCCCATGTCCGTGCGGTCCTTGCGCGTTTTCAAATGCGAAGACGGGAAGTAGAGGGGCAACCGATTGGAGGTCAGCGAGGGATCGTTACGACTAATTGGCCTCTCTCTCAAACCCAAATGTCATTTTGGGCCGTACGATCGCCGCCCGCATTGCCCGTATTCAGTACGCCGCGCGGCTCAATCAACAGAAGATGAACCTCACGTTCCGCAAAGGTCTTGTGTTCAACCCCTTTGGGAACGACAAACATCTCACCGGGACCAATTGAGACCGCGCGATCGTGAAAATCGATTCGAAGTTGACCGCTTAAGACGATGAACGCTTCATCCGTTTCTGGATGGTCATGCCATATGAAATCTCCTTCGATGCGCACAACCTTGAATTGGTAGTCGTTCATTTCCGCGATAATGCGGGGCTGCCAGAGGTCGGTAATCTTCGAGAGCTTTTCTGAAAAATTGATCACCTGACGCGTCTCTACCATTTTTCCTGCTCCATGGTTGAAGGAGACGATCTATAGAATTTCCAGTTTCTTGAGTGGATCTGCATGGTGTCTATCGTGTTGGCGATCATTCTTTCGGCTCCTGCGAATTTTCTATTTTTCCAAGGCGCTCGCTTGCCGCACTGAGAACGGCCTTGATGCTGGCGGTGGCCGTGTCGTTATCAATTCCGACGCCGAAAATGTGAGAACCGTCGGCCTCGACGCACTGTATGTAGGCGGCAGCCTGGGCGTCCACACCACGCTTGAGAGCATGCTCCTGGAAATCGATGACATCGAGCCGGATGCCGAAGCCATCGGCGATGGCGGCAACTGCCGCGGAAATCAGACCGTTGCCACGGCCGGTCACCGCCTGTTCTCGTCCTGCGTGGCGGATGCGGCCGCTAAACGCTCTGCCCGTTTCCCGATGCCCTTGGGCGTCATCCCGATACCCGACGAGTTCAAACTGAGAATTGCCGTTCAGATGATAGGCTTTGCGGAATTCACTCAGAATAATTTCAGCGGACAACTCTTGACCACTGCGGTCGGCGTTCTCTTGGATCCGCTGGCTGAAGTCGGCCTGCAGGGCCCGGGGCAGTTTCAATCCGCTATCCTGTTCAACCACCCAGGCAATGCCCCCCTTGCCGGACTGGCTGGTGACACGAATAACCGCCTCATAGGTCTCGCCGATATCCGCCGGGTCGATCGGCAGATAGGGCATCTCCCAAATACCGTCGTTGCGGCGCTCCAAAGCGGCAAATCCCTTGCGGACGGCGTCCTGGTGCGAACCGGAAAAGGCGGTGTGGACTAATTCCCCCGCATAGGGGTGGCGCGGATGAATCGAGAGCCCGGTACAATATTCCACGGTCTTCACCACGTCGCGCATCACAGGGAAAGAGAGGCGGGGATCGATCCCCTGCGTGTAAAGGTTCAGCGCCAGCGTCAGGAGATCGACGTTTCCGGTCCGCTCGCCGTTCCCGAAGAGGCACCCCTCGACACGGTCCGCGCCAGCCAGTAAAGCCTGCTCGGCCGCCGCGACACCCGTACCGCGGTCGTTGTGTGGATGCACGCTGATGGTCACTGCGTTCCGCCGAGAAATATGGCGGCAGAACCACTCGATCTGATCCGCATAGACATTCGGTGTCGCGACTTCGACTGTGGACGGGAGGTTCAGGATCGCCGGGTACTCCGGCGTCGGTTGCCAAACATCGAGCACACGCTCGCAGATCTCCAACGCGAAATCTGGTTCGGTGAAGCAGAAGGTCTCAGGCGAATATTCGAAGGTCCATTCCGTCTGCGGCCGCTTCAGGCTTTCGTCGAGCATCGCGGTGGCACCTGAGACGGCGAGCGCCACGATCTCGTGGCGCTCCATGCCAAAGACCACCCGCCGGAAAAGCGGCGCCGTTGCGTTGTAGAGATGGACGACCGCACGGCCCGTCCCTTCCAGAGAGTCGAATGTCCGGGCAATCAGGTCGCCCCGCGACTGGGTCAAAACCTGAATCGTCACATCGTCGGGAATGCGCTGCTCCGCCACCAGGCGTCGGACGAAATCAAACTCGGTTTGCGAGGCGGACGGGAAGGCAACCTCGATCTCCTTGAAACCGATGGCGACCAACATGTCGTAAAAGCGCAGCTTGCGCTCGACGTCCATGGGGGTGGCAAGGGCCTGGTTGCCATCGCGCAGATCCGTCGACAGCCAGCGGGGAGCGGCCTGCAGGCGCCGCGAGGGCCATTGCCGGTCGGGAAGGTCGATGGGGGCAATAAAAGGACGGTATTTGGTTTCCGGATTTTTCAACATGGGGATTTCCTGGCGTGCCGAGAGGAGAGGGGGCACGGCTGCATACGGTCGCCAGGATGCCGTCAGTCCTGACGACCGCCGGTAAGTCGACGAGCGACGGAAAGGCGCCCAATCCGAACCGTTTTGAACTGCCTGCACGCTTCAGTGCGCATCGGCCAGGCCGCGACGTGCGGCTGACTGATCAGGTTGATGATGACGGCGGTCTTGAACATGACAGTCCGAAGCTGATTGCAGGGTGGAGGTTTTGTATAAAGCAAACGGTGATGATATTCTCTCGCGTGATGAGCTATTGTCGTCGCGAAAGGGTCAATTTATCGATGCGGTTGCAGACCCTCACAGATCAGATCACCATCGTCAGCCACGACGATCGCCGCTTCGTTGTTGCCCGGCACAACCATACCGAGGCGCAGTTGATATACGCCATCACTGGGGTTGTTGCCGTCACCACCGAGCGCGGCGTATGGGTCGTGCCACCCAGTCGCGCGGTCTGGGTTCCACCGAATATGGAACACGCGACGAGAAGTCTCGCGGCAGTACAATTCCGGGCGCTCCTGGTTAATGGCGCGGATTCCGACGACCTGCCTCAAGATTGTACCGTGGTGGAAGTGACCCCGTTGCTGCGCGAGCTCATTCTCCGACTGGCACTTCTCGCCGAGAGACCAAGGGAGCCGCCCTACGTTCGGGCTGCCGTCGATTTGCTCCTTCGTGAGCTGGCCTTCCTCCCCGTTGAGCCCCTCAGTTTGCCAAAGCCGTTGCATGCGCACCTGGCCCGGTTCTGTGATCGACTGTTTGACGAGCCGGCCCGTACCGTCTCTCTGGAAGAGGCTTCCAAAGCGCTTTACATGAGCCGATCAAGTTTCATGCGACTGTTTCTGCGCGAGACCGGTCTGGGGTTCGCCCGCTGGCGGCAGCAGGCCCGCCTGCTGCACGCGCTATTGCTGCTGGCCGAAGGTCAATCGATTCTGAATGTTGCCCTGGCCTGCGGATATGATAGCCCGAGCGCCTTTTCCGCGATGTTCAGGCGCACTCTCGGAAAATCGCCGAGCGACTATTTCCGTCGGTCTTGATGCCCATTGACGAAGCCGGATCTGCTGGCGGTCCTCACCAATAATCGAGTGCTTCGTTCGTGCCGCGTGCACCAATGTCGTTCTCATCTTTGCGCGAGACGGAGTTCCATCCGCTGTGTTCGACATGGTCCAACGGATGCCATCAAGGTAAATGCTCCGCCGCCTTCAGGTCGATATGGCGTGCAGGGGGACCACGAGCGGGCTTCGGGAGGCATGATCCGCATCGCGGCGGAAGGCGCCGGGGCTCTTTGACGTCCATTTGCGAAACGCACGGTGAAAGGCGCTCGGCTCGGTGAAGCCGAGGTCGATGGCGATTTCACCGACACCACGAGCGCTGTGCAGCAGCCAATCGACGGCGAGGCCATGGCGGATTTCGTCTTTGATGGCCCCGTAGGTCTGACCTTCCTGCCGCAAACCGCGACGGAGCGTCGACGACGGCATGCGCATCTGCCGGGCCAGTTCCTCGAAGTTCGGCCAGGTGGACGGCGGCTGCTGGCGCAAGCGGTTGCGGATGTTGGCGGCCAGGCCCGCATCATAGCGATAGCGGACCAGGATGTTGGCCGGTGCGCCCCGCAAGAACTGCTTCAGCGCGCGCTCGGTACGAACGACCGGGAGCGTGAGGTAAGCCGCGTCGAAAGCAAGGCGGCTGGCCGGTTGCCCAAACCGGACGGGAGCGCCGAAGAACAGGCCGTAGTCGGCGCTGTGGCTCGGTTTCGAGCAGCGGAAATCCACCAGACGCAACGGAATGCGCCGTCGCACCAGCCAGCAGGTGATGCCGTGCAGAATGATCCAGAAGGTGCGATAGGCGAAGGCTGGTCGTACGGCGCCGTCATCGGTCAGCAGGATTTGCGCCAGGCCATCGGCCAGCACGAGTTCTCCATGCGGATCGTCGAGCGTCACCCGCAGGAAGCGAAGCGCGCGGCGCAGCGCCTGCTCCAGGGTGCCGGCGTGAAGCAGGCAATGGCACAACAGGGTGAAACTGCCAGGCCGCATCGGCCGGCCGCCCAGGCCGAAAAATTCATCGTCGATCGCCGCGGCGATCGCCAGCCAAAGCGCGCCGTAATGCCTGGCGGAAACGGGCTCGTCTACCACAGGCGGCAGGCCGGCCGCCGCCAGCAGCGGTTGGCTCGCCATGCCGCGCCGGCGCAGGCAATCCAATGCCTCCTCGACAAAGCAGGTCGAGATCATTCGTCGTTCGATATCCACCGTCCGTATCACCCTCGCCGACGTCGATTGCCATATGGCAAAACCAGCCAAATATTTTGGACGATCCGGTCATCGATTGCCACATCGTTGTATCGTTTAATCGCTCGTTATGAGGTTGATCTCTCCAGAAACGATCAACCAATAGGGGTTTGGCTTATCGCTTGCTCATCGAAATGAGGAAACGGACAATGCAGATCAGGGATCGTGTTTTTCTCGTCACCGGCGGTGGCTCGGGGCTTGGCGCCGCGGTGACCAGAGACCTCGTGGCCGGCGGGGCCTCCGTCGTCGTGGCCGACGTCAACCAGGCGGCCGGTGCGGCCATCGCCGCGCAACTTGGCGAGACCGTGCGTTTCGCTCCCACCGACGTCACCAGCGAGGCGGACGGCGAGGCCGCCGTGCAGTGCGCGCTCGACAGCTTTGGTCATCTCCATGGGCTGGTCAACTGTGCCGGCCTGGCGCCAGGCGGGAAGGTGGTGGGGCGCGATGGCCCACACCGGCTGGCGGACTTCGCCAAGGTGATCGGCGTCAATCTGATCGGCACGTTCAACATGATCCGTCTTGCCGCGGCAGCCATGGTGAAGGAGGCGCCGGGTCTCGACGGTGAACGCGGCGTCATCGTCAATACTGCCTCGATCGCCGCCTTCGACGGGCAGATCGGGCAGGCCGCCTACGCCGCTTCCAAGGGAGGCGTGGTCAGCCTCACCTTGCCGGTCGCCCGCGAACTGGCCCGCCACGGCGTGCGTGTCGTCACCATCGCCCCTGGCATTTTCGAGACGCCGATGATGGCCGGCCTGCCACAAGATGTGCAGGACTCTTTGGGGCAAAGCGTGCCCTTTCCCTCACGTCTGGGCCGTCCGTCGGAATATGCCGGGCTGGTGCGGCACATTTGCGAAAACGCCATGTTGAACGGCGAAGTGATCCGTCTCGACGGCGCACTGCGCATGCCACCGCGCTGACGTCGTCGGAACCCCAAAAAACCGGAGAGCAGAATGTCCAGAGTCGACCCCATCGTCATCGCCGGCGCCGCCCGGACACCCTTGGGCGCGTTCCAGGGGGACCTGAAGACTGTCGCGGCGACCGCGCTTGGCGCCGTCGTCATTCGTGCCGCGCTGGAGCGCGCCGGGCTGGCCCCGGACGCGGTCGACGAAGTCGTTTTCGGGTGCGTGCTGTCCGCTGGCCACGGCCAGGCACCGGCGCGCCAGGCGGCGCTCGGCGCCGGCCTTCCCTACGCCACGGGGGCCAGCACCGTGAACAAGATCTGCGGGTCCGGCATGAAGGCCGCCATGCTGGCCCATGATCTGATCGCCGCCGGCAGTGCCGGCATCGTGGTGGCCGGCGGCATGGAAAGCATGAGCAACGCACCCTATCTGCTGGACCGTGCCCGCAGCGGTTACCGGCTCGGTCATGGCCGCATCATCGACCATATGTTCTTCGATGGGCTGGAGGACGCCTATGACAAGGGCCGGTTGATGGGCAGCTTCGCCGAGGACTGCGCCAACGCCTATCAGTTCACCCGCGAGGCGCAGGACGACTATGCCATCGCCTCGCTCACCCGCGCCCAGAAGGCGATCGAGGTCGGCAGTTTCGATGCCGAGATCGTCCCCGTCACCGTCGGATCCACCAAGACCGAAGGCCGGGTCGGCCGGGACGAACAGCCCTTGAAGGCGAAGCTGGACAAGATCCCGACATTGAGGCCGGCCTTTCGGGAGGGCGGTACGGTCACTGCCGCCAATTCCAGTTCGATCTCCGATGGGGCTGCCGCGCTGGTGCTGATGCGTCGCTCGCAAGCCGAACGGCGCGGTCTGACCCCGCTGGCCGCCATCGTCGGCCACACCACCCACGCCCAGGCGCCCCATCTGTTCGCCACTGCCCCCATCGGCGCGCTCCGCTCCCTCTCGGCACGTACCGGTTGGATGCTCGAGGAGGTGGACCTGTTCGAGATCAACGAGGCTTTCGCCGTCGTGGTCATGGCGGCGATGCGTGACCTCGGCTTGCCGCATGAGAAGGTGAATGTGCATGGCGGTGCCTGCGCGCTCGGCCATCCGATCGGCGCGTCGGGGGCGCGGGTGATCGTGACCCTGCTGGCGGCGCTCGAAAAATACGGTCTGAGGCGGGGAATGGCCTCGCTGTGCATCGGCGGTGGCGAAGCCACCGCCATCGCGGTCGAGCGCCTGTCATAATACCAAATCTCGGTGATCGGAACCGATCCCCGAGCCCTCAGCAACTGTCTTTGTCAGGCAGCGGCAGCTTCGGGTAAATCCCGCCATGGCTTGGCGTCCCTGACCAGGGCGTTGAGGATAGTGATGAGCTTGCGGACGCAGGCGA
>JARLJB010000044.1 GCA_031291415.1 Telmatospirillum sp.
GCGATGCTGGCGAGGATCGTCTGGGCCGACTGAGCGTCTGTGTTCGAGGGGAACAGAATCCCCGGAACTGCGTTTTGCAGCGCAGGGAAACTCTCTTCCAGAGAAGACAGGATTGCGCCGGCAGCCCCCAGACAAATCGCGATCGCCAGGGGGCGCACCAGAAAGCCGCCGCGCAGCGCATAAACCAGCGTTCTCAGCGACGAAGAAGACGGTATTTTCATTTCAACGCTCCGGGACCGGGTCCTTGGCCGATAAAACCCTGTCCCAGGCGAATGACGCAATATTTTCCGGAACCCGGCCGTGGGGATTTGCGGCCGACGTCCCGCATGAAGACAAGCGAAGCGATTTGCCGCCGCGCCTATTTCGATGTTGGTTCGGGCCAGCATATCCGGCCGGCCCTTCCCAGCGAATAACAATTTCTGTCCTTGGCGGGTTTGTCGCCCTGCGTGCTCTCGACATGTTCCGTGCAACGAGCGCCGGCGCGACCGAAGTAGACACAGTCCCCGGCGACGGTCGGCTTTCGAAGCCCGGACCAGTTCACATGCGACAGGAGCGCCCAAAGCAGGACGGCCCCGACGACGATCGCCACGTCCATTGCCAGGCGCGCCATATGATGATGCGACAGGTCGCGAGAATCCGGGCCGATCCCCATCCGATTGAGTTTTGTTCCCGCCTGTCCGCCCGAATGAAAGAGAAGCATTTGAGTCCGCCAATTCAGCTTGTGCCGATTGGACAAGGATACCGCGTTGCGCCGCAAAGCTTCCATACCGAACCGGGACAGCAAATGTGAAGGAATCGTAAATATCCGGGGCGCCGGCAGTTTCGGCCTAGCTTTCGCGATAATGCGTTCCTTACAACTCGATCTGACCGCCAAGTTCAACCACCCGGCCGGCGGGAATCCGAAAGAATTCCCACACGGGTAGAGCATTGCGGTGCAGGAATTTGAACACCTGCATCTTGAGTCGCCACCATCGCGAATGGCCGCGCGGCGTGACGCTCAAGCGGCCGACGAAGAACGATGTGTCCATCATGTTGAAATGCAGAGGACATTCGCCCTTTTCATCACTCAGGGCGACGGGGATGTCTGGCTGCTCCATGAAACCATAGAGGACGCATATGGAATGAAAGTCGTCGGGCAGGTCGGCGCTGCTCACCCGATCTTCCGGCTCAACTCGGGGGATCTGATCGGTCATCACATTGAGCAGAACAATGCGGTCGTGGACAACCTTGTTGTGCTTCAGATTATGAAACAGGGCGACGGGAACGACATCGTTGCGGCTGGTGAGATAGACCGCGGTGCCCGACACGCGCGCCTTCTCATGAAATTTCCGGATAAAATCCGAGAGCGGCATGGTGTCGCGCTCCAGCGCCGCGCGCAGGGCGGCATAGCCTTGATCCCAGCTCGTCATCACGAAATAGATGAAGCTCGCGACGAGAATCGGGATCCAGCCGCCCTCAAAGAATTTGACGAAATTGGCGGCGACGAAGGAGCTGTCGACCACAACGAACAGGCCGGCGACGGCGATGCTCGAGGCCAGGCTCCAGCGCCAGATTTCGCGCATGGCGATGAACATCAGGCAGCTGGTCAGCAGCATTGTGAGCGAGACCGCCACGCCGAACGCCGCCGCCAAATTGTCCGATGATTGGAAGGTCGCCGTGAGGACTAGCGTCAATGCCATCAGGGACCAGTTGACCATTCCGACATAGATCTGCCCATAGCTCTGCGCCGACGTTTGCGAAATGCGCACACGTGGCAGGAGGCCGAGCTGGATCGCCTGGCGTGTCATCGAATAGGCGCCGGTGATGATCGACTGGCTCGCGATGACGGTCGCCGCCGTTGCCAGGCCGATGAGTGGCAGCTGCAAAGCGCCGGGGCAGA
>JARLJB010000287.1 GCA_031291415.1 Telmatospirillum sp.
GATTCCGCGCCGCTCTATGTCGAGATGATGGGCGGTTCCGACAAGATCATGGCCAAGGGCAAGGAACTTGTCGGCCAGGGCAAGTACCTCGAGGCGTCAGAGATCCTGAACAAGCTGGTGTTCGCGCAACCGGCCAACCAACCCGCGAAGGATCTGCTCGCGGACGCGTTCGAGCAACTCGGTTACCAGAAGGAAAGCCCGACGCTGCGCAACATCTATCTGCAGGGCGCCTACGAACTGCGCAACGGGCTTCCGGCCGGCACGCCGGCCCGGTCGACGGGACCGGACATGGTGCGGGCGATGTCGACCGAGAACTGGCTCGACTTCATCGGCATCAGCATCGACCCTCGCAAGGCCGATGGCATGCGCTTCACCATCAACCTGGTCACGCCCGACAACGGTGAGAAATACCTCGTCGAGATGAGCAACGCGACGCTGACCAACATAAAGGGCGAGCAGGCGAAGAACCCGGATCTGACCATCACCCTCAATCGCGCCGACCTCAACCTGGTGATGATGGGCAGGAGTTCCTTCGACGATCTGATCAAGGACGGCAAGGCGACCTTCGCGGGAGATCGGAAGCCTTTCGACCAGCTCAGAAGTCTTCTGGTCGTGTTCGCGCCGAATTTCGAGATCATGCCCGGAACGGCGGCGACGAATTCAGCGACGCCGGGCGCGAAGGCGCAGGACGAGCCAAACCCGTTTCAAGCGCCGGACTTGACGGACGCAGACGGCGACTGACGACGTGCGCGCTTTTTTTTGCGGGCAAGGTTCCGAACTGGTCGATCCCCGACCGCGTCATCGTCGCCGAGGAACTGCCCCACGGCGCGACCGGCAAGATTCTCAAGACGGAACTGCGCCGGATTTATGCGCCGCCCCGGGGGTAAGCGGCCGGAGCCCGGCTGGAATCGGATAGCCTGCTCATATCATTGTGGATTCGGAGGCGCTTATGGACGTCTGGCGAGGTGGCCGGGAAATATTGCTGAATGGATTGGCGCTTGTTCTCGTCGGGTTATTGTGGGGCC
>JARLJB010000288.1 GCA_031291415.1 Telmatospirillum sp.
CAAGTTTACACAAATCAGGGCCTCGATAGGGTCAGAGACCACGGTGGGACCCGGGACGAGCACTGGTAGGACGCCGGCCTTCCTCGCCCTGTCAACGAGATTGCGCAGCGTCCCGCGAGCGGCGACGCCGTGGCCGTTGAGGCGTTGTTTCAGCGCCAGCTCGAACGCGCCGAATGCCTGCACTTCACCGACAACGAAGAGATCGTAGTCAAAGAAGGCGTAGATGATTGTGTTTCGGGCACGATCGAAAGCCGCCATCACGTCATCCGGTACGCTGCCCGCGAGGCTGACGTCGGCCAGCGCGCCGTGATGGTCCGCCAGCGTCATTCTGCGCGCCATGCCGTTCTCGACGACACAGAGATCGGCAAATCGAGGGTCTGGCTGCAGAATGTTTTCGACCGCTTTGAAAGTCATTTACCTCACCCGACTCGTTCCATCGGCGACCGTGTCGTTGGCCTCATGCGGCCACGCGAGCTCCCCCTCCATCTCGTTGCACTGCCGTCCGAACGCTTTGGTCAGGCAGTAGCAGATATCGTTATGACCGCTTTGAGGGCGCGTTGCCGACCTTCTGAGGACCGATTTCGGACCGGCAGCTTCGATCCTCGAAGAACCAAGCGGCCTCTTGACGTTCAGGACATCACCGTGAGTCTGCCGAAACTGCGGCTATATCCTATCGCCGAGGGCCGACGAACGCCGCGCTTGCCTACTTGATAGACACCATTACCCGCATCGTCGGCAATTCACTCCGTTAGTCCACTGATACAGGGCTGTAGTCCTTGTGTTTACGTCGGATGAACGAAAATTTTCTCTGGAAACTCCTTTTCGACCATATCCAGAAAGGCGCGCACTTTGGCGCCGATCAGGCGGCGGGAGCTTTGCAGCGCCCAGATCTCCACGGGCGGGCCGGCGAGGGTTCCCCAATAGGCAAGCCTGCCGGCGGCAATGTCCGGGCCGACAAGAAGCCTTGGCAACAAGGCGATGCCTGCGCCCGCCAGCACAGCATCACGGACCATCAGCAGCGATGACATGCGCAGAACTGGCTGTGGCTTGATCAGGATGTCCGGCGCCGCTTGTGAGTTCATCCGCCAGACCGTCGTCGGCGGCATCGCGGCAAGCAGAACGGCCTTCATGACGATCTCATTGCTGTCCGCCATGAGCGCGGGCTTCGGCATATCGGGAGGCGCCACGATCAGGCGTTCGTCGTTGAGAAAACGGCGGCCCACCAGGCGTTCGTCCGCCGACGGGTTGATGCGGATAGTCAGGTCGTAGCCGTCCTCGACCGGGTCGACGAGGCGGTCCTCGGCAACGATCGTGAGCTGGACGTCGGGATAAGCCATGGCAAAGCGGGCACCAATCCGGCCGAGCGCGACATGGGCGAAGACCACGGGCGCGCTGACGCGCAGGCTTCCTCTGGGCGTGGATGCGCCGAGCGCCACGGCCTCGCCCGCCTCGGCGATTTCGGACAACAATCCATTCGTGCGCTCATGCAGCGCCCGGCCTTCGTCGGTCAGGCGCAAGCTCTGCGATCCGCGCTCGATCAGCCTGACGCTCAGACTTTGTTCGAGTTCGGCAACCCGACGCGACAACGTCGCCTTGGAGCGACCGGAGGCACGCTCGGCGCGGCCGAACCCACCGTGCGCGGCAACGAGGTTGAAGTCGGACAAGGCCTGCAAGTCCATGGGGAGTGTTCCAATTACGTAACGATCTATCCCATTATTGGCATCTTCTGCGTCCGTTTGAAACGGCTATCTTCGTCCTCAAGGCACAACCACTTGAGGAGTTATCGACATGTCCATTCTCGTCACCGGCAGCACCGGCACCATCGGAAGCCAAGTTTTGGCTCATCTGCAGGGCCGCAACCTCGACATCCGCGCCCTGACACGCTCGCCCGAAACGGCGCAGCTGCCATCCGGCGTGACGGCGGTTCGCGGCGATCTGGCCGACCCGGAGTCGCTCCGCGCGGCACTGAATGGTGTGGAAACGCTGTTCCTCCTTGCCCCGAACGTGCCGGATGAGTTGACCCAGGCCATGCTTGCCCTGACGGTCGCTCGCGAAGCCAACGTCAAGGGCATCGTCTACCTGTCGGTGTTCAAGGCGGAGACCTACACCGACGTGCCGCATTTTGCCGGCAAGCACACCGTCGAGCGGATGATCGAAGCGCTCGACTTGCCCGCGACGATCCTGCGTCCGGCCTACTTCATCCAGAACGACCTTCGCCAGAAAGACCCGCTGTTCAAAATCGGCGCCTATGCCGCACCGATCGGGGCGAAGGGGATCTCGATGGTCGACATCCGGGATATCGGCGAGGCCGCGGCGCTCGAACTGATGCGCCGGGACGAGGCTTCCGAGCCGCTCGCTCGCGAGACCTATGCGTTGGTTGGTCCCGACAGCCTGACTGGCGAGGACATTGCCGCGATCTGGAACGAAGTCCTCGCCCGGGCGATCCGCTACGGTGGCGACGATCTTAAGGTCCTGGAACAGCAAATGAAGGCGATGATGCCGGCTTGGCATGCACTCGACCTGCGCCTGATGTTCGCCCGCTACCAGACCGATGGCGCGGCGGCCACCGCTGACGACATTAGCCGTCTCACCAAGCTGCTCGGTCGCGCGCCGCGCTCCTACGCCGCCTTCGCCAAAGATGCCGCCGCCCAGTGGGTCAAGGCCTGAACGTCCCGCTTTCACCGCTATCGAGGAGTTTTATGATGACAACGATCCACCCTCTCTCGTCTGAAGATGCTGCGTTTGTTGCTGCAATGCGACAGGCCGCGGCCGCTCACAAGGGCGCGCCGCTCGGTCCCGAGGCGCGACCGATGTTCGACGCCATGATGGCCTCGACACCTGCCGCCGCCGGCATCCGCGTCGAGCCCGGCACTGTCGGCGGCATTCCTGGCTTCTGGCTCCGGCTGGAGAAAGTGACGTCGACCTCGCGTATTCTTCACCTGCATGGCGGCGGCTATGTGCTCGGTTCGGCGCAAGCGGCGATCGGGTTCGCCAGCCAGATCGCCAACCGTGCTGGCGCCGACACCTTTGTTCCCAATTACAGGCTTGCGCCGGAACATCCGTTCCCGGCCGCGATTGATGACACCGTGGCAGCCTATCGCGGTCTGGTCGCCGAAGGCGCCGAACGGATCGTCGTGTCCGGAGAATCGGCGGGCGGTGGACTGGCCTTGGCCCTGCTGTCGTTCCTTTCGGCCGAAAAGGATACCCTGCAGCCCGCCGGTGCCGCCGTGATGTCGCCCTGGACTGATCTCACGCTCACGGGAAGCACCTACGAGACCCGCGCCGAGGCGGATCCGATCTTCACCAAGGACGTCTTCAAGGGGTTCGTCGCCGCTTACCTCAACGGCGTCGATGCCACGGATCCCAAGGCATCGCCGCTTTATGCCCGGCTCGAGGGCCTGCCGCCAGTCCGCATCGATGTCGGCGACGACGAGGTCCTGCTCGATGATTCCATCCGCTACGCCGATCGCGCCCGGGCGGCCGGCACTGAGGTATCGCTGTCGATCTGGACGGGAATGCCGCATGTCTTCCAGGCCTCGATCGGACAACTCAACGCGGCGGAACAATCCGTCGACGCCATCGCCGCCTTTCTTCGCCAACGACTTGCCTAAGCGGCCCCACCCCACGCGACATGAAAGGAACTGACCATGAAAATTCTCGTTCTCGGCGCGACGGGCGCGACCGGCCTGCTGATTGTCCGCCAGGCCTTGGCTCAGGGCCACAGCGTCGTCGCATTGGTTCGCTCAAAGGCGAAAGCCGAGGCGGTGGGTCTCGTCGATGTCGACCTGGTCGAAGGCGATGCCACGGATGAGACGGCGCTGGCCCGGGCGATCGCCGGCTGCGATGCCGTGATCAGTTCGCTCGGCACCGCCATGAGCCCGTTTCGTGAAGTAACCACGCTGTCGACGGCGACGCGCGCGCTGGTCAACGTCATGACCGCGCAAAAGGTCCTGCGGCTGGTCTGCATCACCGGTCTCGGCGCCGGCGACAGTCGGAGCCACGGCGGCTTCTTCTTCGACCGCGTGTTCCTGCCGCTGTTGCTGCGCAAGGTCTATGACGACAAGAACCGCCAGGAAGACATTGTCCGGGCAAGCACGCTCGACTGGACGATCGTCCGCCCCACCGTGTTGAACAACCAGCCGGCGCGCGGCAACATTCGGGCGCTGACCGATCTCTCGACCGTGCATGGCGGCTCGATCGCCCGCGCCGACGTCGCCGAATTCGTCGTCCAGCAACTGGCCACCGACGCGTGGCTGCGCAAGGCGCCGCTGATCACCTGGTGAGACCGGCCGACCGCCGCTTCGCGATGACGCCCAGGCACCGTTTCAATATCGCAAGCCTATAGCGGACCTCCCATTCCATGCGGCAGGGCCGCAGCGGCCGCTGCCAGAAGGAGACCATCCCATGACCCGTGTTCTATTTGTCGGTCAGGCCCCGGAAACCGTGGACTATTCCGATCCCGCCTTGCCGCCCGGCTTCAACGCCGAGAAAATTCAGGCCGGCATCGCTGTCGGCATGAGCAAACTAAGAGAGCGTGGCTGGCAGGCAGACGAGTGCATGATCACGCCGGACGACGCGGGCCTTGCAACACTCGAGCAACAGCTGGGGTCAACCGACTACGACTGCGTGGTGATCGGCGGCGGGATGCGCTTGCCACCGAAGGGACTCGCCATGTTCGAGAAGGTCGTGAACCTCGTGCATAGGGCCGCCCCCGCAGCCGCGATCGCCTTCAACACGCGCCCGGAAGATACCGCCGAAGCCGCCGCAAGATGGGTGCGGGGTTAATCGGGTGAACTGATGCTGAATGATCGCCACATTGGCAGCGGCGTTGCCAATGGTGTCGTCTGGAAAGTTGTATGCGTTAGAGGGCTCTCTCGTGCACTGTCTGGATATGCGGTCGCCGGTATCTCCCGGTGCCAGGCTACCACCGTGCACCCGGTTGCGAGGCTCCATCTTGGCGGTGTGTTCTTGGGCACACTTGAGATGAACCAGTGCCAGTTGAGCTGAACCCGACAGCTGCACCATCAAAAGGAACCGATCGGTGCACCCCTTCGGAATTGAACCAGGGAAGCCCAGTCGCAATTGCGAATCCCCGTCCAGTCAACTTCGGGGGTGGCAGAGGCGGCGATAACGCTTCCGTATCGAGTGCTTGCCAGCATTTCCGGCTAACCGTTCAGCACCTTCAGCGGCGGTTACTGGGAACGCCTTCCTTAGCCTTGACCGACCGTTTTGCGGTGCAGTCCGGCCGTGTTCAGCCCTAAGCCGACTCTCGCTCTCACGAGGTGCCTTCGTCGATCGCGTCCACGTCGTGGCTCGGCAGAAAGGCGAAGCGGCCGACGCCATTCTCACATCGGCAGACAGCGGCGCAGCCGTCCCCCTCTCACTCGAACCGCAGCGCCCGGAGCCGTTCAGCGCCGCTGAGGCGGCCGACCTGCTGCACAAACCTTCGGAGACTGATCATGCCCCTCGTTCAGGTTGATTTGCCGCGCGCGCTATTCGATCAAAAGGCCGTAGAAATCGGTCGCGAACTCCAGGCTGCCTTCGTTGAGGCGGCTTGCGTGCCGCCGAACGACAAGTTCCAGATCTTCCGACCCCGTGATGCCGGCGAGATCGTCTTCGATCCGACCTACGACGAGGTCGACCGCCGTGACCTGATGATCATCCAGATCCTCATGGTGCATCACTATCCCGTCGACCAGAAACGCGCCCTTTACGCCAACATGGTCAACCGGTTGGTAGAGATCGGCATCCGCAAGGAGGATATTCTGATCGCGGTTACCGAGAATGGGTTCGAAGACTGGTATGCGGGCCAACTGTATGGGAAATAGCGATGGGCGCCAGCGTATGATGTCCTTCGGTCGATCTCGGCTATTTGAGCGGAGAGTTAGCTGACGGAATCAAGATCGTCGATTCTACGCCTAAGATGTCGGCGACATCAAAGCCTCTGGCATCGTTGGCAGCCTCTGGGCTTTGTATATAGCGCTGCGCGACCTCACCAGGATCATCACCCTCTGCATAAGAGACCAACACAAAGATCCGATGCGCCATATCGTCCTTCTTGGTCCATAAACCGTGAGCCGCGACACCGAACAGCCCAAAATTGTCGAGA
>JARLJB010000045.1 GCA_031291415.1 Telmatospirillum sp.
ATGGGAACGGCACGCCCGTCGGCGCAGGCACCCAGCGTCAAGGCGATCATGGTCACGAAGATGAGGGCTTTCATGGCAATTCCTTCAGCGAGGGTTGGCAGTAACGGCGTCGACCGGGAAGCCTAGAATCAATGAGTTGCTCGTGGTCCTGGGACTCCGACATTCGCGCAAGTGCGCGCGGCAAGTGGGATGCAAATGTGGGAGTCGGACCACTAGTCTCGGTGTCGAGGCGAGGCCGAGGGAGCGACAGGGGTGAGCCTGAGGCGGTATCGGCCGATGGCGGGAGCGCGCGCCCTGACCATCGGCCGGGAATTCAGCACTTGGCCGGCGGCTGGCAGGTTTGGGCGGGCGGCGCAATGAGCTTCGGCTGCGGGGCGTGCGCCCGCGGGGCCGGCTGGTTGTGAGGCGCCTGGTGTTGCGGCTGGTTCACGTGCGGGGCGACCTGCGGCCTGGGCGTATTGACGTGCGGGGCGTTCTGGTGGACCGGCGCGTTGACGTGTGGGGCGGTCTGGTGGATCGGCGCATTGACGTGCGGAGTATTCAGAACAGGGGTATTGGGCGCCGCATTGGGATGGACCGTGCCGGCGGGCGCGGTATGTCGCGGATGTCCGGGAACCACCGGGGGCGGGGTGCCGGTGTTCGTCGGGTGCGTCGTGGCACCCGGCAGGGACTGCCCGACGGGTTGGGTCACGCCGGCCCGGTGAGGCTGGTTGCCTGCGACCGGGTTCGGGTGGACCCAGGTCGGGCGATTGTTCTGCCAGTTGGATGGCAGGGCGTTGTGTCCGCGGCGCCATCTGTGATCGGTAAACCACGGACGCTCGCTGTAATAGTTGCCCCAATAGTCGTTGAGGCCGAAGATCGCGATGGTCAGGCCGAAGTCCGAGTAGCTTTCGGAAACACGATAGTGGGTGCCGTCGCGCAGGAAGGCGATGCGCGAGCCGCGAATCCAGCCGCGATCACCTTCGGCCGACACATCGCACCAGCCGTAGCCGGCGACGCAGCCGTAGATCTGCAAACTTTCGCCGCTCGAAACAGTCGCTACTTCCGGATAGGACGTTCCCGGACCGGCCCTGAGCGTCCCATCTCTGGTGGCGATGCCGTCGGCGGCGGACGCCACCGTCGTGAAGCTCGCCAGGGCTACGATGGCGCCGGCCATCAGGACGGAAGATCGAGAGAACATGATTGTCGCTTTCTGCGATCGTCGCTGCCGATATCGCTGGTTTCCGCGAGATCACGTCGGACGTGACCGCATTCGGACGGGAGAAACCCACCCGAGGAGTCTTGCAAGCTGATGGTACGGAGATCGGGCGGATGCGTTCAGCTTCGGGAACTACCCAACGCCGCACCGACGCATTCCGGGACGCGGACTGGGCCCGCGTCCGGCGACGCGATCCGCATGCCCACATTGATAATGGGTAGTTTCCGAGGCTGCTGTCAGTCGATCGATCGAACGTAGTCTTCCGACGTCAGGATAGCGCGGCGTTCGACTGGGGCCCGTATCGAACCGGTACGGCTGGAACGCACGCTGATTCGCTCGAACTCTCCAGAGGAAATTCCATGAACACGACCGAATCCGTCGTTGCCATCTTCACGGACCATGCAGCGGCGGAAGCCGCAGTCAAAAAGCTCGCGGCCGCGCGGTTCGAGATGCAGAACCTGAGCGTGGTCGGCAAAGGCTATCATTCCGAAGAAAAGGTGGTGGGCTTCTACAATCTTGGCGAACGGGTGGCCTTCTGGGGCTCGCGCGGCGCGGTCTGGGGCGGGCTGTGGGGGCTGTTCTTCGGCGGGTTGTTCGTGACACTGCCGGTGATCGGCAGTGTCGTCGTACTTGGATCACTCGCCGCGATCGTTGTCTCGGGAATTGAAAGTGCGGTGGTGCTCGGTGGCGCCGGCGCGCTCGGCGCGGCGCTCTACAGCCTCGGCATCCCGAAGAACAGCGTCATCCAGTATGAGACCGCCTTGAAGGCGGATGGCTTCCTGGTCATGGCGCACGGCTCGGCCGAGGACATCGCCCGCGCCAAGGCCATCCTGATGACAACCACCGCCGCCAGCATCGATACCCACGACGGCAAGCCGGCGCTGGTCCTGGCCGAAGCTTGACATCTGCAATACGACGAGGAGAAGGACTGCGGCGGGTCGCGGCTTTCGGGCCAACGCGATCCGCCGTTGGTTCGATGGGTCAGCGCCGAACTTCGCCGCCGGCGCCACCTTCGTTGACCCAATTGCCGATGGAGTCGAGAGCCGTGTCCCGCTTCGACGATTGGGGCCGGCCGCCCAGCCGGGTCTGTTGCGTGGCCAGTGGTGACGGCTGATCCGGCGGGAGCGGCGTAGTCGCGTCACTCGTCTTGGCCGCAGCCCGTGAAGACGCCCAGAACGGGTTGAACCACGAGTTCATTCGAGCTGTCCGTGCGATTCGACGAACCACAGCTGGGTATCGGTTCCCCGCGAGATCTCGGTGAAAAGGTCGGCGGTCGCGGCGTCGCCCCAGCCGCTGGTCTCGCCGATCGCCGTGCGGACGCTGTCGCCGAAGGCGGCAAGCGCGGCCGAGACGGCGAAGATATGCTTGTGGTCGGCTGCGAGCCCGAGCGGATAGGGCACGAGGAACGACTTTGCCGCAGCGGTCTGCACCGTGCCTTCGGCCTGGCCGCCGAGAGCTCCGGCGCGCTCTGCGATCTGGTCGGAATAGACTTCCACATCCGCCGCAACCCGGTCGAACAGCGCGTGGAGGGCGATGAAGCCCGGGCCGCGCACGTTCCAGTGCGCCTGTTTCACCTGGGCGTGCAGATCGATGGCGGCAGCCAGATGCTTGTTCAGGATTTCGACCGACTGCACGCGGGAATTGATCGTCATCGAATTATGAGTGACGTGCATTGTGATTCTCCGAAGCTGCGGAAACGGATTTGTCTTCGGTCATCGCCAAGCAATTCGCCTCGGCATGACCGGAACTATTCTAGACTGGCAGCTCAGACATAGATTATGTCCTGGCCATGTTATCGTCCGATATAGGTGCTGAAACAGGGTCGGAATATACCCATGCAGGATGAGCGGAAATAGAGATCACTTTTGTTGCGATCCATGTTCGATTTGAACGCTGATCCTATACTGCGGAGTGGAAATGTGTTACATTCCACGGAGTGTCGGAGCGAATTCGACAATTGAGGCACACTTGCGGTTCGCCCGGTCTCAAATGTCAAGTTCGAAGCTCCCGGCAAGTCAAATGGTTGCCAGCGGGCCTCGGGCTCCGACGTCCGCGTCTGGCGAACCGAGGGTGGGATGCGCATGTCGGAATCCGGTCCCAGGATCGATATCGGCTTGCAGCGGCCGGCAATTGCAATGAACGCCAACGATTCCTCGTCTCCAGCATCTGCGGCCTCTCCGCCGGGCGCCGAGGCCGCGCCCTTGGCGCGCGGCCCGTCGTCTGGCGAAATCGAGATCTTCGTTGGAATTGGGGCCTCCGCCGGCGGTCTTGAGGCAACCCGCAAGCTGCTGGACGTGCTGCCGCCGGACAGCGGCATGGTGTTCATCCTGGTGCAGCATCTCGATCCGTCGCATACCAGCATGATGGTCGATCTGTTGGCGGGCCATACCAGAATGGCGGTTCTGGAGGCGGTCGATGGCGCTGCCGTCGCTCCGGATCATGTCTACGTGATCCCGCCGGGCAGTTTCCTGTCGGTCCAGGCGGGTCGGCTTCACCTGACGGTTCCCTCCGAGCCGCATGGCGCGCGAAAACCCTTTGATTTCCTGCTGAAGTCGCTGGCGCTTGAGGATCGCCACCGCTCGATCTGCATCATCCTGTCGGGCACGGGATCGGACGGCAGCCTCGGCGCCCGGGCGATCAAGGCGGCGGGCGGCCTGGTGATCGTGCAGGATCCGAGCGAGGCCGGCTACGGTGGCATGGCGTTGAGCGCGATGGCCGCCGGGGTGGCCGACCACGTCGTCGTCATCGCCGATATTCCCTCGGTGCTGCAGCACTTCCGGGATAGTCCGGTAGGCGTGCGCGGCCGTTCGGCCAAGGGGACCGCATGGGCGCTCCCAGCGGCGCTGGCCGACGGCGAGATCGCCGAGATCATCGATCTCATCCGCGCCAGGACCGTGCACGATTTCGCCCTCTACAAGACTGGCACACTGCAACGGCGGATCGACCGGCGGATGGCCATGGCGATACCGCGGCCGGCCGACAGGGCGGCCTATCTCGAGATGCTGCGCAACGATCCGGCCGAACTGGAAGCGCTGGCGACGGACCTGCTGATCAATGTCACCCGGTTCTTTCGCGATGCCAAAGTATTCGAACTCCTGGCCGAAGAGGTCATTCCCGACATTCTGCGCCAGCACCCGAAGGACCAGCCGGTCCGCGTCTGGATCGCCGGCTGCAGTTCCGGCGAGGAGGCCTATTCGCTGGCCATCGTGCTGCGCGAGCGAATGGCGCTGGCGGACCTCGATCTGAAACTGCAGGTGTTCGCCTCCGACGTCGACCCGGACGCCGTGGCCGCCGCACGCGAGGGCTTCTATCCGGCGAAAATCTCCGACGATGTCTCCGCCGAGCGGCTGGCCAAATTCTTCGTCAAGCAGGACGACGGGTACCGCATCGTCCCGGAGCTGCGCGCCGCGATCGTGTTTACCGTGCAGGACGTGCTGGTCGACCCGCCGTTCTCCCGCCTGGACCTGATTTCCTGCCGCAACGTCTTGATCTATCTGGCTCCGCCAGCGCAGGCGAAGGCGATCGGGCTGTTCCATTTCGCCCTGCGAAAGGGTGGGATCCTGCTGCTCGGGACGTCCGAGACGGTCGGCGAGACCGAGGACATGTTCGACGTCGTGTCGAAATCAGCCCGGATCTATCGCCACATCGGTCCGGCAAGCCATCTCGTGCTCGGCGCCCCGGCCTCCGGGGCCGAGGCCAGTCAACCGTCGGTCCGGCCGCCGCGCAGTCCTGTGCTGTCGCGCGCCACGCTGCTGGGCGATATCGTCCGGCAGCGCGTGCTCGACGCCTTCGCGCCCGCCTCCGTGCTGATCAATCGCGCCAACGCCTGCGTCTTCACGCTCGGCGCCATCAATACGCAACTGAGCGTCCCGCCCGGCTTCCCGTCCCAGGATCTCTACGCCATGACGCCGCCCGTGCTGCACCCCAAACTGCGGCTCGCGGTGCAGCGGGCGAACGATGAGGGCACCCGGGTCAGCGTGGCGGCCGGACGCTTCGAGCGCGGTGGCGACACCTGGTCGCTGACGTTGGCTGCCGAGCCGGTGATAAGCGAGTCCGACAAGTTCACGCTCATCTCGTTCTTGGAGACGCGCGAGGCAGGGGCGAAGTCGATGCGCCCGCCCACTCTGGGTGACAGCGCCAGGTTGGGCGAATTGGAGCAGGAGCTCGAGACCACGCGCACCGATCTGGCCGATGCCATCCGCAATCTGCAGGTGTCGGGAGAGGAGCAGAAGGCCATCAACGAGGAGGCTCTGTCGGTCAACGAGGAGTACCAGTCGACCAACGAAGAGCTGCTCGCCTCGAAGGAAGAATTGCAGTCCGTCAATGAGGAGCTGACGGCGCTGAATGCGCAGTTGCAGGAAACCCTGGATCGGCAGCGCACCACGGCGAACGACCTGCAGAACGTCCTCTACAGCACCGACGTCGCGACGCTGTTCCTCGACACCAATCTCAGGATCCGCTTCTTCACGCCGACGACCAAATCGCTGTTCAATGTCATTCCGAGCGATGTCGGTCGCCCGCTCGCCGATCTGCACGCCCTAGCCATCGACGACGCCTTCGTGGCCGACGCCAAGGCGGTGCTCGCCAACCGCACGCCCAGCGAACGGGAGATCCAGTCGCACGCCGATGCCTGGTACCTGCGCCGCATCCTGCCCTACCGCACGCACACCGGCAGCACAGAGGGAGTGGTCGTCACCTTCACCGATATCAGCGAGCGCAAGCGGACGGCGGATGCCCTGGAAACCGCCAAGCGGCGGGCCCAGCAGGCCGATGCGGCGAAATCGCGCTTTCTTGCCGCTGCCAGCCACGACTTGCGCCAGCCGTTGCAGACGCTTGCGCTGTTGCAAGGCCTGCTGGCCCGCATCGTCGAGGGCGAGAATGCGACGCGGCTGATCCGACGGCTCGACGACACGCTCGGTTCGATGACGGCGATGCTCAATACGCTGCTGGATATCAATCAGATCGAGGCGGGAACGGTCAGCGCCGAGATCGCGCAATTTCCGGTGAGCGCTCTCCTGACCCGCCTGCGCGACGAATTCACCTATCTGGCGGAAGCGCAGGGCCTGCAATTCCGCGTGGTCGATTCCAGCCTCGAGATCGTCAGCGATATCAGGCTGATCGAGCAGATGATCCGCAACATCGTGTCGAATGCGCTGAAGTACACCAAGCAGGGAAAGATCCTGCTCGGGGTCCGTCGCAGCGCCGGAAAGGTGCGTTTCGAGGTCTGCGACACCGGTATCGGCATCCCGGCCTCCGAGCTGGGGGCGATTTTCGACGAATACCACCAGATCGGCAATCCGGCCCGCGAGCGGGCCAACGGTCTCGGGCTCGGGCTGGCGATCGTGCGCCGCCTCGGCGACCTCCTTGGCCACAAGGTCAGCGTCCGGTCGCAACCGGGCAAGGGCTCGGTCTTCGCCATCGAGATCCGCGACCCGGTCGGCTCCCGACCGATGCCGGCGGCGGCGCGCACTGTGGTCGCTGCGTCTGGCGCGGTCGAGCCCGCGCCGCAGAGCGGAACGATCCTCATCATCGAGGATGGACCTGATATCCGCGGGCTCCTGGAAGCGCTGCTGTTGGCCGACGGATTTCGCGTCCTGGCTGCCGCTGACGGCGTCGAGGCACTCGACATGATCGCGCGCAAGGCGGTGCGACCCGACCTCATCCTGGCCGATTTCAACCTGCCGAACGGCATGAACGGGCTCGAGATTGCCGCCGAGGTGCGCCACCTGATGCACAGCCGGGTGCCGGTGATCATCCTGACCGGGGATATTTCCGCCGGAACCTTGGCCGACATCGCCGCGGCGAGCTGTATCCATCTGGCCAAGCCGGTGAAACTTGCCGATATGCGCCAGATGGTGCAGAGCCAACTGCTGGCCGGGCGCAGCATCAAGCCGACAGCGCCGAAACCGGCTTCGAAGCCCGCCAAGTCGCAACAGCCCCCTGTCGTCTATGTCGTCGACGACGATGACGCCCTGCGTCTGAGCTTGCGCGATCTCATCACGGCCGGCGGACGCGCGGTGGAAGACTTTCCGACCTCCGAGGCGTTCCTCGCCGCGTTCCAGCCGGAGCGCGAGGCGTGCCTGTTGATCGACGCCACGCTGCCGGGCATG
>JARLJB010000289.1 GCA_031291415.1 Telmatospirillum sp.
AGCCGTACTGAGGGACGGGTTCTTAACCCCAAACGCCTTCGGTCTCCGTGCCGCCGAACGCGGGGGGATGGCCATCCCCCCGCGTTCATCCTTACGGACAGACATTCTTACCAAATTTTCAAGACACGAAACGCCGGGCGGGCGCATCCGCACCCTAAGGCTTTCGCGCGAATGGGGTCGCGCGGGCGCCAACGCGCTAAAACAGAATCTGAACCAAACGATCATCGCGCGTTCGTCCGATTACCCTGCCGTGGCAGGTTGTGACCGAGTTCCCACACCCGTTCTCGGGTTGAAATCAAAAGCCTTGCCCCGTATGGTTTGCTGCCCGATGACAACCGGTGGCTTGCTGGGCAACTTAAAGCGACATGGAGTGGAGTTTGGAGAGAATGCATGCGCGTCGTACTCGCTGAGGTTCGAGGATTTTGTGCCGGTGTTCAGCGAGCCATCGATATCGTCGAAGTCGCTTTACAGAAGTACGGTTCACCCATCTATGTTCGCCACGAAATCGTCCACAATCGGCATGTGGTCGACCGGCTGAAGGCCAAAGGTGTAAGGTTTATCGAGGATCTAAGTGAGGTGCCGACAGGCAGTGTGACGATCTTCAGCGCCCACGGAGTGTCGCCGGCGGTTGTCGACGAGGCGGCGGCGCGGGGACATTCGGTAATCGACGCCACATGTCCGTTGGTCCTGCGCGTTCATAACGATGGTGGATATTATGCCAATCAGGGCAGAGAGGTGATTTTGATCGGTCACGAGGGGCATCCCGAAGTGGAAGGCACCATGGGGTGGCTCAAGGGAGCCGGGCGGCTGGTTTCGAGCGTCGAGGACGTTGATCGTCTGGTCGTCGCCGATCCGTTGCGCTTGGCCTATGTGACCCAGACCACTTTGTCGGTGGATGACACCAAGCTGATCATCGAGGCTCTGCGCCGACGGTTCCCGTCCATTACCGGTCCCGACACCAAAGAAATTTGCTATGCGACGCAAAACCGCCAGCAGGCTGTCGCCGAATTGGCGGAAATCGTCGATCTGGTGCTGGTGGTCGGCGCCAAGAACAGTTCCAACTCCAACCGGCTCTGCGAGATTCCCCAAGCACGCGGGGTGCCGACCTATCTGGTCGAAGAGCCGGCGGCGCTGAAGCCCGAGTGGCTGCAAGGCGTCGGGACGGTCGGTGTTACAGCCGGCGCGTCAGCACCCGAGGACCTGGTGCAAGGTCTGATCGAGGCTCTGCGGACTCATGGGGCGACGGAAGTAACCACTCTTCCCGGCGTGCCTGAGGATCTGCATTTCAAACTTCCCCCCCAACTGTTGAGTTGATCCCGTGGCCGTACCTATCAAACAGTCCCTCCGTATCGGTTTGTATCTCTTGCGCCAACGTCTGGCCGGCCATAAGCGCTATCCGCTGGTGCTGATGCTGGAGCCGTTGTTCCGCTGCAATCTCGCCTGCAACGGCTGTGGCAAGATCGATTATCCCGACAAGATTCTAAACACCCGGTTGTCCGTCGAGGAATGCCTGGGAGCCGCCGAAGAATGCGGCGCTCCGGTGGTCGTCCTGGCCGGCGGCGAGCCTCTGCTGCATAAGGAAATCGGCGAAGTCGTCGATGGCCTGCTGAAACGCGGCAAGTTCGTCTATCTGTGCACCAACGCGCTGCTGCTCGAAAAGAAGATCGATCAGTTCAAGCCCAATCCGGCCTTTGCTTTCACCGTTCATCTCGATGGCGGTCGCGAAGACCATGATCGGGCGGTGTCGCAACCGGGGACCTACGATATCGCCGTCAAGGCGATTCAGATGGCCCGCGCAAAGGGGTTCCGGGTCAATATCAACTGCACCCTGTTCTCCGGAGCCGAGCCCAAACGCGTCGCCGACTTCCTTGACGAGGTCAAGGCGTTGGGCGTCGGTGGCGTCACCATCTCGCCCGGCTATGCCTATGAGCGGGCAGCCGACACCCAGCATTTTCTCAATCGCCGTAACACGAAAGTGCTGTTCCGCGAGATCTTCCGTCTGGGGCGCGGCCGCAAATGGACCTTTGTGCAGTCCTCGCTGTTCCTCGACTTCCTTGCCGGCAACCAGGCCTATCATTGCACGCCTTGGGGAAACCCGACGCGCAACATCTTCGGTTGGCAACGCCCGTGCTATCTGCTGGGCGAAGGATATGTGAAGACGTTCAAGGAATTGATGGAAGAGACCGATTGGGATGCCTATGGCACCGGCAATTACGAAAAATGCGCCGACTGCATGGTCCACAGCGGTTTCGAGGCGACGGCGGTAAGCGACACTATGCAGCATCCGCTGAAAGCTTTGGCGGTTGCTCTGCGTGGTCCGAAGGTCGACGGTCCAATGGCCGATGACATTCCACTCGACCACCAGCGTCCGGCACAAAAGGTGTTCGACGTTCTGCTCGAGCAGAACCTAGGGCGCCTGGAAGCCGAGGGCAGGACCAAGCCGACGCACAGCCGCGCGCAAGGCTGACAACGCCGCCCGGCTGTCGAGACCGACGCGAATCAAACCGGGCAGTTCTTCTGGCCGCCGGAGTAATCCGGCGGCCACTTTCATGGGGCGTGGCCGGCCGGTTTCATCGAGAGCGTCAAGCGCCAGGGTTGGCAGGCGGCGTTCGGCCGGATCTGCAACGGCCCGGATGACAGCGAAGGGGATTCCTGCGGCGGCGCAGGCCTGGGCGACGGCAGCGCTTTCCAGATCGACGGCGACGGCGCGGGTATTGCCAAAGAGGATCGCCTTCCGCTCGGGCGTTGCGGCGATCTTGTTTTCTCCTTGGATAAGGCCGCCGCGAGCGGCAGGCAGGGCAGCGGTCAGCCGTCGCCGCCACGCCACGTCGGTCGCGACAATGCCCTCCGGTGTGGCGACACCTGTGGCGATGACCAGATCACCCGGCCGCAACGACGGTTCCAACCCTCCGGCGATGCCGAAGCTGACGAGCCCTTTGACACCGTCGGCCAGCAAACCATCCGCGAGACGACGGGCCTTGGCCGGAAGGCCTCCGCTGCAGGCGATCCGGCAGGAAGCCGGCAACAGAGCTGCCTCGGAACGCATACCGACAATGATGCCGATCCCTGTCATCCCCCCACCTCTCCCAAAAGCCGGTCACCTTCCGGCTTGAGCGTGGCGCCAGTCACGGATTTTTAGTCACATTTTCCCGTCATCCCCGCGAAAGCGGGGATCCATGCAGCAACAGTCACTATCTCTGATCGCAAAGTCATCGTTTTTTCCAACCATGGATTCCCGCTTTCGCGGGAATGACGAGGGTCCTGAATGACCACTAGGTGGGCGAGAACGCGGGGGCCTTACAAAGCGTGCAGGACGGGGCCGGCGTTTCCTGTCGTGAGATTGCGGTAACGGGCCAGCGCCCAGAGTGGGAAGAAAGCGCGGTAGCCGTGGTAGCGCAGGTAGAAGACGCGCGGGAAGCCGACGGCCGTGAACATTTCCTCGTCCCACAGGTTCTCGTCGTTGCGGTGCGACAAAAGATAGTCGACGCCGCGCGCCACCGCCGGGTTTTTCGCCTCGCCGACCGCCATCAGACCGAGCAGCGCCCAGGCGGTTTGCGATGGCGTACTGGTCGCCCCCTCGCCGTGCGGTTGGCCGTCCCAATAGGATCGGCCGTCCTCGCCCCAGCCGCCGTCTTCGCGCTGACGGGCGAGCAGCCAATCGACCGCTTTGCGAATTTCCGGGCGATCATGGGAAACGCCGGCGGCATTCAAGCCGGCCAGGGCCGACCAGGTGCCGTAGATGTAATTGGTGCCCCAGCGACCGAACCACGAGCCATCCGCCTCTTGTTCGGCCAGCAGATAATCGACGCCTTGTTTGACCACGGGGTCGTCGCGTTTTTGCCCCAGCATCGACAGTGCCGAGATACAGCGGGCCGAGACATCCGACGTCGGCGGATCCAGGAGCGCTCCATGATCGGCGAAGGGGATGTGATTCAAGGCATAGTGAGTGTTCTCGGCGTCGAAGGCGCCCCAGCCGCCGCCGGTGCTTTGCATGCCGCGGATCCAGGTCGCCCCGGATTGAACGGCGTCGGCATATTTCTCCGGGTCCAAGCGGTCGAGGGCGGCCATCACCACGGCCGTGTCGTCGACGTCCGGGTAGTGGGGGTTGGCATATTGGAAGGCCCAGCCGCCAGGGGCGAGGTCCGGCCGCTGGATCGCCCAGTCGCCGACCACGTCTTTGACCTGCCGTTTGACCATCCAGTCAGCGCCGCGCTCTACCGCCGCGACAGAATCCGGATCGCCGGCCTCCAACAAGGCATGGCAGGCGAGCGCGGTATCCCATATCGGCGAAACGCAGGGCTGAACCCAGGCACGATCACCTTCATCGACGACCAGCTTGCGCAAAGCCGTTTTCGCGGTGACAACCCGTGGATCCTTGGGGTCGATGCCGAGAACGTCGTACATCTCCACGGCGTTGACCATCGCCGGGAAGATCGCCCCCAGACCGTTTTCGCCATTCAGCCGCTCGTCGACCCAAGCGCGCGCCCTGTCGAGCGCCCGCCGGTGAAGACTTTTGAAAAACCAGGGCTCGGCCACCTGCAGGACGGCGTCGAGGCGTCGGAAGAAATAGGTCCACTTCGATCTCGCCGGTTCGGTATGCCAGTTCTTCACTTTTTCCGGCGGCACGACGAACAGTTCCCGCACATGAATGCCAAGCGGATTGCGGGCCTGCGGCTTCTGCGCCATCAGGACCAGCAAAGGCACGATCACCGTGCGCGACCAATAGCTCACTTTGTCGAGATGGAACGGGAACCAGCGCGGCAACAGCATGATCTCGACCGGCATCACCGGGACGGCGCGCCAGGGCACCTGGCCGAACAGGGCCAGCAGCGTGCGGGTGAAAACGTTGCTGACCGCCGCGCCGCCGTGGGCAAGAATGGCCTCGCGGGCCCGGCGCATATGCGGCGCCTCGATGTCGTCACCCAGCGCCTTCAGCGCGAAATAGGCCTTGACCGAGGCGGAGACGTTCAGCTCGCCGCCGTGAAACAGCGCCCAGCCGCCATGGCTGCCTTGAATGGAGCGCAAATAGACGCCGATCTTGGCCTCCAGCGCCGGATCGCGTTCATCCAGATAATGCAGGAACAAGACATATTCGGACGGAATCGTCGCATCCGCTTCCAAGGGAAAAACCCAATGGCCGTCCGCGTCTTGCTTGGCTGCCAGGGCGGCCGCCGATTCTCTTACAGCCTGTTCGAGAAGGTCGGCCCCGGTCGCAATATCCGGCTCTTTTGCGTTCAAATTACTGCTCGACACCTCAAACCTCACGAATCGATCCAGCGTGCCTCATAACACGCACTGTTACATTTTTCGAGTTTCTTAATGAAAAGGACCGAACAGGCAGCTGTTCCGAACCGGTCCGGAACAGCTGCCGAAGTCTGATCGAGGACCATCGGTTCAACATCCGATGTCCGTCGACACTTACCTTCTAAAACAAGCCGTGGCGCAAAACACACCAAATTTTGCGAGCCTTGGGCACATGCAGGTCGTCGGGCGGCTGCCATTGCAGAGCCTCCAGGCGATCGAAAATCTCACGGTATATCGCCATCATCACCGAGGCCGGCCGCATCGCGCGACGGGAGCAGTCGGCCATGGCGGTTTCGGTGTCGGCGAAGTGCCGGCGGGCAATTTCGCCGAGATCCCGGCAGACCAGCGCGATACGCGGATGGTAGGCGACCGTCAACGGATCGCGATCGGCGATGCCATGACGGGTCAGCAATTCGTCGGGCAGATAGAGCCTGCCGATCTTCGCGTCCTCATGCACATCGCGCAGAATGTTGGTCAGCTGCAGGGCGCGTCCCTGGTGATTGGCGACGTCCAGACATCGATCGGTAAATTCGCCGAAGATCCGCACCGACAAACGTCCGACGGCGCAGGCAACGCGGTCGCAATAGAGTTCGAGCGTCGCCATGTCGGGGCGGACGACGCCGGCGCCGGTATCCATTTCACAGCCGTCGACAACGGCGATGAAATCGTCCGCCGCCAGGGCAAAGTCGGCGATCGGTCGGGCGAGAGCCTGCGCCAGACGCTGTTGCGGGCGTTTTCCGGCGTAAAGCGCGTCGATGTCGTCGCGCCAAAGAGCCAGTCTTCGCCGTTTATCTTCGGTTTCTCCGGCTTCGTCGACGATGTCGTCGACCTCGCGGCAGAAGGCGTAGATGGCATACATGGCCAGCCGCCGATGCGGCTGCATCATGCGCATCGCCCAATAGAAAGAGCTGCCGGAGGATCTGACCCGCTCGGTGACCAGAGTGGCGAGAGCCTTGTCGTCCGGGGTGGTTTGCAAGGCAGACGAACTCACCGGCCGCCCCCCAGGAAGGCGCGCATGACGCCGCCGGCAGCGGCCAGGGCAACGGCGGTTGGACTGAGCTTGACCCGCTTGGCCAGCGGGTCTTCGCGACCGAGACGGGTCAGCAGGCTGGTGGCAAGCGAGACGATCACCGCCGATTCAGCCCGCAATCCGCGATCCTTGACGCCTCCCGGCAGGCGCTTGGCCTGGTCGACCAGCGGCCAGGTCGCGGCAACGACCCGGTCGAGCGTGCGCCGCAACCCCGGCGTGGCTGCCGGCCGATCAAGGTCGGCAACCGAGACGCCGTTTTCCGTCATCCAGTCAGTCGGCAGGTAAACACGATCGATATCTTGGTAATCCTTGCCGCAATCCTGCAGATGGTTGATGACCTGCAATGCGGCGCAGAGCGCGTCGGAAGCCGGCCAGGTGTCGCGGGATTCGCCGTGGAGGTCGAGCAGATAACGTCCGACCGGCGCCGCCGACAGCCGGCAATAGGCCATCAGCTCGTCCCAATCGGCGTAGCGGCTCTTGGTGGCATCCTGACGGAACGCGTCCAGCAATTCGTGGCAATGCACCCTGTCCAGTCCGCGGGCGGCAAAACTCTCGCGTACCGCTCCGGCCGACGGGGCATCGCGGGGATCGGCTCCTTCGAGCACGGCCGCCATGCGGTCGAGACGCCGCAGTTTTTCGTCGGGAGACAAGTCCGTCGCGTCAGCGATGTCGTCAGCATTGCGGGCAAATTGGTAAAAGGCGTGCACATGCGGCCGCAGCGGAGCGGCTATCAGAAAGGATCCGACGGGGAAATTCTCGTCGCCGCTTCCCTTTCCCGACGCATGTTCGACGCTGGCGTCCGGCGTCATGATTCTCTCCCTGGTTCCGTCGCGGCTTGAACGCGGCCTTTCCATTCGCCCCCACGGCCACTCCAATGGCGGCGCGCCGAGTCCACGGTGGCCGCCAGATAGAACAAAGCAACCAATGGCAGCAGCGGGGCGAGGATCAGCGGCATGCGATAGAAGCGTAACATCGGGCCAAAGGCCAGCGACATCTCGATCCATGCCAGGGCGCCTGGAAACCAGGCCTTGCTGCCGCAGAGAACAAACAGTGGCGGCAGCAGAAAGGCAATGATCATGGCGATGACGGTGCCGGCCAGCAGCAGCGGCGAACAGCGGAGCTGGGTATAGGCGGACCGGGCGATCATCATCCAAAGGCCGCCAAACCCCTGGTAGATCCGCGTGCTGGTGGTGGCCAGCGCGAGATCAAGGGTGATGCGACCGGCGGCATCCTTGACCTTGCGGGCCAAGGTGCAGTCGTCGATCAGGGCGCTGCGGATCGACGCCAATCCGCCGATTTGCGTCAGCATGCTCCGGCGGATCAGCATGTAGCCGCCGGCAGCGGCGGCGGTGGTGCGCAGCGGGTCGGCGACCCAGCGGAACGGATAGAGAAGACGGAAGAAGAAGACGAAGGCGGGAACGACCGTTTTTTCGGCGAATGTCGAGGTCGAGAGGCGGACCATCAGCGACGCCATGTCCAATCCGTCGGCCAGCAGGCGGGCCACCATCGAGCGGAGTTCTCCCGGCGCATGGGCGATATCGGCGTCGCCCAGCAGCCACAACTCGCTTTCGGGAAAGGCCTTTTCCGCCGCGGTGACTGCCTGCGACTGGGCCCACAGCTTGCCGCTCCAGCCGGCCGGCAGCGGGGCCGAGGGCACCACCAGCAACCGGTCTTCGGCATTCAACGCCAGCGCGGCCTGCCGCGCCGCCTCGGCCGTCCCGTCGGTGCTGTGGTCGTCGGTCACAACGATCCGCAGCAGGCCGGGATAGTCCTGTTCGAGCAGCGAGCGGACCGTGCTGCCTATGACCAGGGCTTCGTCGCGGGCTGGAATCACGGCCGTTACCGCCGGCCATGCGGACGGGTCGGGGCGCCGGACCGGCCGTTCGATCAACCAGAAGCGTCCGCGCTGCAGAAGCATCCAGGCCCAGGACAGAGCCGCCAGCCAGGCCAGCAAAAAAGAACCGCTCATCGGCAGTATCCTGCCTGCCGGAACCATTGGTAGGCGTCGTTGATCGCCTGTTCCGCCGGCCGATGGCGATAGCCGAGTACCTGCTCGGCTTTCGCCGAACTGAACCACATGTGCCATTTCGCCATTTTGAGACCATCCAGGGTGAGCATGGGTTCGCGGCCGCTGATCCGGCCCCATGCCTCGGCGACGATCGCCAGAGGATAAAGCGGCAGCCGCGGCAGCCTGATCGACGGCGGCCGGCGGCCGGCGGTGCGGGCGATGATCGCCAGGATTTCCGCCAGCGGCAGATCGTCGCCGCCCAGGACATAGCGTTCGCCGATGGTCCCCTTTTCCAGCGCCAGCAGATGTCCGGCCGCGACGTCATCGACATGGACGACGTTGAGCCCGGTATCGACATAGGCGGGAATTTTGCCCGACGCGGCTTCGACGATCAATCGTCCGGTCGGCGTCGGCTTGATATCGCCCGGTCCGATCGGCGTCGATGGATTGACGATGACCGCCGGCAGGCCCTCTTTTGCGATCATCCGCCGGACTTCCTCCTCGGCCAGGAACTTGGAGCGCTTGTAGGCGCCAGGCATGTCGGCCAGCGTCGATGGCGTCGTCTCGTCGGCCGGACCGTCCAGGCGATGGCCAAGCGTCGCGACCGAGCTTGTATAGACGACACGGGTCGCGCCGGCATCGACGGCGGCACGCATCAAACTTCGCGTTCCTTCGACGTTGGTGCGCAGCATGGCGGCCGGATCGCGGACCCAAAGCCGATAGTCGGCGGCCACGTGGAAAAGAAACTGACAGCCGGCAACTGCCGTCTTCAGCGAGTGGGGATTCTCGAGGTCGCCTTCGACCACATGCACGTCGAGATCGGCCAAATTGCGCCGGTTGCTGCCTTTGCGCACCAGCACACGAACCGTGTGGCCGGCGGCCAGCAGGGTCCGGACGACGGCCGAACCGACGAATCCCGTTGCGCCGGTGACGAGAGTTGTTCGCTCCATGGATGATACCAAACTGTTGATCCTGATGGGTCGCATGGCTTAAGAGGACATAGGCGTACCGTGCGGTTTAGTTATAACTTTGTCGCTCCGGCCGCTATAGTTTCTTATTCGGTCGAGATTTGCTGGCGACATCGCCTTTGCGACGCGGCGTGCCAGGCACGAGACAGGCCCGATTGGTGAGGCGATGAACAAGACCCCTCTTTTGGATAAGATCCGGGATCCGTTGGATATCCGGAACCTGAGCATTCCGGAATTGCAGCAACTGGCAGACGAGGTCCGCCAGGACATGATCGAGTCGGTTTCGCTGACCGGAGGGCATCTTGGCGCCGGACTTGGCGTCGTCGAGCTGACCGTGGCGCTCCACCATGTGTTCGAGACGCCGGTCGACCGTCTGATCTGGGACGTCGGCCATCAGGCCTATCCGCACAAGATTCTGACCGGCCGGCGG
>JARLJB010000290.1 GCA_031291415.1 Telmatospirillum sp.
AGCTTGGTCTGGGACGACTACGACGCCATTCTAAACGCCTGCGAAGACGCGTGGAATTTCCTCGCCAACGACCCAGAACGGATTGTCTCAATCGGCACGAGGTCTTGGGCGTGTGTCAAAGGCTAAGGCTCCTGGTATTACTTAAATATACGATCTTATTGGATTTTTTGAGGGCATTGAAACGAAGTTACTAAAAGTCGACCCGGCCCAGGGATATCGAAAATATTGCACTCAAGGGCATCGGCATAACACTCCGTGCATGGCCGGATTCACGACTCTGCCGGTGGATATCGGAGTCTCTTCAGAAAATTCGAACAGTGAGCTGATTGAGTTTCTGCCCGAAGGCGATACCGACCCCCGCTCGTCCCTTTGGGGAAGGGGCCTGTTTCCCGTCGAAGCCACGGCGCTGATCGAATCGACGAGCGTGCTTCGGTGCGATCACATCATAATTTTGGTCGCAATACGCGACGGATTGATCTGGCGGCGTTGAGCTGCCACCGGAGGGCCATAATCCAATTACGCCGCAGCGCGGACACAAGCCCTACCTGGCTGGGATAGCAGACGTACTTGGACCGGTTCGCCAACGCTATCAGGCAACCCCACCCGATGACGGGTGATCCTTGTCTGCCTGCGATTGTCCCGGCACAAAACCACATTTGGGACAGGGAACCCCTTTGAGCCGTTTCGCCTTGCGACACGACCGCAACAGACTTCCCTTGGCGGCGGAACCACACCCTCTTTCGCGAATTTCCCAACGGCGACTGCCGCACCAGGGGCAGCCGGACGAGCAATCAGGACATTTGTTCACGACATTCCTCTCTTGCCCAAAGATGACTTACAAAAAGCGCGCAGCCTTCTCGGCCAGGTCGGCAAAACTGTCGATGACCACATCTGCGCCCATAGCCGCGGGAGCGTCCTGGCAATAACCGAAGCTGACCATCACTACCGGGATACCGGCGGCCTTCGCCGCGGCAACGTCATTGCGGCTGTCGCCGATCATCAAGGCGCGCCGGCCCTCCGCCTGCATCGACGCCAAGGTTGCGCGCACATGCTCAGGATGAGGTTTCCGCTTCTCCACGCCATCACCGCCGATCACGGCGGAAAACAGACCGTCCAAACCCAGTTCTCTGAGAACGATCCGCGACAGATCTGTCGGCTTGTTGGTACAGACGCCCAGCGGGTGCCCAGCTGCCTTGAGCGCCGTCAGGGCCTTGAGGACGCCGGGATAGACGCGACTGTCAACCGCCGCATGCCCCCGATAGAACGCGAGGAACTGCTTCACAATATCGGCTAATGGCTGATCGGGTAATCCACCGGACGCCAAAAGTCCGCGCTCGACCAGAACGCCGGCGCCATCTCCGACCCAGCTCCGCACGGCGGCGAGCGTCGCCGGCGCCCGTCCGAGAGTGACCAGCAATTGATTCATTGCCCAGGCAAGATCCGGAAGACTGTCGACCAAGGTCCCATCAAGATCGAACAGAATGGCCGAGGGAAGCGACGACGGCGGGAGCTGACTCATGAAACCTCCAAAACGCCGCCGTTTGTGCCACTGGGCCGGCATTGAGGCAAGACCACTCTCCAGATTGTTTCGACTTTTTTAACGGAACTACGATATGGTGACTTCGCTGATCGGACAGATACAATATGTTGGCTGACGCGCTGTTCCTGTTCCGACCTTCGTGACCGGCCCTGGACGGGGCCGTCGGATTATCGGGTGGCGGGGATCATCTGGCGGGCGCCCATCCGCCCCTCAGATCATCCCCACTGGCAAGGCAACGGAGACGCTTGACATGGCTGACGACGACAAGGACGCAGAGGCGATGCAAGGCAGTGCGGCCGCGCGCGAGGCTGCTTACGATATCCAGGTCGAGCTTTATGCCGTGCTGGGGCATGCAAACGTCCAGGTCAAGCAGCTTCTCAAGCTGGGCCGCGGCGCCGTCGTCGAACTCGATCGCAAGATCAACGAGCCGATCGACCTGTTCGTCAACAAGATGCTGGTTGGACGCGGTGAAGTGGTAGTGGTCGACGACCGACTAGGCGTCACAGTAACCGATATGTTGAAGGGTCAAAGGGGCAGCTGACCCACGGCGTCCCCTCGAAAGAGTTCGACTTTTTCATCGGTCCCGCAAAAACGGGGAAACCGGGGCGGCTGATGTAGGCTGTTCCGCCCCTGTGTTGCCGTTTGTGCTCCTTCCCTTGCTTCCGACAATGACCAAGGTGACGCAGCCTCCTGCGATCGGCGATGGGAGAAATTTGTCGTCGGTGATATCCTGCTTCGGACGTGAAGCGATCCGCATCGAAGGGCTCTTTTAGAGCGGCGCTTGAGCTTTGAAAAAGCGGAGATCTTTCAGCGTTACGCGGAACTGGAATGTTCAAGCGAAGCGCGGAACGCTCCAGCGAGACACAATGTTCCCGGACTGGCGCCAGGGATCCATCTGCCGAACCCGCGCAGACGAGGTTGTCGATGAGCATCCGCAATTTAAGTTCCCTTTTCCGTCCAAAATCGGTCGCAGTGATCGGTGCCTCCGAGCAGGAAAAGACAATCGGCGCCATCGCCATGCGAAACCTTATGCAGGGCGGCTTTTCCGGACCGATCATGCCGGTCAATCCAAAACGGCAGGCCGTCGCCGGCGTCTTTGCCTACCCGGACGTCGAAAGCCTGCCGCTAGTCCCCGACCTCGGCGTGATCTGCGGACCAGCCGCCGAGGTTCCGCTGCAAATCGACAAACTCGGCCAGAGAGGAACCCACGCGGCCATCGTGCTGAGCGGCGGGCTATCGACTACGACCGGCAGCGATGGCCGCACCCTCTACGCCACGATGATGGACCATGCCCGTCGCCACGGTATGCGCGTCCTCGGACCCGACAGCCTGGGTATCATGGTTCCGGCCGTCGGACTGAACGCCAGTTACGCTCATCAGACGGCGCTGCCTGGGCGAATTGCCTTCATCTCGCAGTCCGGCGCGCTCTGCAACGCCGTACTGGATTGGGCGCGCCCCAAGGGCATCGGTTTTTCCCACTTCATTTCGCTAGGTGAATCCGCCGACGTCGGTTTTGGTGATTTGCTCGATTATCTGGGATCGGACCCATCGACGCGCGCCATCTTGCTTTACATCGAATCGATCCGGCAACGGCGCAATTTCATGTCGGCGGCCCGGGCGGCGGCCCGCAACAAGCCGGTCTTGGCGATCAAGGCCGGGCGTCAGGCGGCCGGCGCCAAGGCGGCAGCCACGCATACCGGGGCGCTGGCCGGTACCGACGCGGTCTATGACGCCGCCCTGCGACGAGCCGGAATGCTCCGCGTCTATGACCTCGACGAAATGTTCACCGCGGTCGAAACGCTGTCGCGGTCGCGCCCGACACGCGGCACCAATCTGACCCTGGTGACCAACGGCGGCGGCATCGGCGTGATGGCTGTTGACGAACTGGCCGACATCGGCGGCGAGTTGGCCGATTTGACGCCGGCAACCATTGAAAAACTGGACCACTCCCTCTCGACATGGTCACGCTCCAATCCCGTCCAGATCGGCGTCAGTGACGGCGAACGCTATGTCAAAGCACTCGACGTCTTGTTGGAAGCGCCGGAAGTTGAATCCATTCTGGTCATGCATGCGCCGACCGCTCTCACATCCGCGACCGAAATTGCCGAACAGGTCATCAAATCGGTGCAAGCCCATCGCGCCAACGTGATGACGTGCTGGGTCGGCCAGGAACAAGTCGCGCCCGGTCGGCGCCTGTTGCGCGAAGCCGGCATCCCGACCTACGAGACCCCGGGCTCGGCGGTCCGCGCCTTCATGCATCTGGTCAACTATCGCAAAAATCAGGACATGTTGATGGAAACGCCGGCGTCGGCTCTGGCCGATTTCACGCCAGCCACCGCGACAACCCGACTGATCGTCGAAAACGCCCTGGCTGCCGGCGGCACCATTCTCAGTGAACCCGAAGCCAAGGCCGTTCTGGCCGCCTACGGCATCCCGACGGTCGAGACCCTGACGGCAACCACCCCCGAGGAAGCCGGCCGCCTGTCCGCCGGACTGGGCGGGTTGGTGGCGTTGAAGATTCTGTCGCCCGACATCGTCCATAAGACTGATGTCGGCGGCGTTGTCCTCAATCTGCAAGGTGCCGCCGCAGTCGAAGAAGCGGCCAGGCTGATGCTTGCGAGGGTCGTGGCGGAAAAGCCGGAAGCCCGCATGCTGGGATTCACCGTCCAGCGCATGGCCCGTCGTCCCGGCGCCCAGGAGATCATTATCGGCGTAACCACCGATCCGATTTTTGGCCCGGTCATCATGTTCGGTCAGGGCGGCATCGCGGTCGAAGTGATCAATGATTCGGCGATTGGCCTTCCGCCTCTCAACATGACGCTGGCCAGGGAACTGGTGCAGCGAACCCGCGTGGCCAAACTGTTGCAGGGGTATCGTAACCGGCCGGCCGCCGATCTCGACGCCATCTGCATGACCTTGATGAAGGTCTCGCAGCTGATCATCGATGTCCCGGAAATCCTGGAACTGGACATCAATCCCCTGTTCGCCGACGCCGGAGGAGTTCTCGCGGTCGATGCCCGCATCAGCATTACAGCCGCCGCGTTCGCAACGGACCGTCTGGCCATCAGGCCCTACCCTAAGGCCATCGAGGAAATCCTTATTCTGAGTGACGGACGCCAGGTGCTGGTGCGCCCGATCCGCCCGGAAGACGAACCCAACCATCATGTCTTCATTTCGAAACTCACGCCCGAAGATATCCGTTTCCGTTTTTTCGGTCTCGTCGGCGAATTGCCCCACTCGGAGATGGCGCGACTGACACAGATCGACTACGACCGCGAAATGGCTTTTATCGCGACGGTTGTTGAAGACAACGTCGAAGGCGACACACTGGGCGTCGTGCGCACCGTAAGCGATCCCGACAACGAACGCGCCGAATTCGCCGTCGTCGTGCGATCGGACCTGAAGGGTTCCGGCTTGGGGCGGAAACTGATGATGAAGATGATCGACTATTGCCGCGGACGAGGAACCGGACAGATCGTCGGACAGATTCTGACCGACAACACGCGGATGCTGAAGTTCGTCGAGAGCCTGGGGTTCAAGAGACTGCGTTTCGTCGAGGGCGACATTGTCGAAGTCTGCCTCGACCTGCGGGTTTCTCCGAAACCGTCATCAAAACTCAAGCCTCAAGCCGCGGGGAATGCTGTACAGGATACAGCGTCGATGCCCTGAGCATCGGCGGCACCTCGGCAGCCGGAACCGGCCGGCTGAACAGATATCCCTGTACCGCATCGCATCCCTGGCGGCGCAGATAGGAAAGCTGCTCCTCGGTTTCCACGCCTTCGGACACCACGCGCATGCCAAGACTATGTCCAAGCGTGATGATGGCCCGCGCGATGGCGGCATCGTCACTGCTTTCGTCAGACAACGAATGAACGAAGCTGCGATCGATCTTCAGCTTGCTCACCGGAAAGCGCTTCAAATAGTTGAGCGAGGAATAGCCGGTTCCAAAATCATCGATCGCCAGCTTGATGCCGAAATCATCGAGGGCGCGTAACATCTGTTCGGCCGCCTCGGCATCCGCCATCAAACCACTTTCTGTCAATTCGAGTTCAAGCCATTCGGGATTGATGCCGCATTCGACAACGATTTGCGAAATCTCCGCGACGAACTCGGGCCGGTGAAGCTGCACGGCCGACAGATTGACGGCGACCGGCACGACTTTGAGGCCGGCATCGTGCCACGCCCGAATCTGTTGGCAGGCAATACGCAGAACGATCTCGCCCAAGGGAACGATCAGGCCGGTCTCTTCGGCCAGGAAGATGAAGCTTTCCGGGAAAACCAATCCCCGCTCCGGATGATTCCAGCGCACCAGAGCCTCCAAACCGATGACTGCGCCCGTAAGAACGTCGCGCTGCGGCTGGTAGTGCAGGATGAATTCGTCTCGGGCAAGGGCCCGTCGCAAATCGCGTTCGAGCGTATTGCGTTCCTGCATTTCCTCGTTCATCGCATTGGAGAAGAAACGATATCCGTTCGGCACCTCGTGAATGGCCCGATACATCGCCATGTCGGCATTCTTGATCAACTGGTCGGCATCGGCCGCGTCATCGGGATAAAGCGAAATGCCGATGCTGGCACCGACATGGACCTGCTGTCCGTCCAAATCATATGGTTTGGTCACCACATTCAACATTCTGCGGGCCAGCATCACAGCGACATCGGCGCCGGCCTTTTCGTCGAGAATGACCGCGAACTCGTCGCCGCCGATGCGGGCAAGCATGTCTGCGGACCGCGTGACGATACCCAACCGCTCGACGATCTGCGTCAGCAGACGGTCGCCGAGATCATGCCCCATCGTATCGTTGATTCGGCTGAATCGGTCGAGGTCGAGGAACAGCACCGCGACGGGATGGTGCAAAACATCGGCCCGCGCCAAGGCCTGCCCCAACCGCTCCCGGAACAGGCCGCGGTTCGGCAGGCTGGTCATCGGATCAAAATTGGAAAGGAACCTTATCCGCTCCTCGGCCTGTTTTCGGTCCGTAATATCTTCCTGTACCACGACAAAATGGCTGACCTGCCCGAGACGGTCGTGCATCGGCGTCACGGTTTGCACCACCGTGTAAAGCGAACCATCCTTGCGCCGTTCGATAAGCTCGCCCCGCCAGACGTCGCCCGTCAGGATGGTTCGCCAGAGATCGCGATAAACCGGCGCGGTCTGCGCCCCCGAATGCAAAAGACGCGGTGACTGTCCGATGGCATCCTCGGGGGCGTAACCGGACAGCCGGACGAAGGCGTCGTTGACCCACTCGATCTGTCCATTGCTGCCGGTGATAAAGATGGCATTGGCCGCGGCTGCCATCGCCGCGCCTTGCAGCCGAAGCCGCTGCTGGTCGACCATCATCTGCAGAGGTACGCTGAGCCGGTCGGCCAAGTCTTCCAATTGGGCGACCTGAACATCCGTCACTTCAGCGGTCGCATAGGCCGTCACGACGGCAAGGACTTCCTGTCCGACCCGCAAGGGCACGGAAACTCCGGCCACGACGTCTTCCCTGGCCAGCGGGACAAAACGCTCCAGCACACCAGGTACGACCGAAGCCAACCGCTGCGTTGTTCCCAAAACCAGGGCGCGCGCCGCCAACCCTTGCGCCTCGCCGTCCCAGCGTGGTGACGGACCATCGAAATGCCCGTCGGCACCCAGGGGACAGGCGGTCCCCAGAACGGAAATGCTTCCGTCGGGCGCCTTGCCGCCCACCCACACTTGCAACAGGCCGAAGAGGCCCTGCAATCGGCGGCAAAGGACAGGGGCCACCCCCTCCATCTCCAGACCCTGCAATACCCGCTGGTTGACTTCGTGGACCAGTGCGTCGATGCCCGCCGTCCGACGCGGGCCGCTGACATCACGAAAGACGACGACGAGAAGACTGCGCGACTCGGCCGAGACGTGACTCACGGTCATTTCGAGAATCAGTGGCGTTCCATCGGCGCGCTGAACCGTGCACTCACGGACAGCCTCCCGGTAACGGACGACAGCGGCGGGCAGGCCACCGGGAGACTGGGGGTCTTCCGGATCAGGCAACAGAACCGACATCGGTTTTCCGACCACGGATCCGGCGGAAAGCCCAAAAATCCTCTCGGCGGCGGGATTGACCGCCAGCACGGCACCATCTTCATCGACAGTCACGATGCCGTCGGTCAGGCGATCGAGGACAGCCTCCAACTGTCGCGCATTCGTCTCGGCAAGCTTGCGACTGGCCGCCAAATCGGCATGAACCTGTTTGTTGAACCATTCCTGCGATCGTGCCGCCAGGATGATGACGGCGACCGCCAAAGCGGTTGCCAGAACGTCACTCGCCAGGAATCGCAGCGATTCAGTCCATGCGGTTTCATACGCCAGCATGAAGTCGAGCTTGTGGAGCCCCCAGAGAATGAGCACCACACCAACCGGTCCATAGCCAAGGCCCGGCATCTTCTTGCGATGACGGAGAAACAGGACGCCCGATAATCCCATCGCCAGACAGGCGAACAGGTAGGGCGGACCAAAACGCCACCAGTCGGACTGCGTCAGATTGACCGCCGCCAAAAGATAGATGAACAATCCGCTCCAGACGAGTGCCAGGGTCGGCCAGGAATAACGCCGATCGACCAGGCAAAGACTGCCCGCCAGCAACAAAATATTGCACAGGCCATGTAGGGATTCAGAAAGGATGAAGTGCCAGTCTGTCTGGTCGGGAAGGAACAGCAAGATGAGATAACGCAGGAAATTGGCGACGAACGCCAAACCGAACCGCCTGATGCCGGGCGGCGCGCCAGGAGCCCGCGCAAGCAGAAAAATGGCGGCAACCAGGACCACCGAGCCCAAGGTTGCGCCGACAATCGTATCGGGAACAGAAAGCGCGACAACAGAGACCATTCGCCAATTTGGCCTTTCATCTGATGTTAGTCTAAACGAATGGAAGATGGACGCAAACTGTGACGGTGGAAAAATAACGAAGGGATTTATCCATGTTCTTCATATTGCCGGAAGGTCGATTATGCCCCACAATGGTATCCCATTCGTGTGCCATAGGACGACCAGCGCAGAAGGTATATTAGGCAATGTCGTTTCCGACCCTTATTGGCTTTCTGTTGGGTATCGGGTTGTTCATCAGCTCGGTTGTTCTCAGCACCGACAATTATATGATTTTCGTTCACCTTACCGGTTTCATCATGGTAATCGGTGGAACCACAGCCGCCACGTTCGTCGCTTTCGAACCCCGCTACGTCTCGCAGGCGGTGCGAATCACCATCTCGATCTTCTTCCAGCACAAATTGGGCCGGGCTCAATTGACCAACGAAGTCGGCAGAATGATCCGTTGGGGCTACATGGTGCAAAAGGGCGGACTGCCTGCTCTCGAGGCGGACGCCAAGGCGTTGCGCAAGCAGGACAGTTTCCTGGCATTCGGTATTGATCTGGTGATTTCCGGATACACCGGCCAGGAAGTCCGGGAGATCTTGTCAAACACCATCGAAACGACCTTTCACCGCCATATCGTTCCTGCCGATGTGCTCAGGCAGATGGCTAACAATGCTCCGGCCTTTGGAATGATCGCCACCCTCGTCGGCCTTGTGGTGATGCTCGACAAGATGGGCAACGATCCCTCGAAGGTCGGCCCGGGCATGGCGGTTGGCCTGATGGGCACGCTCTACGGCGTGACGTTTGCCCGCATCATCTTGATGCCGACGGCCAGCAAGGTGCAGCAACGTGAAGAAATCGTCCGTTTTCGCCAGTATCTGGTGGCCGAGGGACTGGCACTGCTGGCCGAACGCCGGAGCCCCCGGTATATTCAGGATAAGATGAACAGTTTCCTCGACCCGGCGCTGCATTTCGATATCGACCGCATGCTGCGTAACAGAGGATAACAGCCATGGCCGACAACCGTTTCCGTGTACAGCCGCCACAGGACAACGAAGATTGGCTCATGTCCTACGCGGACATGATCACGCTGCTGCTATCGTTTTTCGTGCTGCTGATCTCGATGTCGCACATCGACCCGGTCAAGTTTGAAAAGCTGCAGGGCGGCATGGCGCGCGACATCGGCCGGCATCAGGCGGCCCAACCGTTGCAGGAATTGAAGACGGAGGTCGGCGAGGTGTTGCGCGGCCTCAAGCTGGAGGACGACAAAGTCAGTCTGGGGTCTGATCAGCGCGGCCTTGTTCTCGAATTCGATGCCGGAACTTTCTTCGAATCCGCCTCGGCGAAGTTGAAGGACGAATACCTTCCGGTCATCGCAAAGTTGTCGGAAACCCTTAACTCACCTCGCTATTCCGCGTTCCAAATCGAGGTGCAGGGACATACCGACGACACTCCGGTCAACACACCGGCCTTCCCGACCAATTGGGAGCTGTCGACGACGCGCGCCACAAACGTGGTAAGGACCTTCATTCAGGGGGGTATCGATCCGACGCGTCTGGCTGCCGAGGGATTTGCTGACACGCGACCAAAGGTGTCCAATCGCGACATGAACGGCCACCCCCTGCCTGCCAACCAGGCCGTCAACCGTCGCGTCTCGGTCCACATTTTCCCGCGTTAGCGTGGTTCACGCCCGTCAGGCACCCCGGTCCGGAGTTCCTCAAGCCAGACACGGGCGTTGCCGTCCGAAGGAGCCCGCCAATCGCCGCGCGGTGACAGGCTTCCCCCGGCCACCACTTTCGGACCGTTGGGAATGGCCGAACGCTTGAACTGGCTACCGGCAAAGAACCGGCGGAGAAACAGCTCCATCCAATGACTGATCTCCGCCAGACTGTATGAGCGTTTGCTCTTTTCAGGAAAACCAGCCGGCCACTCGCCAGCCGCCGCGTCGCCCCAGGCATGGTAGGCGAGAAAGGCGATCTTCGAGGGCCGGAAGCCGTAACGCAGGACGTGGTAGAGCGAGAAATCCTGCAGGGCAAAGGGACCGACCATCTCTTCGGTGCTTTGTATCGGCTGACCGGCCTCAACCGGCACCAGTTCCGGAGAAATCTCGGTTTGTAGAATCGCCTCAAGACATGGCTCCACCGACTGACCGAACTGGTGGGTCTGGATGGCCCAGCGAATCAAATGTTGGATCAGCGTCTTCGGCACGCCGGAATTCACCGCGTAGTGCGACATCTGGTCGCCGACCCCGTAGGTGCACCAGCCGAGCGCCAACTCGGAAAGATCCCCGGTGCCGATGACCATGCCATTTCGCTGATTGGCCAAGCGAAACAGGTAATCGGTCCGCAAGCCGGCCTGAACATTTTCGAACGTGACGTCGTAGATGGCTTCGCCCCGCGCGAAGGGGTGGTCGAGATCCGCCAGAAGCGTCCGCGCGGCGGGCCGAATGTCGATTTCGTGAGAGGACACCCCAAGGGCCTGCATGAGAGCGAGAGCGTTGGTCTTGGTGACGTCCGACGTCGCAAAACCCGGCATGGTGTAGGCCAGGATGTTGGCACGCGGCAGACCGAGAAGATCCATGGTCCTGGCCGCGATAATCAATGCCTGAGTGGAATCAAGACCGCCCGAGACACCGATAACCGGATGTTTGACGCCGGTTGCCCGCAAGCGCTGGGCAAGGCCGGAGACTTGAATATTGTACGCCTCGAAGCAATCCTGGGTCAGTCTGGCCTTGTCGGATGGTACGAAGGGATAGCGCTCGACGCGGCGGCGAAAACCGATATCGCCAACCGGCGGATCGAGACGGAAGGCAATCCGCCGGAATTGTCCGATCGCCGCCTCGAAATGTCGGCGGTTGTCCTCGAAAGATCCCATCCGGATACGTTCCTGACGAAGTCGATCGAGATCGACGTCAGCGATGGCGACGCTGTCGGAAACCGGGAAGCGTGGCGCTTCCTCCAACAGAACACCGTTCTCGAAGACCATCACTTGGCCATCCCAGGAAAGATCCGTCGTCGATTCACCGGGACCGGCAGCGGCGTAGAGATAGGCGGCCAGACAACGGGCAGACTGGGATTGCGCGAGCAGACGCCGCGAGTCGGCACGCCCCACGGTAATCGGGCTGCCGGAAAGATTGGCCAGAACCGTCGCCCCCGCCAGCGCCGCCAGCGAACTCGGAGGCACCGGAAGCCAATAGTCTTCGCAGATTTCCACATGCAGCACGAAACTATCGAGGTCTTCGGCCTCGAACAGAAGATCCGTCCCAAATGGGACAGCCTTTCCGGCGATGGTGATGGTCGTGTCGCGGACGTCATCGCCGGCGGCGAAATATCGCCTTTCGTAGAACTCCCGGTAGTTCGGCAAATAGCTTTTCGGCACGACGCCCAAAATCTGTCCGCGATGAATCACCAGCGCCGTATTGAACAGCCGTCCGCGGCAGCGGAGGGGTGCCCCGACCACGATCACCGGCAAAAGCCCGGCAGTGACCTCCGCCAACGCCATTGCGGCGCTCTCGACGGCATCAAGCAGTGCATCCTGGTGGTGGAGGTCGTCCAGCGCATACCCGGACAGAGAAAGCTCGGGAAAGACCACAAGCCCTGCCCCCTGTTCGCTGCACGACCTGGCCAGTCGGGCCAGAGCCCGGACATTGGCCTCGGGATCGGCCAGCGCAATCGGCGTGACGCCGGCCGCCACACGGACGAAACCATGCCGATAACAGGACCAGAATTTGTCGGTCTGGTGCGGAACCGATCTTCCGTCTTCCGGGGGCAGGCGAGACACGGGAACTTTCGTCATCAGAAATCGCTTGTCAGTGTCGTGAACTGGGTGAATCAGGAACGACGAGGCACGTTAAGCGCGTCGCCATCTGCAAAAGGATAATGCACCTCCGGCACATGGCGCCAAATATTTCGTAACGGTTTTCCAAGGACGCCGGGGCCGAGAAACACCAAACCTCTAATCCTATTCGACCAACAGCGTCATCTCGTCTCGGGAAACAATCGCCCCACCCCACATTTGTCTCGCCTGTCGTTCGATCTCGGCCATGTCGGCGTCAGCGTGATCCGGGTCATGATGGAAAATGGCCAGTTTTCGCACGCCGGCCCGTCGGCACAGGCGAATCCCCTCCTGCCACGTCGAATGCCCCCAGCCGATTTTGGCGGGAAACTCCGCGTCGGTGTAGGTGCTGTCGTAAATCACCAGATCGGCGCCATCGATCAGATCGAGCACCGTCTGATCCGGCTCTCCTGGAACATGTTCGGTATCCGTGACATAGGCGATCGCCTTGCCACGCAATTCCAGGCGATAGCCCGTGGCGCCGTTAGGATGGCGCAGCGCGGCCGTCCGCACCGACAATCCTGGGAGAAGATCGGCCAGCGTATCGCCGGCGCGAAAATCTTCATACGTCATTTCAGCCTTGAGGGCGGACAGCGGCACGGGAAAGGTCGGATCGTTCATCTGGTTGGCAAGGACCGAACGGATGCCGCCGACTGCGGTCAGGTGCCCGGCCAGAACGCGAAACTTCCACCCCGGCAGATAAAGCGGCGCGAAAAACGGAAAACCATTGATGTGGTCCCAGTGGGTGTGAGTCACCAGGAGAACGCCCGACCCGATGTGCCGGCGGATATAGTCCTGCCCTAACGCCCGGAGTCCTGTCCCGGCATCCAGAATGACGTTGACATCGTCATAAGCGATTTCGACACAACTGGTGTTGCCGCCGTATCCGATATGGTTCGGCGACGGACACGCAATGCTCCCTCTGACGCCCCAGAATTTGACTTTGACGGCCATGTCCCAGCTCCGAATGCGTCAGACCCGGCGCGGTGGTCGGGCATGCCCGGTTATCGGGCGGCATCAACGCTATGAGACATTATCCCCATACGATCCTCAACCGACATTTTGCCCGTCCCGTCGTGGCAGGGAATTGCACGTTGTTCAGCGTCGACACTCCACTCACCAGGCTGGAGGGCAATCCGTCGGAATGACTTCAACCGGCGCGCCGATGCCGAGACTAAAAAGTCGATCTGCCCGGCCGCGATTGACGGCGATCTCGACGAGTCCATTGGCGTTCTCGTACCAGAACGGATGCCCGACCGGCACGTCGGAGAAGGTTCTGGCGCGCGGCCGATCCTTCTCCGCCAGCCGGACAGTGGCGTTCGGCGGCAAAAAAGACGCCCTGAGACCGGTGAGAAGATTACCGTAACCATCGATGTACACGATGGCCGGCAAATCATCTGGCCAGTCGGCAAACCGCGGAACGCTGCCGAGACGCATTCCGGCAAGCTCCGGTGCCTTGCCGACCGCCAACCGTCCGGCCACAGGTGCGAACAAATCGCGTCCATGGAAGCTTGGGGAGACAGCCCCATCGGCCGGCAGGATATGGTAACTTTCCACCGACCGGCCTCGTCGTTGCACCAACTCGAACAGGCCATTGCCCGGCCCGACGAACCATCTGCCATCGACCAGCAGGGCGACGGCCGGTCTGTCGCTCCCCACGCCGGGATCGACGACGCAAAGAAAGACGCTCCCCATCGGAAAAACATCAGCGCCAGCGTAAGCAGCCAAAAGATAGGCCGATTCCAAAGGCCGCTGGGACGGGGCGTCGGCGAAAAGATCGATCACCGGCACGCCCGGAGCTTCCCGCCAAAGCGCCGCCTTGACCTGGCCGGTGTAGGGGCCTGCAAGGCCGAAATCGGAGTAGAGGACGATCATCGCAATCCTTGAGTCCAGGGGTAGATCAGATCAGATGCACCCGGGTGTCGACAACCCATTTCGCGAGGGTGTCAGACAGGGTTGAGGGAGAAACCATAAATATATTGTGACTTTTATGGCAGAGTAAAAAACTGTAATGCAAGCATCACATGCGATTTAGGAATACTTTCCGCAAGTACACACTGGGATAATAAATAGATATTTTTGCATACATGCCTCAATAATGAGTTTTACATTACCGTACACACCATGAATTGTCTTAAATATTATTGTAAATGCGTTAAAACAATTTACGCGTGCAGTTTGATCGACAATCTTATGCCTATTGCTCCGAGATAATTTTCTTGAAGCAAAAACTTTTTATCCAACGAAAGCTTTGACAAACTTGTAGCCGAGTAGTTTACATCGAAGATAGCGATAAAGGGATGGAGGTCCCAAGGTGAAGAGCGGAAATGGACACCGGAAGCGGTTGCCGCGTGCCGAACGCGAACGTTTAATTGTCGAGGAGGCTGTCCGCTTCTTCGCGGAAGTTGGGTTTGAAGGCCAGACTCGGGCGCTGGCTGAGCGGCTGGGTGTCACACAGCCCCTGCTCTACCGTTATTTCGCTGACAAGGAAGCCCTGATCGAGAGGGTCTTCGACGAGGTTTTCCTCCGCCGTTGGCGACCCGAATGGGAAACTTTGCTCAGCGACCGGTCGCGGCCGCTGTCGGATCGATTGATCGACTTCTACCAGAATTATTGCCGAACGATTTTCACGCCGGAATGGATCCGCATTTTCATGTTCGCCGGCCTGAAGGGTGAAATCGTCAACAAGCGCTATTTCGACATTGTCTTCAACAACGTGCTGAAACCTTTCTGTACCGAGCTGCGTCACGACATGGGGTTGCCGACGATTGACGAAAAGCCGATCTCCGAGGCCGAAGTCGACCTCGCCTGGGCGCTGCATGGATCGATCTCCTATATCGCCCTGCGAAAATGGATCTACAAACTTTCCGTTCCTGACAACGTCGACCCGTTGATTGCGGTTTCCGTTTCCGCCTTCATGCAGGGAAGCGGTGACGCGCTGAAACAGATCGTCGCGGCGAACTGATACCGACACCGCCGACCACAGCGTTGTCTTGGAGCGGGGCCGACTTGACGCCCCCGGCCCGACAGGCTAGCACAGGGCGATGATGCGCCCTGTTCAGCCTCGTCTCATCGCCTGCCTGCTCTACGTCGGCGTCCCCGCGACCTTCGGCCTGCTTGCACTCCTCCTCGGCATGGACGCCGACTGGGATTTGCGTAATTACCACTACTACAACGCCTGGGCCCTGCTCACCGATCGCTATCAGCGTGATATCGCCGTGGCGCAGATCCCGACCTTCTACAATCCCCTTCTCGACGTCCCCTATTTCCTTCTCGCGCAGGTGCTGTCGGCCCGCGGCGTCGCCTTTGTCCTTGGCGCCCTGCACGGCTTGAATTTCATCGTCCTGGCCTGCCTCGCCGAGCGTCTTTTGACTGTCGCCAATCATTGGAAACGCCTGGGTATCGCTGCGACCGTGGCCGGATCCGGCGTCTGTGGAGCGGTCGCCCTGTCCGAGGTGGGAACGGTATTCTATGACAATCTGCTCAGTCTCGGCCTGTTCTGCGCCCTTCTTCTTGGCGTGCATTTCTGGACATCGCTGATCGAACAGGCCTGGCAGCGGGCTCTGCCCCGCGCCTTCGCCGTTGGCCTGCCGGTCGGCCTGGCTTTCGGATTGAAGCAGACGTCCGTCATCTATGCCGTGGGCCTCTGTCTGGCGCTTCTGGCGACTTTGCCGGCCACGCCCGGACGGCGGATTGTCGTGACATTTTGTTGCGGCTTGGGCGTCCTCGCCGGATTGGCGGCCGGCGGCGGCTATTGGATGTGGCATCTCTGGCATCTTTACGGGAACCCATTGTTCCCGATGTTCAACCAAGTCTTCCGCTCGCCCTGGGGGCTGATCGACTCCTATCGCGACACCCAATATCTCGAGGGATCCTCTCTCCGCCACCTGTTCTATCCGCTGGTCTTCAGCTTTGACAGCCGTCAGGCCAGCGAAATCGTCTTTCGCGACTTCCGCATCCTGGCCGGCTTCTGCCTGCTACCGATGGTCGGACTGGCGCGGCTGCTCCGCCCGCGAGACGATTTCGGCCGGGGCCTCCTGCATCCAGGTCCGGCGGCCTTTGTCCTGGTCACCGCCGCCGCCTCCTATGTCGTCTGGCTGCAGTTGTTCGCGCTCTACCGCTATATCACCGCGCTTGAAATGCTGGCGCCGCTGCTGATTGTCCTGTCCGTCGGTTCTTTTTCCCGGCTCGACCGCGCGCGATTGCCGCTGGCCATTTGCCTGATCGGCCTGCTCGTCGTCAGCACCAGGCCGGGAACCTGGATACGCGTGCCGTTCAGCGAGAAAGCGGTCGAGGCGACCGTCCCACCGATCAACGATCCCGCCACGACCATCGTTCTGCTGGCCGGACACGAACCGCTGTCCTTTCTGCTGCCGTCATTCCCCGCCGAACTTCGCTTTCTGCGAATTGACAGCACGTTCACCAATCCCGATCAGACTACGGTCAGGTTCAATGACGTGATGCGCAGCCGGATCGCCCGGCATCAAGGAACCATTCTGGCGTTGTTCATTCCGACCGAGCGGCATGACGTCATCACGCGTCTTGGTGATTACGGTTTGCAGCTGTCCAGCGCCCCCTGCGCCGCCGTGACCTCACCGATCGGCGCGGCTGCCTACGACTTGTGCCCGGTGGAGCGATTGGCCCAATAGGGCACCGACATCAACAACAGCATCAGCGCCCAAAGGATCATCTCGCGATTGGAGATCATGGCCTGCAGGATCAATGGAACCTGTTCGGCCAGCGTCGGATGGTCCTTGCTGAAGTCCTCGCCGATTATCGCCAATCCCTCGCTGCCAAGCGCCGCCGCCGCCGCCAGAAGCAGGCCACGGGCGAACAGTGCCGTGCGGCGTGGCTCCAGATACTCGATGAACAGTCCATCGAAGGCGAAGGCCGCACGGAGCGGCGATCCGAGACGGCCAGCCTGGACGGCACGAATTGCAAGAAGAACGGCGACACCGAAGACCGGCACGGCAAAATCGATCACCGGAATGTCGCGATAGCGGCCGTCGAAGAACAGAAGCGCCGTCCAGACAAAGGCGTAGAGCGCACAGAACAGGCATAAAATCGCACCGCGCCAGCGGTCCACCATGCCCGCGGTCGGAAGGCGCGCGATCGTTTCTCGCGGATCGGCAAGAAAAACCGAGGCCCGTTCGATGATCGCCAGAGCGAACACCACCGGCAATCCGCCGCGCAGGAAGGCCCAAATATCCTGCCACCAGCGAAAGCTGACGGCATCGGCGTGAAATGCGGCGGTCACGGCCAACCACGACAACAGCTGGGCGAGACAGGCGAGAACCAGTCGGCTTCCCAAGCCTGGCAAACCGCGCCCGAAAATCAGAGTGACGAGTGCGCCGGCGGCGATTGCCAGGCCGGCCCGCAGCCGCCAATCAGCCACCTCGACGACAGGACCGCTCATGTCGAACTTGGCGTGCCGGTCGATATCCAACACCCCCCACGAGGCGCCGACGGTATTTTCCAACGCCGCCTTCCACGGCTGATCGAAGGCTTCAACGATGTTGTAGTCGAAATCGTGCCGGGCTGCGATATCGGCCATCTGACGCACGAAACGTGCCTGGTTGACGGTACTGACCACAGCCGGGCCACGGTCTCGTCCAAGCGACGGCCATCCAGCTTCACCGATCAGAATGGGTTTGCCGGGGAACGTTTCGCGGATTTTATCGACGATGCGGACGACATGCTCTTCCACGTGGTCGATGGCCACCGGCTCATCCTCCCAGAATGGCAGAATATGGATGGTGATGTAGTCGACCTCGCGCCCCACCTCCGGATTCTTGAGATAAAACGCCCAGACATCGGCATAGGACACGGGCTGTTTTACCGCAGCCTTGACACGACGGATGTAGGAAACCAGTTCGTCCGGCGGCAGATCGCGACGTAGCAGCACCTCGTTGCCGACAATGACTCTTTCGATCGAATCGGGATGCGCGTTGGCCGCCTTGATCAGAGCCTCGACCTCAAGATCGTTGGTTTCCTTCTTGGTGCCCAGCCACGCGCCGAAGGTCACCTTCAAACCGTATTTGGCGGCCAGATCGGGAACCACGTCCAAGCCTTCGCGGGCCGTGTAGGTTCGAATGCCGCGCGTCCGCCCGACCAGGGCCGTCATGTCCTCTTCCACCTGACTGGGAGTCGGATAAGTCTTGGTCAAGGGGCTCTGGCCACGGCGAAACGGCGCGAAGGAAACGCTCCGCAAAGGTTCGTTCCACGAAGGCTCGACGGGAACCGGACGATCGAAAAAGAACCACAGCAAGGCTGCTACGGCGGCGGAAGTCGCTACGGCGACGACGAGAGAGAGTAATCGCATGACGGCGACTATATCGGGGCTGGCACGGCGAGGCATCAGCTTTCTGTGACACCCGCGGGCGGGCCCTAATTGTTTTTGTTTTTCAGATAGCGGCGGTCCTTGACCACCGACAAGGCGACGCCAAAACGTTCGACCGAAATGATCTGTCGACCCTCAAAATGGCGATGACAATTTGCCTGGGTGAAAGCCACCAGGAAATCCGCGTCCTCGAGTTTCTTGGTGAATTCCATGTACTCGGGAAAGAAATAGGCGGCCGACAACCGATGGCCGCAAACTGCCACCTTGTAGACGCGGGTAATCGGCTTATCGCCATTTTCCATGGCGATGTATTCGGCGAGATCCTTCGTCGCCTCGACCAGAGAGTTGCCCCAATAGTCCAGCTCGTAGGCGCCCTGGGCACCCTTAACGCCACCGGTCAACTGGTTGTAATAGACGTATTCATCGGGATGAAGCTGCGCCATCACCCACGTCTGCGCGACGAAGACCACCGTCAAAAGTGCGGCGAAAAGACGCCCGAATCGTTCGTTTGTGCGGGTAAGGACGGTCCACAGACGATCGATGCCGATGGCGGCGATTACCGCCAATGGCGGCACCACGAACAGGAAATGGCGGATACCGTTATAAGCCGTCGGCTTGTAGAAAATGAAGAAGACGATGGGGAAAAAGGCGGCAACGGCCAGAATGATCATCTGCACGCGACGCATTTCGCCGATATTGGTTCCGCTGGGGAATCGCGGTCCCCGCTGGATCCGGCCGATTCCCCAGATCAGCGCCGTCAGCCCGGCGCAGAGCACGCCGAACAACACGATTTCCGGCAGATTGACCACCAGATAATCCGGCAGATAGTCGCGTGGAACCTGTGTCGCCTTTACCCAAATCCCCGCCACCAACGTGTCGATATTGATCGGCAGTTTTGAAAAATCGCGGAGCGCCTCGAACGGATTGAACGGGCTCATGACCCCCCAGGGCCAGAACACGCCCATCACCAGATAGGCGACCAACCCAGCCGGCAACAAGCGACGGACCAAGCCACCAAACCGACGAAGCACGAGGGAAAATTCGTGAGTCTCCCGCCACAGGCCCCAAAAGAACAGGAAAACACCGATCGCCAGATAGGGGCCGACAAGGACCGCGGCGACGCGAAGACCAAGCGCGATGCCTAATGTCAGCCCCAGTTTGACGACCAGTTTGACCGGCGGCGACGGCAATGCGGCAACCACCCGGCAAAGGTAGAACAACGTCCACACCATAGCGGTGGCAAAGGGCGCATCCTTGGGATTGTTGAAGCTGTGCCCGTAGTAGGCTGGCGTCAGGAGCAGGAGCAGAAGAGCCAGAAAACCGACGCGCTCGCCCCCTAGATGCCGGCCCAGGCGCCAAGCGCCGGCCAATCCGACGACACCGATCAATCCACCCAACAGATGCCGGGTCTCATATTCGCCGAAAGGCGAGACGAGATTGATCACGGCGGCGATTAGATCGAAGAAACCGCCATAGCGGAACAGATCGAGGTAGTTGAACGCCGACATGTCCTGGAAGAAGGACGTATAGAACGCCAGCAATTTGATGCCATAGACGTTCTGGACTTCCTCGTCGTTGGTGATGCCGTAGTCCTCGAACGTCAGCACCACCATTATGGCGACACCTAACAGGACCAGGCGGGCCAGGTCATGGAAGACCACACCCCACTGCCGGTTACCGACGGCAGGTGGCCTGAAGGCGCCCCGCGACGAACTCTCGTTACTCATGGGAGAAGCGTAGTCTCCGATATGGGGTCACTTCAACCCTTGGCGTTGCGTCGGACCAGTTCGGCCGGCGCGGGAAAAGTGAGATAAACCAGCCGTTTGAATTCACGACGCCCCCGGGTGACATTGTCGAGAATGAAACCGCAGACCAGCGACAAAAAACCGAGAAGCATGACGCCCGTCGACAACAGGGCGGTCGGCATGCGCGGCACCAAGCCGGTTTCGAGAAAGGTCACAAGAACGGGAACGGCGAGCAGCGAACTGACGATCGCCAGGAACAGGAAGGTCAAAGAGAAGAAGGCCAGTGGCTTTTCTTCCTTGAACAGCAGCCCAATCATCCAAAGAATCCGAAAACCATCGCGATAGGTGCGCAATTTGCTGGTCGACCCTTCGGGGCGGGCACCGTAAGGAGTCTCAACCTCCGCCACCGGCATCCGAAGACTGAGCGCGTGAACTGCCAATTCCGTCTCTGTCTCGAAACCCGCCGATACGGCCGGAAACGACTTGACGAAACGGCGCGAAAAGACGCGATAGCCTGACAGCATATCGCGGAAACGGTCTCCGAAAATTCGCGAGACCGCGCCAGTCAACAGACGATTCCCGAAATGATGGCCGGCCCGGAAAGCCTCGCTCACGTCGGTCTTCAGGCGGCTGCCAACCACCATATCGAGATTTTCATCGATCAGCTTGGCGATCATCAACGGTGCACTGGGTGCGTGGTAGGTTTCGTCGCCATCGGTCATCACATAGATGTCGGCTTCGACATCGGCAAACATCCGGCGCACCACATTGCCCTTGCCCTGCAAAGGTTCCTGGCGAACGATAGCCCCGGCCTCGCGGGCGACCTCGGACGTTCGGTCTTTCGAATTGTTGTCGTAAACGTAAATGTCCGCGTCGGGAAGCACTGCTCTGAACGCCTTGACGACCGACGCAATGGCCTTCTCTTCATTGTAGCACGGGATGAGGACGGCTGTTTTCATCGTGTCGGGGCTCTCCACTGGCGCACGATCGTGACGACTGCGTACCGGCGTCGGAGGATGCCGACCCAAACCCTGTGCGTCAATGGGCGAACGTCTCACATTCCCATATTCCTGAACCAGGCCCCCATCAACTGACAACCGGTCGCGGAGGAGGCTATGGCAAACCAGCAACCATATTTTTTTTGCCAGAACTTGGTTGACATGGGCATGAGTCAACGATATCGAATTAATAATGAGAGTTAATCGCATTTATACGTGAGCATGGAGGTTCTGTTGGCTGTTTGGAAAGAAAACCGTTCGGCGGCTCGTCGTTTCGGCCACACGATGATCGGTGTCGCGCTTGGTGTTGCCGCCATTCAAGGCGCGAATGCCGCGCCCCCGGAGGAAGAGTCCCACCCAACGATGTTATCCGCTGATGACCCGGCCACGTCGGGCGGCGAGTCTCCAACCTCGCCCGCGCAGGCGCCATCTTCGAAGACCATGTTGGGCGACATGGGGGGATTGCGCCCCTTCCTCGGTCAGTACGGGCTGACGTTCATTCTTCAGGAAACCAGCGAGGTCCTTGGCAATGTCAGTGGCGGCAATCGCAAGGGCTGGGCTTATGATGGCGTTACCCAGGCGGCTCTGCAGATGGATACCGACCAAGCACTGGGCATCGCCGGTGGGACCATCAATGTCAGCGCCCTGCAAATTCATGGACGCAATCTCTCGTCCGACAACCTGCAAAGCCTGCAGACCGCCAGCGGCATCTCGGCCAACCGGTCGAGCCGCCTCTGGGAACTTTGGTATCAGCAGAAATTTTTCGACGACGACCGGCTCGACGTGAAAATCGGCCAGCAAAGCATCGACCAGGAGTTCATGGCCAGTCAGAACGCCGCGCTTTTCGTCAACACGATGTTCGGCTGGCCGATGCTGCCGTCAGCCGACTTGCCGGACGGCGGACCGGCCTACCCGCTTTCGGCTCCGGGTATCCGCGCCCGAGCCCAAGCAAGCGAGTCGGTGACCGTTTTGGCCGGCGTCTTCAATGGTCGGCCAACCGCAAAAGCCAGCCTGGATTCGCAAAGGGAAAATGCTTCCGGCACGAGTTTTCCAACCAATGGGGGTATTCTGGCGATCGGCGAGCTTCAGTATGCCGTGGCATCGGCGACTGCCGTGGCACATGCCGACGAAGCGCCGACGGCACCAGTCGGCCTCTACAAAGTTGGCGTTTGGTACGATAGCGAGCGCTTCAATGACCTGCGTTATGACCACGACGGTCGGTCGCTGGCCTCCCCGAACAGCAACGGCGATCCTCTCACCCATCGCGGAAATCTCGCCTTTTATGCGGTCGCTGACCAGATGGTTTGGCAATCGACCGACCAAGAGGATCGCGCGGTCAGCCTTTTCGCCCGAATCATGGGCACACCCGACGACGACCGCAACATAATCGATTTCGCTTTGAATGCCGGTGTGACCATCCACGCACCATTGCCTGAGAGGAATGAAGACAGTTTCGGTATCGGGATCGGTTACGCCAAAGTCAGCAGCCGCGCCAGCGCCCTTGACCGCGACGTGGAGCGCTACGGCGGCAGCTACACGCCAGCGAGGAGCGAAGAAACCTTCGTCGAGGTGACCTATCAAGTTCAAATGACACCCTGGTGGCAGCTTCAGCCCGATTTTCAGTATGTGTTCAATCCCGGCGGCGGTGTGACCGGACGCTATGACGCGGCACACAAAACCGGAAACGAGACGATCGTCGGCGCGCGAACGAATATTACCTTTTGAGGGCAACGCGATTCCGTAGCGGAGCCATTATGACGATGAGCTGGATCGCACTTTCCCCGCTGCCGTCCAGTTCATCTCAGTGCTATTATGGCGTAGGTGATATCATACCTTCACTAACGGCACGCCCTAATGAGTCCTCGATCACTTGGTCGAGGGCCGCGAAAAAAGAACTGGGCGACATATAAGTAAGGGGAGGACACCATGATCGCTGAATTCAGTGGTGATTTTATCCAATGGCTTCGAGGATTCTATTACACGGTTCAAACTGGGAGCCTGTCTGCAGCCACGACAATAATGAACCGAAACCAATCGGCGCTCTCGCACCAAATCAAGTGCCTTGAGGACGAACTTGGCGTCAAGCTGTTCCGAGGCACCAAAGCCAAGCATGAACTGACCGACGAGGGAAGGTTCCTGCTGGAAAAAAGCATCGGTATCTTCGATACGATAAATTCGATCAAGAACAGCATTGGCACCCTGCCGGATTCCCTGTCCGGTGAGATTGGCATTGCCGGCCTCTACACGATTGTCCAGCATTACCTGCCACATAAGGTCTCTCAGTTCAGCATGCACTATCCGCAGGTCAGTTTTCAGCTCCAGGGAAGCGCCTGTCGGCAACCCATTCTCGACATGGTCGCTTCGCGCGAAGTGGACATCGGCATCATGTGCGTCGATGAGGCTCCACAAGGTTTTGACACCACACCGTTGTTCTCGACGGAGGTCATGTGCGTCTCACCAAAGACCGGCCCTTATTCCGTCGCGCGGATAACCAACCTTGAGCAACTCGCCAGTTTCCCCTGCATCTATCCTCTCAAGACCAGCACGATGGAACCGTTTCTCGAACGCCAGTTTGGACGCTTCGGACTCAGCCCACAAAACAAGTATCTCGTCGATCACTTCGAGGCCGCCAAGATCTGCGTCGGCATGGGTATGGGCATCACCTTCATTGATGACTTTGCCTGTACCGAGGTCGATCGCCAGAAGCTCAATGTCGTTTCCATGTCGGCTTTCTTCCCTCGACGCGTACACAGCGGCATCAAGCGGCGGGATATGTTCGTGCCCCCCCACCTGGAAGCGTTTTTACGGTTTCTGGGCAGTGGGACCAGAGTGTACCCAGATACCCAGACGCAGTCTTGACCAGCGAGCTCGTCGGTTCTTCGCCCTGCCGCTGGCGTTTGGCCACGATTTCGAGGCGATACGCAGCATGGTGTTTGCCTGCCAAAAGCGCGTCAGGCAAACACTCATTTATGCGTCAGGTTTACCGGCAGGCCAATCAATTGACCTGCCCGTAAAGCCCCTTCGCCCTACGAGGGCATCCGCCCGCTTGGCCGCAGCCAGGGGTGGCGGCTAATACCGGCAAACGAGTCATTCGCCGGTATTAGGGCAAGCATCTCACTACTCCGTAATTTCAATACGATAAGGGGTCCGGGGAACGAGAAAGAGGAAAGACAATGCCGCAATGAGCGCAAGGGAGGAGGCTAGCACCAAGGCTGACGCAAAAGAATGCGTAGCATTGACAATGAATCCAATCGCTAACGGCGACAAAGTGCCGCCAAGGTTGGCGGAGAAGTTCAGCACTCCGAAAGACACGCCACCTGCCTTCCGTGGTGCAATGTCGGCCATCAACGCCCAGATAACCGTCGAAACCATGCCTTGCCCACAAAAGGCCAATGACATAAAGCCGATCACGATACCAATCTGATCGGTGTAGTTGGCGCCGATAATCGAACATGCGAACAACAGTCCGATAATAATCGGTGTCTTCCGGGAAAATCCCGTCGAATATCCCTTTGCCAGCAGCCAATCAGACCCCTTTCCACCGATCAATACGCCACAGATAGCAGCTACATACGGAAGAATACCGAATATACCAAAGCTGAGCATTGTTATGTGTTTCTCGGTGACGAGATAAGATGGGAACCACGTCAGGAAGAACCAAAGTATCGATGTGTTGGAAAAAATTCCGATGTACATTCCCCAGAGCTGACGATGCCCAAACAGCTGCCTAATCTGTTTCCAGCTTACTTTTGTTTTCTCCGTTAGGGTATTGGACAAACCACCACCTTGCTTGATAAGGTCAAGCTCAGCCTGATCAACTTTCTTATGGTTTGCCGGATCGCGGTACCAAATCAACCAACCGATAGCCGCAGCCAATCCCAGGCCGCCAGTAACATAGAAAATTGACTCCCAACCAAAGGTCACAAGCAGCCATGTCAAAAATGGCGTACAAAAAGCCAAGCCTATGTATTCAGCGCCAGTATATAAGCCGGTAGCCAGGCCACGTTCGTTTGATGGGAACCACGTACTGACGATACGACCGTTAAGCGGAAAAGCCGGAGCCTCGAATAGGCCAAGGCCAATTCGACAACCGACTAATTGTGCAAAGCCACTTGTAAGACCGATTAATGCCGTAAATGCCGACCAACCGAATAGCCCAACGAAATAGATCATCCTAGCCCCAACGGTATCGACAAGCCAACCGCAGGGTATTTGCATTAACGTGTACGCCCAACCGAAAGCAGAAAACACGATCCCCATCATCGCCGCATTAAGTCCAAGCTCCTTAGACATAAATGGCGCAGCAATTGCTAGGTTAGTTCGGTCTAGATAATTAATAAATGTCACGACACAGACCAAAAAAACGATAAACCACCTTACGTTAGTATGTTTCTGTTTGACGACTGCCGTCATTTTTTCTTGTCTATCGTTAGTTATTGTTTCCAATTGTCCGCCTCCCTTTTTTGTTAGATCGTTTTGCAGAGAACGTTATAACCTGATTAATATCAGATTTAACACACGGTAATCAGCCATTACCCGCGACATAAATATATTGCGTCGATTACGCATATAATTATTATGCGATATCTACATTAAAATTAACAATTTGATACAGATAATAATATATAGAATAACTATATTTTTTTTATTTCTGCAATACACCGAGATCGTCAGTCTGGCGGACGTCCCATAATTCTTGCGGAAAGATATCGAAGTCTCTCATTCCAGACGCCAGAAACTCTGATTTGTTTTCGGCGATGCGATGGATCTTCTTCCTTAAGGCGTCGAGCGGCCTGCCAGTTAGTTTCACGTTCCGCCTCCCTATTTGCGATCATCGATAAAATAACCGTCGCAACAGCGGTAACTCTGAAATCACTTATATCATATTATGACTATCGTTAGAGTCATTCATCGAGTCAAATTGAATATTTACTAATTATATACATCGAAATTATTGCTGACATTTTTGATATCATCGAAATTATAGATAATATGAATTCGTCCACCAGACTCCATCATGCCAAATCCAGCATCAATCGGATAAAACGATGGCGATCGCGCGGATTTTTGACGATGAAAATCAGGACGCTTTGCCATGCAGGCGAATGGTCTTTCCGTTTTTCTCACCGTCATGGATATCTCCCGTTCCCATTTTTCTACGGATGTCGTCCCGCAGACTGGATTTACAGACCTTCCCGGCCGGATTGCGCGGTAAGCTGCCGATGATTTCGACCCGCTCCGGAAATTTGAATTTCGCCACATGCCGTTCCGTGAAGAAGGTCACCACGTCTTCGAGCGTCAAAGTGTCCGTGGCATTTTTGAGGCACACGTAGGCGCAGGTTCGTTCCCCCAACCGGGGGTCGGGCATGGCCACCGCGGCGGCCTCGCGCACCTTGGGATGATCGAGAAGAATGCCTTCGACTTCGGTACTGCTGATGTTTTCGCCGCCCCGGATGATGACATCCTTTTTGCGGCCGGTGATCTTGATGTAGCCATCCTCGTCCATCAGGCAAAGATCGCCGCTGTAATACCAGCCGTCATCATCTAAGGCCTTGGCGGTCAGTTCCGGCTCCTTGAGATATCCGACAAAGACGTTGGGGCCCCGCGACGCTTCTTCGCCTTCCGTGTGGAACGGCAGGGTCCGGTGCTTATCATCGACGACCCGTGTTTCCACGCCGGACACAGCTCTACCGTCAGACATGAAGATTTTGTCCAGTGTGTCTTCCGGGCTCGACACCGTGTGCGGAACGCTTTCCGTCGAGCCATAGACGCTGATGACGCGAAAGCCCTTGTCCCACGCGTCCTTGCGGATCTTCTGCGTCGACGGAGCGCCGCCGCACAGGACAAAACGCAGCGACGAGATGTCGTAGGGCCGTTGCTGCATCTCGCAGAGCATGTCATGCACGACCGGCGTGGCCCCCATGGTGTAAGTGCACTTTTCTTGTTCAATGAGCGAGAGCGCGGCATCGGGCTTGAAGCGATCCAGCAGAACGCTCGTACCGCCAAGCATAAAAGGGGTGGTCACACCATGATGAAAACCGGTCGCATGCGCCACCGGGGCCGGCATGAGCATGATGTCGTTGCCGGTAAGATGCAGGACCGCGGCGAAACTCTTGATACCCGAGATAATATTGTTGTGGGTATGCATGACGCCTTTCGGAAAACTCTCGGTTCCCGAGGTGAACAGCAGCGACGCAAGGTCATCGGCGCTCCGCCTCCGGGTTTCCCGGAGGGGATCGCTCTGTTCCAGGACATGATCCAGAGTGAGCCATCCATCCGGTGCAGGCACATCCTTCTCGACCACGACGATCTGTTGCAGCGACGGGATCTCGTTTAGAACCGACTGCGCCATCGGCAGATAATCGCATTTACGGAAAAACGTCGGAACAAACAGGATTTTTGATTCGCACTTGCGGAGAACGAAACCCAAATCGTCATGGCGCAGATTGGGAAGAACCGGGTTGATCACCGCCCCCGCTTTCAGGCACGCCACATAGATGATCGTGAATTCCGACCATCCCGGAACCTGTACGGAAACCACATCGCCCGGCTCGATACCCGAACGGCACAGCCATCCGGCCAGACGGGCCGCCCGCGCATCCAGTTCCGCATAGGTCAATCGACAGCCCTGCTGGTCGACCACCGCCGTCTTTTCCGGTACGGCCAGCACGGACATGTTCCAATAGTCGGCAAGGGTCGCATCACCCCAATAACCCTTCCGCCGGTATTCCTGCTTGCGATCCGCATGGATCCTCATGTCAGGCTGCATCACTCTCCCCTTAGGTTTATGGGCTAGAAGATGAACATCCATAGCCCGTGTTTTGTGCAGTGAGCGTAGGCTGCGTATCCTCGCTTGCACTGAAACATGCAGTGTCCCCGCCCCATCTTGCAGATGGGCTGATCGCAGTAGCCAAAGGCGTCTTCGTCAGACAGGGCGAAGCTTGCTTCCGGATCTTGCCCCGGATTGAGATATTTGAGATGTCCGCCCTCAAAGCTCCGCAGCCAGATCCAATCTACATAGTGATCGGAGGTCATCGGATGAGGATGACGAGGGTCCGCGCCGACATGGACAACAACTGTGTTGTGCTCGAATCCGCCGGTGATTGTCATCATCGGCCGGTGTACGAGTTCATCCGAAGCGTCTGACGCTTGTCGTGGAACCAGTTCCCGCATGGGCTGCCCACAACACCTAGACGGAGCGAGTTCAGAATTGCCGTGGCCGACACGGGACGATCCGATGAGCAGCGCATTGCAATAATCACATATATAAAAGCGCGGACAGTCACTGCGAAATTTTGGCAGTGTGCTCGTTTTTTTTGGTTGATCCATCCGCCCCTCAAAATCTTATAAGGTGCAGTACGGGATTTACTTTGCGTAAATGATCATATATCGACCATATGATCTAAGCATCTTTGGCGAACGGAGTGCCGGAGAATAACTCCGGCACTCCGTTCTCTCAGAACTGCTCCATCTTTTTTGGCAGAAGTATTTGCAAAGCCAGAAGTCCGCAAAGATAAACGAAGGGAACGCCAAGGAAGATCACATAGTAACTCCCCGTGACGGTCAGTACGGTGCCAACGACTTTGGCAACGACCATGCCACCCAGCGCCCCAACCATGCCGCCGAACCCGAACACACCGCCAACCGCATGTCCCGGTGTCGAGTCAGGAACCAGCGACCAGATATTCGCCGTCCACGCCTGGTGGGCTCCGATGGCAACGCAGATGATCGCCGTACATCCCCAAAGACTTTCGATCTGAGGAGCAAAGGCAATCGGTGAAATAAATATCAAGGTAATCAGCATGGTGAGCTTGCGCGCCTTTTTCACATCCATCCCCCGCGCGATGAACTGCGAAGAAATCCAGCCACCAAGGATGCTGCCGATACTAGCCGACATATAGATGGCGAAAAGGGGCAGACCAAGATCCATCAGCTTGACGCCGTGAGTCTTGAACAGAAAGTCCGGCAGCCAGAACAGATACAACCAGAAGATCGGAGCCGACAAAAGGTTGCAGATCGCATAAGCCCAGGTTGTGCGCTTGCTCAGCAGACGCAAGTAAGAGATCTTCTCGGACGCCACGTTGTCCGGCGGGTCCTGATGAATATAGGCCTTCTCCTGCTCCGACACGGTCGGATGATCATTGACTTCATGGTAGAAGATCCACCATGCGGCCACCCAAATCACCCCGACTGCGCCGGTCACATAGAAAGCCGATTGCCAACCCCACATGATCGTCAGCCACGGCACCAGGAATGGCGCCGTCATCGCACCGATATTTGTGGCGCCATTGTAAATGCCGATCGCCAGAGCCCGTTCCTTCGCCGGGAACCACGCACGGGTTGCCTTGATGCAACCGGTGTAGTTTCCCGACTCGCCGAAACCCAGGAAAAAGCGGGCAATACCAAACCCCATGACCGTTCGAGCCAAACCATGCCCGGCGCAGGCAAGCGACCAAACCAAAACGCAGGCAAAGAGGCCTTTTTTGGTTCCGGCCAAGTCGATGAAGCGACCAAGAGAAACGTAGCCAATGGCGTAAGCAACTTGGAAATAAAATATTATATTGGCATAGTCCATCTCACTCCAACCGATGTCCTCGCCAATTGTCGGCTTCAAAATGCTGATGACCTGTCGATCAATATAATTGAGGACAGTACAACAAAATAGAAGAGATAGTATTCCCCACCTTATATTGCCGCCAGCTTTAAGAAGCTTCGTCATGGTCGTCTCCCCGATGAATTATACATTTTTCGCATTATTATAAAAAGGCTCGAAATCTAAACGATAGACTTCTCCTCCTTCATTCTTCTGATGTCGTCATCGGAATAACCGAATTGCTTTAGTATTTCTACTGTATGATACCCCAAAGGTTTCGACGGTATCATATCAGGATTGCCCATGCTTCTAAATTGTACTGGCGATGTCGTAACGATACGTTCATTACCAGATGGGTATTTTATTTTTCGCAAATAGTCGTTGGCCCAAGCCTGTTCATCTTCAAGCATTTCGTCAGGTGTATAACCGCGCTCACAAGGAACATCGTTTTCCTTGAAAATCTTCATCCATTCGTCAATGGTCTTCTTGCTCATGGCGTCGCTGATGAGGTCGATAACCTTGGTATTGGTTTTCCGGGTGAATAGCGCATCCATGCAACAGATGTCTTCCTGCCCGAAAAGATCCTCACGACCAATGATCTTCATGAATTTTTCATAATCGACATCGTAGTCCGGCAGACAAATCACCATCCAGCGATCGTCTTTTGTGCGATATGTACAATTAAATGGATTTGGCACCTCACGACGCGATTTTGGATATTTGTTACCATACTGTGCGGACCCGACGGCTGTCGTCATCGCCCAGGTCGCAAGGTGCTGAAGGGCAACAGTCACCTTGTCGCCACGTCCGGTTTTTTCGCGCGCGTAGAGCGCGCCGCAGATCCCCCCGGCAAGCACGGCGGCGGCCTGGAAATCGCCAAAGGCATTGGGTTCGTTGATCGGCGACGAACCGCGTTCATGGAACGATCCAAGGATGCCACTGCGGGCAACATAGGCGGTTACGTCATAGCCGGGAGTGTCCTTTTCCGGCCCCTTTTCGCCGAAGCCGAGGAGCTGGGCAAACACGAGCCGAGGGTTTCTCTGGCTCAGAATTTCGTAGGAAAAACCAAGTTTTTCCAGCGCTTTGGTGCGGAAATTGGTCACAAGAACATCGGCGGCATCAAGGATTTTAAGAGCGGCAGCTTTCCCATCGGGGCTCTTAAGATTGATACACAAGAACTTTTTGTTGATACCACAGAAATCAAAGGCTGTCGGCTCGTCATCGAGCAAGGGCATATTGAAGACCAGCGCCTGACGGCGCATCGGGTCTCCCGCCGGTGGCTCGATTTTAAGGACGTCCGCCCCCCAGTCTCCCAACATCCTCGGGCAGGCCGGAGCAGCCACGTAAGTGGCCAATTCCACAACCCTAATTCCCTGCAACGGCTTCTGCTTCATTGGTTGTTACCTTCACAGCGTATGAAGAAAGACTAACGAATTCGCCTATATTATGACGCACGTCATTTTCTTATACTTTTGATACACTAATATCTGGCATGTACAGAAGCGACACTTCGCTTCTGTACATGTTCAAAATATCAGGAAAGCCGTGTCACTCGATATTGCCGCCGTTGTCAATCAGCGGCCGGGCAGCCGTCAGCCGTTGCACAGTGCGCGGCCCCTCCTCGAACCACATCGCGCGAGCATCGCGGTACAATCGTTCGACCGGTCCGTAAGGGTTGTCCTCGAAGTAACCAATGCCGCCGAAGATCTCGATACAGGCATCCGAGACCGTACGCGATGTGTCGATACCGTGCAGTTTACACATGGCCGACTTCAATTCGATATCCTTACCTTGATCGAAGTCGCGGGCGAGATCCATCAGCATGGAGCGCAGAGCATAAACCTGCGTCCCCATGTCGGCGATGGTCTGCTGGATGGCTTGACGCTGCACCAGCGCCTTGCCAAAGGTCACGCGGTCCTTGGCCCGCTTGATGGCGAGTTCGAGGAAGCGCTGGGACATTCCCAGCAAACAGACGGCGATCGAGGCGCGAGACAGGGCCAAAGCATTCTTGAAAATGTCGAGACCGTCGCCTTCCTTGCCCACGATATTGTGAGCAGGAACCTCACAATTCTCCATTACGATATCGCCATGACCGGCGCCCTTGCAGCCCATCATGTGAGGCATCGGCTCAATACGGAAACCAGGTCGATTGGTTTCCACGAGGAAGGCACTGAGGCCACCCTTCTTGCGCTTGCTCTCGTCGGTGACCGTCAAAACATAGGACGCGTTGGCGACGTCCGTGAAGGAAATCAGCGTCTTTCGGCCGTTCAGAACGTATTTGTCGCCCTTCTTTTCGGCCTTAGTACGAATATCGGCGCCAGAACCGCATCCCGGCTCCGTCAGCGCAAAATTGATGTAGTACTCGCCGGTTCCGATTTTTGGCAGCAGCTTGTTTTTCAGGTCTTCCGCGCCATGGTCATGCAAAATATGCCAACCAAGACCATTGACATGGTGCAGCATCATGCGGATGCCACCATTGCCACGGGACATCTCCTCCATAATCGGGAAGAACTGTTCACACGAAAGCCCCATTCCACCATATTGTTCCGGCAAACGGAAACGAAGAAGACCGTGCTCCCGGCAAATATCCCATAGCTTTTCCGGCCAGACATTGGTGCGTTCCGTCTCAGACGACAACGCGTCAAGATCATGCTCCGCAATATGACGCACCTTCATGCGCAAGTCGTAGAGCTGCTTGTCGGTCAACTTCATGTTCGGTCTCCTCGTTTGTGATCAAAAAATCAATACATGACTTTTGAGCAAATATTTATTTTTGCACTGCAGTAATAACTGCGCCGCATTTAGGATTATGACTATTAGAAGAGTCACAACGAGAGTCAATTAAAATTTTATGGGCTTATATACATAAAATTTATTTGTAAAATCGCTTGAATATCAAAATTATTGCTATGTCGCGGGAATACAATGAATGAATCAATGACACCGACGACCGCCTTCCACCGCCTTACATTATTGTAATTAAAAAAATAAATTCCATTGATTGCAATTAGTTAGCCCGGCACGTTAAACAACGTCTATTTTCAAAATAGTAAGATACATGGCGAATAACGCCACATTGACGGCACGTCACGGTCGATGTTTTTGGTATTTTTCGTCAAAAATCATACAATTAAATCGATATTAGTTTAGACTCCCTCTCCAATTAAATCACTATACTCTCTATTTTTTTCATATTTTCTGTGGGAGAGTGCAAAAAATGTTTGACGCAGCCCTGTTTTACAGGGAACGCTCTTCACCATGAAGTTTCCGGGCAGGGACCGGTTGCGGCTTCAGTCGGCAGCGGATGATCGCCTTTCGACCTTTTACCATGACAGTTCGTCAAGTTATTTTATTGATATGATGGGCGTAATCAAAAGGAGATGACATGGACTTTAAATTAACAGAAGAGCAAGAACTCTTGCTTTCCAGCATTCGCGAGATGATTACCAGAAATTTTCCCGCTGATTATTTTAAGAAATGCGACGAGGAATATAGGTACCCGATAGAATTCATGCATGCTCTGGGGGAAAATGGCATCAGTATGCTCGGTGTTCCCGAGGAGCTTGGCGGTATTCCGGCCGACCTGCTCACACAGATGCTCGCCATCGAGGAAGTTGGTCGGATGGGCGCGCCTTGCTTCCTAATGATGGGCGCCCACTGCGTTCACAACATGATCGATTTCGGCAATAAGGAGCAACTTGCCAAGACCGTTGAAGCCGTGGCGACCGGCGTGCCCGCCTATTCGCTCGCCATTACCGAACCGCAGGCGGGTTCCGACAACAACATGTTGGGAACCACCTACACGCGCAAGAATGGCAAGGTTTATCTCAACGGCCAAAAGACTTTCATTTCCGGCGCGGCGGACTACCCCTACATGATCGTGGTGGCGCGCGATCCCGATGGCAAGGATCCCAAGAAGTGTTTCTCGCTATGGTGGGTGGATCCCAAGTCGCCCGGTATCCGTATCAACCGGCTGCATAAAATCGGCTGGCGCATGGTCAGCAATTGCGAGGTCTTCTTCGACAACGTCGAGATCGACGAAAGCGCTCTGATCGGCCAGGAAGGCAATGGCTTCGTCCACCTGATGCGGAATTTCGAAATCGAACGGCTAACCATTGCCGCCTACTCGCTGGGCCCGGCCGAGTGCGCATTTGAAGAAGCCGCTCGTTACACCAATCAGCGCGTACAGTTCGGTAAGACCATCGGCTCCTACCAGATGATCCAAGACAAGCTGACCCAAATGGCCATCAAGATCGAAAATATGAAGAATTTTGTCTACAAGGTGGCCTGGCAGGACGACAACAAGCAGTCTCTCCGGCTCTCTTCCGCTCTCTGCAAGCTTTACTGTTCACAGACAGCACAAGAAGTCATCGACGACGCCATGCAAATCATGGGTGGTGTCGGCTATACCGAGGATTGCCGCATTTCCCGCCTGTGGCGCGACATTCGCGTCAGCCGCATCGGAGGCGGCACGGATCAGATCATGACCTACATCGCCGGCCGCCAGATCGTGAAGCAGTACGCCAGCTAAGCAGCCGGCGTCGGATCTGCATCAAGAAACTATGGATGGAATTGTCCCATGAATATCGTTGCATGCTTCAAGCTGGTTCCCGAGGAGCAGGACATCATCGTCAACGGTGATCGAACTCTGAACCTCGAGAAAGCTACCCCCAAGATCAGTCTCTATGACCTGAACGCCGTTGAAGCCGCCACCGAGTTGGCGGCCGCGATGCCCGACAGCAAGGTCAGCGCACTGTCTGTCGGTGGCAAAATCTTGGAAAACAGCAAGGCTCGCAAAGACATCCTGTCTCGCGGGCCAGACGCCCTCTATGCCGTCATCGATCCCGCCCTGGAAAGCGCCCTGCCCCGCGAAACCGCCGCGGCGCTGGCCGCCGCCGTCGGCAAGATCGGCAGCTACGACCTCATTATCTGCGGCGAAGGATCCGGTGACCTTTACGCCCAGCAGGTCGGGCTGCTGCTCGGTTCCCTGCTCTCCGTGCCGGTCATCAACGAAGTGAGCAAGATCACGGCCGGCGACGGCAAGGTCACGGTCGAACGCACATTGGAGACCGAGGTCGAAGTTCTCGAGGTGCCATTGCCGGCGGTGGTTTGCGTCACCGCCGATATCAACACACCCAAAATCCCCTCCATGAAAGCCATTCTGGCCGCTGGCAAAAAGCCCATCACCGTTTGGTCCGTCACCGACATCGGGGCGTCTACCGGCGGGGCTCCTGTGGTGATGCAAAGCATTCTGGCTCCCGCTCAGGCGGATCGCAAGAAGGTCATAGTCGAAGGAGATTCCGACGACAAGGTGGCCGCGTTTGTCGAAAGCCTCCGCAAAGTCCTGTAGCGCAAAATCCGCGCGCCGGCTCAAGGACCTCCACATCCGAGGCTTAGCGCGACCATGAAGGAGCAAGTTAATATGAGCAAGATCTGGGTGTTCAGTGATATGGCCAGCCGCTACCCCGAGCTTCTGGCTGCCGCCGCCAGCCTGGGTGGAGACGTCAACGCCCTGGTGATCGGGACCGATTCGGCCAAGGCTTTCAGCTACGGGGCGACGACCGTCACGCAACTACCTGCCGACGAATCCCGCATGATTGAAGACTATGTTCCGACCATCGCCAAATGTGTTACCGCGAGCGGCACCCCGGCCGTCGTGCTGATCAGCGCCACCAAACGCGGCAAGGCCGTCGCCGCCAAACTGGGCATCGCCCTCAATGCCGGCGTGATCAACGACGCCTCATCCGTTAAAGGTGGCGACGGCGTGACCGCCACCCACATGGTTTTCGGCGGTCTTGCCGTCGGCACGGAAACCGTAAAATCGGCGGTGGCGGTGATTACCATGGGCAGCGGCGCCTTCGAGCCCTTGCCCGAAGACGCGGCCCGCAAGGGCGACGTCGTCACCGCCGACTTCGTCCCGCCCCCCGTCAGCATCAAATGTCTGGAACGTCGGGCGAAACAGAACAGCAGCAGCGTCGACATCGGCAAGGCACGCCGCATTGTCAGCATCGGCCGCGGCCTGAAGGCACAAGAGGATCTGGCCATGGTCCGTGATCTGGCTTCCGCCCTTGACGCCGAAGTCGGCTGTTCCCGCCCCATCGCCGAAGGAGAGAACTGGCTGGAACGCGAACGCTATGTCGGCGTCACCGGCGTCCAGGTCAAGGCCGACCTTTATGTTGCATTGGGGATATCCGGCCAGATCCAACATATGGTCGGCGCCAATGGCGCCAAGACCATCTTCGCGGTGAACAAGGATAAGAATGCGCCAATCTTCCAATATGCCGATTTCGGGTTGGTGGGTGACATCTACAAGGTGGTGCCTGCCATGACCGCGCTGCTGAGGAAATAACGCCGTAGCGAGATCCTAGGGGGCATGGGGGCGAACGCCGCCAAATCCTCTAGGATCCCGAAACGGCGTTCTCTCTACTTACCCCTCCCGGGAGAACGGACATGTCGGAAGAAGATTCGTTCGATGCTCTGATCGTCGGCGCCGGTATTGCCGGATGCGTCGCCGGCTACCTGCTGGCCAAGGAAGGCCTGCAGGTCCTCGTCATCGAACGTGGCAACTATGCCGGCACGAAAAATATGACCGGCGGACGTCTTTACACGCACAGCCTGGAAAAAGTCATGCCGGGCTTCGCTGACCAGGCGCCCGTCGAACGTCGCGTCACTCATGAGAAGATTTCATTTCTCACCGATGACAGCGCCATGACCGTCGATTTCCAGACGGGACGCGCCTCGGGGCCAGGAGAAACGTCCTACACCGTGCTTCGCGCCTCCTTCGACAAATGGCTTATGGAGCAGGCCGAAGCCGCCGGAGTCCAACTCGTCCCCGGCGTCCGGGTGGACGAACTGCTGGTCAAGGACGGCAAGGTCACCGGCGTCAAAGCCGGTGATGAGGAACTGGAAGCCAAGGTCGTCATCCTGGCCGACGGCGTCAACTCGATTCTCGCCGAAAAACTCGGACTGACGAAACGTGTCGCGCCGCACAATGTCGCCGTCGGCGCCAAGGAACTCATCGAATTGCCCCAGGATGTACTGGAGGCACGTTTCAATCTTGAAGGAAACGAAGGCTTGGCCTGGATGTTCGCCGGCACACCTTCGGCCGGCCGCATGGGCGGCGGCTTCATCTACACCAACAAGAACACCCTTTCGCTCGGAGTCGTGGTGGGCCTCGAAGGTATCGGCGACTCCCCGAAAAGCGTCCCCCAGATGCTTGAGGACTTCAAGGAACACCCGGTGGTCAAGCCCCTCATCAAGGACGGCAAGCTGATCGAATATTCCGGCCATGTGGTGCCGGAAGGCGGTCTCAATATGCTGCCGAAGCTGGCCGCCGACGGGGTCATGATTGTCGGAGACGCCGCCGGCCTTTGCCTCAACGTCGGATACACGGTCCGTGGCATGGACTTGGCCGTGGCTTCTGCCGAGGCAGCCGCGCTCACCGTTCTGGAAGCCAGGAAATCCGGCAATTACAGTGAAGCCGGCCTGGCCGGCTACCGCAGGCGTCTGGAAGAGAGCTTCGTGCTCAAGGATCTCAGTCTCTACAAACGGCTTCCCGCATTCCTTGAGGGCAATCCGCGCATGTTCACCGCCTATCCCAAACTCATGGTCGGCGTCATGGAGGACCTTTTCACCATCGACGGGACACCTTCGCTGCCGCTCATGAAGAAGATGCGCAAACGGATCGGTGACATAGGGTTCATGAACCTGATCAAAGACGGTCTAGCCGGAGTGCGTTCGCTATGAGTACGGTCAATGTGGATGTCAAACTTGGCATCGATAAATTCTTCGTCGATGAAGGTAACGCGCACATAATACTAAAAGAAAATCCAGACAAAAAAGAATTGAAAAAACTAATAAATGGATGTCCCGCCAATCTTTACAAACTTAGAGACGATGGGTCGGTACAATTTGACTATGCCGGCTGCTTGGAGTGCGGCACCTGCCGCATCCTATGTGGCTCCACCATCTTGGAAAAATGGGAATTTCCCCAAGGCACCATGGGTATCGAATATCGCTATGGATGATCCGTTCCGAAGATTTTAGCCCACCGGCGCGGCCGCCGAGTTTTGAGCCTCGCACCGCGAGCGACCTGTTCGAAGCAAAAGCAAAAGCACACTCCGGGAGCCCGACGGCCCTCGGACAGGGGAAGGTTATTCCCCTTTCCGCCAACCAGGACATATCGATGATCGAAGAACTGGGGCCATCTCTCTACCGAATAGAAGTTCCTCTTCCGGAGAGCCCATTAAAGTCGCTGAACTGTGTCTTCATTCGCGGCGAAGGGCTAACCGGACGGCACCTGCTCGTCGACAACGGTTTCAACCGACCGGAGTGCCTGGACTCGTTGATGACCGATCTCCGCGCATTGGATGTCGAACTCGGCCGTACCGATTTCTTCATCACCCATCTGCATGCCGACCACTGCGGTTTGACAGCCGATTTACAGGTCAACCGCGACGCCAAGGTGTGGTGCAGTCGAGGTGACGGCATCTATATCAACACGTTGAGCAAAGACTCCCCTCGTTGGCACGAATACCTCTCCTCAATGGCCTGCCACGGGCTGAATCAACAACAACTCAACGAACTTCATGACACCCATCCCGGGATCATTTACGCGATCGCCCGCCCCATACCGTTCACACCGGTTCGCGATGGCGACGTACTTGAATACGGCCCCTACCGCCTGCGCGTCTGCAGCGTTCCCGGGCATACACCGGACCAGCTTTGCCTTTTTGAACCCGACAGGCATCTCCTGTTTTCCTCCGACCACATCCTGGGCGACATAACGCCCAACATCCAGCAATGGCCCGGGGTGGAGGATTCTCTCGGCCATTACCTGCGCAGTCTGGAAAAAACCCTGACCATGGATGCCGATCTTTGCGTGCCGGGACATCGCTCGATGATCACCAACGTCAAAAGCCGCATCCGCGAAATCCAGGCCCACCACGCAAGCCGTCTCATCGATGTCCGCCGCATTCTCAAGGAAGGTGGGCCACAGAACGCCTACACGGTGGCCAGCCGCATGACCTGGTCCATCCGCGCCAAGAGCTGGAACGATTTTCCGCTTCCCCAAAAATGGTTTGCCAGCGGTGAGGCCCTCGCCCATCTCGAGCATCTCGCGGCCAGGGGAGAAGTGACCACCACGCGCCGAGACAAACAAATTCTGTTTCAGACAACGCGCGCCTGAAGGCGCCAACCTCTGTCCAAGGACTACGGAAATGACCGCTCCGGAAAAAAAATTCCCCTACGCTTTCTGGATCATTATCGGCTGCTGCGCCCTCATGACTTCCAGCGTCTCCATCCCCCTCAATTGCGCTGGGCTCTTTTATGCGCCGGTCAGCAAAGAACTCGGCGTCGGCATCGGCCCCTTGAGCATCTATCTCACCATCCAATGCGCATGTATCGCCGTGTGTCTTCCGTTGGCGGGAAAACTACTATCCACCCATGATGTACGAATTATCTTCAGCAGCGCCGTCCTGCTCTATGCCGTTTCCTTCGGCGCCATGGGGTTCTACCATGCGCTCTACCAATTCTACATTTCCGGCGTGCTTCTCGGTATAGCCGGCGCGCTCACGTTCTATCTGGCCGTTCCCCTTCTGGTGAACAATTGGTTCAAAAAACGAGCCGGCACTGCTATGGGCGTGGCCTATGCCTTCATTGGTATCGGCGCCCTTATTTTCAGCCCGATCACCGGCTATGCGATCACCAATTTTGGCTGGCGAACCAGCTACATCTTCCTCGGCGTCATGATAGCCGTCGTCTCGCTGCCCTTTACCTTGTTCGTCATTCGGGCCAAACCCTCGGACCTCGGCCTTAAGGCTTACGGCGAGGAAGAGGTATCGGCCAGCACGCAGGTGGCCGTTGCCGATGATTGGGGCCTCACAAAGGCCGAGGCATTCAAAACGCCGCAATTTTATGTGGTCTTTGTCTTCGCCGGTCTCCTCGGCTTGGCGGCGGCGTTCATGTACCATGTGCCCACCTATATCGTTAACCTCGGCTTTTCCTCCACTGTCGCCTCCACCGTCGTCGCCGTCGGCACCATCGGGATCACCGGCGGCAAGCTCGGCATCGGCTATCTCATCGATAAGATCGGCATCCTGCGTGCCGGGGTTCTCGGCATCACCGTCGGCTTTGCCGGCATTATCGTGCTGGCCGTCCTCGGCCACTTTGGATTGCCATTCCTCATGGCCGGTACTGCTCTGTTCGGCGTGTCATATGCCTGTACCGTGCTGGAACCGCCCCACGTCGTCAAAACTATTTTCGGCAACAAGGACTACGCCGGAATCTATTCTTCCATCATGGTTTGTTCGTCTTTCGGCACGGCTTTCGGCGCCTCGATCCTCGGGTTCATGCGCGACGCCACAGGTACCTACGCGTCCTCGCTGGTGGTCGTCATGGCGATGTACATCATCGCAGCTGTCCTGCTCGTCGCCGCCATGCTTACCGGAAAAAAGATCCAAGCCAAGATCCTCGCCAATGTCTGACGAAGCACCACCACAAACGCCCACTTTTACGGCAGGTCGCGTCGTCGACCTGCCGACATTACAGGTTCAGTTCTTCGATAAAGATTAGAGTGGAAGCAGCACCTCTCATACACCAATTCCCGCTGACCCGAACCGACCACCGCCCCGCTTAAACGCTGGGCAGGCCTCTCCGAACCCCTAGTGGCCAGCCACATTTCGACGGCAGCTTCCATCATCGACGCTTGGTATTATGCCGCAATTGGCACAGCGATAAAATAGACCGACAACCTCCCTTTAGCAATTATTTCGATAACACATTTTTTATTATTAATATAATTGATTATCAATACTTTTATATTATTTTATTTTCATATTATGTTCTAAAAATAGAATTGACTCATTGATGGACTTTTACGATATTCGTAATTACGTAACCATCACGGATAGTTGTCACGACATAACTATGGTTACGTCTGCACCCGGCTCAGCAATGAGGGGATTCTCGAAAAAGAGGAGATTTTCGACATGAACGGTACAATGGAGGCCCTGGTCAAGACCAAAGGCGAGCCTTTTTGTATGGAAGTCACACAGATCCCCATTCCGGAAATCACTCCCAGCCAGTGCTTGGTTGAAGTGAAAGCCTGTGGCATTTGCGGAACGGATCATTCGTTGTGGCATTGGAACGAAGCAATTGCCAGATCCTACCCCGACATGAAGTTCCCGATGGTCTTCGGCCATGAGTTTTCCGGGGTCATCGCCGAGGTTGGCAAAGACGTAAAAGACTGGAAAGTCGGGGATCGCGTTGTTGTTAATCCCGGTCTTCATTGTAATTCCTGCCCTTACTGCGCTGAGGGAGGTCACGAAGTCTGCGACCATCGTCCATTTATCGGCACGACCGTCTTCGGCGCATTTGCAAAATACTGTGCAATTCGCAGCGAAAACCTCCTGAAGCTTGACGACAATATCAGCTTCAAGGTCGGCGCGGTCATGGAACCATTCTGCGTCGCGCTGAATGCCGTCGACAGAGTGAAACCCGGTTTTGGCGACACCGCCGTTGTCATGGGGCCGGGAGCGATCGGCCTGTTGATGGTCATCATTTTAAAAAGCGCCGGCGTGCAGAACATTATTGTGACCGGCACCGATGCCGATGGTGACCGCATGGCGGCGGCCAAAGACTTCGGCGCCCGTTACGTCATCAACAGCAGCAAAGAAAATGCCGTCGCCAGAGTGATGGAATTGACCGGCGGACGTGGTGCCGAGGTCATTTATGACTCGACGGGCTTTTTCGGCGCGGTTCCTCAAGCTGTCCAGATGGCAGCGAAACGAGGAAGAATTGGTGTGACCGGCCTGCCGGCCAAGCCAAGCGAGATTCCCATGACGACGATCGCCATGCGGGAAATCAGCATCATCGGCAACCGGGCCTATGGAAACAGCACCTGGTTCAAAGCCCTTTCCATGCTCGCCAACGGCGTAAATATCGATGCCGTCGCCAGCTACTCCTTCCCAATGCGGGATTTCGAAAAAGCCATGAAATTGCTTGATGAGAAGAAGGGATTAAGAATTCTTCTTGAGCCATAATTTGATTAACTAATTAATATTATAGATACGGAGGACTAATCATGTCTAAGATTTTTGCTGGAAAATACGCCGTTATTACTGGATCTGCTCGCGGAATCCTGAAAGATACCGCTGTCTGTCTTGCAGAACGCGGGGCCGCCGGCATCATCATCTCGGATTTGTTGTATGATGCGGCGGTTGCCACTGCACGCGAAATCGAACAGGCAACCGGCTGCAAATGCTATGCCCTCAAGACCGACGTTTCCAAGCCCGAAGATATCGAGGCATTGTTCGTCTTCGCCATGGAGAAGTTCGGCGCAGTCCACATTCTGGTCAACGGGGCCGGTGTGTGCCCGACCACTCCACTCGACGAAGTCGATGCTGCAAAATGGGATTTCGTGCAGAATATCAACCTGCGTGGCGCCCATCTCTGCTGCCGCGAGGCTATTCGGATCATGCGTAAGCAGAAGTACGGCCGCATCGTCAATGTCGCCTCGATGTCCATGCGGGTTGGAGCGATCGCCGCTTCGGCCGCCTATGCCGCATCGAAAGGTGGCCTTGCCGCGGTGTCCAAGACTTACGCGCGAGTGACCGCGAAAGACGGCATTACGGTGAACGCCATTGCCCCCGGACTGATTCTGACGGAGATGACCAAGAACAACGGATACAGCACCGACGGCATTCCGATGGGACGCCTTGGCGAGCCGAGAGACATCTCGACCGTGATCTCCTTCCTCGCCAGCGACGATTCCCGGTACATGACGGGATGCACACTCGACATCAACGGCGGCATGTACATGACGGCCTGAAGCCCGGGCAACCTTGCTCTGCTCGATCACCGTCCACCCCGAGGGCCGTTAAAAGAAAATCCGCGCGATGACTTCGTTGGATGACGCCACCACGCGGGTTTCCGTCCCTCATGCTGCGCCCTTGCGGCAACATGAGGGAAACGGTCCCGCCTTCGTTCACAAAGAGACGGTGGTAAACATCCATTTTCCCCGGGCGTTTCGCCAAAAGTCGGCATGGGATCAACAATTTGATTAATGTACGTCGATTGACATTCTTCACAACTCCCGATTTTTACGGCTTTTACTCAATGCTGTAATTGCTTGGAAATTAACGATAGAGCATCGCCCAAAGGAGCCCCGGTCGCCCCGATCGTCGGCGACAGCTTTCATCTGCCTTAGGCATCAAGCGACGTCCACAACAATATTTTTGTTATAAATTGCATTTATAGAAATATTTTTGATTTATGTATTTGTGGAAAAATCGGATTGACTTTTAACCTGACTCTTTGGATAGTTATTACGTCGCAACTAATGCCATACCTTCATTATTAAATTTCTTCCGATGCCGCAGATCGTTCTCGTCATGAGGGTTTTCACAAAATGAAACAGAATGCGTTTTCCGGATTACGGGTTATCGACATGACCAGATATCTTCCTGGCGGATATGCGACGCAAGTGTTTGCCGATCTTGGCGCGGAAGTTATCAAAGTTGAAGAGCAGAAGAAGGGTGACTTCTGTCGAGGTGACGACCCTAAGATAAATGACATAAGCTATTATTTTACAGCTTTGTGCCGCAATAAAAAAAGCTTAACGCTTGATTTAAAATCTGAAAAAGGACGTAAAATATTTTTGGAACTTGCAAAAATATCAGACATTATCATTGAAAATTATCGACCTGGAGTGACAAAACGACTTGGTATAGATTACGAAACAATAAATAGCATCAATACAAAAATTATATATTGTTCACTTTCCGGTTTTGGACAGGACTCGCCATTGAGTCTCGCCGCTCTCCACGATATTAATCTGCAAGCGATGAGCGGTTATCTGTCTGTCAATGGCGGGGGCTTGACTCCGTTTCATTTATGCGACGTCGCTTCCGGCATGGCCGCCGCCCAAGGCATTGCCCTTGCTTTGTACGCCCGGGAAAAAACCGGTACCGGTCAGTCGGTCGACGTCCCGATGTTCGATAGCATGGTCTGGTGGCTAAGTCTGATAACCAGCAGATATCATTTCCAGGGCAACCAGGTATCTGCCGAAACCCTAGAATACCCAGCCCTATGTTACAACGTTTTGAAAACTAAAGATGGCCAACTATTGTCTCTCGGAATGGTAGAGGGTAAATTCTGGAAGGTATTTTGTACGGAAACCGGCAATGAGGATTTGATACCGAAGCAAATGCTCCGTCGGCACGAAGCTCCAAAGGAATTTGAACGAATAGAGACGTTAATCGCCAGCAAGACCATGTCGGAATGGAAAAAATGGTTGGCGGGGAAGGATATCTGCGTCGTTCCGGTAATGAGTATCGGCGAAGCGGTAAAAGATATCGTTGCGATGAATACCGGAATTATGGAGTACGTCGACTTTCCGGGTGTCGGGAAGGTCCTGCAGACTAACGTACCATACAAGTTTTCCGATCTTTCCCATGACCTTCAGTCCGCCACCCCGCCTCCGGTGCTGGGCGAACACACGGAGGAAATACTGACCCGTCTTGGGTATAGGGATGACGAAATCGCCACCCTCGTCAAAGACGGAGTGGTGACGACGGCTGCAAAATAGGGGCCCCATTCGGCACTGTTCTTTCATGCCATTTCCAACATTCCAACGAGACCGAGGAGCTAGAATGAACGGCTTGGAAGGCATCAGGGTTATTGATCTGTCGCAATATGTGGCGGCCCCCGCTTGCCCAAGAGTTCTCGGCGAAATGGGTGCGGAAGTGATCAAGATTGAACCGCTGACCGGCGATGAACAGCGGACACAGGGACCCAGTTTTGGCATGGCGCCCAACGAAATTGAAAATCGGGGATACGACCAGGCCAATGCGAACAAGAACTGGGTGAGTATCAATCTGAAGACTCGTCGGGGGATGGAGTTCGCTCTTAGACTAATCGAGGAGGCCGATGTCGTCGTCACCAGTTTCCGCGACAGCGCTTTGAAGAAATTGGGACTCGATTACAAAACTTTAAGCAAGAAATTTCCACACATCATCTTCGCGCAGATGAGGGGATACGGTGAGAGAGGTCCGCTGAAGGACGCCAAGGGATTCGACGCGACCGCATATTCTTCGCGTGGCGGCATCGCATTGAACTGCCCACAAAAGGGAGACGCGCCAGCCAACATGCCGGCAGCCTTCGGCGACTTCTATGCGGCGCTCGCTTTGTGTACCGGTATTCTTGCCGCTCTGGTAAGAAGACTCAAGACTGGAAAGGGCGACAGGGTCTCGGTCAATCTCTATCATGTTGCTCTTTGGGGAATGCATGTCCCAATCATTTCCCATCAAGATGGTCTTGAGTATCCTAAGTCACGGAAGACTGTTCCCTGCCCAACCAACAACTCATATCAATCAAAAGATGGTGTTTGGTTTATAATTTGCTTCGGGCACTACAATAAATACTTTGAACTGGTGATGAGAACTATCGGCCTAGATGAACTCATCGGCAACAAAGAAGTTGATACTCTAGAAGTTATTGGAAATAACGGGAAAAATTCCTATGTAATCGGCCGCATGGAAGAAGCATTTTCGAAAAAATCATTCGCCGAATGGGAAAAACTTTTTCTTAAGAACGATATCCCATTCCAGAAATGTTTCACGATCGACGATATCCTTGGTGACGAAGAAGCATATGCCAATGATGCTTTACGGAAATTTCACTATGATCTTGGCGATCGCGTTATGCCGACAAGCCCGGTCAGGTTGTGGAGCCAAGGAGATCCCAAGATCTGGATTGCCAAACCGGTCGGTTATGACACCCGTGAATATCTATTAAAGTATGGATATTCGGAAGAGGACGTTAAGCAAATGTCCGAGGACGGTTCAGTAAAGATATACGATGGAAAACCCTTGCGATTTGACAAGGCGGTGCCGACGTCTGCCAAAATACCGCTTTCCGAGGTTTAGCCAAGCTGACGCGGCCCCTCCCCTCCCTTTGTGGCGTGGCATTCGGTGGGGGGCGTAATCCTGCCCCACCCACCCATAGACTGGAGGCTAGAAGCCGACCGCAGCGCGAAGGACCGGGATTCTCTCCATCACTTTCGAAAGGTCATCAACCACAAAAATAGAATACGAAATAAATCACGCACATTTTTGGTATTATCATTAATTTATTTGATTAAAAATTCTGATAACCCTTGCGCTCTGCAATTATTTTGCTAGTTAATATGACTTATATAAAGTTTTTTATTATACATTTTCGAAACACGATATGTTTTTACCATTGTTAATTATTGAATTAGATTTACTCTTTGAGATACTCTTCAGATAGTCATAGCGATATCCCCTCGGATAGTTGCGATGACATAACGGCGGTTATGTTAAGGAAGGAATAATTATGGGAAAGTTGTCAGAGGCGCAGTTCGATGCCTATTTGAAAAAAATTCGGGCCCTTGCCGAAGGTAAACTTGATGCGATGCAGAAGGACATCGAGGTCACCAACGTATTTCCCGAAGAGTTCTATCAACTGGGCATCAAGAACGATTTATATCGCTGCTCCCTTCCCTCTCAGTACGGCGGCTGGGATCTCTCCGAGTTGCAAATCCTGAAGATTCAGGAAGAATTCAGCCGCGGCCCCGGCGGGATGCGTATGCACCTGCACTATGCAATGGATCTGAACTGGCGCCCGCTCTACGACTACGGTACCGAGGCGCTCAAGAAAGAACTGATGCCAGGCTTTCAGGATAGATCCGTTTTTACCTGTTGGGCGGTGACGGAAGAAAAAGGTGGAACAGGCGCGGACATCCAAACACTTGCAGTCAAGGACGGCGACGACTACGTGATGAACGGGGAAAAGTTCCTGATTTCCCACACGGATTGCTGTAATTACGCATACATTACGTGTCTCACCAACCCCGACGGCGACAAGGATCACCGTCTTTCCACGTTCATGGTTCCCTGCAACAGTCCTGGTTACGAAGTCACGCCCATGCCGCACATGATGGGTGCACGTGGTGCGGGCCACACCGGCCTGAAGTTCACCAACATGAGGGTGAATAAGAAGTACCTCCTGGGCAAGGAAGGCCAGGGTCTTGAGATTGCCATCCACTCGCTGTCAGTGTCGCGTGTGCATATCGCGGCAAGCAATCTCGGGATGGCTCAACGCATGCTGGAGATGTCCCTCAAGCGCGCCCACGATCGCGTCACCTTTGGCAAGCCGATCATCGACCGTCAGGCGATCCGAATGAAAATTGCCGACATGGCGACCCATGTCCACGCCTTGCGCACCATGGTCTACGATTTCGCCAAAGATTATGAAAAAGACGCCGAGGGCGAATATATCGAAGAAAAAGCCGCTATGTGCAAGTTGTTCAGCATTTGGACGACGAAGGTTGTCAGTGACGAGATGCTGGAGATCTTTGGCGGCATCGGCTACTTCGAAGATTGCGAATACGGTCCCGTGGAACGCATGTACCGCGATGCCCGCGCAATGTGGCTGGAGGAGGGCACTCCGACGGTGCAGCGCATTACCATCTCCCGTCAGGCCATTAAGCACGGCGGCAACCTCGAATATCTTGACTAGTCGACTGCAACAGATGGCCAGTTTTCCGTAGGTATAGTTATTGAGGGTTATCGGAATTCATACCGATAACCCTTTCTTTTTTTGTCGCCAGGACGAGATTTTAGCCCACAGGCCAAGATGCGGCTTCAAGAAGACGATGGCGGAGCGGAAAAATGTCTGAACAGGAATATGGACCGCTAAGGTCGAGAGCGTCCCGCAAGCCCTGGCCGGAATGCCCCGATATTGTCATTCATCGCTGTCGTCATTGCGCCAGATTGTACCAAGACCTGGGCTACGAAAAGCCCGCCGACAAACTTACGTGCTGCGGCTCCCCCATGGAGCGACTCGAAGCGCGGAACTTGGAGAACTCACCGCACGAAATTAGCATCAATTATAAAATAGTCGGTGGATTTAACCAAAATGCCGTACAGGTACTATGGAATACTGGGGATAACAACCCCCATCCAGACTGGATAATGCTTAAGACTTTTACCGGTAGCTACATAAAGTATTTAACAGATAAAAAAATTCAGCCTGTCGTATTCCCCTTATCTGACGAAGATGCCTATGTATATTGCGGAAGACATATTTGTCAACAATGTATATTCCGATGCAAGAAGGGCTTTGTCATATATGTATATTTCAATCATGGGGTGTTATTTGAAATACCGCTTGAGAACATGGATGATTATTTCAAAATTACGAAATAAGAAAGAATCATCGTTTTTCTTCCAGCACCTCTAAGGAAGACTCTCGCGCTTCGCGCATTTCCTGTTCGTGGTGTTCTTTGTGCCTTCGACCGATCACAGACAATGAGAAGGAGAATAAGATGGGTGGTTTGCAAGGAGTGAAAGTCATCGACCTGACCGCGTATGCCGCTGGTCCGGGGTGTTCCCGCATCCTCGGCGAGCTGGGCGCTCAGGTCATCAAGGTCGAACCCTTCACCGGTGACGAGCAGCGGACCCAGGGCATGGCCTGGGGTATGAAGTTCAAGACCGAGTTTGACGACGTCGCCTATGATTGTGGTTCCTTCAACAAGGAATGGACCGCCATCAACCTGAAGAGCGCTGAGGGTCATGAGTTCATGCTAAAGATGCTCAAAGACGCCGACATCATGATCACGAGCTTCAGGGATAGCGCACTCGTCAAGCTCGGACTCGACTACGACACTCTGCACAAGAAGTTTCCGAAGCTCGTCTGGGGGCAGCTGCGTGGGTATGGTGAACGTGGCCCGGACAAAGACATGAAAGGATTCGACGCAACGGCCTATTCCGCTCGCGGCAGCATCGTCATGTCCTTCCCGAATGCGGGTCCCAACTTCGAGCCGGCGAACGCACCGATCGCCTTCGGCGACTGGAACGCATCGGACGCCCTGAGCGCCGGCGTGCTCGCCGCCTATGCGGGAGCTTTGAGAACCGGTGTCGGTGACAAGGTCACGACCAGTCTTTATCACGTCGCGACCTGGGGCATGACTTCGGCCATCATCGCGCAACAGCAGGGGCTAGACCACCCCAAGAGCCGCAAGCAGGCCAAGTGCCCGACCAACAACAGCTATATGAGCTCGGACGGTGTCTGGTTCCTCATCTGCTTCGGGCACTATAACAAGTACTGCCCCCTCGTCTTCAGGACCATCGGGCTTGAGCGTTACATCGACGACCCCGAGTACAACACGCTTGAGGCCCTTTCTGCGAACGGCAAGTACGTTGAGGTCGTCGCTGCCATGGAGGAGGCGTTCAAGAAGAAGACCTTCGAGGAATGGAAGCCGATCTTCACCGAAAAGGACATTCCGTTCCAGCAGTGCTTCACGGTCAAGGACGTTCTCGCCGACGAAGAGGCCTTCGCCAACGACCAGCTTCGCAAGGTCCACTACGAGGACCAGGGCTATGGCGAGGACAAGACCTACACCATCACGACCGCGCCGTTCCGCCTGAAAAGCCTCGGCGACCCTGTGCTCTATCGTTCCCGTCCGATTGGGTATGACACGCGCAAGCTCATGAAGCAGCATGGTTACACGGATGCGCAGATCGACGCGATGATCGCAGACGGTTCCGTTCTGCAGTATGCAGGTGACCCCGTTCCTGCCGTCGCCTTGGAGCCGAACTACGGCATCAGCCCAGCGAACGCTTCTGAAGCAGAAGGGAAGAACTAGTGCACTGAATCATTCAGATGATTCAATGCACTAAGCGAAAAAGATCCGCTATTCATGAAACCGCTGGAGGAGGCCCGCCTTCTGTATTTTCCTGACCGAGACGCTCTGACCGTAGGGGCCTACAGGCCCCACGGTAGAGATCAATATTTGCAGCGGATTTCCGGACCCACCAGCGTTTTGCCGGGGTGCAGAATCATCGCCACCGGGCGAACCGTGTTTTGTCGGAAATACCACCACTATTAATTGAATATTTCTCAATATATTTCAATTATTTTGCGACGATCGGCAATTCTCTCATTTTCATAAGAAATTGATATGCGTCCTAACACCTGCAAAAAGTCGCACATAGCAATTTTATTGCTACATATCCTGGATGAAATCTCGGTTTAGTAATATGACGATAATAATCAGACACGATATGTTTCATTAATTTTATTAAATATATTGCTGTAACTTGTTGATGTTGCTGGATATGGATGAGAATATATTTTTTTTGAAAAAATATTCGCATCGATATGCGTGTGTGTAATGACGGGGTAACATCAAAATATTTGATAACTGGTCTCATATATTAATTAATTGACTCAGAACACGAATATTACGATATTCATAATCACACATCATTTGTACGGCTATTTCCGCGCAAGTCCGTGCTACTGGATTATTGCAGATTGGGGAGGCTGAGCGTGACGTTGACTGACAGACATTTATTTTCGATAAGAATCTTTTCCGCGCTGTCCATTCGCGCGGTTCTCAGCATTCTGGTTGGTTTTCTGGGAATGCTACTGATCGCCGTGAGCGTCGTCACCCTGCTCGATGCCATGAGGGATTGGTCCAGCACAAACCGTATCGCGGACGCAACCGTCACCAGCCGGCATTTGTTCAAGACCATTATCGCCTTCCGAACCGAACGCGGATCCGAGTTGACAGCGACGGCCGCCGACGCTGCCGCCGACGCCGCCACCATCGACCGCTTTACCAGTTATCGCAAAATCGCCGAGGAAAGTTATGCCGACGGTATTGCTGCGCTGGCCAAGCTTGACGTCGTGGGCTTGCCGACGGCCGTCCAACATCTGAAATCTTCGCACGACGGGATCGTCACGCTGCGGTCGAAAGTCGATGACGGAGTTCGGAAGTCGAAAGCCGAGCGTGATCCCAGCCTGACGAAGGACGTGACGAAAGCCACCGATGCCTATCTCGCCGCGCTCAATGAAACCAGCGACGCGGTCGAGAGCTCGCTCAAATTGGTTGATCCGGTCGTCGATCAGCTCCTTTCGGTCAAACGCAACGGCTGGTCCGCCAGATTTTACGGTGCCTTGATTGCCGTGCGTATCGAATCTGCGGCGGCTCGGGGCGTCGGCTGGACCGCCGCCGACCAGGTCAGCGCGGCCGAAGACGCGGCTCGAACCTCTTTGGCCTGGTCACTGGTAAGCGAAGTCGGGGCGCGCTCCGACGTCCCGAAAGAACTCGGCGAAACCATCGCGAAAGCGAAGGCCTATTTCGCAGGTCCCTTGGCCGACGAGCGGAAGAGAATAATCGATACATTGAGCGGTGGTGCGACCATCACCATGCCGATCGTCGAACTTCAAAAGCGCGACACCGGCGAGCTCACCCTGATCGTCGACGTCGTCAACAAGGCTCTCGACGAAATGGTGGCGCGGGCTGGCCAACGGCACGGCCAAGCGACGGCGACTCTGCTTTTTTCAGGCATTCTGCTGGCCGTTGCCGCGATCTTGACAATATGCGGATTTCTGATCGTCCATAGTCGCATCAGCCTACCCGTGCAGAACATGACCGGCGCCATGCGGCGTCTGGCGGCCCACGATCTGTCGGTCGATATCCCAGGAGTGGGACGACGCGACGAAATCGGAGCGATGGCCGAGGCGGTCCAGGTCTTCAAAGAAAATACCATCCGCGCTGACCAGTTGGCGGCCGAAGATGAAAAGCAGCGTGCAGCCCGCGAAGCGCGCGCAAAAGCTCTCGAAGACATGGCGCGACGCTTCGATAGTGGCGTATCGGGCGTCCTCGACACCGTGGGACGCGCATTGAACGATCTTGAGCAAACCGCGCGGACCATGGAGGTCAATTCCCATCAGACCGAGCAGCAAGCGACGTCCGTTGCTGCGGCATCGGAACAAGCTTCGACAAGCGTTCAGACGGTTGCAAGCGCCGCCGAGGAGTTGTCTGCATCCATTGCCGAGATCGCCCATCAGGTCGAACAATCGAGCCGCGCCTCGCAAGCCGCGTCGGAGGAAGCCACTCACACCAACGACATGGTCCGGGGGTTGGCCGAGACATCGACACGCATCGGCGACGTCGTGAAACTGATCACCGATATCGCCGGCCAAACCAATCTTCTGGCTTTGAACGCGACCATCGAGGCGGCCCGGGCCGGCGACGCGGGCAAGGGTTTCGCGGTGGTTGCCAGCGAGGTGAAAAACCTGGCCAACCAGACCGCCCGGGCAACCGATGAAATCAGCACGCAAATTGGCGCGGTCCAAGAGGCGACTCATCAGGCCGTCACGGCCATCGGCGGCATCGTATCGCGCATCCACGAGATCAACGAAATCGCCGCCGCCATTGCTTCCGCCGTCGAAGAACAATCGGCAGCAACCGCTGAAATCGCCAGAAACGTGCAACAAGCCGCGTCGGGGACGCAAGAAGTCTCATCGACCATCAGCGATGTCGAGCATTCGGCGACGGAAACCGGGGCGGCAGCCGAACGGGTATTGACCTCCTCCCAGACGCTGTTGGCGGAATCTGGAAAACTGAAAACCACGGTCGGCGATTTCCTGGAAAACGTCCGCAAAGTCTGAAAGATGCCATTCTTCACCGGCAGGACGTCGTCAGACGTCCCTTGCCGGATCTCATGCCGGAAGGAGGTCAGGAACGGAACATCGGATGGTCAGGCTGACCTGTTCGGCCGATGGTGATCGCCGATCATCGGCGATAAGTCAAAGTAAAGGCGTTTTCAATTTCTTGATCAGACATCTGGTGTCGGGTCTAACGCCACGCCACCAAAGGAACGCTTCGGCGGCTTGTTCGACCAACATGCCGCAGCCATCCGCCAGGTGTTTGACGCCAAGGCTCCTCGCCATGGCCAGGAATGGCGTGAGACCTTTGCCGTAGACGAGATCATAGGCGAGAGAATCGGGCGTGAAAACACAGGCCGGCACGGCGGGCTGTTCATTTCGCAGGCTGGCCGAAGTCGCGTTGATGATCACATCGAAGCGTTCGCCCGCCAAAGCGCTATCGCTGCAACCGACCACCCGCCCCAGAGCGGAGGCCGCCGTCGCTAACGCAACAGCCTTGGCGATGGTCCGATTGGCGATCATCAGCTCGCACGGGGCTCGTTCCAGGCAGGGCTGTATCGCGCCGCGGGCGGCTCCACCGGCGCCCAGTATCAGCACGCGCCGCCCCGACAGCTTTATTCCAAGATTGCTCTCGATATCTCTGACCAACCCGACACCGTCGAAATTATCCGCGACTATATTACCGTCCACAAACTTAAGCGTGTTAGCCGCGCCCGCCAGTTCTGCCCTTTTGCATCGTTCGGTGGCCAAATCCATAGCCGTCACCTTGAAAGGCGCGGTTACGTTCATTCCGCGCCCCCCTGATTCGCGGAAACGAAATATCGTACGCGAGAAGTCCTCATGAGACGTTTCGATTGTCGTGTAAGTAATATCCTGCTCGCAAGAGCGAGCGAATTCGCCATGTATCATAGGAGATTTACTGTGATAAATCGGTGATCCAATCAGTGCATATTTATCAGTCATGGGATATGCTCCGAACTCATAAACATATTATTACATATCTAAATAAACGATATGACCACTATTGGCGGATTTGCTGATCGCTTCTGTAACGCGAAGGTTGTTCAACCCGTCTCTCGCACTAACCTGCGGCGCCACCTCGCCACGAACGACCTTGACGAAATGTTCCATCTGGAGCCGGATTGGATCGTGCCGCACGACATCGTCAACACCGACCACGAATGGCTGCCACCAGGAACGATCTTCGGCGTTGGGATAGGTCTTGAGACGCATCGTCGGTATCGACAGGCTGCCGTTGGTGCCGACAACGACATAACAATCCTCGTCTTCGTAGGTTGGGTAGGCTGGATTTTCCCGGCTGGTCTGTTCCCAACTTCGCGGGCTGGCCGCGGTATCACTAAGCAGAAACGTGCCTAGCGCGCCACAGGCAAACCGCAGGGCGATCGCCACGGTATCCTCGACAGGAAAGCCGCGAACCGCGTGCGACGCGAAGGCCTGTACCGATTCGATTTCACCGCACAGCATACGAAGATTGTGCACGTCGTGGATGAGGTTGAGGAGAATGGGACCGGCACCAAGCTCACGTCGCCACGGGGCATCTTGAAAGTATTGATCTGGCTTCATGAACATGGCGCTACCGGTGACGGCAACCAACCGGCCAAGTCGGCCGGAGCAGACGATCTCACGCGCCTTTGCCATGATTGGACTGTGAGCCCGATGGTGGCCGATCAGGATTTTTGCGCCGCGCTCTACGGCCAGTCGCACCAGTGTTTCGGCCTCGACCACGGTCGGGGCAATTGGCTTCTCGAGCAGCATAGGAAGATCGGCCGCCATGCATTCGATGGCTTGCGGCACGTGTAGATTATTGGGACTCGCGAGAACCACTCCATCGGGACGATCGTTGGCGAATAGATCCGCCAAAGTTGCATACAGCGGCACACCGACCTCCTTGGCGAGCGCCACGGCGGTTGGCGACGGATCGACGATCGCACTCAGTCTGCAGGTGGAACTAAGGCGCACTACGCTTATGTGGACGCGGCCAATAGCCCCCGCACCAGCGACGGCAATACGGATCTTGTTGTCCATGGCAATCCCCCGAACAGATCAGCATGATCGGTTACGACACCGCCATGCCTTGACAGCGGGAAAGATTAATGACAACCAAGGACTGAACAATCCTGATGTTTTCCAATTCAGAATTTCCTAATCGTGAAAAATAACTGGGACCTAATCGATCTGAAAGTGCTGTGCGCGGTTGCCCATCGCTCCAGCTTTACGGCAGCCGCGTCCGATCTCGGCATTTCCGTGGCCTACGTGACCAAGCGCGTCGCACACCTGGAACAGGTTCTGGGAACGTCCATGTTCCTGCGCACGACCCGCCGCGTTCACATCACAGCGCAGGGGGAAATCGTCTATTCCTGGGCGCGCAGGGTGCTGGATGCGGCCGAAGAAATGGACCAGGAGGTCGTCCAGTCTCGTCTATCTCCAGTCGGCACGTTACGACTGAGCACCAGCCTGCGGCTCGGCCGTGTCCATATTTCACACATTCTGGCATTGCTGCGTCGGCAGTATCCCCAACTCGATATCTGGTTGGAACTGGTTGATCGTCGCGTTGACCTGATTGCCGAAGGCTTCGACATGGACATTCGCGTTGGCAACATACAGGAACCCCATCTTATCGCGCAGCGAATCGCCGCCAGCCCTCGCATCTTGTGCGCGTCGCCAAGCTATATCGAGGAACGGGGCCAACCTAAAACGCTTGCGGAGCTTCCCCTTTACGATTGCCTGATGTTTCGCGACCGGGGGCAGTCCTTTGATGTGCTGCATATGGTTGGGCCGAACGGACAGGAAACCATCAAGGTAACCGGTTCGATGGGATCGAATCAGGGGGACGTGGTTCGCGACTGGGCCGTGCACGGGCTGGGGATAACGCTTCTATCACGCTGGGATCTTGCCCCCCTGCTACGCGACGGGCAGCTCAAACGCGTTTTGCCACAGTATGAACAGCCAGCCGATATTTTCGCGGTCATGCCGACCCGGTCCAGCTATTCCGCAAAGCTGCAGATCTGCCTGGAATTTCTCCGGCAACAGCTCGCGTCGGGTCCTTACGCCTTGGATAGCTATATGGATTGACGCGCGCTATTTGATGAAAATTTCATGGTCGGTTCACGGGAAGCGGTCCGACACCAGCGAACAGATTGAATCGACGTTCGCTGGTGTCGGAGCATGGGGTTACCAGACTTTGCAGGGTTCTTTGCGGACCATCGGATCGGTCGGCTTGCAACCGAACGCCCGTGCGAATTCCGGCATATTCGAAAGCGTTCCGTTAACACGGTATTCGCTCAGCGAATGCGGATCGGTTTGCGCCTGCAGACGTCTCACCTCCGGACGAGCGGACTCGCACCAGACTCTGGCCATGCCAAGGAAGAAGCGCTGTTCTTGCGTCCAGCCGTCGATCTTTCCGACCTTCTTGCCCGCCAGATACTTCTCAAGCGCCCAATAAGCGATACGGGCCCCGCCATTGTCGGCGGTGTTCTCGCCAAGCGTCAAATTGCCATTCTGCTTCACGTCGCCGTCGGCGGCATAAGAACCGTACTGATCGACCAGGCACTGGCTCTTTGCCCCGAACCGCTTGGCGTCCTCTTTCGTCCACCAATCGGCCAGATTGCCTTTGCCGTCGTACTGACGGCCCTCGTCATCGAAACCATGCGTCATCTCATGGCCGATCACCATGCCGATGGCACCGAAATTCAGACCATCGTCGGCATCCTTGTCGAAGAACGGGAACTGCAAAATTCCGGCCGGGAAGTTGATGTCATTGGTCTCGGCGGAGTAATAGGCATTGACGGTCGGCGGCGTCATCTCCCATTCGCTGCGATCGACCACCGTCCCGATCTTGTGCAGATCGCGCTTCGTCTCGAACGTATTGGCCCGCCAATAGTTGCCAAGGGCATCGTCGCGCGTGATCGAGACCGACGAATAGTCGCGCCAATGGTCGGGGTAGCCGATTTTCGAAGCCATCATCGCCAATTTGGCTTGCGCCTTGGCCCGTGTCGCCGGCGCCATCCACTCGACTTTCGCAAGAATCCGTCCGAAGGAGTCATGCACGGCCGCGACCAGGTCCCCCGTCCGCTTCTTGGCGTCCGGCGGATAATATTTCGCGACGAAAAGCTGTCCCAGATTCTCGCCCAGGGCATGATCGGTCATCTGCACACAGCGCTTCCACCGTGGCTGCAGAACTGGCTGTCCGGAAAGCGTGCGGCCATAAAAATCGAAGTTTTCGTCGACGAAGGCCTTCGGCAGCAACCGCGCCGACGAATGCAAGACATGCCATTTGAGATAGCTTTTGATGTCGTCCAGTGACGCGGCGGCAACAATTCCACCGATTTTTGCGAGATAATCCGACGACTGATCATTGATCCGCTCGAAGGCCGGCGCGCCCAGTTCCCGGGCATAGCCGGTCCAATCGAATCCCTGCGCCTCTCCGGAAAACTGAACGAAGGCCATCGGCTTGTTGACCTTTTGCGGATCACGCCTGGCCACTCTGTCCAGAGAGACCCCGGCCATTGCCGTTTCCAGAGCCATGACCGCCTTGGCCTGGCTAGCCGCCGCTTCTGGCTGTTCCCCGGCCAGAACGAACATGTGCTCGACGTGCGTCACATAGGCTTCGCGTTGGTGAGCGGCCTTTTCGTCTTTACGGAAATAAAAATCACGATCGGGCAAACCGAGACCATCCTGATCGGCACCGGCAATATAGTGCTCCGAATCATCGGGATCATGTGCGCTGCCGAACGCGAAGAAGGCGCCGACCCCCTGGCCGTGCAGGGCAGCCAGCAGGGGGACAAGATCCTGTCGGCCGGTCAGACCATCGATTTTGTCGAGCACCGGCTTGATCGCCCCGGCGCCCTTGGCATCGATGCCGGCCTCATCCATGCACGAGGCATAGAAATCACCGACCCGCTTGGCTTCCGGCGTGGCGTCGGTGCCAACACCCTCAAGGAGTTCCCGCATCTTGGCCAGATTGGCTTCCCGCAGCTCTTGGAACTGCCCCCAGCGGGACTGGTCTTCAGGAATCGGATTGGCCGCCTGCCAGTTTTTGCATACATATTGGTAAAAGTCGTTGCACGGCCCGATCGCGGGATCGACCATTTCCTTCAGACTCATCGGTCTGGACATCAGCGCTGGATCGGCCCAGGCAGACGCGCTCAATCCAACGGACGCGCATGCCATGACCGCCACCAGACAACAACGTATCTTCATTCCTATTCCTTCTCGAGTTCTCACCTGTCAGGTGATGCGGAAGAGACGCCTACTTTGCCGCAAGGGAGATTTCCTCCGGCCGTCCAGAGGCGAAAATGATTGGGCCGCAGTATGTGAAGACTCGACTGACTTGCCAAGAGGCAGAGCTACGAGAGGATGACTGATACCAACGGCAATAAGTTGTGATTTATTGCCGTTGGTCGGCTGCAAGTGCAGCCGCGCCGCCGATGCGGCGGAAGCCAAGGCGGACGGAGGTCCGCCGCCCGGCTGAGGGGCCGAAGATGTGTATGCATTTTCGGCACTTGGTATGACACCAAGTTGCGATGATCGGCCCCGGTCAGCGGACATCGGTATGAAAAGCAAGGAAATGAAACAATGATCGAACAGCCCCACGACGACCACTTTCCCCGGCATTTGGCCAGCGACAATTTCGCCGGCATTCACCCATTGGTGCTGGCGCACATCGCGGCCTGCAACCGGGGGCACGCCATGGCCTATGGCGACGATCCAATCACGGCGCGCGTCGGACAGGCCTTCGACCAGCTGTTCGGCACCCAAGTGACCAGTCATCTCGTGTTCAACGGAACGGCGGCCAATGTCCTGGCGCTGTCGGCTTTCGCCAGGTCGTTCGGCTCGGTTGTCTGCTCCGACTTTGCCCACCTCATCAATGACGAAAGCACGGCGCCCGAACGAATCCTCGGCATGCGGCTCATCGGGCTGAGCAGCCGCAATGGCAAAATCGATCCGTCGGCTCTGATCGAAGAATTGCGCCGCGGCCACGGCGTGCACCACCCAACACCGGTCGCCTTGTCGCTCACACAACCGACCGAAGTCGGCACTGTTTACAGCCCTGACGAAATCCGCAATCTCGCCGACATTGCCCACGCGCATGGCATGGGAGTCCATGTCGACGGCGCCCGCCTGGGCACGGCCGTGGCGTCATTGGGCGTCTCAGTGCCACAAATGCTGGTCGAAACAGGTGTCGACGTAGTGAGTTTCGGCGGGACCAAACAAGGCATCATGTGCGGCGAAGCCGTGATTTTCCTCAAGCCGGGCCTCGGCGCCGACTTCCCCCATTGGCAAAAACATGGCCTGCAGCTGGCGTCAAAAATGCGTTTCCTGGCCGCGCAATTCGAAGCTCTGCTGACGGATGATCTCTGGGTGGAAAACGGTCGACACGCCAACGCAATGGCCCGAAAGCTTCGCGACGCCGTGTCGGGAATGCCGATGGTCGAAATCGCCTTTCCGGTCGAATCGAACGCCGTTTTCGCCCGTATTCCCCAAGACGCCCTCGACACTTTGCAGCGTCACACCTTCTTTTGGCCATGGAACGGATTGGTCCGCTGGATGTGCGCCTTCGACACCACCCCCGAAGATATCGAGAGTTTTGCTGCCGCTTTGGCAACACTCGCCCGTCGCTGATCGAACGGGCCCCGGATGGAACTCAAGGGGCGTCGGGATTGGCAGGCACCGGCCGAGGCCTGCCGTCGGAGCCGAGAGCCACATAGGTGAACGTCCCCTTGGTCGCTCTGACCTGAGAACCGCCTTCGCGGCGACGAACCCAGACCTCGATCAGATAGGTCATCGATGTCCGCCCGATTCTCACCTCGGTACAATAACAGGACAGTTCATCGCCCATGCGAAGAGGGGTATGAAACTGCATAGCCTCAATACCGACCGTCGTCACCCGCCCGCCGGACCGCCAGCGGGCGGCAATACCACCAGCAAGATCCATCTGCGATACCAGCCAACCACCGAAGACGTCACCTTCGTAATTCAGGTCATTCGGCATAGCGATCGTGCGAATAGTCAAAAGTCCGGAAGGTTCTTGTTCGGACATTTAGTTTAATTCCCCTCTCTACATATAGTAGCAATCAATCATTAACGCCACAGGATGCGCTTGCCGCCCGCCCGAGGCGCCCCTATAATGCCGCCATGCCAGATTTGTTCCAACAACTCCCCCCCAAGACCACCGATTATTCGGCCAAGGATATCGAGGTCCTTGAGGGACTGGAGCCTGTGCGTCGGCGCCCCGGCATGTATATCGGCGGCACCGACGACAAAGCCCTTCACCATCTCGTCGCCGAGGTGCTCGACAATGCCATGGACGAGGCCGTCGCCGGCCATGCCAGTTGGATCGACCTGGAACTAAAGGTCGACGGCACGGTAGTCGTCCGCGACAATGGTCGCGGCATTCCCGTCGACCCACATCCAAAATATCCGGACAAGTCCGCACTCGAAGTCATTCTGACCATGCTGCATTCCGGTGGCAAGTTCGGTGGTAGCGCCTACAAGGTATCAGGCGGATTACATGGCGTCGGTATTTCGGTGGTCAATGCCCTGTCCGACAGATTAACCGTCGATGTCGCCCGCGACCGCCAGTTGTGGACCCAGAGCTACTCCCGCGGGGCGCCTTTGGGGCCGCTCACCCCGGTCGGGCCGGTGCAGAACCGCCGCGGTACCACGGTGACATTCCATCCCGATGGCGAGATCTTCGGCGGCCGCGCGCAATTGCGGCCGGGTCCGCTTTACCGCATGGCCCGCTCGAAGGCTTATCTTTTCCGCGGCGTCGAAATCCGCTGGTCCTGTGACCCTCTGCTGCTGAAGGAGGGCGATGTCACGCCAGCCAAGGAGGTCCTGAACTTCCCGAACGGCCTTCGGGATTTTCTTGACTCGATGCTGGTCGCACGGCCACTGATCGGCGAGCAGGCCTTTTCCGGATCGGCCACCTTCCCGGACGACATGGGTGAGCTGGAATGGGCCATCGCCTGGCCCGAGGACGAAGACGGATTTTCCAATTCCTTCTGCAACACGATCCCGACGCCGGAAGGCGGAAGCCATGACCTCGGTCTGCGCAATGCCCTGACCCGCGGCTTGCGGCAATATGGCGAGATGACCGCCAACCGGCGCGCCACCCAAATCACCGCCGATGATGTTCTGGGAGGAGCCTGCGTGGTCCTTTCCGTCTTCATCCGCGAACCGCAGTTCCAAGGACAGACCAAGGAAAAGCTGTCGTCTCCGGAAGCGACACGGCTGGTCGAAAACAGCATCAAGGACCATTTCGACCATTGGCTCTCCGGCGATACGACGCTTGGCAAGGCTCTGCTCGACCGGATGATCGATCGGGCCGAAGAGCGGCTGAAAAAGAAGCAGGCCAAGGAGCTTTCCCGCAAGACCGCGACCAAGCGTCTGCGCCTGCCTGGCAAACTGACCGATTGTTCGCGCAGCGTTGCTCAAGGGTCGGAACTGTTCCTGGTCGAGGGCGACTCGGCCGGCGGTTCCGCCAAACAGGGCCGAAGCCGTGAAACCCAGGCGGTTCTGCCGCTGCGCGGTAAAATTCTCAACGTCGCCTCGGCCAGCGCCGACAAGATGCGGGCCAATCAGGAAATCCGCGATCTGATCGAGGCTCTGGGCTGCGGGATTCGCGACAATTTCGACGAAGACAAGCTTCGCTACGAAAAAATCATCATCATGACCGATGCCGACGTCGATGGAGCGCATATCGCATCGCTTTTGATGACTTTTTTCTACCAGGAAATGCCGGGGCTCGTCGAAAACGGCCATCTTTTTCTCGCCTGCCCGCCGCTCTACCGCATCAGTCAGGGCCAGAACTCGGTCTATGCCCGCGACGACGCCCACAAGGATAGTCTGATGACGACGACCTTTGCCGGCAAAAAGGTCGAAATCAGCCGGTTCAAAGGTTTGGGCGAAATGCCGCCGCACCAGCTCAAAGAAACCACCATGGACCCCAAGACGCGTCAGCTTCTCCGCGTCGTCGTGCCGCGCGGACTATCCGAAGAAGCCCGCGAGGAGGCCAAGGAAACCCAGCGTCTCGTCGATAGCCTGATGGGGAAACGTCCAGAACTGCGCTTCCAGTTCATTCAGGAAAGGGCAAAATTCGTTCGCGACCTGGACGTCTAGAGTCCCCATCTGGGGATATTTTCCGATTGATAACTAATGCAGTAATGGCCTGTCCCCACCGGATATTGCGAGGGAAGGCAGGCCATCATGAACTATTTCAGCAATCTGAAGATACCCACGAAGCTCTTTGCTTCATTCGTCGCATTGGTTCTGGTCATGCTGGTCAATGCGGCCATCTCACTCTCCCAGATGTCGTCGATGAACACGGCGACGCTGGACATCACCACCAATTGGATGCCCAGCGTCACGACATTGGATCGGATCGAGTTGGGTTTATCGGAACATCGGCGTTGGGAACTGCGCCATCTTCTAGCCGTTGATCAGAACAACGCCGCGGAAGCCGAGCAGAAAATTACGGAGGTCCGAGGCCGTATCGCCGATCTACAAAAAAAATACGAAAAGATGATCGCTTCGCCGGAAGAGCAGGCGCTCTACGACAATTTCAGCAAGCAGCTCGACGCAGTCTATGTCGTCAGCAACAAGCAACTGGCACTGTTCCGCGATGGGCAGCACGACCAGGCGACGGCACTTGCGAAGTCGGAGGGAAGCGCCCTCTTTGAAGCCGCATTGGAGACCATCGGAAAAGACGTCGCGCTCAATGCCAAGGGAGCCCAGGACGCCAACCGTGTCCAGGAGACCAGCTACGTCACGGCGCGAATCACCACTGTCTCGCTGTTCGGCGTCGCCCTGCTGCTGACGGTCATTCTCGGTCTGGCGCTACGCAATGCCATCGCCCGGCCGATCACCGCCATGACCGATGCCATGAAGCGTCTGGCCGAGGGCAATAAACAGATCGACATTCCGGCCCGTGGACGCCATGACGAAATCGGGCTGATGGCCGAGGCTGTCGAAGTCTTCAAGGAAAACGCCATCCGTGCCGACCGCCTGACTGCCGAGCAGGCCACGGCGCAGGCCGCCCGCGAAGCGCGCGCCAAGGCTATCGAACAATTGACCCACGGATTTGACAGCGATGTCTCAAGCGTGCTGACCGTCGTTTCCGGAGCCTTGACCGAATTGGAGGCGACCGCCCAGGCCATGTCGGCAAATTCGCAGCAGACCAGCCGGCAGGCCAATACGGTGGCGGCCGCCACCGAGGAAGCCTCGGCGAGCGTCCAAACGGTCGCCTCGGCCTCAGAACAGTTGGCCTCCTCGATCGCCGAAATCGCCCGCCAGGTCGAACAATCCAACCATATTTCCCACACGGCGTCGGAAGAGGCCAATCGCACCAACGACACCGTCCGCGGACTGGCGGAAAGCTCGGCACGCATTGGCGACGTGATCAAACTGATCAACGACATCGCCAGCCAGACCAACCTGTTGGCCTTGAACGCCACCATCGAGGCGGCTCGGGCGGGCGACGCCGGCAAGGGCTTTGCCGTGGTCGCCGGAGAGGTGAAGCATCTGGCCAATCAGACCGCCAAGGCGACCGAGGAGATCAGCACGCAGATCAATGCCGTTCAGTCAGCCACCAAAGACGCTGTTTCGGCGATCGGCGCCATCGTCAGCCGGATCGATGAGATCAACCAGATCGCGTCGGCCATCGCCTCGGCCGTTGAGGAGCAGTCGGCAGCCACCGCCGAAATCGCCCGCAACGTCCAACAGGCAGCCCAGGGAACGCAGGAGGTCTCGTCCAACATCGGTTCCGTGACCCAGGCCGCGTCGGAAACCGGTTCGGCTGCCGGCGAGGTCCTTTCGGCCTCCCAATCGCTGGCCCGCGAGACGACCGATCTCAAAGACACGGTCGCCACTTTCCTGGCCAACGTCCGCGCCGCCTGACACTCGCCCTGCCCGTCTCGCTGCACAGAGAAAGGCGTTCTTCCCATCGGAAGAACGCCTTTTACGGTTCAGATCATCGCCCGCAACAGAGCATAAGCGCCGTAACTGATTCCGGCGGACGCGGGAATCGTAAAGATCCACGCCCAAACGATATGGCTCGCCAACCCCCAATGGACAGCCGACGTCCGGCGGGCCGAACCGACACCGACGATGGCGCCGGTGATCGTGTGGGTGGTCGACACCGGCACGCCAAGCCACGTTGCGGTGAACAACGAGATTGCACCCGCCGTCTCCGCGCAAAACCCTTGAAACGGCTTCAGATCGGTGATCCTCGACCCCATGGTATGGACGATCCGCCAACCGCCAGCCAAAGTACCAAGTCCCATCGCCAGCTGCGAAGCCAGAACCACCCACAGCGGCACATAGAACTCGCTTCCCAGCAGGCCTTGCGAAAACAACAGGACCGCGATGATTCCCATGGTTTTCTGCGCATCGTTGCCGCCATGGCCAAGGGAATAGAGCGACGCGGAAAGCAATTGCAGCTTGCGAAACCGCTTATCGACGGCAAAAGGCAGCGAGTTGCGCAGCAACCACGTCGCCATGCATATGATGACAAGCGCCAGAATAAAGCCAGCCAGCGGGGACAGCACGATCGCCGCCGACGTCTTCAGAAAGCCATCGAGAACGATTGCCGAAAATCCGGCTTTCGCCGTCCCTGCCCCAGCCAGCCCACCGATCAGAGCATGCGACGACGACGACGGCAGGCCCAGCCACCACGTCAGAATATTCCAGCCGATCGCCCCGACCAGAGCGCTGAAGACGACCCATGGATCGATGACCGACGGCTGCACGATACCGGTGCCAATGGTCCGCGCCACATGCAGGCCGAAGAACAGGAACGCGACAAAATTGAATCCGGCGGCCCAAAATACCGCCAATCTCGGCGGCAGGACACGGGTCGAGACCACCGTCGCGATGGAATTGGCCGCGTCATGCAGACCATTGATGAAATCGAAAGCCAGAGCGATGGCGATGATGGCCACCAGCACCGGCAAACCGAGCGATACGCCGTCCATTGTCAGACGTGATCCAACACGAGACCCTCGATCACGTCCGTCACGTCATCCAGACAGTCTGTGGCAGCCTCCAGCAGTTCGTAGACCTCCTTGCGTCCAAAGAAGGTGATGGTATCGGGTCGCTGTTCGATCAAATCGGACAATGCCTCGCGCAAAGCCTCGTCGGCATCCCCTTCGATCGATGAGACCGCCTCGCACAGGGACCGTATCCGTTCGGCGTTGCCGGTAATGTTGTGCAAAAGCGGCATGATCTCGGCAACCAGACGGGATGCTTTTTGGATTTGGCCGGTGATCTTGCGCATATGGTCGTCGAATTCGCTCACCTCATAGAGTGCTGCATGCAGCACCACCTCTTCGATGTGATCGATCGCATCGTCAAGAGCGTTGCTCAACGCCAGAATATCGGACCGGTCAAAAGGCGTGAGGAACGCCCGGTGCAGGGCGATCAGCGTCTGCCGGCTCACTTCGTCGGCGCTGCTTTCAGCCTCGCAAACCTCTCGGCCCCGCGATGGCCGATCCTCTTGATCGGGCGCCATCATCGCGGCCAGCGCGTCGGCAGCGTCCACGATGAAGCCGCTGTGCGCGACAAAATTCTCCACAAACCGCTCTTCCTTCGGCATCAGAGAGCGGAAAAGACGCATGAACATGAAGGTCCTCGTTGCAGTTTGTCACATTTCTATCACTAAAGCCCCCCTGGGCAAGAGAGTAAGGATGATGTGCAGACATGCGTGGATCGGGGCCACTTGTCACATTGGAGACGGCGAGGACGGTTTTCGCCGTTCTTTGCTCGGCGGACTCAATCCGTGCCCCCGGCCAGGGACGTCAGACCCCGGCCAAGCCCCCGGAAATCCTCCGCGTGTCAGGACGTTTACGTAAAATGGACACTGGACAGGAACATGCCCGGTCGTAATCTGTGGCGCCGAAGGTTGGAACCAGGCCTCTGCCCTCCAGGCACGGGATGGGCGATCCGCCAGCACGCTGAACCGGCGACGTGTTGTCGTCGCTATTCGACCATGAACTTGCGCGAGAGAGTTTTGCGGATGAAGCCAGGATTGTATGCGTGGGCAAAAATGTTCTTTTGGGCGACGACGGCCGCCGCCCCCCTGCTGATCCCGCAAGCCGCCGCCGCGCGTGAGCAGATTCGCATCGTCGGATCCTCCACGGTCTATCCCTTCGCCACGGCGGTCGCCGAGAACTTTGGCAAGACCACCGGATTCCGCGCACCGGTCGTTGAGAGCACGGGAACCGGCGGTGGCCTGAAACTGTTCTGTGCCAGTATCGATGCCGCCAGCCCGGATATCGCGCTTGCGTCGCGTCCTATCCATGCGAGCGAGGCGGCGGCCTGCGCTGAACACGGCGTCAAGGATCTCTTCGAAATCACCATAGGCTACGACGGCCTCGTCATTGCCAGTGCAAGACGGGATGCCCCGCTCAAGCTTACCGAACGGCAGTTGTTCCAGGCGATCGCAAAGACCGTTCCTCAAGGCGACAAATGGGTCCCCAATCCTTATCGCAAGTGGAGCGACGTCGACCCCAGCCTTCCCAACGAAAAGATTCTGGTTTTTGGACCGGCTCCCAATCACGGTACGCGCGACAGCCTGGTCGATCTGGTGATGACACAAGCCTGCCAGTCGTTCGCCGCGCTCAAAACGCTCGATCAGACACAGCAACTGAAGGCCTGTGGTGCGGTGCGGGAAGACGGCGCTTTTGTCGATGTCTCGCAGAACTACACGATTACGCTGCAGAAATTGCTGATGGAGCCGCATGCTGTCGGCATCCTGCCGTTCAGTTATCTCGACCAGAACGGCGACAAGATCCAGGCCGCCGTCTTCGACGGCCAGGTTGCCACCTATGACAACATCTTCAAAGGCAGCTATCCCCTGTCACGGCCGCTGTTTCTCTATGTCAAAACCGAGCATCTTCACACGACGGCCGGGCTCAAGGAGTATATCGCCGCCTTCACTTCGGAAAAGGCCTGGGGAAAAGACGGTTATCTCGCGGAACGCGGTCTGATCGCGCTTACCGACGAGCAACGTCGGAAAGAATCGGCGAAGGCGCAGGAATTGCTCGCCCGGCCGTAATGTCCGGCATTGCCGATGGGCATCGCGCCACCGATATCCATCCGGTGCAGGCAGCACCCCGCAGCCGAGAAGGATGAACGCGATGGGAACAACGATCGATCTCGCATCAACCGACGGAATTTCAGCTTACGTCGCCGAACCTGAAGACGCTCCACAGGGAACCATCGTCGTCGTGCAGGAGATATTCGGTGTCAACAGCCATATCCGAAGCGTCGCCGACCATTACGCCAAGGAAGGTTTCATCGCCATCGCGCCGGCGTTGTTCGACCGCGTCGAAAAGGACGTTGATCTCGACTACAGTCCCGAGAGCGTCGAGAAGGGGATGGAAATCGTCCGTCAGATCGGTTTCGAGCTGGCGCTGACTGACGTCGCCGCGGCGATCGCGTGGGCGGAAAAACGAACACCGGGTCGCGTCGCGGTCGTCGGCTTCTGTTTCGGCGGCACCTTGGCTTGGCTGGCGGCAACGCGGCTGCGACCGGCGGCGGTGGTCGCCTATTACGGCGGCCACATCGCCCAGTTTCTTTCTGAACCACCGCAGGTTCCCGTCATGGTGCATTTCGGCGAACGCGATGCGCACATCCCACGTGAGGTCAGCGAAGCCATAAAACAGCGCTACCCGGACGTCTCCGTCCATCTCTATCCGGCCGATCACGGGTTCAATTGCGACGTGCGCGCCAGCTTCGACCCCCTTTCGGCCGCCCTCGCCAAGGAACGAACCCTGGAATTCCTGCGTTCGCACCTGGTGTTGCGGTCAGCGGGCAGGAAGGGATAGCCGGCGTCCTGTGCCCATGACACAAGTATCGACGATTATCTCCGCTCCGAACCTCCGGGAAACACTCGCCATTGAGGAACGGGCGCTTGATGCCTGGCCGGCGCTGCAAACCAAGACCTTTGCCGGTTGGGCATTACGTTTCGCCGGCGGCGCCACAAAACGCGCCAACTCGGTCAATCCCATCGCGCCGAACGCCGAGGTCGCGCCGGTCCTTGCCCCTGCCCATGAATTTTACCGACAGCACGGACTTCCCACCATTTTCCGTCTGACGCCGTTGGCGGCCGCCGGAACCGACGCGCGGCTTGAATGCGATGGCTTTCGGCGCCAAGACGATAGCCTGGTGCTCAGCAAACCGATCGACCGCATCGAGAAGAATGACGACGCCGTCCTGCTCGCGCACATCGCCGATGATGTCTGGCGCCACGGCTTTGCCTCGGCCAACGGCATCGAACCGGCGGCCCGACCATGGCACGAGCGAATTTTGGACGCTATCGCGCAACCTGCTGTTTTCGCCACCTTTATGCAGGAAGGAGAAGCCGTAGCCTATGGCCTGGCGGTCGCCGAGCGTGGCATGGTCGGCCTCTTCGACATCGTCACCAAGCCGGCTTGGCGACGCTCGGGTGCGGCATCCCGGCTTATTGCGTCGCTCATCGGCTGGGGAGCGATGGCTGGCGCCCAGACCGCCTATCTTCAGGTGGTGGTCGGCAATCATGCCGCTCGCGCATTGTATGGCAAGCTGGGCTTTGCCGAACGTTATCAGTACCATTATCGCATCCTGGACTGACGTCGCTTGCATCGGCGACTTTGGGCACCAGATTGTTCGAGACCCCTTCTCTTCAACAACGGACCCCTTTCAATGACCGCACGACCCATTCCACATCAGGAGACCAGCGGATGGCGCCGGCAGGTTCGGGACATCGCGTTGACGCTGGTATTCGTCCTGGTGGCCAAGACCGTCGCGGCGGAACCCTACTATGTCCCGTCCAGTTCGATGGAACCGACCCTGCTGATCGGCGATGAACTGCTGACGACCAAATATCCCTATGGCTACAGCCGCTATTCACTGCCCATGGCAGTCGGCCCGGCGTCGGTCCATCGACTGATGGAGAGCATCCCGAAACGCGGTGACGTCGTGGTCTTCCGCCTGCCGCACGACCCCAGCCAGACTTACGTCAAACGGGTGGTCGGCCTGCCGGGAGACCGGTTGCAAATGCAAGACGGCCGCCTGCTGATCAATGGCGCTCTCACGCCGCTCAGACCCGACGGCATCGCCCAGGCCGAAGATTCCAACGGCAGCCTCCGATCGGCGGCCCGCTTCGTCGAAACGCTTCCCGACGGCGCCGAACACCCCATTTTCAAGCTTTTCCTGTCGGGTCCGCTCGACAATACGCCGGTCTACGAAGTCCCCGCTGGACATCTGTTCGTCATGGGCGACAACCGGGACAATTCGGCCGACAGCCGCATGTCGCCGTCGATTGGCGGCGTCGGTTACGTGCCGATGGAAAATCTCGTCGGCCGGGTCGACGCAGTGATCGGGTCCTGGGACCTCACCTTGGCAAAAAAGCCGGTCTGGACCTGGCCGGAGGGTCTCCGTCTGGCCCGCTTCTTCTCCCGCGTCCAATAACCTCCGGAGTCATGCGTAAAGATGGTTCGCTTCCCGGAAGGATAACAGGCGTTGGGCCTCCTCCGACCACAAAGCCAATCTCGCGCACTTCAGGCTCTGGCGAAAATTGATCACCGTGACGCAGCGCAAAGGCGCGATATCGCGGAAACAGTCCTGTAGCCGATAATTGGGAATCCGAGAGGCCAAATGGTGGATATGGTGATAGCCGATCGATCCGGTGACCCATTCGAGGGGCGCCGGAAGCTTGTAGTATGAACACCCCTTCAATGCCGCGGTGACGAACGACCAGTTGCCACGCCATGCCCAGTAGGTGGTTTCAAACTGATGCTGGACGAAGAACATCCAGACGCCGACCAGCGCCGCCACTCCCATGGTCGGCAACCAGAGGGCCGAAAAACGCCCCAGGCCGAACAGCCCGTCGCCTCCGGCCAACAGAATGGCAATCGCGGCATCGGTTGCAAGAATGCTGACCAGAGATCTCCGATCGCCCTTCTTCAGCCCGATCGGCAGTCTATGGCGCAGCAGGAACTGATAGAGCGGCCCAATCCCGAACAGAACCACGGGGTGACGGTAGAGCCGATAAAGGAAACGCCGCCAGCCGGACAAAGCGCGGTATTCGCTGACCGTCATGGTATCGATGTCGCCAAAACCGCGCCGAGACAAATCGCCCGAGCTGGCGTGATGGCGATCATGGTCACGTTTCCACCACAAATAGGGGGTAAGCGTCAAAACACCGAGACATCGCCCGACCCAGTCGCAAGCCCAGCGCTGTCGGAAAAAGGAATGATGACCGCAATCATGTTGGATGATAAAGACCCGCACCAACAGCAGTCCGGTCGGCACGGACGCCAGCATCCCAGCCCAATAGCCGAAAAAATCGTCAAGCAGCAACATCCCGGCAAAACAGCCGAACAAAAGGCCGAGCGTTACCGCCAGTTGTGTCAGACTGCGATAGACATTCGGCGTTGCATAGGGACGAAGCAGCCGGTTCCACTCCTCGACTGTCGTCGGCACGCGGCCGGCGATGCATGCTTCGGTCATCACACGGCACTCCCGCTGAAGTTGATGGACAGGATGTAGCATGTTCCGAAGCCAACCGGGAAGCGTTCCGAAACAGCGGACCGCCTGGCACGATCCATTCTCCCGGAAACCGTCGCCACCCTTGCTTTCCCAGGACATCTTTGCCAAAAGGATGTCCCTCTTTGGCGGCGTCAATGCCGCCTGAGCACATTTTGCGGATTCCCTAATGCCTTATCCTCTTGAAGACGCTGGCTTTACTCTATGGCTTGGCGATATCGAAACCCACTTGAAACGATTGCATGGCCTCTCCACCCGGGAACTCGGCTTCGACCGCCATGCCCTGCAGCAGTGCTATTATTCAGGCCAGTCGGTTTTCACCGTCATCGACTCCATCGAATCGACGCTGGCCGAGCCGCTCTGCGCGTAGAATCCGGATGGTGGTTGCCATCCGGTTCCTTCCGGCAATACTCGATGCCGCTATTTTCGCCAGGCCTTGAGCCGCCTGGCCGCCTCGATCATGTCTTCCGTGGCACCGGCGAAGGACAGCCGCAGATGGCGGTGTCCTTCGAAAGGATCGAAGTCAACGCCCGGCGTGCAGGCGACGCCGGTCTCTTCCAGCATCCGCCGACAGAATGCCAGACTGTTGTCGGTCCAGCGGGAGACATCGGCATAGAGATAGAACGCTCCGTCCGCCGGGGCCAAGCGCTCGAACCCGGCGGACGGCAGCTCGGCCAGCAGGATCTCGCGATTGCGGGCATAACGGGCTACATTGGCGTCAAGTTCGTCAAGGCAATCGAACACGGCGATGGCAGCGTGTTGAGACAATGTCGGTGGCGAAATGAAAAGATTCTGCCCCAGGCATTCCACCGACCGCAGCAAATCGTCAGGAAGCACCATCCATCCGAGACGCCAGCCGGTCATCGAAAAATATTTCGAAAAACTGTTGATGACGACGGCACCGCCCCGCCCGGCGGCTGTCGCGGCGGTCTGCTCATAGGTGAGGCCGTGATAAATCTCATCGGAAATCAGCCGAACGCCTTCGGCCGTGCACCAATCCGAGAGCGCCGCGAGTGCCGTCGGGGACACCATGCTGCCGGTCGGATTGGATGGGCTGGCAAGAATCAGGCCGTCCAGTCTCTCGCCGCGGGCCTTGAGAATATCGACGGTCGGCTGGAATCCGCTGGCCGGACCGACGGGAATCAAAACCGGCTCGACTCCGATCGAGGCAAGGATGTTGCGATAGGCCGGATATCCCGGACTGGCCAGACCGACCCTGTCGCCAGCCTCGAAAGCGGCAAGAAAACTGAGCACGAATGCACCCGACGAGCCGGTCGTCACCACGACGTTGGCCGGATCGACGGCGACCTGGTAGCTGGCCCGATAGTGTTCGGCGATCCGCTCACGCAGGCGATCCAGACCAAATGCCAGCGTATAGCCGAGCGGATCAGCATCGAGAGCGCGTTTAGCGGCCTCAACCGCTTTTCGCGGCGCCCCCGTCGACGGTTGACCGACCTCCAGATGCAAGACGTCGTGGCCGGCAGCCGCACGTTCGGCGGCGGCACGCATGACATCCATGACAATGAATGGCGGGATGAGCCCCCGCCCGGCGGCTTTCAGAGTCATCGGCTATTCGGCTCGGTCCATGACTGGTCCGACCGATTTTGGCGACCCAAAGCATGTTGCGGAAAAAAGGCATGAGAGAAACGTTGGGACGATGCGTTGACGCCCACCGTTCCCACGGATACCCTGGCCTTCCAGCGGAGAGTTTACCTTGCTCAAGAAACGCATTTCCAACCTGGCAATCCTCTTGTTTGTCTCACTGGCTCCCGGCGCCGCGTCGGCGCAAAACCTTGAATTCATCCGGGATGCCGAGATCGAAAATACCATCCGCATGTATGCGACGCCACTGTTCCAGCAGGCCGGCGTCGAACCGTCGGCGGTCGAGATCCATCTGGTGAAGGACAACGAGATCAATGCCTTCGTTGCCGAAGGGCTCAATCTCTTCATCAACACCGGCCTTATCGTCAAGACGGAGCATGCCGGTCAGTTGATCGGCGTCATCGCCCATGAAACCGGACACATCGCTGGCGGACACCTGGTCAAGGGCCGGGGAGAGATGGAAAACGCGGGCTACGCCTCGCTTGCGTCGATGATTCTGGGCGCCGCGGCGGCCGTTGCCTCGCGGCGCGGCGATGTCGGCTCGGCCATCATGATGGGCGGCAATGAGATGGCCGAACGCAGCTATCTGGCTTTCAGCCGGACCATCGAGGGATCGGCCGATACGGCCGCCCTCACGTTCCTCGACAATTTGCACATGTCGGCACGCGGCTTTCTCGAATTCATGGAACTGCTGGGCGATCAGGAACTGCTGGTCACCGCCCGTCAGGATCCCTATGTGCGAACCCACCCCCTGACCCGCGAACGCGTTGACGAAGTCCGCCATCACGTCGAAAACTCGCCCTGGTCCGACACCCCCGTCCCGCCGGCCTATGTCGAACCGCATCGGCGCATCAAGGCGAAGCTGATCGCCTTCATCGAGCCGGCGGTGACGACCCTCTATCGCTACAAGGAAAGCGACACCAGCCTGGAGGCGCGCTATGCCCGCGCCATAGCCTACTATCGCAAGCCCGATCTCGGGCGGGCGATTCCCCTGATCGATGGCCTGATTGCCGAACGCCCGGAAGATCCCTATTTTCATGAATTAAAGGGACAGATGCTGTTCGAAAACGGTCGGACCGCCGAAGCTGTTCCCGAGTACAAGCTGTCGGTAAAGTACCTACCCGACAACGCCTTGCTACGCGAAGAGTTGGGACAGGTTGAACTGGAGCTGGAGGACAACACCCAGTTGGCCGATGCCAAGGAACAGTTGACCTTCGTTACCCGTCACGAACCGGAAAACGCCAACGGATGGCGGCTTTTGGCCACGTCCTATGGCCGTATGGGCGACGAAACCATGGCAGCCTCATCGATGGCGGAATATGCTTTGCTGACCGGCCGCTGGAATGAAGCCCTGCACGACGCCATGAAGGCCCTCAAAAATCTTAAGAAGGGCACACCGACGGAAATCCGCATGCAGGACGTTCGATCGCAAGCCGAACAGATGCGCGACAGATCCAAGAATCAAGGCCGCCAATAAGAGCCTGTTAATAAAGGGGCCAGACTTGCTCCTGGTGACGGACTGCCGCATGATGCGGCGCTCCACTGATGACATCCACGGGCTCCTTGGGCCCCTATCAAAGGCTAGACCCATGTTCTTCCGCTCTCTGACCGCCGCCTTCTTGATCGCCGGCTCTCTGGCGGTCTTGCCCTCCGCTTCGCAAGCGCAGGAAGACCAGCCGCTTTCCGCCAAGCAGCAGGATGCGGTGAAGAAAATGATCCATGACTACATCATGGAAAATCCGTCCATCATCGCCGATGCCATCGAAGCACTGCGGCAGAAGGAAGAACTGGCCGCCGACGTCAGTGCGAAGAAAGCTATCGTCGAACGCAAGGCCGACATCTTCGAGGATCCGGAATCCCCCGTTCTCGGCAATGCCAAAGGCGACGTGACGGTTGTCGAGTTCTTCGACTACCGCTGCCCCTACTGTAAAGCGATGACCGATCTGGTCCTTGAAACTGTGAAGACCGACGGCAAGGTCCGCCTGGTGATGAAGGAGCTGCCGATCCTGGGGCCCGATTCGGTAACCGCCGCGCGCGCCGCCCTGGCCGCCAGAAACCAGAAAAAATATGAAGAATTCCACCGCGCCCTGATGAAGCTGAAAGGTCCGATCAACGACGTTTCGGTGATGAAGACCGCAGCCGAAGTCGGCCTCAATGTCGAAAAACTGAAGAAGGACATGGAGGACGACCGCATCGATACGGTGCTGAAGAACAACATCCAGCTCGCCCATGCGCTGAATATCAGCGGCACACCCGGCTTCGTCATTGGTGACCAGGTGACGCCCGGCGCCATGAACCAGCAGGCCTTGAAGCAGATGATCGATCAGGCCCGCAAGCCGAAGAGCTGAACCGGACACAGTCTTCACGCCCCAAAAGCAATGGACCCGGAAGCCGACGCCTCCGGGTCCATTCTTTATGCCTCGGTACTCCCGGAGGGCTTACACGTAGTAGGCCTTAAGCGGCTCGAATCCGTTGAAATTCACCGCCGAATAGCTGGTGGTATAGGCGCCGGTCGCCAAAATCCGCACCTTGTCGCCGACCTTGAGATTGAGCGGCATCTGATACTGATACTTCTCGTAGAGAATGTCGGCCGAATCGCAGGTCGGGCCTGCCAGCACCACCGGTCCGGTGGGGCCGTCGCCCGGCACTTGCAGGCGGTATTTGATCGATTCATCCATGGTTTCGGCCAGACCGCCGAACTTGCCGATGTCGAGATAGACCCAACGGACGTCCTCATCGTAGGACTTCCGGGAAATAAGCACCACTTCGGCCTCGATGACCCCCGAATCGCCGACCAGCGAACGACCGGGTTCGACGATCATGGTCGGCAGGTTATTGCCGAAATGTTTGGTCATGGCGTTCATGATGGCATTGGCATAGTCATCGACCGGGGCCACCTCGTCGCGGTAACGGGCTGGCAGGCCACCACCAAGATTGACCATCTTGAGCTCGATACCCGCTTCGTTCAGCGCGGTGAACAGCATCGCGGTCTTGCCCACGGCGATGTCCCACTGGTCGAGCCGCGTTTGCTGCGATCCCACATGGAACGAGATGCCATAAGGCTCCAGACCAAGATCGCGGGCCCGGATCAACAGATCCTTTGCCATGTCGGCTTCGCAGCCGAACTTGCGCGACAATGGCCACTCGGCTCCTTCGCAGGTCATCAGCAGGCGGCAGAACACCTTGGCTCCGGGCGCGGACTGGGCAAGCTTCTCGAGTTCAGCCTCGGAATCGAAGGCGAACAATCGAACGCCCTGGTCATAGGCCCAGGAAATGTCTTTCTGCTTCTTGATGGTATTGCCGAACGAGATGCGGTCGGGACTGGCGCCTGCCGCCAGCACCTGTTCGATTTCCGGACGACTGGCCGTATCGAAGCACGATCCCAGACTGACCAGAAGAGAAATGACTTCTTTCGCCGGATTGGCCTTAACGGCGTAGAACACCTTGGCCACCGGCAGGAATCGTCGCAGGGCACCGTAGTTTCCGGCGATCACATCGAGATCGACGACAAGGCATGGGGTTTCCGGCCGCTGATCGGCCAGAAAACGCGTAATCTTGGCGGTCATCGCATACTCCTGTACGCGAAGGAATGACAAAGCAGGTGAGGAGTGCGGGACCGAGACGGTACCGCGGGACTATTCAGACGGTCGCCCCTTGAAAGCCGAAGGCTTCAAGCGACCGTCTACATACTGTCCCGACAGGAAAAGACTGGTGACGGCACAGTTCCTTGACCTTGCCCGCTGCAAACTGATGGCAGACAACGAGCGTGGTCGGCAGAGCAACGAATAACAACGGACATAGCCATTTCCTCCGGGGTGCCGGGACTTCCGGCAAGCAGCAGAAGAACGCCTTGACGTCGTTGCTTAACCAACTTCGGGCCAGAGGCACGTGCGCGGTACGTCTATGGCCGCTGTTTACGCTTTTTTTCAGCGATGAAAAGGGAAAAATTTCCCTCCCCCGATTTTTTTTCAATTAATCAACAAAATCAGTACGTTACAGAAGGGCAAAAATGTCAAAAACATGGCACTTTTGCGAGCTTTTCGCGCCCCTCCAAACGATCGATTCCCCGATGCGCGAAAGTCGACGCCATCGCGACCGCCCTTTGGGACGCCTATCGGCCGATATTTTCAGATAGATTGAGAGGGCGACGGTTCCCTATCGGCCGTCATTGAAATGACGGTCGATAGGGAAAAAAGATCAGATCAGCCCAGCCAGCGGACTGCTGGGATCAGCGTAACGCTTCTTGGGCATCCGCCCGGCCCGGTAGGACAGGCGTCCCGCCTCGACCGCCAACCTCATGGCTTTCGCCATGGCGATCGGATCTTTGGCTTCGGCGATCGCGGTATTCATCAGCACGCCATCGCAGCCGAGTTCCATGGCGATCGCGGCATCCGACGCGGTTCCCACGCCGGCGTCGACGAGAACCGGCACGCGCGCCTGTTCGATGATCAGACGAATATTGACGGGATTTTGGATACCCAAACCCGACCCGATCGGCGCACCCAACGGCATGATGGCCGAGCAGCCGAGATCCTCCAGCCGTTTGGCGATGATCGGATCATCGGTACAGTAGACCATGACCTTGAAGCCGTCCTTAATCAGAACCTCGGTCGCTTTCAAAGTCTCGATCATATCGGGATAGAGACTTTTCTGGTCGCCCAACACCTCAAGCTTCACCAGGTCCCAGCCCCCCGCCTCACGGGCCAGGCGCAGTGTGCGCACCGCCTCATCGGCGGTAAAACAGCCGGCTGTATTGGGAAGAAAGGTGTAGTCCTTCGGACTGACGTAATCGACCAGCATCGGCTTCGACGGATCTGAGAGATTGATCCGCCGGACGGCGACGGTGACGATTTCGGCGCCGGACGCCTTGATGGCGACGGCCGTTTCCTTGAAATCTTTATATTTTCCCGTACCGACCAATAGTCTTGAGTGAAAACGCCGGCCGGCGACGATCAGCGGGTCATCGTCATCGGCAGCATCAGCCGCCGGTGCACCGCCGCCAATAAAATGGACGATCTCCAGACGGTCGCCGTCGCAGAGCGCGGTATGCCCATAGGCTGATTTCGGTACGATCTCGAGATTTCGCTCGACAGCCACTTTACGGTGATCGATGCCAAGCTCGCCCAGCAACGATTCGACAGAAACGGCGGCCGCCAGCGTGCGCGCCTCGCCATTGATGGTCACTAGCATGGGAATTCCATTTGCGGTCAAAGGGATAAACCGATTTCGATAACCTAGTATGGGCTACCCGGCACGCTGTTTCAACGCCCAACACCATTGCACAAGCCGCCGCCCATGCTATAACGGCCCGCATGATTTATTGGCGACACGGCGCGGAGCGCCTATGACCCCGACTATTCTGCTGTTGAACGGCCCCAACCTGAACCTGTTGGGCACCCGTCAACCGGAGATCTATGGACACCAGACGCTTGCCGACATCGAACAGGCTTGCCGTCGTCATGGCCAGACTCTCGGCCTTGCCATCGATTTCCGCCAGAGCAACCACGAAGGCGAACTGGTCGACTGGATTCAACAAGCCCGCGGCCGAGCTGCGGGAATCATTATCAATCCCGCGGCCTATTCCCACACTTCGGTCGCCGTCCTCGACGCCCTCCTGGCGGTCGAGTTGCCGGTCGTCGAAGTCCATCTGTCCAACATCCACCAGCGGGAGGAATACCGCCGTCATTCCTATGTGTCGCAAGCGGCCGTCGGCGTGATTTGCGGTTTTGGCAGCCATGGCTACATCCTGGCGCTCGACGCCATCAGACGCCTGGCCGCGCCCCCGACACTCCCTCCCGATAGCGAAGAGGCATAATGGCTAAAACCCCGATCGACAGCGAGATGATCCGCTCGCTGGCCGCCCTGCTCGATGAAACAAACCTGAGCGAGATCGAGTACGAAGCCGGTGGACTCCGGCTCCGTGTGGCCCGCAACGCCGGACCGACGCTCTCCTACGCGCCACCGGCCAATCCGGTTCCGGCCACCACGACGGTCGCCGCAACCGCAGCCGCGCAGGCCGCAGATCCGGCCAATAATCCAGGCGCCGTCAAATCGCCGATGGTCGGCGTTGTCTATCTGTCACCCGATCCCGACGCCCCGCGTTTCGTCAACGTCGGCGACTCCGTCGCCGAAGGACAGACGCTGCTCCTTATCGAGGCGATGAAGACGTTCAACACGATACGCGCCACGAAAAGCGGCAAAGTTGAGGCCATCCTTGTCGAGAGCGGCCAGCCAGTGGAATTCGGCGAACCCCTTCTGATCATCGGCTGACATGTTCGAAAAGATCCTTATCGCCAACCGGGGCGAAATCGCACTTCGCATTCATCGCGCCTGCCGCGAGATGGGAATCAAGACGGTCGCCGTTCATTCCACCGCGGACCAGGACGCCATGCATGTCCGGCTGGCCGACGAATCGGTTTGCATCGGTCCGCCGCCGGCCCGTGACAGCTACCTCAACCAGGCGTCGATCATCGCGGCGGCGACCATCACCAACGCCGATGCCATTCATCCGGGATATGGGTTTCTCTCGGAAAATGCCGACTTTGCCCAAATGGTCGAAGAGCACGGGATCACCTTCATCGGTCCGTCTCCCGACCACATCCGCATGATGGGCGACAAGATCACCGCCAAACGGGCCGCCAAGGGCGCAGGCATCCCCTGCGTTCCAGGGTCGGATGGACCGGTTCCCACCGAGGAGGATGCCCTTCGTTTTGCCGAGGAGATCGGCTATCCGGTGCTGATCAAGGCCACCGCCGGCGGCGGCGGCAAAGGCATGAAAAGCGCGGACAGCAAGGATGATCTGATCGAAGCCTTCCGCATGGCTCGCCGCGAGGCGAAGGCCGCCTTCGGCAATGACGAGGTCTACATGGAGAAATATCTCCAGAAACCCCGGCATATCGAGATCCAGATCCTTGCCGACAACTATGGCAACGTGGTGCACCTGGGCGAACGCGACTGCTCGCTGCAGCGCAAGCACCAGAAAGTCATGGAAGAAGCGCCGTCGCCGGCGCTGAACGCCGACGCCCGCGAACGAATCGGCAGGATCGCCTGCGAAGCCATTAAGAAGCTGGGCTACCGCAATGCCGGTACTCTTGAGTTTCTTTACGAAGACGGCGAGTTCTATTTCATTGAGATGAACACCCGCCTGCAGGTCGAACATCCGATCACCGAGGCCATTTCCGGCATCGACATCGTCCGCGAACAGATCCGCATCGCCGCCGGAGCTCCGCTGGGCTATACCCAGGAGGACGTGCATTTCTCCGGCCATGCCATCGAATGCCGGATCAATGCCGAAGATCCGGTGACTTTTGTCCCCTCACCCGGCACCATCGGCGGCTTCCATACGCCTGGCGGTCTTGGAGTCCGGGTAGATTCCGGTCTTTATTCGGGTTACCGGGTCCCCCCAAACTACGACAGCATGATCGCCAAGCTGATTGTCCACGCGAACACTCGTAATGAATGCCTGATGCGGTTGCGCCGTGCCTTGGGCGAGTTCGTCATCGAAGGCGTGAAGACGACCATTCCGCTGCAAAACCGCCTGATCGCCGAGCCGGATTTCATCAACGGCGACTACGATATCCACTGGCTCGAACGATTCGTGGAAAAAAAATAGCCTATGAACCTCCGGGTTTCTCCCCATGTCTCGAGGAACAAGTCCCATCGAGGCATGGGGAGGGCGGACTACACTGTCATCAAACCAAAATAATTGGCGGCGTCGTTTTGTGGTAGTGAGCCCTGTTCAATAGAACGGAGCCATCACATGCGTTTGTTGATTAGCACTGCCGCCATTTTGGGTACCTTGGCCTTTCCAGCCTTTGCCCAACCGCATCCCCACAATGTCATTCTCTTCGTTGCCGACGGCCTGCGACCGGGAATGGTCAACGAGCAAACTGCTCCCACGATGACTGCTCTGATGGCGCGCGGTGTTCACTTCACCAACACGCACTCGTTGTTCCCAACCTTCACCACGGCCAACGCGTCCGGCATGGCGACGGGACACATGCTTGGCGACACGGGCGACTTCAGCAACACCATCTACAGCGGCTTCCAGGTTCCAGGAGCCGGCGACAGCCTGACTCCATTCCTGGAAAGCGACCCGGTGCTGGGCGATGTCGACGAACATTTTTCGGGCGATTATCTGAACGAAGAGACGATCTTGAAGGCGGCTCGCGATGCCGGATACTCGACCGCAACCATCGGCAAGCTTGGCCCGGCGCTCATCTTCGACCATACCGAAAGGACCGGTCAGCACACCATCGTCATCGATGACACGACTGGACGGAACGGTGGCATCCCGCTGTCCGACGAGGTCAAGCAACGCCTTTCCGCGGCACAGCTGCCCGAGCAGGCGCCGGCCCGCGGCGACAACGGCAAAGCCGGAAGCAATACAGTTCCGGGAACCATCATCGCCAATGTCGAACAGCAGACGTTTTTCGCCGACGCGACGACGAAAGCGGTGTTGCCGTTATTCAAGGATCGCAAGAAACCTTTCGTGGTGGTCTATTGGTCTCGTGACCCCGATGGCACGCAGCATAACCAGGGCGACAGCCTGGGACGTCTGATTCCCGGCATCAACGGGCCGACCTCCCTCGCCTCCATCAAAAATGCCGACGACAATTTGGCGAAGCTGCTCGCCGGCCTCGAACAGCAGGGGCTCGACGGCGACACCGACGTCATCATCACCTCGGATCATGGCTTCTCGACGATCTCCAAGGAAAGCGCCACCAGTTGGGCGGCGACGCAAAGCTACAAAGACGTCACAGCCAATCTGCTGCCGCCTGGTTTCCTGGCGATCGACATCGCCCACGCGCTCGATATGAACCTTTTTGATCCAGACGCCAAAGGCGCCCAGGTGAACGCTGGCGCCTACCCCACCCGCGGTGACGGACTTATCGGAAATGACGCAGAGCATCCGGAGGTCGTCGTTGCCTCCAACGGCGGCTCCGATCTCGTCTATTTGCCGACCGGCGACAAGGCGCTCGCCGCCAAGGTGGTCGCTGCGCTGTCCCGACAGGACTATGTCAGCGGTCTTTTCGTCGATGACAGTCTCGGGAAGATTCCAGGGACGCTACCGCTGTCTGCCATCGCGCTGAAAGGGACCGCCGTCACTCCGATGCCAGCCATTGCCGTTAACTTCCGGACCTTCTCTCTGGGTTGCGCCGACCCGACCACCTGCGGCGTCGAAGTGGCCGACACCGGACTGCAGCAAGGTCAGGGCATGCATGGCAGTTTCTCGCGGGCCGACACCCGCAACATCATGGGCGCCGCCGGTCCCAGTTTCCGTCAGCATTTCGAGGACGCGGCGCCGGCCAGCAACGCCGACATCGGGAAAACCATCGCCAAGCTGCTCGATCTCAAGATCGTCGACAAAGGCAAGCTGGTCGGGCGCGTACTGACCGAAGCGATGCCCAAGGGAACGATGCCCAGCGTGCAGTCGACTGTCGTTCGATCGGAAGCGGACACGAATGGACATGTCACCGTGGTGCTGTCGCAGACGGTCGGTACCACCCGTTATTTCGACGCCGCCGGCTATCCTGGTCGAACCCTTGGTCTTCCCGCCGAGATCGATCGGCAGCCGACGGTCGGTCATCCGGCAAAACAATAATTTCTCTGGCGACGGCGGCCGGGACATTTCGAATGAAACGCCCCGCCACCGTCGAGACCGTCAAGCTTTCTTCTCGCACAAGACCTGAAAGCCGTATGCGTGCCAACGCATGCGGCTTTCTTGTGAATCGGAAAGACCCGGTGTCATCGTCACGCAGCGAAGGAAGGCCTCCAGAGCACCGGAACAGTCGTGCAAGACCGCGTTCGTAACCCGTAAAAAGTGCATTGCGCTCGACAATATCGGACAAACATTCATCACAGAGCGGCTAATACCGTCGTCTAATTGGCAGCCGGATCGCCGGAAATACGTCAATCGTAACAATTTCTCGTCAATTTTATTTGTCCGGCAGAGAAAGAAGAACGCGAACACTCCGCCTCAAAGATTCTTGCCGGCCGTCATAATTTTTGGTGTCATGATATGTAGGTATGTTCGCGGCTTTGTTGGGTCGCATGGGGGCGGCACATGAAGTCGGAAGCTCGACGCCAATAGTCATGCGTTTCACAAAAAATCGGCGGCAATGACCAGTCGATGAGCGCCAAGGCGGGAGCAAGGGGAGAGGCACCATGAACGACTTCGTAAGTTTTCTCGCCGAGGAAGAGACTCCCGTTCAGAAAGAAACGCTGCCACCGTGGATCATCGGGGTCATCGACGATGAACCGGCGGTCTTTGAGGCCACGCAGATCGCTCTTGAAGGAACCCAATTCGAAGGACGCTCGATTACCGTCGTCTATGCCAATTCGGCGAAAAGTGGTCGTCAACTTATCGAAAACACACCCGATCTGGCCTGCATCCTTCTTGACGTGGTCATGGAAACCGAACATGCCGGCCTGGATCTGGTCCGCGACATTCGCGAAACCCTGGAAAACAATGCCATCCGCATTATCCTGCGAACCGGGCAGCCCGGTTACGCCCCGCCGATGGATGTGATTCGTCGCTATGACATCAATGACTACAAGGAAAAACCGGAACTGACACAAGTCCGGCTGTGGACATCGGTCGCCTGCGCTTTGCGCTCCTACCAACAGATTGTCGCCCTTGAGATGAACCGCCGGGGCTTGAGGATTGTCATCGAGGCGTCGTCGGACCTGCTGCAAAGGCGAGGCATAGACGACTTCGCCTGCGGTGTGGTGACGCAGATCGCCGCCCATCTCCGGGTAAAGCCCGACGGTCTGGTTTGTGTTTCCCGGCCGATGGACGACGGTGAAGCCGTGGTGGTCGGCGCCGCCGGAAAATTCGCGGGATCGATGTACCGGCCGGTCTCGACGATCGACGATCCGCAAGCCGTGCGGACGATCAATATCGCACTTGAGCAGCGCCACGAGGTGACCGGTGTCGACGATATGGCATTGTTCATCACCGGCGGTGATTGGATCGGCGCCATTTACATAAAAGGCCGGACGGAAATCCGTCCACTCGACCGGGAACTGCTGCAACTTTATTGCCGCAACGTCTCCCTGGGGTTCGAAAACGTCCGCCTGTTCGAAGCCATCTCGGCAACAGCCTACATCGATCGCATCACCGGTCTGCCGACCCGGCCACGGCTCGAACAGACGATCGACCGCTTGCTTGCCCGAACCGAAACGTTCGGCGTTCTCGTCATGACGGTCGATCGCTATTCCGATTACACGATTCTGCTTGGCAACCAGTTTGCAGAAACCATGCTTGGCGCCCTCTCCAGCCGGTTGGGCGAGATCCAGCCGATGCGGGAACGGACCGGCTGCCTGTTCGGCGATGTGTTCGCGGTTGTCCTTGACGGCGATGCATCCCAGGATGTGCGGCAGGCAATAAGCCGGATCGAGCAACCGCTGACCATCAGCGGCCGAACCCTGTGGGTCAGCCTGTCATTCGGCTATGTGGCGTCGGGCAGCGACGATCTTTCGGGCAGAGAACTCATTCGCCGCGCCGAAATGGCTCTGCACAAGGCGCAACAAACCCGGGTCGGTGGACTGACCGTCTTTACACCGGAAATCGAGGAAACTCAGCATTCGCGGATCTTGCTTGCGCACGAGCTGCGCGACGCCATGGATACCAATCAAATCTACCTGTGCTATCAGCCGCAGGTCCACATCGAGAGCGGCAAGACGGTCGCCGTCGAAGCTCTGATGCGCTGGCGCCATCCGACGCGCGGCGACATTTCTCCGACGCTTTTCATTCCGGTCGCCGAGGCGACCGGCCTGATTTCCGATCTGGGCAAGTGGGTCGCCCGCCGTGCCTGTCGCGATATGCGCCCATTCATCGAAAGAGGCGCTATCGAGAGGGTCACCATCAATCTGTCGCCGGTTCAGTTGCGTAATCCCGACTGCTTCGCCGGTCTTCATGCCATCGTCATGAGCGAGGGTCTCAGCCCCAACGTCATCGAGTGGGAAATCACCGAATCGGCGGTTCTCGACAGCGACGTCGCCATCGCCCAGCTCCGCCAGGCAAGTGCGTTGGGCTACACCATCGCACTCGATGATTTCGGGACGGGGCAATCCTCCCTGTCGATGATCCGCTCGCTGCCGCTCGACGTCGTCAAAATAGATCGTTCCTTTCTTCTCGAGGTCGCAAGCGACGTCCGTGCCAGAACGATCCTCCAGTCGGTTGCCGCAATCTGCAACGAGCTCGGTTTGGAAACCATCGCCGAGGGCGTCGAAAACCAGGAACATCTGCGTGCCGTGCAGGAAGCCCGGATCGGCAACGTTCAGGGTTATCTCTATTCACGCCCGCATGAACCGGATGAACTGACCCGTTGGCTCGCGCAACGGTCGGACTGACGAGGAAACGCGGCCATGCGCATCCGCGACCTGACATTGCGAACCAAAGTGTACGGTGCCTTCGCCATCGTCTTGTCGCTCGACGTGTTGAGCGGTTTCGCCGCCATTTACAATCTTGGCAGAATCGACACCGACGCCGCCGGCATCCGCGATGTCTGGCTGCCGGCGGTCAGCGTTTTGGGCGACATGGTGTCGGGCGTCGAAAACTACCGGATCATCGAAGGGAAAAGCCTGCTCACACAAGACGAAATGGAACGTCTGTCGAGCGAAGAGTTGCTGTGGAACGCCCGCGATCACCTCTATTTGCTACGCAGCGCCTATGAACGGTCGCGGTCGCATGGCCAGGACGAGGATCGGCTGATCGAGACCTTCGACAACACCTGGCGGGAATACCAAAGCCACAGCAGGACCATGCTCGGATATGTCTTCCGTGGCGGCAAGGAAATGGAGACGGCCCGCGACATCTACAACGGCGAAGGCGAACGCGGCTTTCGCGACTCGCGGGACCGGCTGCAGGAGGTGCTCGCCTTCAACGTGAACAAAGGAAAACAGGCGACCGAAACCAGCAAACAGATCTACACCTTGACCACCATCACCATCGTCATTGTGACCCTGGGGGCGGCGTTACTGTCCTGGCTGCTCGGCGTCTTCATCGTCCGCAGCGTCACCAAGCCAGTCAGCGAATTGATCGGCGTCATGCGCCGCATGGCGGAGGACGACCTGACCGCGCAGACCGCGCCGGGCAATCGTCATGACGAAATCGGCGTCATGCGGACCGCTCTTCACGAACTGCGCGAGCGCCTGTTGGAGCGTCGCAAACTGATCGACGACGAAAAAGAAAGCCTGCGGAAGCTGCAGACGGCCGAACGGGAATTGTTGGCCGCCGAGCGGCTGGCGGCTCTGGGCCGCATGGTCGCCGGGGTTTCTCACGAAATCAATACGCCCCTGGGGTCGGCCTACACGGTGGCCACCACATTGGTCTCGACCCACCAGGAATTCGCCGGCATCGTCGCTGAAAACCGACTGAAGAAATCCGATCTCGACACCTTCGTCGAACGGGTTGGACGGGCCAGCGGCCTCATTGCCATGACGCTCCAGAAGGCCAGCGATCTGATCCGCACCTTCAAACAGGTGGCAGTCGACCAAACCAGCAGTTCCCGCCGAATATTCGAGTTGCGAGAGCTGACACGCCAGGTCGTGCTGACCACCTCGCCGCTTTTCAAACACCGCCCCTTTACCCTTGATATCCGCATTGATGAGACGATCGAGCTGGATAGTTTTCCCGGACCATTGGGGCAGGTGCTGAGCAACCTGATGAGCAACGCCGTCCTTCATGGTCTTGATGGGCGAGACAATGGCACGGTCGTCATCGAAGCCACCCGTCAGGGCGACCAAACGGTTACCATCTCCGTCATTGACGATGGCGTTGGCATTCTGCCCGAGCATCGCCCGCATCTGTTCGAACCCTTCTTCACCACACGTTTCGGCCAGGGAGGCAGCGGACTTGGCCTCAATATCGTCCATGGCATCGTCACCCATGTTCTCGGCGGTTTTATCGATGTCGACAGCATGCCGGGCAAAGGCGCCCGCTTCGCTTTGACGATTCCCTTGAAGGCGCCAGAACAAGTCGAAGGCTCTTGCAGTCCCCACACTGAAACGGCGAAGCCGTCCGACCCGCGAGGCTGATCAACTGGAAGGAAGTCGAGGTCATGGAAAAACCGAAGACGTTGGGGGTAAACTCCATCTCGACCAACTACAGATTTTGGGCTGCCGGGATACTGGCATCACGGATATGAACATCGTCCGGGCCTGTATCCTTTTTCGTAAAACGACCTTTTCCCCACGCTTCAACGCCACGGGGGCAATCATGCGGCTGACCTTGGTAATTTTCTCCATCGCATACGTGCTCGGCCTTGGCTCCCCGGTGCAGGCCAAGGAGACTTTGATCTTTGCTCATCTATTCCCGGAAAAGTCTCCGCAGCAGCAATACCTTATCGACGCCGACCGCGAACTGATGCAACGCACCGGCGGACAACTCGGCCTCGATATCAGGCCACACGGCCAGATCGGCGATCAGGACACGCGGATCATGGAGGCGATGAGCCTCGGACAGGCTGACATGACTTTGGCCGGCGCCGCCTTTGGCGCACGCGACTACGCGCCGCTTGCCGTTGTTGCCACACCATTTGGATTTCGAGACTACGAACACTGGCAACATTTCAAGACCAGCCAATTGGCGCGGGAGTTGAGGGAAGGATATGAAAAAGCCAGTGGTATGGTTTTACTTGGATATTACTATTATGGGACTCGTCATATTCATAGCAAAGTGCCAGTCAGAAAACTGGAGGATCTGGCTGGACTCAAGATCCGGGTTCCCAATGCCCCGGTCTTTCTTCAACTTTTCCGAGCTCTTGGTGCCACTCCCGTTCCATTGCCATTCTGGCAGACCTATGATGCCCTGAAGCAGGGCACCATCGACGCCGAGGAAAACCCGCTGCCCACCATCGACGATGCGAGGTTGTACGACGGAGCGTCCTACATCAGCCTCAGTGGACACGTCACCGATACGGCCATGGTGCTGATCAGCGCCAGGCGCCTGAACAGTCTTTCCGCCTCGCAGCAACAGTTGGTGCGCGACGTGTTCGCCAAGGTTGCTGACCGGTTGAGCGAGACGATCCACGTCAGAGAACAGGAAGAAGTGGTGCTGTTGAAGGCAAAGGGCGTGACATTCTTTCAGATAGACCGCGCCGCGTTCGCCGCCAGGGTGGCACCTTTTCTCAAAAGCAAGGACTTTGCCTGGTCGGGAGACCTGTACGAACGCCTGCAAGGAATCCAGTGAGCGCAGGACGCCAACGCCCCGGCCACCTGGGATCGGTGGCCACTTACGATCACGGCGTCTTGGCATGCCGTTACAATCTCAAATATACTCTATGCTTTGTTCATCAGAAGTCACACAAATATGATCTTGGAGGCTCCATCCAATCGCATAAGATATGCATAACAAGATATCTTACACGCGGACTACGCAACGACAATGCTTGAGTTCCGGCAGCAACATCGATCTTATTGATAAATAATGGGTATCACTTGAGAGATTTGCGACCTGTCTTAACAATGACCGTCCTGGCCGCAAACATTTTCGTGGGCGGCTTGCTCTCCTACATGTTGGTCACAGACAGGGATCGGCGAGAAAACGAGATCCACACGACCTTGGAAAACGTGGCTTCGCTGCTTGACGTCTCTGTCACGGAAGCGGTTGGCAAGATTGATCTGTCGCTGCGCGCCACCGTTGACGAACTGGAAGAACAACTGCGCCGGCACGGGCATCTTGACGATCTGAATGTGAACACGTCGTTGGACAATCGTCGAACCTGGGTTCCGAGATTCTCCAGCACTTTCCGCGTGACCGATGCTTCCGGCGCCATCCGATACTGCAGCGGTTGCGTATCGGGAAACGAGGACAGGCGCGCCGACGACGACTTCTTTGTCACCCACCGCAGCCGCAACGATAGCGGCTTGATTGTCACCAATTTGTTGATCGACCGCGCCTCCGGCAATTGGGTGGTGGTATTTAGCCGTCGTTACGATGGTCCGGATGGCCGTTTCGCCGGTGTGATATCGGCATCCGTTCCGGCCTATTCCTTTGCTCAGCTCTTTGCCGGCATCAATCTTGGGCCCCGTGGTGTCGCGGTATTGCGGGACGCGGACATGACCGTCATCGTTCGCTCTCCGCCTGCGCTCCCTCCGTCCCAGCAGATCGGCAGCAGAGCTCCCTCCCGGGAATTGATGGACGTCGTAGCCTCGGGGGAAAACGCGGGTTTCTTTCACCTCGCTCCGGCGGGCGACGGCGTCGAACGTACCCTTGCCTATCGCCATCTGTCCGCCGTGCCGTTCCATCTGACGGCGGGGATGGCAACGGAAGACTATCTGAGCGAATGGCAACTGCTCCTCAGGAAAGCGATCGCAGCCGGGGCGATCTTCCTTGCCGGCTCAATATCCATGGCGCTGCTCCTGTGGCGAGCCGAAATGGCCAACCAGCGCAGCCGCCTGCTGCTTCGCAACGCCAGCGACGGCATCCATATCCTTGATTCCCGGAATACTGTCATCGAGACCAGCGACGCCTTCTGCAGCATGCTGGGATACTCGCGCAACGAAATGATCGGCATGAAAGTCAATGAATGGGATGTGCCTCTGGCGGGTCTCACTCGCGACGAAATCGACGGTCGGCTGGGCGAGGTGACCAAGGTCATGACAAGAGAAACTCTGCATCGGCGCAAAGACGGCAGTTGTCTGGATGTCGAAGTGACCGCCCGCCCGCTGCAATGGGCAGGCCAAAAGATGCTCTTTTGTTCGGCCCGCGACATCACCGAGCGCAAGCTGACCGAGACCAGGAACCGACGATTATCCAATCTTTACGCGGCATTGAGCCAATGCAACCAGGCGATTGTGCATAGCCGTGACGAAGCAGAACTGTTTCCAAAAATTTGCCGCTGCGCGGTGGAATACGGTTTTGTGAAGACGGCGTGGATCGGCTTCGTGGATGAATTCAGCAAAGAGGTCAAGCCCACGGCCTGGTATGGTGACGGACACGACCTCGGATTTCCGGGAAGCATTCCAGTGGTGACGGTGGACGCGGACGATCCTCGCGGTCGCGGTTTGACCGGGACAGCCATTCGCGATAACCGGCCGCAATGGAGCCAGGATTACCTTCACGACCCCATCACGGCGCCCTGGCACGACTTTGGCCAAAAGGCGGGTTGGAGGTCATCGGCGACACTGCCCCTGCACCGGCACGGTGTTCCGGTCGGCTGCCTCGTCATCTACTCCGATACGGTCAATGCCTTTGACGACGACGCACGCAGGCTGTTGATCGAAATGGCGATGGATATCAGCTTTGCACTGGACAACTTCGCCCGCGAGATCGACCGGCGGCGCTCGGTAGAGGCACTCCGGGCAAGCGAAACGCGTTATAGTCTCGCATTTCAAACCAGCCAGGATGCCATCGCCATCAACCGGTTGAGCGATGGGACATATGTCGATGTCAATGAGGGCTTCATCGATATGTCGGGCTTTAGCCGCGATGACGTCATCGGACGCTCGTCGCTGGAGATCAATGTCTGGGCGTCGACCGACGATCGACAGAATTTGATCGAAAGGCTGCGGCATGCGTTGACTTGCCGGAATGTGGAAACCCAGTTCAGGAAGAAAGACGGAACGTTGTTTTGGGCGCTGATGTCGGCGTCGCTGATCGAAGTTGATGGCGAGCCCTGCATTCTCTCGGTCACGCGGGATGTTTCAGATATCAAGTTGGCCGAAGACGAGATCAAGAACCTTGCGTTCTACGACCCGTTGACGCGGTTGCCCAATCGACGGCTCCTGACCGACCGATTGCACCATGCCGTGGCCATTTCCGCCCGGAACAGCCAGAAATGCGCGCTGCTGTTCGTCGATCTTGACGACTTCAAGACGTTAAACGATAGCAGCGGCCATGCGATAGGCGATTTGCTGTTGCAGGAGGTCGCCAAGCGTCTTGTCGCCAATGTCCGCGAAGTCGACACGGTTGCAAGGTTCGGAGGAGACGAATTCATCGTTCTGATCGAGGACCTAAGTGAGAGCATTGAAGAAGCCGCGACGCAGGCGGAAAGCATCGGTGAGAAGATTCTTACCGCCATCGCCCAGCCTTATCTGCTTGCCGGACGGGAGTGCCGAGGCACAGCCAGCGTCGGAATTGTCCTGTTCGGAGGACAACACGAAAGCTCGGACGAGCTTCTGACGCAGGCCGATATTGCGATGTATCAGGCCAAGGCGGCGGGCCGCAACACGCTGCGTTTTTTTTCTCCAGACTTGCAAACGGCCATCAATTCCCGCGCCGTGATGGAGAGAGATCTTCACCACGCAATCGCGAAAGACCAGTTCCTGCTCCACTATCAGCCGCAGATGGACCATGGCGAGCTTGTCGGCGCCGAGGTTCTGGTCCGCTGGAACCACCCGAAGCGCGGCATGGTGGCGCCAAACGAGTTCATTCCTCTGGCCGAGGAAACCGGGCTGATCCTGCCTTTGGGGCAGTGGGTGCTGGAAACCGCCTGCCGCCAGATTGCGGCCTGGCGTACACGGGAGGACACGGCCCACATCGTTCTTGCCGTAAATGTCAGTGCCCTACAGTTCCGCCAACCGGACTTTATCGAACGGACCCTTGCGACGCTGGAACGGACCGGAGCCAAGCCGCAGAACCTCAAACTGGAACTCACCGAAAGCATGTTGGCGGACAATGTCGAGGATGTCATCGCCAAGATGGCATCCCTCCGGTCCTGCGGCGTGAGATTCTCCCTCGACGATTTCGGGACCGGCTATTCATCGCTGGCCTATCTGAAACGCCTGCCTTTGGACCAGTTGAAAATCGACAGGTCATTCGTCACGGACGTGCTGACCGATGCCAACGACGCGGCCATTGCCCAGACCATCGTCGCCCTGGGCCAGACCATGGGCTTGTCCGTCATCGCCGAGGGCGTGGAAACCGAAGCGCAAAGAGACTTTCTCGCAGGTCTCGGATGCCATGCCTTCCAGGGGTACCTGTTCGGAAAGCCGATGCCGCTCAACGAATTCGAAGCGCTGTTGCGAGATGTCGCCAATTGAGACAAAACGCGCAGCTCATCGGCATTCACCGCTCTCCGGTATGAACCTGAAGCGCTCGAATGAGCGAAAGCCGCGCCAACGCCCCCTCGGCCAGTTCCTGCGCGGCCACCAGCAGAGCCTCCTCCCCAGCCGTTTCGGCGGTCGAAAGATAACTGTCGAGCACCTCTCGCGCCTCGCGTTCGCACAGAACGTAAAGTGTCGCGGTGTCCGCTAACGGTGGCATCTCGGCCGTACGGTCGGCCGAAACATCCTCCTCATGACTGAGACCTGAAACCAGACCATTCGCCCGGACGGCCGCCTCATCGCCAGCGGCGCCAACCAGCGTCGCGCCGACATGATCGCCCTGCTCGATCAGGCGGCTGCTCAACCTTCGGCATAGGACGGCGGCACGATTCTCGAAACTCCAGGCCAGTCGGCGGAGTTCGGCAAGGTCACGAATCCGGGGCGGGGAATTGACGGCCATGTCCTGCTGGTCATGATAGGCCCGGCGTCGCAATTGCCGCAGTTGAGCGACGTGATTCAATTCTTCCCGGGCCAAGGCTTCGGCCCGTCCGCGAACGACAGGGTCCGTTTCGGTCATCGCCGCCAGATAGGTGTAGAAGGCGAACGCCCGCTCCTCATTTCTGACGGCAATGGCGAGAATCCGATAGGCGGACAGCGGCGCACCGGCGACATCAGCCTCGTCGAAGGTTTCCGGCAACAGCCAGGAAAACCGACGGGGCGGCGACCGACCCCGGCTGGCAGACGTCAGCCATTGCTCGTGCCGTTCCTCGATCGCAGCCAACCGCAGAAACGTGGCGGCCAGATCGGTCTCTCCGACATTCGCCATGCGCGACGCCAACTGGGTGTAGCGAAGCGCAGCCTCGTGCTCCATGCCGACGGCGATTTCCATCAGTTCTTCGACGGAACAGGGGGCCTCGAGCGGAAAGGCGGGATTGATCGGCAAGGCCAAGGGACTCTCCACGTCGGCGTGTCTTTCGGCGTTATGCAACGATAGAGCGGAGAAAGCTAAGCGCACCGCACTTCAGAGTTCACGTTCCGAACAACAACAATAATGATATCGCATACACCCGACCAATGACCTGATTTTATTTATGGATATTCCGGTATTTTGCGATTTTGCTGGGGTAATAATCGTTAATAGGACTATCAGCCCTCGTCTGCCTTAACGAAAGTCAAGGCGCCTTCCTTCCGATACGTCTTCCATAGGCATCACGGATCATCGTTCCATTCGGAAGGGAGCGGACAGCGTGAATGTGTGGCTTCGGACGTTTCCCAGTTCGACGGATTTCAGGCCTTGGCGCTTGATCGCAGCTTTCCCGCCGTTCGCACTTGCCCTTGTCCTGTTCTGGTCCACCCAGACCATGGCCGCCGAAAGCCGGCTGGCCGACTTCCTGGGCAAGACTCCGCTGACCGAACTTGCGCCGCAAGCCGATCATCTTGGCCCGATCAGCGGAACCCCACCGGCAGCCGCAGCTTTTGCCGGTGAAAAACAGATCGGTTACGTCTACCTCAATTCCGACGTGGTCAATGCCACCGGCTATTCCGGCCGGCCGATTCACCTGCTCGTCGGCATCGACATGGCCGGCACCATCACCGGCGCCAAACTGGTCGAGCATCACGAACCGATCGTTCTCATCGGCATCCCGGAACAGAAGATCAAAAGCTATATCGACGGCTTCATCGGCAGCAACCCGTCCGCCGGAACCTTTCCCGCCGGAAAACACGGACCCGACATTATCAGCGGCGCCACCGTCACCGTCATGGTGCTGGGCGACACTCTCACCAAATCGGCCATCGCCATCGCCAAATCTCGCAAGCTCGGTCCCTACGCCGGCCAGTCGACCGAGGCCGTCCAGGAAGCCCCGCAACGACGGATTGATCCCGACAAGACGGGAGAAGCCAGCTGGCAGGAACTTCTCGGCGACGGCTCCGTCCGCCGGCTGCATCTGTCGGTCGCCGACATCAACCAGACCTTCGCTCGCGCCCCTGACCCGCGTGCCGGAGAAAGGCCGGAAGCCGGACCGGACGACGATTCCTTCATCGATCTCTATGTGGCGCTGGCCAGCGCCCCGGTGATCGGCCGTTCGCTGCTCGGTGAGAAAGGATTCGCCGACCTCCGGCAACGTCTCGGCGATGATCGGCAAGTGCTCCTGGTCATGGGCGACGGTCGTTATTCGTTTCGCGGGTCGGGGTATGTGCGTGGCGGTATCTTCGACCGTATCCAGTTGATCCAAGGCCAGAACACCGTCCGCTTTCGCGACCACGACTATCAGCGGGTCGGCAAATTGGCGCCCGACGATGCTCCGGCCTTTCCCGAGATCGGTCTGTTCGCCCTGCCGGTCGGCAGCGACGTCAATATGGCCGAGGAGTGGCGCTTGACCCTGCTGGTCCAGCGGGCTGTCGGTGCCCTCGAGAAGGTCTTTGTCTCCGAAGACCTTCCCTACCAACTGCCCGACAAATATCTTTTGGCCGCGCCACAGACGACAGAGCCGGCGACAGCGGCGGCGGCGACCCGCGACAGCGCCGCCGACGAACCGCTCTGGATGAAGATCTGGCAGCAGCGGACGGGCGACATCGCCATTCTTGGCACGGCACTGGTGATCCTGACGTTGATCTTCTTCTTCCAGGATTGGCTTGTCCGCCGGCCGCGCTTGGCCGGCCTCCTGCGGTCCTGTTTCCTGCTGTTCACGCTGCTGTGGATCGGCTGGTATGCCGACGCCCAGATGTCGGTGGTCAATATTCTGGCGGTGGCGAACGCTCTGCTCACCGGCTTCCGTTGGGACTATTTCCTGATGGATCCGCTGATCTTCATCCTGTGGTGCGCCACCGCCGCCTCGCTGCTGTTCTGGGGACGCGGCGCCTATTGCGGCTGGCTCTGTCCGTTCGGTGCGCTGCAGGAATTCGCCAACCGTCTGGCCCGGCGCCTCAAGGTCCCGCAACTGCTCATTCCCTGGGCTGTCCATGAACGCCTGTGGCCGATCAAATACATCGTCTTCCTGGGTCTTTTCGGCTTCTCCGTCTATTCCCTGGGTGACGCCGAGCGATTGGCCGAGATCGAGCCCTTCAAAACGGCGATCATCCTGAAATTCGTCCGGCACTGGCCGTTTGTGCTCTATGCCGTCGTCCTGTTGGGCGGATCTCTGTTCGTCGAGCGCCTGTTCTGCCGCTATCTCTGCCCGTTGGGGGCGGCGCTCGCCATTCCGGCGAGGATTCGCATGTTCGACTGGCTGAAGCGTTACCGCGAATGCGGTAACCCCTGTCAGCGCTGCGCCAACGAATGCCCGGTCCAGGCGATTCATCCGGACGGACGGATCAATCCCAACGAGTGCATCTATTGCATGCATTGCCAGGAGCTCTACTGGGACGACCACCGCTGCCCGGTGATGATCGGGCGACGCATCAAACGGGAACGCCAGCAAAACATGTCGGCTCCCCCTCCCCTGCCCACCGCCGCCATTGCCAAACCCGGCACCAATCCCACCAAAGGAGATGACCATCATGGCCAATGACCACGACGAACCTGAGACAACCGGCTCGCCCGCCATCCTGACGCGCCGGGAGGCCATGCGACTGGCGGCCGCGGCCGGTTTGGGAGCTGCCGCCGGCGGTGGCCTTCCGGTCCTGGCCACCTCGGCGTCGGCGCAACCGGCAGCAGCGGCAAGCGGCGGCAAATTGGGGGAAGTCGCGCCAGGGCAGTTGGACGATTACTACGTCTTTTCCTCAAGCGGCCAAACCGGAGAAATCCGCGTCTTTGGCATGCCATCGATGCGCGAACTGACCCGCATTCCGGTGTTCAATCGCGACAGCGCCACCGGCTGGGGCCTGACCAACGAGAGCCTGAAAATTCTGACGCAGGATCTGCTGCCGGAAACCAAGGCATTCCTGAAGAAGCGAGGTCTCGTCACCTATCAGAACGGTGACGCCCATCATCCGCACGTCTCCTTCACCAATGGCACCTATGACGGACGCTATGTCTTCATCAACGACAAGGCCAACACCCGGGTCGCCCGCATTCGCACCGATGTGATGAAATGCGACCGCATCATCGAAATTCCCAACGCCCATGACGTGCATGGCATGCGGCCGCAGAAATTCCCGCGGACCGGTTATCTGTTCTGCAACGGCGAGCATGAGGCACCGGTGCCCAATGACGGCCGCGACCTCGACAATATCAAAGCCTATCGCGCGATTTTCAGCGCGGTCGACAGCGACACCATGAAAGTCGCCTGGCAGGTGATCGTCGACGGCAATCTCGACAACACCGATTGCGACTACCAGGGCAAATACGCCTATTCCACCTGCTACAACTCGGAAATGGGAATGACCGGCCCCGACATGATGGCCGCCGAGCGCGATTGGGTCACCATCTTCCACATCAAGCGCATCGAGGACGCCGTCAAGGCCGGCAAAGCCACCATGATGAATGGCGTGCCGGTGCTCGACGGTCGGCATGGTTCGCCTTACACCCGCTATGTGCCGATCGCCAACAACCCGCACGGCATCAACACAGCCCCGGACGGCATTCATGTTGCGGTCAACGGCAAGTTGTCTCCGACCGTTTCGCTGATCGATGTCAGGTTGATTGATCCGTTGTTCGACAAAGATGCCGATCCGCGCAGCTGTATCGTCGCCGAACCCGAACTGGGTCTCGGTCCGCTCCATACCGCTTTCGATGGCCGGGGCAATGCCTACACCACGCTCTTCATCGACAGCCAGGTGGTGAAGTGGAACATGGAGAAGGCCAAACGCGCCTTCAAAGGCGAGAAGATCGACCCGATCATCCAGAAGCTCGATGTCCATTACCAGCCCGGCCACAATCACACCTCGATGGGCGAGACCAAGGAAGCCGACGGCAAATGGCTGATGAGCCTCAACAAATTCTCCAAGGACCGTTTTCTCAATGTCGGGCCTCTGAAACCCAATAACGACCAGTTGATATACATCGGCGACGACAAGATGACGCTTGTCCACGATGGCGCAGCCTTTGCCGAACCTCATGACGTCACCATCGTCCGCGCCGACCTGATCAAGCCGCGCAGCCTTTGGGACCGTAACGACCCGATGTGGGAGGACGCCCGCCAATGGGCCAAGAAGGACAAGATCGTCCTTGAGAACGACAACAAGGTGATTCGCGACGGCAACAAGGTCCGCGCCTACATGACGAGTCAGGCGCCGGCCTTCGGCCTCGACAAAATCGAGGTCAAGCAGGGAGACGAGGTCACCGTGTTCGTCACCAATCTCGACGACACCGAGAATGTGACGCACGGTTTCACCCTCTCCAACTATGGCGTCGCCATGGAGATCAGCCCGCAGATGACCGCTTCGGTAACCTTCACGGCCGACCGCCCCGGCGTGCATTGGTACTACTGCATGTGGTTCTGCCATGCGCTGCACATGGAAATGCGCGGTCGACTGCTGGTCTCACCGAAGAAGGCATAACGAACCAAGACAAATCGGCGGAACCACCAGGGAAGCAGGGCACCAAGATGCTGAAATATCTGATCAGATATCGAAAAGGCCTGACCCATATCGTACAACTTTCGAGCCTTGGCGCCTTGGTGGTTCTTATTGCCCTCTCGACAAACGTCGCTGCCGCGGAACGGATCGTTGCTCCCGGCGAAAACAGTCTTGCCCGGGCCGTCGCCGTCGCCAAGCCGGGCGATGTCCTGATCCTGGGGCCGGGGCTTTACAACGGTCCAGTGGTGATCGACAAGCCGCTGACCCTGGAGGGCCGGCCGACCCAAGGCGCCGTAGTCGACGGGCATGACAAGGGGACCGTCATCCGCATCATCGCCCCGGACGTCACCATCCGCGGTTTGACCGTGCGGAACTCGGGAATCCGCCAGGAAGATATCGACAGCGGTATTTTCGCCGACAAGGGCGGCGATCGGGCTCTGATCGAGAACAACCACCTCGACAACAACGAATTCAGCATCTCGTTGCGTGGCGCCATCAACGCCGAGGCTCGCCACAACGTCGTTCGCGGACGGCAGGATCTCCGGGTTAACGACCGTGGCGACGGCATCTCCGTCTGGAACGCCACCGGTTCGAAAGCGCTGGACAACGACATCCGCTTCGGCCGCGACGGCATTCGCAGCACGTCGAGTCACGACAATGTTTTCACCGGCAACCGCTTCCACGACCTGCGCTACGCCATCCACTACATGTGGACCGATGGCGGAACGATCACCGACAACCTGTCGGAGGGCAATGTGGTCGGTTTCGCGCTGATGTATTCCCGACAGCTCACCATCGTCGGCAATGTCTCGCGCCACGATCAGGCGCACGGCCTGCTGCTCAACTTCGTCAACAACGCCCGGATCGAGGGAAACGGCGTCTATGCGGGCGGCACCGAATGCGTGTTCATCTACAACGCCAATGACAATGCGATCGTTCGCAACTGGTTCGAAGGATGCCCCATCGGCGTACACTTCACGGCAGGTTCGGAACGCAACCGCTTTTCTGAAAACTCCTTCGTCGGCAACCGGACGCAGGTGAAATATGTCGGCACGCGCTCGCTCGATTGGGCGTCTAACGGGCGAGGTAATTACTGGAGCGACAACGCCGCCTTCGATCTGAACGGCGACGGGATCGCCGACATGCCCTACCGCCCCAATGATATCGTCGACCGCATCGTCTGGTCGGTTCCGCTCGCCAAGCTTCTGCTCAACAGTCCGGCGGTCCAGGTCGTGCGATGGGCGCAGGCGGAATTCCCAGCCATCACGCCCGGCGGAGTGATCGACACGGCGCCGCTGATGCGCCCACCGCCATTCCCGGCTCTGGCGAACCGCACGACAGACACGGAGATACCAAAATGATTGCCGTCGAACTTTCCGGTACCGGCAAATGCTACGACCGCCGCTGGGCCGTACGTGACGTCAGCCTGAACCTGGCGGCGGGAGAACGCCTGGCATTGCTGGGCCATAACGGAGCCGGCAAGACGACCTTGATGAAACTGATTCTGGGGCTGATCCGTCCCGATCAAGGTCATATTCGGATTTTCGGCGAAATCCCAGGCCAAGGAACCAGGACCGGAAAAACCGCCATCGGCTTTCTGCCGGAGAATGTCTCCTTCCACGACGCCATGACCGGCCACGAAACGCTCCGCTTTTACGCCCGGCTCAAACGCCGCCCGGTTCGTGAATGCAACACCCTGCTCGAACGGGTCGGCCTTGCCGACGCCGCCGGCCGTCGGGTCGCCACCTATTCCAAAGGCATGCGTCAACGCCTCGGCCTTGCCCAGGCTTTGCTCGGTAATCCGCGGTTGCTGTTGCTCGACGAACCGACCACCGGCCTTGACCCAGCCCTCAGGCAGTCCTTTTACGACATCCTGGGCGATCTGGCCGGTCAGGGCACGGCCGTCCTGCTGTCGTCGCATCTGCTGACCGAACTGGAAGAACGGACCGACCGCGCGGCCGTGATGCATCAGGGACGCCTGCTGGCTATCGGAAGTCTGGCCGAACTGCGCCACCAAGTCGGCCTTGCCGTGGAGTTTCATCTCACTCTGGCCGATGGCGCGGCGGCGAATGTCACCGATCGCTTTTCCGGATTTTCCCCACGGCCGGCCGGCGATAATCGCCTTGGCCTTTCCTGCCGGCCGGAAGACAAGATGACCGTGCTGCGCGGCATCGGTGCCCTGGGAACGGCGATCCGTGATGTCGAACTGGTCGAACCGGGATTGAACGCGGTTTACGGCGCACTGACCGGCGGACCGATGACCGTCATGGTGGCACCGTGAACGCTCTTTGCACCATCGCCGGCAAGGAAATCCGGGACGGTCTGCGCAACCGTTGGGCGGTCACCGCCACATTGGTACTGGCCGGACTGTCTCTGGCCCTTGCCTTCCTGGGCAGCGCGCCCACCGGTCACGTCGGCGTTCCGCCGCTTGCCGTGACGGTGGTCAGTCTGGCCAGCCTCACGGTCTTTCTGGTGCCGCTGATCGCCCTGATCCTGTCCTATGACGCGCTGATCGGCGAAGTGGAGCGTGGCACCATGCTGCTGTTGCTGACCTATCCGGTTCGTCGCTGGCAGATCGTCGCCGGCAAGTTTCTCGGCCACGGAGTACTTCTCGGACTGGCTACCATTATCGGCTACGGCGTCGCCGGTCTTGCCATCGCCCTGTTGTCACCACCGGAAACGCGGGACAACTGGCTGGCATTCGTGACCCTGATCGCCACCTCGGTGGCACTTGGCATCGCCTTCCTGGCGTTGGGCTATCTCGTCAGCAGCGGAGTCCGCGAGCACGCCACGGCGGCGGGAATCGCCGTCGGCCTTTGGTTGTTTCTCGTCCTGCTGTTCGACATGGGACTGCTGGGAGTACTGGCCGCCACGGAAGGACGCGGTCTGGCCCCGGCGCTATTCCGTTGGATCTTGATGCTCGATCCCACCGACATTTTCCGTCTCATCAATCTCGCCAGTTTCACCGACGTGCGAAACTACTCCGGCATGGCCGGCCTGCCGGCCCTGGCGCAGATCCCGATTTCCACCCTGGTTCTCGGCCTGCTGGCCTGGATCGGTCTGCCGCTGTCCCTGACCATGGCGATCTTCACTCGGAGGCCCCTGTGAACCGCTTCCTTCTCGCGCTGCTCGCCCTGCTGATCGTTGCCGGCTGTAAGCCGGCCCAGCAGGCCGAGATCCCGCCGCCGGCCACCCTCGATCCAGCCGCCACCGCACATTTCTGCGGCATGGCGGTCGGCGAGCATCCCGGCCCCAAAGGCCAGGTCTGGCTCGATGACCAGAAGCAGCCGCTCTGGTTTTCGTCGGTGCATGACACCATCGCCTTCACGTTGCTTCCGGAAGAGCCGAAAAACATCCAGGCGATCTATGTCTCGGACATGGGCAAAGCGCCGCCGGGCGGCGGAACACCGGAGGATGCCTGGGTCGAAGCCCGCCAAGCCGTCTTCGTGATCGAGAGCCGGATCGCCGGCGGCATGGGTGGCAATGAGGAGGTTCCTTTCGCCGACCGCGCCGCCGCCCTGGCGTTCGTCAATCAAAACGGCGGCCGGGTGGTCGCCTTCGCCGAGATTCCCAAGGATGGCATCCTCGGCACGCCGGTCGGCATCCGTTCGGACAAGAGAGGGAGATAAGCATGCTGGGACGCCGCCGCTTCATCACGCTTTCGGCCGCCGCCGCCGGCCTCGCGCTGCTGCCCGGCCATCGGGCATTCGCCGCCGAACCGCTGATCTGGCGTGGGAATACCCTGGGCGCCGACGCCAGCCTGATTCTCTATGCAGAAGACCCGGCACAGGCCCACAGGTTGCTGGCGCAAAGCCTGGAAGAATTGGAAAGGTTGGAACGGATCTTCAACCTCTATCGCGACGATTCGACCTTGACCCGTCTCAACCGGGATGGCGGCCTGGACGCCCCCCCGGTCGAACTTGTCGAATTGCTGACCATCAGCCGGCATGTGTCGCAACTCTCCAACGGAGCTTTCGATGTCACCGTTCAGCCCCTGTGGACCCTTTATGCCGACCATTTCGCCCAGGCGAATGCCGATCCATCCGGCCCATCGGCTGCCGCCATCGCCGCCCTGGTTCCCCGCATCGGCTGGCAGGCGGTGGAAACCGACAGTCGAAGAATCGGTTTTGCCCGGCCGGACATGGCCATAACGTTGAACGGCATTGCCCAGGGTTATGTCACCGACAAGATCGCCGATTTGCTGCGCCGACAGGGCATGCGCCATGTCCTGGTCGACATGGGGGAAATCGCCGCCGTCGGCTCCCACCCCGACGGATCGGCCTGGCGGGTCGGCCTCGAAGGGGCCGGCGAGATCGGTTTGATCGACCGCGCCATATCGACGTCCTCTGCCGACGGCACGCGTTTCAGCGCGACCTGCAACCATCTGTTCGATCCCCGGAGCGGGCGATGCGCCACGATGACCGGCGCAGTCTCCGTCATCGCCGCCAACGCGACCATCGCCGACGCGTTGTCCACCGCCATCGCGGTCGGCGGACGTCAATTGGGCGACAGAATGGCGGTGGCGTTGGGATCCATACAGGTGATCCATGGGACATCGAACGGGTAGCCAGGGGCGCCCCCTTGCCAAGATCGGTATCTCCCCACCGCGACCGTGATGCTTCTGTCGGAATTGCACCATCCTGGCGGACAATCGAGTTCACCTGATTGCCGAACGCTCGCTTTTTGGATAAGGTTGGAGAGTCGAAGGCAAATACAGAACGCCTGAACGCCCAACCAAAAAGCAAATCGTAAATTTGCAACCTTCCGTATTACACGAGAAATAAGATCATGACACATGATATATTTCAAGAAATGGCAAAACGATTTGCAGAACAAGGGCAAACAATAAAAAAAATTAGTTCAAAATCTGCAATTTTGTTTAGTGTTCATCCTTTTTTGGAAAGTTTTTTAGGATGGAATCAGGGGACATTATCTCATTTCACACTCCTGGATTGCTTACCTTTGGTTGATATTTCCGAAGAAGAAATCGTGTCCGGGAGCAAAAAGCTGAGGAGTGTCATTAGCGAGGCTATTGACGCCATGAAATCCGAGGAAGAACATATTCAGGAGTTAAAGAGAAAATCTCTCTCAATCACAACGAAAAAGAATCAGATGGTATGGTTCGATAAATAAACAACAGTGGTTGCGTTGTTTTTTATAAAATTTATGTGATAGAGAAAAAAGACATACTGATGGTTGTGGGATCAGAGTGTCTTTTCCGGAGTTTTGTGAGACGTTTTTTCTGCCGCATCAAAAAAATGACTGGGATCGCGGTGCATCCATACAGTTGAGACGTCGAGGCGTCGCAACTATCGATAGCACCAGCGCCCGCACGAACGGCAGAGTTGGGGGGAATGTATGGCGGGGGGACGAGCCAGTTTTGAAATACAGATTTTTCATAACGGCCATTGGGTCACGGAGGAATTCCGCGAAACCGAACTGACTGCCCGCGCGCAGGCCAAAGTCCTGCTGCAAAAACCCGATGCCCAGGGCATCCGCATCGTCAAAAATTGGACGAGAGCCGACGGTGTGGTGACGGCGAACACCCTCTACACTGAGATGCGGGAACCGACGGCGCCGGTCGTCAACATCGTCGCCATCGACGAAGCTCCCTTTTGCCGGGAGACCGAGGATTACTATCGTCTGGAAAGCCGCATCACCATAAACCGCCTGTTCCGAAAATATGTGGATCAGGTCTTTCTGACCCCGACCGAGCTTATCCATAACTATAAGGCACTGAAGAAGATACAGGAGGCCGACACGCTTTTCCCGGCGGCAGTCGACCGGGTCGCCACGATTCAGGCGCGCGAAACCGGGGAAGACCCGCGAGGTCGCCGCGACATCATCTACCGCTGTGTTGCGCAAATTACCGCCAAAGCGCGGCGGGCCGACGAGTACCCCAATCTCCCCAAACTTACGGGCAACGACTTCGGCAAACTCTGTGCCCGCCTCGAAACGATGGTGCCGCCGGGCGACGGCGATTTCTACGCACTGGTCGTATTGTCGCGGGATCTGGTGCAACACCGCAATTGGCTGGGCAAGCTGGAACGCCTGGCCGGTCTGGCACAGCCGGGACAGCAACAGCCGGCCATGGCTTTGCTCGACGGCGTTTTCGCCGACCTGTTCGGCGTGGCGAGCGCTTTGCAGGATGTCTTGGGGTATCAGCGGAATCTCGCCGAAGCCCTGTGCGCCATCATCGATCTGTATGAGGGGCGGTTTGTCGCGGAACGGAGCGATGCGAAAGAGCAGATCGCGGCGATCACCCCGCTGATCGCCGGCGGTCGTCTGGAGGAAACCCGCAAATCCTTGATGGACCGCATTATCCGACAGCTGAGCAGTGCGCAACCGCTCAGCCGTAACGATCCGTCACACGAACGCGAGGCTTTCCGGGCGGTGGCGTTACGGCTGTTCCGTCCGGAAGGATTGATCGGTGGATCGGAAACCGCCGAGGCATTGACCCGGCGTTTCGTCTATCTGCAGGACGAGGGAGGTAAAGCCGGATTGCGCCGGGCTGTGCCCGGAGTAACCACTCTCGTCGCCAATCAGACGTTCAGCGTCGTCTATCTGTTGCAGTTGGCGGCGAGTCCGCTGGGGGCAGAACTGTCTCAGGACGTCATCGCGACGCTCTGGCAAGTGCTGGGAGGCAACACCATCGACACGCTGATGGCGCCGGGCACGCCCATTCGCGACAAGCTTTCCCGGGTGACCGGCCTTTACCACAAGATCTCCGACGCCGAGGCCTTGCCGGAAGCGGAACGCCAACGACTGCTCACGCATCTCGACACGGTGCTCTGCGGTTACGTCAAGCGCGAAGGCATTATTGAAAAGCTTGACGATCCCAAGGCTTCGCTTCGCAACCGGGCGACACGTCTGATCGAATTCTGCGCCAGCAACCTGTTGCCGATGAAGAGCAAGACACACGCCCTGGCTCGCGAGCGGGTGGTCGCCCTGCTGAAACAGCCCAACTTCGAGGTCCATTTCACCGACGGCATCGCCGACCCAACTCGCTGCGAAGACTCGCTTCGGGCCTTCTACGCCCTGTTGGCGCGGGCCGGGTTCAAATAGGGTCTGATAGAGACGTCCGAAAACGGCCAGCAATCTGCCGATCCGCAGGCTATCCTCAAGGACATCTGGATAGGAGAGCCACGATGTCGCCGGCCACCGACGTCTTCACTTTAAGCCACATGACAACGCCGATCGGCACCATGGTGCTATTGACCGATCGACAAGGATATCTGCGCGCCCTCGACTGGGACGAAGAAATCCCACGTCTGCATCGCTTGCTCCGGCGTCACTACTCCTTTGCCGTCGAGATTGTCGAGGGTACTCTGCCCGCGTCGATCTCCCAGCCGCTTTCCGCTTATTTTGCCGGACACATCGATGCCGTCGATGCGGTTCCGCTGAAGACCGGCGGCACCACCTTTCAGCGGACCGTATGGGCGGCGTTAAGATGCATTCCGCCGGGAAAAACGACAAGCTACGGAGCGCTTGCCGCCACCATCGGCCGTCCGACGGCGGTCCGCGCGGTCGGACTGGCCAATGGCGCCAACCCCATCGGCATCGTCGTTCCCTGTCACCGGGTCATCGGCGCCGATGGATCGCTGACCGGCTACGCCGGTGGCATCGCCCGCAAGCGCTGGTTGCTCGACCACGAGGCCGGACGATGAGCAATAAACCGGGCCAGAGCGGTCGCCCACCGGCCGATGCGCTCGATCTCGATCGCGACGCCTGCTATCGCGCCCTTGTCGCGCGCGACTCCCGGTTCGACGGACGGTTCTATACCGCGGTTCTCTCCACCGGAATCTATTGTCGGCCGATCTGCCCGGCCCGCACGCCAAAGCTGGAGAATTGCCTGTTTCTGCCCACTGCTGCGGCGGCCCACCAGATGGGATTCCGACCCTGCCTGCGCTGCCGGCCGGAAGCGGCGCCCGGACTGGCCGTGCACCGCGGGTCGGCCAACACGGTATCGCGAGCCCTTTGTCTGATCGCCGAGGGAGCGCTTGACCAGGATGGCATCGAACAACTGGCATCCCGCCTGGGCGTCGGTGGACGGCATCTGCGCCGCCTGTTCGACCGCCATGTCGGCGCCTCGCCGATTGCCGTGGCGCAGGCGCACCGCATTTTGTTCGCCAAAACCCTGATCGACGGAACCGTCCTGCCGATGACCGAGATCGCCCTGGCGGCCGGGTTCGGCAGCATCCGACGCTTCAACGAGGTTTTCCGCCGCGCCTATGGCCGCCCCCCGCATAGTCTGCGACGCCACGACCGGACCGGGACCTTGGCCGCCGGCATCACCTTGACGTTGCCGTTCAGTCCTCCCTACGACTGGCCAGCCATGCTTGATTTTCTTCGCGGACGCGCCATTCCCAGCGTCGAAAGCGTCGAAGAAGGCCGCTACCTCCGCAGTTTCGTGGTGGGATCGCAGCCCGGATGGGTGGAGGTCAGTCATCCCAAGGATGCCAACCATCTGCTGGCCACTATCCATGCCGAGGCGGTGAGCGTGCTCTCGACGGTGGTCGCCCGTCTCCGGCGCCTGTTCGATCTCGACGCCGACATTGCCGTCATCGACGCCCATTTGGCCGCCGACCCCCGACTGGCCGAACGGGTAAGGCAACGCCCCGGCCTACGGGTACCCGGCGCCTGGGACGCCTTCGAACTAGCCGTCCGGGCGATCCTCGGACAACAGGTCAGCGTCGCCGCGGCGACGACCTTCGCCGGTCGACTGGCCGGTGCTTTCGGCAGGCCGCTGCCGCAGCCGGCGGCTGCCGTAACCAGGCTTTTCCCGCAGGCGTCGGTCATCGCCGAGGCCGATCTGACCGGCATCGGTCTGACACGAAGCCGGGCGCAGGCGCTGCAAAGTCTGGCAAGATCGCTTGGTACCGACCCCGCGCTGCTGACCGGTGGCGACAGCCTGGACGACACGGTGGCGCGGCTCGGCCGTTTGCCAGGGATCGGGCCATGGACGGCGCATTACATCGCCATGCGGGCGCTGCGCGAACCCGATGCCTTTCCGGCCGCTGACCTTGGACTTTTGCGCGCCATGGAAACCGCCGACGGCCGCCCGACGCCGAAGGCGCTGTTGCAAATGGCCGAAGCCTGGCGCCCCTGGCGAGCCTACGCGGCGCTGCGCCTGTGGATCCAGGAATGAGGCGTCCCGCCCGGCGCATGACGGGCCGTGATCGGTTCCGATCACCGCAGCTTGGTAATACCAAGTTTCGATGAGAAGGACTCATCGCAACTTGGTTGGCGCATTGCGCGCCCGCGAGCTCATGCGAGCGTAGCCAAGGGACGCGGAGGCGTCCCGCCCGGCGCATGAGGGGGGTGATCCGTTCGATCACCGCAGCTTGGTATAAGACTCTGGATCGGGCGAATCGGATGGCGAGGCGAAGGCCTTTCTGAGGGCCGGGCTCATCGGCATATGCAGAGCGAGCCCCTTGGGCGGAATCGGCTGGAGAAACCATTTCTCATAGAGCCTGATGCCGTCCGGGCCGCGAAAAAGATCGGCCGTCGCCCTATCGACGACGGCCTTGAAGGCCGGATCGTCCTTGCGCAGCATGATGGCGTAAGGCTCTGGCTCGGAGAAGGCCTCTTCGGAAATCTCGTAGGCGGCGGGGTCTTTGGACTGGGCGATCAGACCGGCCAGCAGAATGTCGTCCATTACGAAGGCGACGGCCTGATCGGTTTCGACCATCAGGAAACCCTCGGCGTGATCCCGGGCCGCCAGCACGGTGAGACCAAGAGACCGCTCGCGATTGGCCTGATTGACCTGTTTGATGGTGGTTGTGCCCGACGTCGACGAGACAGGCTTGCCTTTGAGCCCATCGATACCGCCCACCTTGTTGACCTTCTTCGAAACAAAGCGGCTGGCAGTCAGAAAATGGCTGTTGGTGAAAGCCACCTGTTTCTCGCGTTCGCTATTGTTGGTTGTGGAACCACATTCAAGATCAATGGTACCGTTGGCCATTAACGGGATACGGGTCGCCGAGGACACAGCGACCAGTTTGACTTCGAGCTTGTCGAGTTTCAGTTCCTTCTGCACCGCGTCGACGATCACCTGGCAAATGTCCATGGCGTAGCCGATGGGTTTCTGGTCGTCGTCGAGATAGGAAAAAGGAACCGAGGAGTTCCGGTATCCGATGGAGATCGCACCGATTTCCTTGATCTTCTTCAACGTCCCGGTCAATTCGCCGGCAACGGCCGGAGAAACAACCATGACGCTGGCGATCACCGCGCTGGTGATCAGCCAAAGAGACAGCGGTTTCAAGCGCATCCTCCTGGATTGTCCGGTGACGGGATGGTCGGCAAGAGCAGGTGATGGCGGTCGCTCGCTTGTCGCATTTTTCAATGGTAAGCAGAGGCTGACGAACTGCCAATGCAAGTTTGGTGTATTTTCTGATCGACGTGCATTTTTTGGGCATTTGGCAATAGCGAGCGGAGGACGGAGTCGATCATGACAATCCCCCAGCCCTACCTCTTGTTTCTTGGCGACGTCGCGGACCAACTGGCGGCCAAGACGGCCGCCGGCATCGTCGACTGGCGGGACGAATGCTGCGTCGGCCAGATCCGCCTGCGCGGCTGCAAGGCCGATCTCGGCATTGCCGAGCTGACCATCGCCGAAGCGGTGGCCAAAGGTGCCCGGACCCTTGTCGTCGGTGTTGCCAATGCTGGAGGGCTGTTGCCCGACCACTGGACCGGTGTCATCGTCGACGCCATCGAAGCCGGGCTCGATGTGGCCAGCGGTCTGCATACCCGGCTTGGCAGCATTCCCGCTATTGCCGAAGCGGCCGAACGGTGCGGGCGGCGCCTGTTCGACGTGCGCCAGACGGATCAGCGTTTCGACACCGGCAAGGGCGTCAAACGATCGGGCCGACGTCTGCTGACCGTCGGGACCGACTGTTCCGTCGGCAAAAAATACACCGCCCTGGCTCTTGAAAGAGAATTGCGGACGCGCGGTGTGAAAGCCGATTTCCGCGCCACCGGGCAGACCGGCGTCTTCATCTCCGGCCTCGGCGTCGCCATCGACGCTGTGGTTGCCGATTTCATCTCCGGTGCGGCCGAATGGCTGTCGCCGGCCACCGAGCCGGATCATTGGGATGTGATCGAGGGACAGGGATCGCTGTTCCACCCCTCCTTCGCCGGCGTGACACTCGGCCTGCTGCACGGCGCGCAGCCCGACGTCTTCGTCGTCTGCCACGAGCCGACCCGGACCAGGATGCGCGGCGTCGATCGGCCGCTTCCCTCGATAGCCGAGGTCATTGATCTGACCATCCGTTGCGGACAACTCACCAATCCGGCCATTCAACCACTCGGCATCGCCGTCAATACCCAAGCCTATGACGAGGCGGAGGCACGCGCCTATCTGCTGTCCGTCAGCCAGGCGCACGGATTGCCCGCCACCGATCCGATTCGTTTTGGCGTGTCCTGCCTGGCCGATGCCTTGCAGACGCAATTTCCGACATGAACAGACAGGCTCCCGTGCGCAGGCTCGCCATCGCCACCGAACACTGGCCGATCACCGGCGGATTCACTATTTCGCGCGGCAGCCGGACCGAGGCCGTTGTGGTCGTCGCCACGGTCGATGACGGAGTCCGGCAAGGTCGCGGCGAATGCGTCCCCTACGCCCGCTACGGCGAGACTGTAGACGGCGTGACGGCCGCCATTCGGGCGATGGCCCCGACGATCGCTGCCGGGGCCACCCGGCAAGATCTGTTGCGCACCATGCCGGCCGGTGCGGCGCGCAACGCGTTGGATGCCGCGCTGTGGGATCTCGAAGCAAAGGAAACCGGGCGACGGGCCTGGACTCTGGCCGGCGTCCCGGCGCCGGAACCGGTGACCACCGCCTTCACGCTCAGTCTGGGAACCCCTGAGAGCATGGCGGCGGCGGCCGAGCGAGCCGCCGGGCGGCCGCTGCTCAAGGTCAAACTCGGAGGTCCGGGCGACGACGAACGGATTGCCGCCGTCCGCCGCGGTGCCCCGAAAGCCACTTTGATCGTCGATGCCAACGAAGCCTGGAGCACCGACATCTTCGCGGCCAACCTGGCGGCCTGCGAAGCGGCTGGCGTCGTTCTGATCGAACAACCTCTACCGGCCGGTCGCGACCAGTTGCTGGCGACCATTCGCAGCCCCATCCTCTTTTGCGCCGATGAGAGCTTCCACGATCGCAACAGCCTGCCGACCGTGTCCGGCCTTTACCAGGCGGTCAACATCAAATTGGACAAGACGGGAGGCCTGACCGAAGCGCTGGCTGTCGCCGTCGAGGCGAAAGAGGCCGGGCTTGCCCTCATGGTGGGATGCATGCTGGGCACGTCGCTGGCCATGGCGCCGGCCCTTCTCCTGACCCCGCTGGCGCGTTTCGTCGATCTCGACGGCCCCTTGCTGCTGACCCAGGACCGCACCCCCGGCATATCCTTCGACGGCAGTGTCATACTGCCCTTCGGAGCCGAAGTCTGGGGGTAAACGCTGCGTGAGCCAGCATTTTCGGCTCTTGGTATCACTTGAACTTATAGACGCCCAACTTTTCGAAGATCGAATAGATACGGTCGGCATGGGCGGCAAATTGCGGATATTCGCCGAGATGAGCCGGCCGGGGACGTGGCAGATCGATACGGATCTCCTCGACAATGCGGCCGGGAGACTGCGACATCACCAACACCCGGTCGGACAGACCGACGGCTTCCTCGATCGAATGAGTGATGAAGAGAACACTCATGCGCCGTTCCAGCCAGAGCAACTCGAGATCGTGGCGAATCTGCGTCCTGGTGATGGCGTCGAGCGCCCCGAAGGGTTCGTCCATCAGCAGGATCGATGGATTGTGAACAAGTGCCCTGGCGATCGACACACGCTGGCGCATTCCCCCGGAAAGTTGACGGGGATAGCGCTTTTCCGCGCCATTCAGGCCCAACTGCGCGAACAGGTCACGAGCCCGCGTTTCGATCTGCTGACGCGGCAGATGACGAATCTGCTGCTGAAGAAGAACGTTCGACAAGGCCGTCCGGAATTCGAGAAGAAGATGATCCTGAAAGACGATACCGACGTCGGTCATCGGCCGGTCGAGAACACGGCCATCGACTTTCACGACGCCGGCGGTCGGCGCCAGCAGCCCGGCGGCGATCAGCATCGTCGTGCTCTTGCCGCAGCCGGAGGGGCCGATCACCGTGACAAACTCGCCGGGTTCCATGGCAACGTCGATCGGTCCCAGCGCCATATTCTCGCCGAAGGACTTCGTCACGCCTTCGAGACGGATGGAAGCCCCCGCGACGGCCGTCGCTTGCGTCGTCGTTCCGGTGCCGTCCATCGTCAAAATCCCTTCGCTTTCCTATTCGAGTCCAGAGGCCAGAGCATCAACGGTGCTCCATCCACGGCATCAGGAGCTTTTCAGACGCCAGCATGGCGGCGCTGAGAATGACGCCAAGCAGGGCCGACGCAATGACTGCGGCTAACGTCAGAGGCATGTCGAGATCGCCGCTGGCCTGCAGGATCATATAACCGATGCCTTCGTTGGAACCGATGAACTCGGCGGTGATCGCCCCGGTCACGGCATAGACCGTCGCCGTCTTCATGCCGGCGAATATACTGGGCATGGCGCCCGGGATCCGAACGAAAAAGAATTCCTCGGCGCGCGAGGCTCCCATCGACTGAGTAATGTAGAAGATACGTTTGTCGATCAGGCGAAAGCCGGAAATGCTTTCGAGCAGGATCGGGAAAAAGGTCATCAGCATCACCAAGGCCGACTTCGGCAATACACCGATACCAAGCCAGACCAGCAGCAGGGGAGCCACAATGGTTTTCGGGATGAACTGCAAGATGATGATAAGTGGATAGCAAAGCCGCTCGAAGAAATGGAAGGTGACGATGAGGAAAGCCAGGGGAACGGCAACGACCACACTGACGACGAATCCGAAGACGATGATTTCCATCGTCGCCGCCGTGTTACGCCATAGCGCCCCGACATTGGCCACCGTCGCGGCATAAACTTCGGATGGCGTCGGAAGAAGATACCGGGGGATATGCCATCCCTGTTCGATGCACTTCCAGATCGCCAGAACGGCGATCACCGTCGCGACTGGACCAAAGAGGTTGAGGACGATCGTCCAGACCTGTTTCATCGTCATCAGACATTGACTCCGGGACCTTCCGCCGCCGCATGACTGGAAGGTCCCTCGTACTGGCGACGACTATTTCGTCGCGCAGACCAGCGGTGGATTGGGCAGGTAAGCGGTATCGAAATAGGCCGAGAACGGTTTGTCCGACGACACGCCCATGAATTTCGTCATGACCTCGTAGCTGGCGTCGAGATATTTTTGCGACGGCAGCCCCAATCCGACCGAATCCGGCGCGCAGTAGTTATTTTTCGCGCGCTCGGTCACGGTGAAAAGGGCGGCGTCGCGCTTGCCGGCATCGGGATAGACCTCCAGCAGGGCGGAAACCGCTGCCGCCGGGTTCTCCATGGTGGCCTTGATACCCTTCAGCGTCGCGGCGACGAAACGGCGAACGACGTCAGGCCGTTCCTGCAGCATCTTCTCGGTCACCACAAGGCTCATGCTGACCAACGGAACCTTGAAATCACGCATGTAAAGGGCGCGCACCGGAATGCCGCGGTCCTTGAGGCGCGGGAACATGATGTCGGGAACGTCGATGACCGCATCGACACGCCCCTCGCCCAACATGGACAAAGACGCGGCGGCGTCGAAATTGACAATATCGATCTTGGCGACATCGACCCCCTGAGCGCCCGCCATGGCGCCCAGAAGAGCCCGTTGGGCGGTGCCGGGAACCACCCCCAGTTTGCGGCCCTCAAGATCCTTTGGCGTTTTGATCGGCGAATCCTCGCGGACGATAACCGCCCAACTGCTCAATTGCTCGATGATGCCAATAATTTTCACCGGAGCCCCGCGGGCAGCGAGATTGACGATCACGCCGGCATCGGCCAACCCGACGTCGGTCTGCCCCGCCGCGACCAGCTGGACGGTCGAACCCGATCCGCGCCCCTGTTCGATCTCAAGATCAATGCCGGCATCGCGATAGTAGCCCTGCTTTTGCGCGTAGATATAGGCCGCGTGCCCAGGGTCCGCCGCAAAATTCAGGGTAAATTTCACCTTATCCGCCGCCGAAGCGGAACCGGTCGCCAGTGCGACTGCCAGGCAGACGCCCAGGACGAAATCAAGACCTTTTCGTGCCATCCCGCTTCTCCCTTATGACCACGCACCTCGACCGGTGATGGCCGTTTCAAAGCCTCACGCGCCCTTCCAGGGCAGCAGCAACCACTCGACCACGCTCATCACCGCGTTGACACCAAAACCGATCAGCGTGCCCACAGTGATCGTCGCAAACACCAGCGGAAGATCGTCGTTGGTGACCGCGCGCATCGCAACAAAGCCAAGCCCATCAGTGGCGGCGACATATTCGACGACGATCGCCACGGTGACGGCGATGATCAGCGACGTTTTCAACCCCGACACGATATGGGGAAGCGCTGCCGGCAATCGGATGAACAGGAAGGTTTGGAAAAGCGACGCCCCGGCCGAACGGCTGACATAAAGCAGCCGGCGATCCAGATATTTGAAGCCGGCGATGCTGTCGACAAGCACGGGAACGAAGGCTCCGATGGCGATCAAAACGACCTTCGAGACCAGTCCGTGCCCGAACCACACAACCAAAAGCGGAGCCAGCGCCACCTTCGGCAGCGTGTTGAGCAGAACGATCACATAATAGAGGGACCGTTCCAGGGCGGGCGAAAGTCCGATGCTGAAGCCCAGCGGAATCGCCGCCACCGCGCCAACGCCGAATCCGACGCCGATCGCCTGCAGCGTGATCAGCGAGCTGCGGGTCAAAATCGGCGCATTTTCCACAAGGGATCGGCAAAACACCGAAGGAGCTGGCAAGATATGGGCGGAAATTCCCAAATAGCGGGAAGCAAATTCCCAAACGGACAAGACAACGACTACAGACAAGGTCGGCAGAAAACTCGCCGATCTGCTTCCCATACGTTGTCCCGCCCCCCGTCCCAAAACGCAACCGTCCTCATAGAATTCGACCGGCCACGAAACCACAAAATGGGAACACGGTCATAACTTCGTTGCAACCCACCGTAGCAAGACAGCAATGATTGTCAAGGGACACGTCCGTGTCCATGCGACGCCAGGAAAGCTTCCGTTTCCTCGCGAGACGGAATCGACGGCTGCGCGCCACGACAGGTCACGGAAAGGGCAGCGGCTGCCTGCCCGAAGACAACAGCCTGCTCCAAGGTCGCCGCCTGGGAGAGCGAGGCAGCCACGGCGCCGTTGAAGGTGTCGCCGGCAGCTGTCGTATCGACGGTGTTGACCGCAAAGGCCGGGATCAACCGCCCCTCGCCACCATCGCTACACCAGACGCCCCGCATGCCCATTGTCAGGAGCACAACCGCGACGCCCTTGTCGTGACAATAGTCGGCGATACGGCGCGGTCCGTCGCGTTCGTCGGCGGAAATTCCCGACATGGCCGCAGCTTCGGTTTCGTTGGGTGTGAAAATATCGGTTCCCGCCAGCAGGTCGGGGGCGATTCGCAAAGCCGGTGCGGGATTCCAGATGACCTTCGCCCCAGCCGCATGCGCCGCCTGTTTGGCCGCCAACGTGGTCGCCAGAGGGATTTCATTTTGCAGCAGAACATAATCGCCCGCGGCAAGCGGCAGGCGATAATCCGAAAACCGTTCCGGCGTGAAAAGTCCGTTGGCACCGGCGCACAGAAGGATCCGGTTTTCGCCGGTTCGATCCAGGAAGATGATGGCCGTGCCCGACCGCGAATCGGGAAGCACGGGCAAGTTCGTCACATCGATGCCGTCCTTCGCGAGGTCGGCTCGGATCTGGAGGCCAAAGGCATCATCGCCGACGCATCCGGTCATGATGACGCTGGCGCCGGCCCTGGCCGCGGCGACGGCCTGGTTGGCCCCCTTGCCGCCGGACGCCGCCAAAATGAAATCGCAAGGTACGGTTTCCCCGGCCTTCGGCATCACAGCGACTGAATAGATCGCATCCTCGTTAACACTACCAACGACGAAAACTGACACGAAGTCCTCCTTCCCGTTCCACCGCAGCAACGGCCTGGACAAACCGCGCTCGCCGGCGGATTGGGACGTTCCTTAGGATGTGGGGAGACAATTTTGCCTCACATCGTTAAGCGTCTATTTCGCAGTACGCGCCGAGCCCTCCCCCGGAACATCACGAAGACATCGACATCGAAACCGTCCGGTTTGGCCGATCCATCCTTAAGACAAGGACGCCAGCCCCCTTCAAACGACGCCTTCAGTGTCCACGGCAGCGCCCTCCATTTCTGAAACACTATTTCAGTTTAGTGCTGGGGGAAGAACAACGTCAAGTGGTGGCATCGCATCCGTTAGAAAAATCTGGAAACGCTGTTCCAACTCGAACATCTATATCGAATCGGCTAGCATCCTGATATTCTTCTAGGAGAATCGAACTCAGGACAGGTTTGCTGCGAACATGGCTCGGCAGTCATCTTTTGCGATCGAACGTTGTATGGCTATCCTCGAACGGCTGTCACAGGCCTCCAATGGTCTTCCGCTGTCGACCATCGGCGAGGATCTGGATATTCCGAAAAGCGCTGTCTACCGCTTCTTGCAAGTGCTGGAAGAGCAAGGATACGTCCGCCAGGACGAAACCCGCCGCTACAGCCTGACGATGCGGGTCGTCCAGATGGGTTTCCGGTTTCTTGCCGGCAAAGGCGTCTGGGAAATTGCCCAGCCGATCCTCAATCGCCTGGCCGAACGTTCGGGCGAGTTGGTCCGCATGACCGTTTCGGATGGACAAACATTGTCCTGGATCGCCAGCGCCCAGGGCGCCCGTTCTGGATTGATCATCGATCCCGTCATGGGGTCACGCGTTGTCATGCATGCCACGGCCACAGGCAAAGTCTGGCTGGCCTCTTTGCCAACCGAAGAGGCTATCTCCATCGTTCTCCGCCAGGGATTGGGGTCGCCACAAGAACACGGCCCCAATGTGATCCAATCGGTCGAGGGGCTGATCAAGGAGTTCAAACTGACGCGTGAGCGCGGTTATGGATTGAATGTCCAGGAGGCCGAGGCCGGCGTCACGGCGATTGCAGTGGCCATTAAACAGAGAGGGCCCGACGGTCAGGAAAAATGCGTGGGAACCCTCAGCATCGCCGGCCCGACCAGCAGGACGCCGGCCGAACGCCTCGAGGCGTTCGTACCGGATCTGCAGGCGGCGGCCCGCGAAATATCCGATCTGTGGCTGCTGATCGAACGCACGCCACAGTCCGAACGCCCGCGCCAATTGTTCAATAGCGACGTGCTCAGAACGCTATAGAATCTGTCGTCATCAGGCGACGGAGCGGCAGGGCGGGGACAACTGTCCGTCCGGCGGATGCTGTCGGCTTCGCGAGACCGCAACGATCTCCTTGCCGGCGAATCGGGCACGGCCGGGATGCCTAACTCATTCGCATCGTGAGAATTTATTTTTTTATAGAAACACAGTTTCATTATACCTAAAGTTCCCAATCAGAAAATTCGGTGATTGAAACACCGGCCACCCTCCCCGTGTGATCCGAGACGGCGACGGTAACTCGGACCACCGGGCGCTGGGGCTGCATGAGGGAAAATACAGTCGATGACGACGGAACGCTGGGAAGACGTTATTCCGATCTGGCGGGATCCCGGATATGGCGACCACATCGTGCCCTTCGATCGTTCGGTTGGCCAACGCCCTGTGGCCGGCGGCATCATCACCTGCGCCGAACCTGTCGATTGGTGCGGCAATGGCGGACGGGACCTCCTGTTGTCGGCCTGGGACGCCTGCTATGGCGCCAAGGTCCGGCTGTTCCGCCAAACCGGAACGGCCGCTAACGGCCTGCCTTCCCTGACCTATGACGGCGAAATGACGGGAGTGAGCGGCTTCGTCACCGTGGTCCACGATGGCGACAGCTTTCATCTCCTGTCGACATCGCGGCTGCGCCGGTCGCTCTATTTCTACCGCAACATCGGCAAACCCGGCCAACCGCGTTTTGGAGACCCGATTGAGCTCCACCCCGAGGCTGATTGGCTGCATGACGGTGAAATCTTCCACCTCGCGCGTTTTCACGATATTGACGGCGACGGCCGCCGCGAGCTGGTTCTCGGAACCGACTATTGGCACGACTATTGGCCGGAAGGCGCCGAGTGGAACGACAAGGGATATCGCCCCTACGGCGTCGATGGCCGCTGGCGTGGCGGCCCGTTGCGCGGCAACCTTTACATTTTCCGGGATGACGGCGCGCCTGACGACCCTCGGCTTGGTCGCGGCAGGCCGGCGACGACCGACGACGACCCGATCGAGGTCTACGGCCAGCTTGGACCGACGTTCGGCGACTTCCGCCGGACCGGACACCATGACCTGATCTGCGGCAGCTTCCTCGACCAGCTGTATTTTTTTCCGCGAGGACCGGATGGCAATTTTGGCGCCGGGCGGATGATCGCCGCCGCCAGTGGACGAAAACTCACGCTTCCCCATTGCATTCACATGCCGGCCGCCGTCGACTGGGACGACGACGGCCATGTCGATCTTGTCGTCGGCGCTGAGGACGGCCGCGTCTGGTTCGTCCAAAACAGCGGCATCGTCGAAGACGGCGTCCCGGTTTTCGAAAAACCCGTGCCGATTTGCAGCGCCGCAGCAGAGCCGCAACTCGGTGCCCTGCCGGTTCCAGCCATCGCCGACTGGTCGGGCACCGGACGGCTGGACCTGATCACCGGCAATAGTGCCGGTGAGCTTTTGTACGCACCTGTCCTCGGCCGCCCAGAGGCACCTGCTCTCGGGGCGCTGCAACCAATCGACGCCGGAGGAACGGCCTTCCGGGTCGCCGCCGGCTCGCAAGGCTCCATCCAGGGACCCAGCGAGTACAAGTTCGGCTACACCTGCCCGTCGCCCTGCCATTGGTACGGCCAAGACCGGCCCGATATCATGACGAGCGACATATTTGGCCGCTATCTCGTTTTGCGCAATCTGGGGGGCACGCCACCGCGCTTCTCGGCCCCTTGCGAACTTCAGTTCGACGGCCAGCCGTTGCGAACCGTCTGGCGTGTTAGGCCGGCCGTTACCAGGTGGCACACCAGGGATATGCTTCACCTGGTGACGCTCGATGCCGAAGGTGTCCTGGTGATGTTCGACAAGGTTTCCGACAACGAGGTCGCCAACAAGAGACCTTTGCTGTACGCGGACGGTGGCGAGATCCGGTTCACGGAAGACCATGGCGGCGGTCGGGGACGCATCAAGCTTTGCGTGTGCGACTGGCGTGGAAGCGGTCGCCTCGACATCATCTTCGGAACCCATAATCGCGCCTCGATTCCCCCCGGACCGGAGGGCATTCCACGACATACGACCTATCAAGCCGGCGTTTTCCTGCTTGAGAACGTCGAGGGGAGCGACGAACCTCGCTTCGCGCCGCCCCGTCCCTTCCGCTTCCGTGGCGAACCGTTGGTGCTTGGCATGCATGCCTGTTCCCCGGACGCCGTGTCCTGGCGCCAGCGGGATCTGCCCGACTTGGCGATCGGCGTCGAAGACGGCAGCCTTGTGTGGTTCGAACGCGAGACCCTGACGTGGTGATGGCGTTCGCGAACCGTTTTTTCTCATGATCTTCGACGAAGAAGAAGGACGCCGACCGTGAAGGACGTCACCGACCATATCGCTATCGTAACCGGTGGAACGCGCGGCATCGGAGCCGCCATCGTCAAGAGACTGGCGGCGCGCGGTGCCGCCGTCGTCGCCAATTCCATTTCCGAGGAGGCCGCGGAGACCTTTGCAGACGGCCTCCGCGCGGAAGGACTCCGCGTTGTCGCGGCCTGCGGCGATGTCGCCGATGAAACCGATGTCGCGCGGATCTTCGAAATCTGCCGGCAGACGTTTGGCCCTTGCTCGCTGCTCGTCAACAACGCCGGCTACGAACAAAGGGTGGCCTTCGATTCTCTTTCGGTCGCCGATTGGGACCGGATGATCAATGTCCATCTGCGCGGCACATTCCTGTGCTGCCGGACGGCGATCACCGACATGCTGGCGGCCGGCGACGGCGTGATCGTCAATGTGGCGTCGCGCATCGGCCAGGCGGGCGGCGCCAATGTCTGCCACTATGCCGCCGCCAAAGCCGGCATGATCGGACTGACGAAATCACTGGCCCGCGAATTCAGCCGCCGCGGAATTCGCGTCAATGCCGTCGCCCCCGGCCCCATCAAGACGGAGATTTCAGCCGCATTCGCGCCGGGATGGGAAGAAGAACGACTCAAAGAATTGCCGCTGGGACGTTTTGGCGAACCCGACGACGTTGCCGATACCGTCGAGTTCCTGGCCTCTCCGCGCTCCCGCCTCTATGTCGGACAGACCTTCGGCCTCAACTCCGGCGGCCTGATGGTATGAGGGCCGTCTCGCGAGGGAAGGCTTGAGGGTGGGGACGGGGCGGCATAACCTGCGCTGGCGGACTCGCCGGATCGAAGTTTTTGACCGAGTGAGCGCAATCCCAGGAAGACGAACTCACGCAGGTCCCGGAAATAATGTCGCTATCCTTGAGAGAAAAACTATCAGCCGTTCCCAAGGGAGCCGGCGCCTTATTTTTTATTCAGGTGTTTGCCACGCTCAGTTTTGCTGTGCTGTATTCGACGTTGGTCCTGTACGCGACCCAGCACTTGCAGTTCTCCGCAAAAGAGGCCTCAGCGATCATGGGCGTCTTCGGGGCGTTCAATTACGGGCTGCATCTGTTCGGCGGTTACCTGGGAGGACGCTTCCTCAGCAACCGCAACCTGTTCGTCGGCGGCATGGTGTTGCAGGTCGCCGGATGCGCCTTGATCTCCGGCGGATCGGTGGCGCTGCTCTACTGGGGACTGGCCTTGTTCCTGACCGGCAGCGGCCTCAACGTCACCTGCCTCAACATGATGCTGACACAGCGGTTCAAGCCGGATGACCTGCGCCGGGAAGGCGCCTTCCTCTGGAACTATGCCGGCATGAACATCGGCTTTTTCGTTGGTTTTTCCGTCGCCGGCCATTACCAATTGACCGAAAACTATTCCAGCCTGTTCATCTTCGCGACGGTTGGAAATGTTCTTGCCATCGTCCTGGCTACCGTTAACTGGAAGGTGCTGGCCGATCTGAACACGCCCCTTCTCGACTCGCCGGCCAGGCAATTCAAACTGCGGTTCGTCACCGGCGTGGCCATTCTGCTTGGCCTGGTGCCGATCGTCTGGATATTGCTGCAACATCCCGACGGCACCGAAACACTGGTCAAGTCGATTTGCGCGCTTGTCGCCGTCGCATTGATCTATCTGACATTGAAGCATCCAGACCCACGCGAAAAAAACAACATGTGGGCCTATCTGATCCTGACCTTCGGCTCACTGGTCTTCTGGGCGTTGTACCAGATGGCCCCCAATGGCCTGCAGTTGTTTGTTCTCCACAACGTCGACCGGATGGTATGGGGAATTGAAATCGCGCCGCAGTGGACGCAGAACATCAACACCATCGTCATCGTGGTCGGCGGGCCGTTGATGTCGGCGCTTTTCGTCTGGCTGCGGCGACGCGGCTGGACCATCGACGTCCCCAAACAGTTTTCCACATCGTTGGTCCTGATGGGGTTCGGTTTCCTGGCACTGCCAGCCGGTATCGCCCTGGCCGACGACAAAGGCATGGTCGCCTTTTTCTGGTTCTTCCTCAGTTTCCTGCTGCAATCGATCGGAGAATTGCTGATCTCGCCGGTCGGTTACGCGATGATCGGGCAACTGGCGCCGCGCCGCTATCAAGGGGTGATGATGGGCAGTTGGATGCTCGTTACCGGTCTGGCCTCGCTGTTCGCCGGAGATTTCTCCGGCATGATCCCGGAACCGACCGAAGGCGCCGCGCTATCGACCAATCCCGCCTATGCGAAGCTGTTCGCGGAACTGGGATCGGGCAGCGTCGCCGTCGGTATCGTGTTGTTCCTGCTGATTCCCTTTTTGCGCAGACTGATCACCAGCAAAGGCATGGGAATCGACCGGCTGCCGCAGGCGGAGGGCGCGGTCGACTGACGACCGGTCACCCGGTCCCGGAGGGCATACTTTAGCGGGACGAAGGATTGGGATGCGCCGCGTTCCATGTCTCGTTCAACTGCCGCTCGGCATCCAGCGTCCCCACCGGCAGGCGGTGGGCGATGCCCTTGTGACAGTCGATGCAAGTCAGGCCTTCAGTCTCTGCCCGGCTGTGATCGGCCCGCGCCCTTTCGTTCTGACGCGACAGATCCATCGAATCGAAGTTGTGGCAATTGCGGCATTCCCGCGAATCGGTGGCCTTCATCGTCGCCCAGACACGCTCTGCCATCTCGGGTCGTCTGGCCTCGAACTTTCCGGCGCTGTCCAGGTCGCCCAGCAGATGATGGAACACCTCGCCGGACGCCTGGATCTTGCGCATTATTTTGTGCGACCAGTCGTGGGGCACATGGCAGTCGGGACAGGTGGCCCGCACGCCCGAACGGTTCTGATCGTGCGCCGATGTGCGAAACTCACGATAGGCGTTCTGATCCATTTCGTGACAGCCGCGGCAGAAGGTCTCGTTGCTGGTGGCCTCCATCCCCCAATTGAAACCGCCCCAGAAAAGGATGCCGGCAAGAAAACCGACCAGCAGCAGCAGCCCCAGGGACAATTGTCCCGACGGACGGGCAAGGACTCTCCATATCCGGACGAGCAGACCGCGCAACGTCATCGCGCGACGACCTGCCGCCACTGTTTCCGCCTGTTCCATGAGCTGTCCCCGCCCTACTTTTCGATGGCTGGCTGGAATTTGTTGGTCACCAGCGGCCTGGCGTCCACCTGCGACACGTGGCACTGGGTACAGAACCAACGTTCGCCGGCAACCTTGTCGAGCTTGGTCCCCGTCCGGTCGGTGTAGTGCGAAACACTGACGAGCGGCGCGTTTTCCTGGGCATTCCTGGGCCAGTCGTGACAGCGCAGGCATTGGTTGACCTTGAGGTCGACCTCATATTTGTCGACGCGGTGCGGAACCATCGGCGGCTGCTGCAAATAGCTGCGGTCAAAGCGGGTCCCTTCGCGGACCGGATAGATCGGCGTCGAGGGATCGGGATCATCGACCGCCGCCTGGCCGCGGAGCGACTGCAGCGGGTCGGCCGCCGCCGGCGATATCGTGACACCCGACGCCATGACGATCGCGCCGATGGCCAACAGGCTTGCCAGAATAGTCCGGTTCACCATGAATACTCCCCTTTTGCCGCCGGTCATGACGTCACGCCTTGTCGACGCGCACGGCGCATTTCTTGTAATCGGTCTCCTTGGAGATCGGGCAGGTGGCGTCGAGCGTCAGCTTGTTGACCAGCTGGCTTTCATCGAACCAGGGCATGAACACCACGCCCACCGGCGGGCGGTTACGGCCAGCGGTTTCGACCCGGGTCAGAACCTCGCCCCGGCGCGACGCCACCTTGATCTGCTGTCCCCGCCGCAGGCCGCGCTTGGCGGCATCGTCGGGATGCATGAACAGAACGGCATTGGGAAAGGCCCGGTAGAGTTCGGGAACCCGCCTGGTCATCGAACCGGAGTGCCAATGTTCGAGGACCCGGCCGGTCACCAGCCACAGATTGTAGGTCTCGTCCGGTTCCTCGGCGGCCGGCTCGTAAGGCAAGGCGAAAATATTGGCCTTGCCGTCGGCGAAGCCATAGAAACGAATGCCTTCGCCGGCCTTGACATAAGGATCGGCGCCTTCGCGGTAACGCCACAGGGTTTCCTTGCCGTCGACCACCGGCCAGCGCAATCCGCGCACCTCGCGATAGGTGTCGAACGGCGCCAGATCGTGGCCGTGGCCGCGGCCGAAGCCGGCGTATTCCTCGAACAACCCCTTCTGCACGTAAAATCCCATGGCCGTCGATTCGTCATTGCCGAAACCGGCGGTGATGTCACTCAAGGGGAAACGGTCCACCTGGCCATTCTTGAACAGAACGTCGAATAGCGTCTTGCCGCGGAGTTCCGGTTTCTTCGCCAGCAAATCGGCCGGCCAGACCTCCTCGACGGCAAAACGCTTGGAGAACTCCATCAACTGCCAGAGATCTGACCGCGCCTCGCCGGGCGCCTTGACCTGCTGACGCCAGAATTGGGTCCGCCGCTCGGCATTGCCGTAGGCACCCTCCTTCTCGACCCACATGGCGGTGGGCAGAATGAGGTCGGCCGACAGCGCGGTAATGGTCGGATAGGGGTCGGAGACGACGATGAAGTTGTCGGGATTGCGATAACCCGGAAGGGTTTCCTCGTTGAGATTGGCGGCCGCCTGCATATTGTTGGTGCACAGCACCCAGTAACAATTGAGTTTGCCGTCCTTCAACATGCGGTTTTGCAGCACCGCGTGGTAACCGGGCTTATCGGGAATGGTGCCGTCCGGCAGCTTCCAGATCTCCTCGGCCCGCTTACGGTGCGCCGGATTGGTCACCACCAGATCGGCCGGCAGACGGTTATTGAGGACGCCGACTTCACGGGCGGTGCCGCAGGCCGAGGGCTGGCCGGTCAAGGAGAAGGGACCGCAGCCGGGCCTGGCGATCTTGCCGGTCAGCAAATGCAGGTTGTAAACCATGTTGTTCGCCCAGGTGCCGCGACTATGCTGGTTGAACCCCATGGTCCAATAGCTCACCACCTTGCAGGCGGGATCGGCATAGAGCTTGGCCAGCGCCTCCAGCTTGTCGACCGGCACTCCGGAAAGGGCCGAGACTTTTTCGGCGGTATAGTCGGCGACGAAGGCCTTGAAGGCGGCGAAATCGATCGATTCCGAGGCGTCCGGCGCCAGGGCGTTCTTCGCCGCCTTTTCCTTTGGATGGTTCGGCCGCAAGCCGTAACCGATATCGGTGGCGCCCTTGCGGAAATTGACCGACCGGGCGATGAAGTCCTGATCCTCAGCGTGATGGCTGACGATGTAATTGGCGATGTAATTGAGGATCGCCAGATCGGTCTGCGGCGTAAAAACGATCGGCAGATCGGCGAGATCGAAACAGCGGTTCTCATAGGTCGACATCGCCACCACCTTGACGCCGACGCCGGAAAACCTCCGTTCGGTAAGGCGGGCCCAGAGAACCGGGTGCATCTCGGCCATGTTGGCGCCCCACAGCACGAAGGCGTCGGCCTGTTCGATATCGTCGAAACAGCCCATCGGCTCGTCGATGCCGAAGGTCCGCATGAAACCGGTCACCGCCGAGGCCATGCAATGGCGCGCATTGGGCTCGATATTGTTGGACCGGAAACCGGCCTTCATCAGTTTGACCCCGGCATAGCCTTCCCAGATCGTCCATTGACCCGACCCGAACATGCCGACCGCCGTCGGCCCCTTGGCCTTCAGCGTTTCCTTCCATTTGGCGGCCATGACGTCGAAGGCCTCGTCCCACGAGACCGGCTCGAACTCGCCATCCTTGGCATAGACGCCATGCTTCTTGCGCAGCAACGGCCGGGTCAGCCGGTCCTCGCCATACATGATCTTGGCCAGGAAATAGCCCTTGATGCAGTTCAGACCGCGGTTGACCGGGGCGTCGGGATCGGCCTGGGTGGCGACCACCCTGCCGTCCTTGACGCCGACCATGACGCCACAGCCGGTGCCACAGAACCGGCAGACCGCCTTATCCCAGCGAATATCGCCGGTCGGCGCGGCCTGGGCAAATGTCGCCGGCATGGCCACTCCGGCCGCCGCCGCAGTGGCGGCGATGGCGTTGGCCTTGATGAAATCACGCCGCGAGAGCTTCATCTCGTAGGCTCCTATTTATTCGCAGTGATGGTAGACAAGGGCGGCGGACAGGACCCCCTCGACGGTCGGCAGGCGGGTCAGGATCTGCCCGGCCCATTCGTCGGCGGTGTCCTCGACGGTGACGATCAGACGGCCGTCGGCGACCACCTGATGCACCTCGACGCCGGACATGCCCTCCAACGTCTTGCCGACAGCCTGGACCCGGTCGGGATGGGCCGTGACCAAGACCCCGCATAAATGGGTGCCCTCGTCCCGCCGACGACGATTCTCCTGCCCGACGAATTTGCCGATGCGCATGACGTCATTCCTTCTCGCGGCAACACCCCGGTGCGCCAAGACGGCGCACCGGAACCGGTTTTAGTGGGCGACGGCCGGGATACTGGCCGGGGTCGGCGCGAAGTCGATGTTGCGGGCCTTGACGTCATGACGCAGGACCAGTTGGCCTTCACGGCAGAGGTTGATCGCCTCGGCAAAGGACTTCACCGTGTACTGGTCGGCGTGGAATCCCATCGAATTTTCCGACACCAGGAAGTCGATCTTGAATTGACCGTCGCGCTGATGTTTACGGGCTGCCGCCAATTCCTCGTCGGTGGCGCCGGCATCCTTCGCCTGTTTGATATCGCCGATCAGTTCGACCAGCGCGTTCATGGCAACGTTGCGGGTTTCGACGAAACGCGTCTGGATTTCCTCGACCCGGTCCTTCAGTTCCTGTTCCGGCCAACGGTGGCAGGTCTGGCAGGACGCATTGACGTTCAGCAGCGGCGAACGGACGTTGTGGTCGGAAATTTTCATCGCCCCTTCCCGGACATAGGGCATGTGGCAATCGGCGCAGGCGACACCCGAACGCGCATGGATGCCCTGGCTCCAGGTCTCGAACTCCGGATGGCGGGCCTTCATCATCGAGGCGCCGGTATCCTTGTGCGTCCACTCGCCGACCTTGTCCTCGTTTTCCGCCGCGACGATCTGGTCGACCTTCAGACCCTTCGGCCAGGGGAAGGTCAGGCGTTTCTCCGCTCCGCGGAAATAGTAGGTGACATGGCACTGCGCGCAGACGTAGGAGCGCATCTCCTGACGGGTGGCATCGCGATTGACGTCGTAATCGTTGACGCCTTGCGAGGCCTTGAGGGCGCGGATGCCCTCAACGAAAGCCGGGCGGCTGATCCGCAGGTTCATGGTCTTGGCTTCGTGGCAGTCGACGCAGGAAATCGGATGAGTGACCTGCTTCCTGGCGTCGGCATAAGACATATGGTTGATCGCCTCGAACCCCTTGGTCAGGTCGCCCTCGCCCAGACGCAAGTAAGTCGGATACAAAGAGGCGTGGCAGTTGAGGCAGGCGCCCGGTTGCTTGGCGACGCGCTGGCGTTCGGTATAGGCCTGATCCTCCAGCATGTAGGCATGCCCCCGCTTCTCGCGGTAATCGGCGGCAAAGGCGTAGCCGGCCCACATGGTTTTCAGACGTGGATCGAGTTCCAGCTTCGAACGGGCGACGATGCTCCGCGGATCGGCTTCGGTTGGCGAATGGGGTACGCCTTCGCTGCCGCCGTAGCGGGTCCGCTCCATGTCGGTGGTTTTCTTGTAGCGGTCATATTGCAGCGGAAAGTTTTGCCCCCAGATGGCCGGGTCGTCGATGGTGTCATTCAGGTCGACCACCTGGAAGAACGGTGTCTTCGCCTCCTGCTTATGTTCGAAGACACTGACCAACAGGGCGGCGATACCGACGCCGGCCACGACCGCCAGGGCGGCGGCGGTGACCAATAACCGGCCTTTGCCGGCGGGACGGGGAGCGTTTGGCGTGGCCATTCTCTGGAATCCTCGGTTTTTATTTCGATGCGGACGAAGTGACGGAGACGGTCGACCCGGGAACCAACGAGGCGGCCGAATGGCCGACGTCGGCATGACAGCTGAGACAGGAGATGTCCTGCCTGCTGTGCGGACCTTCGATGGCGTCGACAAGAGCGGCGTGACAGGACCGGCAGGCGCCTTCCGTCACCCGTTCGTTGTACCCTTTGATGACGATGTTGTCGGGAATCGGACCGATGGTGAAAGCCAGGCTATGCGAAAAGCCGTTGGCAGCCTTGATCGCATATTTGCCGACCATGTCATGCGGGGTGTGGCAGTCGTTGCAACCGGCCACCGCGTGATGCGGGCTTTTCATCCAACCGGAATAGTATTCCTGCATGACATGGCAATTGGCGCAAGCGGCTGGATTGTTGGTGAGGTACGAATAGCCTTTCGCATAGACAAAGGTATATATCCCAAGTCCCAGCGTCACCCCCACGGCCAACGCAAGAAATACCGCTGCGCGAATTTTGATAGCCATAATTATCGTCACCACCGCCGCGAATGGGATCTTTTTGTCGCCTCGGCGGGACATGACATAGTTTTATGCCGATCCCCCGCCCGGCCATTCTATGTATAGATTATCCACATTCTGATTGTGGGATACTTGACATTAGTCAAGTCGCAAGAGATTTGATCGAAGGCGTCCTGAAGCCCTTGTTTAACAGGCGATACGGGCTGCGCGACCGTCGAGAGCGGGATCTTGCATGGTGACGGTGTTGCCCTCCATCCAGATCACCCCCGCCTTCTGCAGCTTCATCAGAGTCCGTGACAGGACCTCGGGGCCTGTTCCAGCCATGAAGGCCAGATCCTTTTTTGAAATTGGAAGCACAAAACGCGGCCGGCCGGCCGACAGATCCTCGATCAGGGCGAGAACACGGGCTTCGACCGGAAGGCTGGCCATGCGTTGGGCGAAGTCGCCAAAGGCGTGCGTTTCCTCGGCGCTCGCCCGCAACAGACGAACGGCGAAAGCGCCATCCGCGTTCATTGCGGTCATCAGGCTCGCCTCGGGCAAGGTGCAAATCAGAGCATCTTCGACAACGCGCGCCGACGTCCGATGCTCGTGGCCGTCGAAAAGATCGGCGCTACCGACCATCTCCCCACGCCGGACCAGGCGCATGATGGCGACACCGCCGGCGCCATCGACATACTCAAGAACGATCGCGCCGCTCAAAACCGCATGAATGGCAAGACAGTCCTCGCCCTGACTGAAGAGATAATCACCGCGGGGAACGATCTGGATGCGATGCAAGTCAGCGCAAACTGCCGCCCCATCTGCATCCGCACCGCGCAACGGGCACGCCTGCGATGGAACAGAAGGACAGCGTTGGCCAACGAAACCACTCATGGGCATTTTCCCCGACAACTGTTCGAGGATCACCCCTTGCCGAACCACCAACCAGCCAAGAAAAGTAAAGAAATGTAAAGCGCACCCGACGCTTTCGTCCCGCTCACTTTGCCACGCTATCGACGGCCAGACGGTAGCCGATGCCATGCACCGACTTGATGAGCCGAGGATAGCGCCCGTTGGCCTCGAGCTTGCGACGCAGATTTCCGACATGAACGTCGATGCTGCGTTCCAGCGGCGACCAGTCGCGACCCTTCAACGCCTCGCACAGTTCCTGCCGGCTGACCGTATGCCCGGGCGGCAAGGCCAGCCGATAAAGGATGGAAAATTCCATCGTCGTCAGGCCGACCTCGGCGCCATCGGGCGCCACCAGTTCCTGGCGCTGCGTGTTAAGAACCCAGTCATCGAACCGGATGACATGCGACACTTCGGCCGGTGCCGAGACGATCGGCGCGGGATTCAGCCGACGCAACAATGCCTTGATACGGGCCAATAGCTCGCGCAGGGGAAAGGGCTTGGCGATATAGTCGTCGGCCCCGACCTCGAGACCGACCACGCGATCGACGAGATCAGTGCGCCCGGTGATCATGATGATGCCCACCGACGAACGGCTGCGGAGTTCGCGGGCGAGGGTAAATCCATCTTCGCCGGGCAGATTAACGTCAAGAAGGACCAGGCTGGTGACGCTGTCCAGGCGCGCCTGCATCTCTCTGCCGTCGACCGCCTCGACCACATCGAAACCTTGCTCCGCCAAATAGAAGGCGACCGTTCCGCGCAGGTCCGCGTCGTCCTCGACAATAAGAATCTTGGGCCTTCCCCCTGCCATGGCTTGACCGCCCACCTTTATCATCAGACCGATGGTCCCAGTCTAGTCGCAGGCCGGCAGCCAATGCTAGCTTAAGGCTTCCCTCCTGCCCCAGGCACAAGCGCACCGATGACCAACGAACCCTCCCTGCTCCGTTCCCTGACACTGCGCTATGTGCTGGCCCTGGCCCTGGTCGGGTCGCTGGCGACCACGGCATTCCTGTTCCTTCACAAGGTCATCCTGCGCCACGAGAACGAGGCCGCGGTGGTCAATCTCTCCGGTCGCCAGCGGATGCTGAGTCAACGCATCACACTGGCGGCGTCGCAGGCGGCGGAAACCACCGACCCCGGAAAACGGCGCTATTGGCTGGGCGAGCTGGTTTCGGCTCTCGATCTGATGGAACGATCCCATCAGGCACTGACCAAGGGCGACGCGGTTCTCAACATTTCACCGGAGCTTGCCGCGTCGATCGGCGTTCTTTACGCCGAGAAGCCCGCAGAAGTCTCGCGCCAGGTGGGGGACTTCCTGGCCGATGGACGCGCCCTGGTCGCCGCCGGCCAGGATTTCGACAGCCAAAGCCCGGCTTACCAGCGCATCCAAACGCGATCTTCGGCGGTCCTTTCGGGCCTGGACGACGTCGTCGGCCGCTATCAGGCCGACATCGAACGCCGGGTCCGGGCGCTGGAAGGCATGGAAACGGCTGTCTGGATGATGACTCTGGCCGTGCTGGCACTGGAAGCGGCCTTCATCTTCCGGCCGATGATCCGCCGTGTGCAGGCGTCGCTCGACGAAGAAACGACCAAACGTACCGCCGCCGAACAACAGGCGATCAACGATCAGCGTAAAACCGAGGCTCTGGTCGACACTATTCCCGACGCCGTCGTCACCATCGACCAGGGCGGCATCATTCAGACTTTCAGTCCGTCGGCGGAACGGATGTTCGGCCGCCGTCGCGCCGACACTCTGGGGCTGGAGGTCGGTGTCCTGATGCCCGAGCCATACCGCCAGCGGCAGCAAAACGTTTTCCGACGCTATCTGGACGGCGGCTCGCCAAGCGTCATCGGCGTCGGACTGGAAGCCGTCGGGCTGCGCCTCGATGGCAGCACCTTCCCCCTGGAATTGGCGTTGGGCGAATGGCAGATGGACGGCCGCCGGTTTTTCACCGCCGTCATTCGCGACATCACGCAACGCAAGGCGCTTGAGGAATCGGTACGCCGAGCCCAGAAGATGGAGGTGGTCGGGCAACTGTCCGGCGGCGTTGCCCACGATTTCAACAACTTGCTCGGCATCATTGCGGGCAATCTCGAAATTCTCGAAGACCGTCTCAAAGACAATCCGAAGCTGTCCAAGCGAATCGAAGTGGCGCAACACGCGGCGGCCCGTGGTGCCGATCTGACGCGCAAGCTTCTCTCCTTCTCCGGCGGCCGGGCCAGCCAGCCGCAGATGGTCGACCTCAATCAGCTGATTCGATCCAGCAGCGATTTGCTCGATCGGCTGCAAACCGGCCGGACAACGGTTTGCCTTTCGCTCGAAGACGGATTGATGCCGGTGCTGATCGATCCTGGCGAGTTCGAGGATACACTGCTCAATCTGGCACTCAACGCCCGCGACGCCATGCCGGACGGGGGAACGCTTACCGTCGAGACCGCGAATTTAGCCCCCGAGGACTCGGGCACTGGCCCCCGCGTGCTGATCAGCGTCACCGATACCGGCGTCGGCATTCCCTTCGAGCTGCAAAAGAAGATTTTCGAACCGTTCTTCACCAGCAAACCGCCGGGCAAGGGAACCGGCCTCGGCTTGGTCACCATCGACTCTTTCGTCAAACGATCGCGGGGCACGCTCTCGGTCTATTCACAACCCGGCCGGGGAACGACGTTCCGCATCGCCCTGCCGGCCGCCACGGCACCGGGAACGACCGAGACGCCGGCCGCCGCCATGTCCCCGCCGGGCGGCCGGGAAACATTGCTGGTGGTCGACGACGAGGATGAGATGCGGGCGCTGCTTTGCACCCAGCTTGCCGGCCTCGGCTACCGCTGTCTGGCGGCCAAGGACGGCACGGAAGCACTGCTGCGTTTGCAAGCGGAAGCAGACGTATCCCTGGTGATTTCCGACGTCATCATGCCCGGTGCCATCGACGGTGTCGAATTGGCCCGACGCGCTCTGGCCGAACGGCCCGGCCTCAAGATCCTGCTATCCACCGGATTTGCCGGCAGGACGGCGGCCGAAATGCGCAAGCTTGTTCCCGAAGCGGCAATGATCGCCAAACCCTACCGACGCCAGGAACTGGCAACCAAGGTCAGGGCGCTTCTCGATGGCTAAGATCTTCCGGCTCTAGGAGCGCGCCACCATGGCAGGTGATGCAGCAGCAATGCGAGAAAGATCAAGGCGCAGCCGACGAATTGCACGCCGCTGATCGTCGTTCCGAGGCAAACAGCCGCGAGAACGGCGGTCCAGACGGGCTCCAGATTCATGATAAGGGCTGTGTGGCTGATCGGCGCCATGGCCTGTCCTTTCACCAGCAGGAAGTACCGGAGACTGGTGGCGATCAGGACACTGGCCAGGAACCAGCCGATCGTCTCCACACCGACGGCTGCCGGCCAGTGTTCCAGAAACGGCGAAACGGCCAGGGCCAAGGCTCCAACCACCGTCAACTGGATGACGGCGAGCGGCAAGACGGCGATCCGCGAAGCGAAGCGGTTGTTCAGGTTCAGATAAAGCGAATTCGCGACGGCCGAGGCCAGAAAAAAGAGATCGGCAGGCGAAAATCCGACACCATTGTTGATCGACAGGCAAGCCATGCCGGCCGTGGCGACCGCCACCGCCACCCAGGTCGCGACACTGATGCGGATCTTGAACAGCACCCAGCCGAAAACCGGCGCCAGAATATTTCCCAGGCTGCAAATGAAGGCTCCGACCCCGAGATTGTCAGTCAACTGCAATCCCTCGGTCCAGAGAGTCATGGACAGGCATATTGCCACGCCGGTGACAGCCGCCCGCCACACGTCACGGACGCCCAGCCGCGAAAGTTGACGCAGGCCAAAGACCGCCAGCACCGAACCGGCCAGCAGGAAGCGGGTCCCAATGAAAAAGAGGGTCGGCAGGCCGCGTAACGCAAACAGCGAAAAGAGCCATCCCGCGGCAGCCAGGACGGTGACCAAGACAAGCAATCCGTCCGCTTTCAAAGGGCGATCAGAAGACATCCACATTTCCGATGAATCAAAAAAAGAACACGGCTGATCCGTGCGCCCACTGTTTACGACCAAATGGACTTTTCTTCAAAGTGAACGACGTACCTCCGAAGTCGGCGAGGCACATGTTGCAATGCAACATAAAACTTGCCTCGTGTCAGAATTCGCATATCATAAGGTCAAATGCTGCGGTGCAGCATTAGCAATAGACCAATTGAGGAACCGTGATGATCGACAGGAAAGCGCTCTCTCATTCACTCCATGGCCTCCACAATTCGGATTTGGGAGCCGGCAAGGACGGGATGGTCCTGAAAGACGCGATCAGCAAGATCATTGATGCGATTGAGGCGGCCAAAGCCGGCCTCACCGAGGCCGACAGCCGCCATCTGGCCGAAGCTATCGAGGCGCTGGCCGAAGGTCAGGAATTCCTGGCCCGCTCCAGCATCCTGCTGATCCTTGAGGAAGCCGAGACCCTGGACGGTGCCAGCCACGAGCCCGCCCTGACCCTGGCGCAGTTGCGAGCCATGCTGGCCGCCGTCCAGGTATAGGAGGGAAGCCCCCCAACCCAAACCCTTCAGGGAGAGAATTGGGGGATAGTCTCAGTCCCGCTTGTCCAGCGCGACATAGTCGCGCTGCGTTGGGCCGGTGTAGTGCTGGCGAGGCCGTCCGATGGTCAAGGGGCCGCCATCGACCATTTCCTTCCATTGGGCGATCCACCCCGACGTCCGCGCCAGAGCGAACAACGGGGTAAACATGTGGACCGGAAATCCCATAGCCGACAAAGTGATACCGGAATAGAAATCGACGTTCGGATAAAGCTGCCGGCTGGTAAAGTATGGATCCTGGAGCGCAATTCTCTCCAGTTCTTTAGCCACGTCGAGTTGCTCGGTCTGGACATCGAGGTTGGCCAGAACCTTTTCGCTTTCCTTCTTTATGATGAGAGCCCGAGGGTCATAGTTCTTGTAGACCCGGTGTCCGAATCCCATCAGACGATCATGGCTCTCCTTGTCCTTGACCTGTTCGAGGAAGGCCGGGATGGCATCCTTGCTGCCGATCCGTTCGAGCATGCCGAGCACGGCCTCGTTGGCGCCGCCATGCGCCGCTCCCCACAATGCGACGATACCGGCGGAAATGGCGGCATAGGGCTCGACGCCGGTCGAACCGGCCAAACGCACGGTCGAGGTCGAGGCATTCTGCTCGTGATCGGCATGCAAAATGAAGATCCGGTCGAGCGCCCCGGCGATAATCGGATTGATCTCGAAAGGCGCTCCGTCCGAAGGCGCGAAACACATCCGGATAAAGTTCTCGGTGTATCCCAAATCCTCGCGCGGATAGATGAATGGTTTTCCTTGGATGTAACGCAAAGCCAGGGCGGTGATCGTCGGAATTTTGGCGATCAGATTGATGGCCACGCGGTTTCGCCCCTCGCGGGTCGTGACGTCGCAGTCCGTGTCGAAGGCGCCCAGCGCCGTCACCATGCTCTCGATCAACACCATGGGATGCGTGTCGCGCTTGTAACGCCGCAGAATTTCGATCATCTGCTCATGCACGGGCATCCTGTGCAGGGTTTCACGCTGAAACTGCTCGAATTGCCGACGATTCGGCAGTTCACCGTTGAGCAGAAGATAGGCCGCCTCGAGATAGCTGCCGTCGGCAGCCAACTGTTCGATCGGATAGCCTCGATAAAGCAGGACGCCTTTGTTGCCATCGATATAAGTGATCGCCGATTGGCAGCTTGCTGTCGATGTATAACCAGGGTCGAAAGTCATCACACCATATTTGGCAAATAGATTTCGAATGTCCACGGCTGGGCGATCGAACGAATCAATCATCACAGTCAGATCGATCGACCTATCCCCAATAATCAATTTAGCAATGTTCTGACTATTTTTTTCAGACATCACCACAAATCCCTTCAAAGCAGTTCACTGGCGAGTGACGGCACATTTGGCTTCGTTGACTTGTTGGTATCACAAGGCCCGACGCAGTCGGTTTCACCCGACATTTCCCAGATGGGCGAACCATTCGTCTTTAGGTCTTTCCAAAAATAGCGCAATCGATGGAGCCTGAGAAGCGGACAAGACAATTGCCGGATTGTCGAGGTCGTTGACGGTGCCGGCCCGCCATTTCAATATCGGCCAAATTTCCCGGCCCCGCGCGCAGGGCCGGGGCACAGAAATGTAAGCCAGCGTAGTCAAGGAGCGAAGAATTGGGACAGACCTTCCGGGCGATTTGCCCGGCGACATCGGCTTTGCACGTTTTTGAACTGGTTTCCGAAAACGGTAGAACAGTCGGCTGGTGCACGAAATGTCGCCAGGTTTGGCCTCTGTCGGAACTGTCGGACCAAAAGGACGACGAAACCGCCCACCCAGGCAAAGCCCCCGAAAAACGCAAAGGGAAAGGCCGGAAATAGCGCCTATTTACGTTTCCTTCGGACAAATTGAACCCAGTCTCGATGAGCGATCCTCATCGAGACTGGGTATTAGCCCGATTTCTGCCACGTTTGGATCGGATGGTTCCTGCGCATCCCTTCCTAACCGCCAGAAGAAGGTCACATCGATGTCCATCTGTCATCGCCTGCTGAACCCGGCTGTATTCCTGGCCCTCGCAAGCGCCGCAAGCGCGGCCGAAGTTCCGGTTGCGCCGTCGCCCGAAGCCCCGGCCTACGGGCCGGAATTGCAAGGTTTCAGCTATCCGGCGCCAGTCAATCTGTTCCGCTTCACATCGCAGGGCGAATCGCTGCACATGGCCTTCATGGACATTCAGCCGCCCAAGCCGAATGGCCGGACCATCGTGTTGCTGCACGGAAAGAACTTTTGCGGCGCCACCTGGGACGCCAGCATGGTCACCCTGAGCCAGGCCGGCTACCGCGTGGTGGTTCCCGATCAGATCGGCTTTTGTAAATCGAGCAAGCCCGAACATTACCAATTCAGCTTTCAACAACTCGCCGCCAACACCCGTGCTCTGCTGGAGTCGATTGGTGTCGGGCAGATCACTCTTCTCGGTCATTCGACCGGCGGCATGCTGGCCATCCGCTACGCCTTGATGTTCCCCGATCAGGTCGAGCAACTGGCCCTGGTCAATCCGATCGGCCTTGAGGACTGGAAGGCCAAGGGGGTCCCCTGGCATAGCATCGACCAATGGTATGAGGATGAACAGAAGACCACGGCCGACGGCATTCGGACCTACGAACAGGCCACCTACTACGCCGGTCAATGGCGCGCCGAGTATGAACCCTGGGTCCAGATGCTGGCCGGCATGTACCGTGGTCCAGGCCGCAAGGTCGTCGCCTGGGATTCAGCGCGCCTTTACGACATGATCTTCAATCAGCCGGTAGTCTACGAATTGGATCGCCTGAAGCCGCCGACGCTGTTGCTGATCGGCGACAAGGACACGACGGCCATCGGCAAACAGTTCGCGCCGCCGGTGGTGCGGTCGCGGATCGGCCGATACCCTGAGTTGGCCAAGGCCGCGGCCCAGCAGATTCCCAACGCCACCCTGATCGAATTTCCGGACCTCGGGCATGCGCCGCAGATGCAGGATCCGGAAGCCTTCCACAAGGCCTTGCTCGACGGGCTGGCCAAACCGCAGACCAACAGTCAGAACGTGCCGGCCCAATGACCTTCAATGCGGCATGAAGAAGCGCGGCGAGTAGATTAGAAGCCGCGCAATAATAACCGCACAGCTTTCGTCGTTCCCACTTTCGCGCATCGGCGCTGGATTAGGCGTGGAAACCAGGTTCGTTGCCCCTTCGGTGGCATCGGCGTCTCTGCCGGTGTGCCGGCGGAGCCGGCAAGCAAACAGATCTCAGCAGCAATTCTTGCCGCTTTGGGCGGCAACACCGGCAGAGACGCCGGTGCCACCGAAGTTTAAAGTCAGCGCCGATGCGCGAAAGCGGGAATGACGGGATAAAACGGGCGAAGATGTGTGCATGCCCTGGCGCGAAAGTGGCGATCCATACTACCTTATCGGGAGTTTCCGTGAACGAGAACCGCTGCTGTCCAGCAGTGTTGGTGCGAAAATTCGAATGGCTTATCCCCGTCGTTCCGGTGCAATCAAAATTGCTCAAGCCATCGGGGCACCAGAAGCAAGGGAACGGACCTTGGAATACAACTCGCAACAACCGGCATAGCGGATCTTTCATGAATATAAATTTCGTCGAAGCAGCCTACAAATTTAGGGATCTTGCGGAAAAAGAGATCAATAACAATAGAGTGTCGGAAGGGTTTTCCCTTCTTGAAATGGCCTTTACATCGGCCTTCATGGGGCAAAGCGACACACCGATATCGTTCAAATTGAAACCGCGAGGCAGTCTTCCCAAGCCGCTCGCCTCCACCGATCACGTCGTCGCCCACATTTCCCGGCAAGGCATCGTTTTTTACGCGGCCTTTGAAATCGTCGCGAGAGCACTGTGCGATTTTCGTCGATTTCCGATGGTCGGAGAGTTTTTCTCCAATATTTCAAGGGAGCTGCCGCCAACCGGAGTCTTCGAATGCGTGGTCGATCTCGGTGATGGCGATGATGTCGGCGACTATCGGCGGATTGCCTATTCCTCGGCCCGCGCCGATGCCGTGCTCGTTCCCGATCCGTTATTTCACATCAACAACAATTACGATGTTCATCGCGCCTATGTGGCGCAGGTCGCCAAACCTTGGCGCGACCGGAAGGATATTGTTTTCTGGCGGGGCGGGGCCGGCGGACCTCGCCTGCGGACGCCCGAGCCGAACGAGCCATGGCAGTGGGATTGGCAGCAAAGATTGCAACTCTGCGCGGTCTCCCGGAAAAGCCCGCACAGGGACATGCTCGACGTCGGATTGACTCACCATCAACCGGTCGGCGAACCTTATTGGCGCCACGCGATAGAACAAGCGGATTTTCTAAGACCGGCAGTCCCGAAAGTACAGTTTCTCGATTACAAATATCTGGTGGATGTCGATGGATGGACGAACGCCTGGAGCCTTCTCGACAAAATGATCGGCGGCTCCACTATTCTGAAAGTGCAGTCGGCCTTTGGCTACCGCCAATGGTTCTACGATAAACTGGTCCCCTGGAAAAATTATATTCCGCTGGCCAAAGACGTTTCCGATCTTGACGAGGTGATCTCGTGGATTCTCGAAAATCCGCGCGAGTGCGAAGACATTGCCGCCAATGCCTCGTCTTTGGGCCAGGAGGTCCAGCTGCAGCCCGCCCTGGCCGAAGCAAGACGCGCCGTTCTGGCGATCTTACACCCCCTCGCACCAGACGGAACCGCTCTCACCCCGCCTTGAGAGGACTGGACAAAATCCGGCCAGGGAAGGGAGACGGCACGATGAAGCGCCCATGGTCGAGGACGGCTTGGCCATGTACCCAAACCATATCGATGCCGGCCGGCGGCACCAGCGGATCAAGGTAGTCGTTCTTTTCGCCCACCGTTTCGGCGTCGAACAGGACAAGCGACGCATCGGCGCCAGCCCGCAGAACCGGATCGGGCAAATTGAGAAACCGGCAGGGCAAGGTCGCCAAGCGCCAAACCATCTGGATCAGCGGAATCCCCATCTCGCGCCCCAGGCGCAGCGCCCTGGGGAAAGCGCCGATGGCCCGCGGATGTGGCTTCTGGCCGGGCCCGGGCATCAATCCGTCGGTGCAAATCGCCATGTCCGGGCGGCGGAAAAACCGCTCGACCGTCGCGTCATTGCCGTAATGGGTAATGATCGAAATCTCGCCGGCATTGGCGGCATAGAAATCGAAGACAGCCTCGTAAGCCCCATCCGACATCATGTCGGAAAAACCCGCCGCCTCGGCGACATCACCCAAACGCTTGCCGAGAAAGGCGTCGCCGACGCCCGGCCGTACGCCGGCGATCTGAATGCCGCCAAGACCGCCGCAGAAATGGATGAAGTTGTCCCAGCTTTTGCTGTCGAACCGCATCTTATGGGAAACCGTCCGCCGGACGTCGGGATCTTGCAGACGGGCCAGAAACTCGGTACGCGATCCAGCGCGGATTTCCGGCGGAAAAATGGCGTCGCCGGTCGTCGATCCGGCTGTATAGGGATACATGTTGGCCATTGTCGGAATGCTGGCGGATGCATCGGCCAACATGCTTTCCATCTCGCCGATACGACTGTAATTGCTGGCGCCGGCAATCTTCGAATGCTCGTTGCAATAGCCGCCGCCGCCATCGATCGCCGCCTCAACGACCTCTTTCAGGCTGGCGACGATATTGTCGCTTTCCGAGCGCAGATGCGGGAACAGGGCGCCCGGTTTGACGCCGTTGAACGCCCGGACCAGAGCGGTGATCTCGCGCTGGTCGCAATAGACCGCCGGATTGTAGACCAACCCGGTCGACAGACCGAGCGTCAGCGGCGCCTCGCGCCGTACGACTTCGGCCATGGCGGCGATTTCCTCATCGGTGGCGACGCGGGCCAGATTATGCATGACGACGCGGCGCACCGCCGAATGCCCGAGATAGATCCCCATGTCGGTCACCGATCGGCCACGATGCCAGGCAAGGAACTCGGCAACCGAACTCCAGGTCCATTCTCCATCGATGGCGCCGTCCAGCGGTTTCAGTTGCGCCGCATATTGCGACCGCTGGGCCGCCGCGACGGGGGCCGGCGACAGGCCGTCGACACCGCAGATCCGCTTGGTGACACCGGCCTGAATCGACAACTCGCAACTGCGCGGCAGGCCGGACTCGCCCAACAAGGTGCCGCCCAGGGCGCCGTGGTTATGGGTGTCGATGAAGCTTGGCGCCAGGACACGTCCGGCGGCATCGACTTGCCGATCGGCGGTGGCCGCCGCCGTGCGGGTTACCGACCCCAACGCGACGATGTGATCGTCTTCGATCAGCACATCGCCGGCGAAAGGCGCGGTTTTGCCGTCGCCGGTGACGATCTTCGCGTTACGGATCAGTTGGCGCATCATTCGGCCAATTCCAGCAGCAGGCGAAGCAGGACGTCGGCGCCGGCGGTCAGATCGTCGGGAGCCGTATATTCGGCCACGTTATGGCTGATCCCCTTGACGCTGGGAACGAAGATCATGCAGGCCGGACAGATCCTGGCCAGCATCTGCGCGTCATGGCCGGCGCCACTCGGCAACCGCTTGACCGGCAGACCGAAGTCACGGGCGATGGCTTCGACCCGTCCGACCATGTCAGGAGCGAAAGCCACCGGCTCGAAACGGGCCAAGGTCCGCCGGTCAAGGCTCACCCCTTCCGCTTTGGCGGTCTCCTCGGCAAAGGCGAACAGCCGTTTTTCCGCCTCCTGCAGCCTGGCCTCGTCGGTGTTGCGCAGATCCACCGTCAGCACCGCCTTGTCGGCGACGACATTGACCAGATTGGGCGCCAAGGTCAGGGCACCGACCGTCGCCACCTGGTTGCCACCGATCTCGCGGGCCAGACGTCTGGCGAAAGCAGTGATTTCGGCGGCGACGTAGCCGGCATCGTGACGAAGCCGCATCGGCGTCGTGCCGGCATGGTTGGATTGACCGCCGATCGTGAATTCCGTCCAGGAAATCCCCTGCACGCCCTCGACCGCGCCGATGGTGAAGCCTTCCGCCTCCAGAACCGGTCCCTGCTCGACATGCAGCTCGACATAGGCGTGAACCGAGGGATGGCCGACCGGCGCCGGGCCGGCATAGCCGATCCGTGTCAGCTCGTCTCCCAAGCGGGCACCGTCGATGGCCTTGGTCTCCAGCGCCCGATCGAGCGGCAGGCCGCCGACGAAGACCAGGCTTCCCAGCATGTCCGGCTGGAACCGCGATCCCTCCTCATTGGTGAAGAAGGCGACGGCAAGCGGCCGCTTGGTGACTATGCCTGCGTCGTTCAGCGTCTCCATCACTTCGAGACCGGCCAGGACACCGAGGTTGCCGTCATATCGGCCACCCGTCACCACCGTGTCGATATGGCTGCCGGCCATCACCGGCGGTCCGTCCTCCTGGCCGGCGCGAATACCCACGACATTGCCGATGGCGTCGATGGAAACAGCCAGCCCCAACTCCTTCATCCAGCCGACGACCAGATCACGGCCATCCTTGTCGGTCGAGGTAAGCGCCAAACGGCTGACCCCACCACCGTCGATCGGTCCCTTGGTCGCCAATTGCGCCAGGCGCCGCGACAGACGCTCGCCATTGATCCGAAGGTTGTTGCGCATGCTGTCAATCCTACCTTTTTGTCCTGGAACCAGATCGTCATTACGGACGCCGGTCTTCCACGAAGGGGGGCCTCGCCACCCTATAAATCTCCACTACGAAACCACCGGCCTGCCCACCGGTCAACGGAATTATGAAACATCAATTTCCATGTTGCCTATACATGAAACGTATGTTTCTAATCGGCTCATGAGCGATCCTCTGGAACAGGCCATTCGGGACCGGTACGACGACCTCCCTGCGGGAGAGCGGAAGATCGCCGACGTCCTTTTGGAACTGCGCAGCGAACTGGCAGCCTATTCGGCGACCGAACTGGCCGCCCGCGCCGGCGTCTCGAAGGCGACCACGGCGCGCCTGGTCCGCCGGCTCGGTTATTCCGACTTTCTGGAAATGCGCCAGCAGGCGCGAGCTCTGTGGAAGAACGGATCGCCGCTGGCGGAATTACCGCAGACGTTAAACCAGGCAGGTTCACTGGGCCGCCATCTGGAACAAGACCTGACCTGCCTCAGCCACACCATCGGCACGTTGCAGCCGGAACTGGCGGACAAGGCCATCGATCTGCTGACCAAGGCGGGCCGTCTTTGGGTCATCGGCTTCCGCAACAGCCATGCGCTGGCCCTCTACACCCGGGAACTGCTGGTCCAGGTCAAGCCCGACGTCCGCTTGCTGCCGGTCATGGGCCAGACGGTCGCCGAGGAATTGTCCAGCCTGACGGCCGACGACGTGATCCTGGCGCTTGGCTTCCGGCGGCGTCCGCCAGTCCTGGCCAAGATACTGAGAATGGCCTGGCAGACCGGAGCGCCGGTGGTGCTGGTCGGCGATCCCTCGGTTGGCGATCTCGCCAAATGGGCCGAGGTGACCATCCGCTGCCTGAATCGCGGCGCCAGCCTGTTCGATTCCTATGTCTCGGCGATCAGCCTTCTGAATTTTCTGTGTTCCGGCGTTGCCCTGGCCTTGGGCGAAACGGCACAGCAGCGGCTGCACGCCAGCGAACAATTGCACGACGAATTCGGCGATTTCGAACTCTGAAAGACACGTTCAGAAATAGCTGCGTTATTTTTGGACAAACGCGTTAAGGACACCGTATGTCAGTTATCAAAACGATCCGTTTCCACCTGAACGGCGCGCTTCGGCAGGTCGATGCCCCGGGCGACCAGTCGCTTCTCGAGGTGTTGCGGGAACATTTCAAGCTGAAGTCGTTGAAGGACGGCTGCGCGCCGCAGAAGGAATGCGGCTGCTGCCTCGCCCTGATCGACGGCACCCCCAGGATCACCTGTTCGGTCAAGGTCGAACAGGTCGAGGGACGATCGATCACCACCCTTGAAGGGGTCCCCGACGACGAACGCCAGCTCTATGCCGACGCTTTCCAGGCGGCGGCCGGACTGCAATGCGGCTTCTGTACGCCCGGACTGGTCCTGCGCATCAAGCATTTGACCGACCAGGGGCGACCGCTTGAACGCGACGAAATCGCCCGGGCGCTCGACGGTCATCTGTGCCGCTGCACCGGTTATGTGAAGATCATCGACGCAGTCCAATTGATCAATGCCGCCAAGCGCGGCGGCGCCCTGCCCGTTCCGGTGACCGACGGCGGTGTCGGTTCGCGGCTGGCCCGCTATCAGGGGGCGGATCTGGTGCTGGGCACCCGCCCCTTCGTCAACGATCTCGAGGCGCCGGACATGCTCTTCGGCGCGCTGACGCTTTCGGCGCATGCGCGCGCCATCGTCCGGCGGATCGACATCAGCAAGGCACTTGCCCTGCCAGGCGTCGTCGCCGTCGCCACGGCCAAGGACGTGCCTGGCGACCGCTGGGTCGGCCAGATCATCAAGGATTGGCCCTGCTTCGTCGCCGAAGGCGAAGAGGTCCGTTATGTCGGCGACGTCCTGGCCGCCGTCGCCGCTGTCGACCGCCGCACGGCGCGCGCCGCCGCCCAATTGGTCGAGATCGAATACGAGGTTCTGCCTCCCGTCCTCGACCCCCGGGTTGCTCTCGATCCCGCCAGCCCGCAGGTCAATCCGAAGCATGTGAACCTGCTGTCGCGAACCACCATCGAGCGCGGCGATATCGCAGCCGCCTTCGCCGCCTCCGCCCATGTGGTGTCCGGCACCTGGGAGACCCAGCGCATCGAACATCTGTTCATCGAGCCGGAAGCCTCTTTCGCGGTACCGCAGCCCGACGGACGGCTGCATCTTTACAGTCAAGGCCAGGGGATTTTCGACGACCGCATGCAGGTGGCCTCGGTCCTGGGCGAGCCCGAGGACCGGCTTTACGTCGAACTGAAGCCGAATGGCGGCGCTTTCGGCGGCAAGGAAGACATGACCATCCAGGCGCAGACCGCATTGCTGGCCCGCCTGACCAACCGACCGGTCCGCCTGGCGTTGTCACGTGAGGAATCGGTCCGCATTCATCCCAAACGCCATCCGATCACCATGCAATACAAGGTGGGTTGCGACGCCGAGGGCCGGCTGACCGCCGCCGAGATCGAGCTTCTGGGTGATTCCGGCGCCTATGCCTCGGTCGGCGACAAGGTGCTGGAACGAGCCGGCGGCCATGCCTGCGGACCCTACCGGGTGCCAACCCTGTCGATCACGGCGATCGCCGCCTACACCAACAATCCGCCTTGCGGCGCCATGCGCGGTTTCGGCGTCAACCAGACCAGCTTCGCCATGGAGGGCTGCCTCGACCTGCTGGCTGCCAAGGTCGGCATCGACGGCTGGGAAATGCGCTGGCGCAACGCCGTGCGGGTCGGCGACGTCTTCAGCAGCGGACAGATACTCGAGAAATCGGTCGGGTTGGAGAAGACTCTGCTCGCCGTCAAGGATGCCTATTACCAGGCGCGTCAGGCCGGCCGCGCCGTCGGCATTGCCTGCGCAGTGAAAAATTCCGGCATCGGCAACGGCGCCATCGAATTCGGGCGCTGCCGCCTGACCATCGAGGAAGACGGGACCATTGGCCTTTACAACGGCTTCACCGAGATGGGCCAGGGATTGATGACCATCCTCATCCAGTGCGTCGTTGAAATCACCGGACTGCCGGCCAACATTTTCCGGCCGCAGGTCAACAGCCGCTTCGAAGTCGGCTGCGGCCAGACCACCGGCTCGCGCGGCACGCTGCTGGCCGGCCGCGCCGCCATCGACGCCGCCCAAAAGCTGAAAGCCGATCTCGACGCCGGCCATGCCATCACCGACCTGATCGGCCGCGTCTACAAGGGCGAAACCAAGATCGACGACACCACGGCGCCGGGCCAGCGGAAGAACGGCAAGATCAAGACCCATACTGCTTTCGGCTGGGCCACCCAGGTGGTCATTCTCGATGAAACCGGCAAGCTTGACCGGGTGATCGCCGCCCATGACGTCGGCCGCGCGCTCAATCCCCAGCAATGCGAGGCGCAGATCGAAGGCGCCGTACAAATGGGCCTGGGTTACGCCTTGACCGAGGAACTTCCCTGCAAGGACGGCATGCCGGTGACCCACAAGCTGCGGGAGATCGGTGTCCTGCGGGCCCAACACATGCCGAAAGTCGACGTCATCCTGGTCGAGGACCCTGAGCCGGAGGGCCCGTTCGGCGCCAAGGGGGTCGGCGAGATCGGCCTGGTGCCGACGGCCGGCGCCACCGCCGCGGCGCTGGAGGCCTTCGACGGCATCCGCCGCCGGCGATTGCCGATGAAGGACAGCCCGGCGGCCAGGGCCATCAATGTCGGACGCATCCCCGACGCCGACCGGGATCAATGGCATTGAGCGACGAATTGATCATCGGGCCCGACCGCACCGGACGTGTCGTCTCTCTGAGGGACGGGTTGGTGGTCGCCGGTCTGCCGGACGCGACCCTGCGTTTGGCCTGTCCGGAGGGCGAGATCCTGCCCGGTGCCGTCTGCGCCCACACGCACATTTATAGTGGTCTGGTTCCCTATGGCATGCCGGCCCCCGCCGAAGCGCCGCAGAATTTCCTGCAGATCCTCCGACGGATTTGGTGGCGCCTCGACCGGGCGCTTGACGCCGACACCCTTAGAGCCGCGGCGGAAGACTATGTCGCCAAGGCCCTGCTGGCCGGCACGACGACGCTGATCGATCACCATGAATCGCCATCGCTGATCGCAGGATCGCTGGCCATTCTGGCGGAGGTCTGCGAACGGCTCGGCATGCGCGCCCTGCTCTGCTACGGCGCCACCGAACGCAACTTCGGCGCCGACGAGGCTGGCCGGGGCCTGGCCGAGTGCGAAAGCCTGGTCGATACCTCGCTGGTCCGCGGTCTGATCGGCCTGCATGCCGGCTTCACAGTGTCCGATGAAACCATCCGCGCGGCCGGCGAACTGGCTCGCCAGCGGAAAACAGTCCTGCATGTCCATGTGGCCGAGGATAATGCCGACGTCGCAGACGCCCGGGCGCGCGGCTATCGGGGACCGTTGGAGCGTCTGCGGTCACTGGACGCCCTGGTGCCGGGATCGATATTGGCCCACGGCGTCCATCTCGGCGCCGATGAAATCCACGCCGCCAATGCGGCGGACTGCTGGCTGATCCACAACCCCCGTTCCAACGAGGGCAACCGGGTCGGCTACGCCAAAGTCCTCGGTGGTGGACGCCGGGTGGCGCTTGGTACCGATGGTTGGAACGCCGACATGGCCGAGGAACAGGCCGCTCTCGACCGCCTGGGCCGGCAAAATGACGACAAGACGATCGGTGGCCGGTTGGCCGCCGGACAAAGGCTGGTCGCCGAACGCTTCGGCGCCGCGACCGCCGCTCTCGCTCCTGGCGCCTTGGCCGACCTGGTGATCCGTCAGAACGGACGGGTGCGCCACGTGCTGGTCGGTGGCCGGCTGGTGATCGCCGACGGCGGACTGGTCACCGGCTCGATGGAAGAAATCGCCGAAACCGCGCGAAAGCAGGCGGACCGCCTGTGGAAACGCATGGAGGCTTTGTAATGCAACAAAGATATCAACGGGAAAGGGTCATGTCATGGCGCGTCTAGGGCTCGAACGTACGGTGGTCGATGCCGAAGTTTATGGGCGGACCGTCGCGCGCTTCCGCGACGCCGGGGTGGTCTTGCCCACCATCGGCCAGTTGAAGGCGCCGTCCACCATCCCAGCCGACATCAAGGCCAAATTGAAGGACGTCGATCCCGATGGTCCGCATCCGCTCAATCTGTTCCGCGTCCATTGGTTCAACGATGCCGACCGGACCGGCTTGGCCGAGGTCCCCGGTCACATCGAACTGCCGTCCGAACTGACCGGCGTCAAGGCCCGCATCGTACTGGCGCTTGGCAACCGCTTCCCGATGATCCACGCCCATAAGGTCCTGGCCGCCTACGGCTGCCTGGTGCCGCGCGTGGTGACCGGGCAGTTCGATCCGACCCGCCACCGCGCCATCTGGCCGTCGACCGGAAACTATTGCCGCGGCGGCGTGGCGATTTCCAAGATCCTTGGCTGCCGCGGCGTCGCCGTGCTGCCGGAAAACATGAGCCAGGAACGCTTCGACTGGCTGGACAAGTGGGTGAACGATCCGTCCGACATCGTCCGCACGCCCGGTTCGGAGAGCAACGTCAAGGAGATCTATGATACCTGCGCGACGCTCGACCGCGATCCGGCCAACATCATCTTCAATCAGTTCTGCGAATTCGGGAACTATGTGATCCACCGCACCTGCACCGGCGCGGCCCTCGAGACGCTGTACGGCGCGCTCACCAAGGACCGTCCGAACGCCAGGCTGGCCGCCTATGTCTCGGCTTCCGGATCGGGTGGCACACTGGCCGCCGGCGACCATTTGAAGCAGTCCCTGGGGGCGAAGATCGTCGCTGTCGAGGCGGCGGAATGCCCGACCCTGCTCGCCAACGGTTTCGGCGAACACAACATTCAGGGCATCGGCGACAAGCATGTGCCCTACATCCACAATGTGATGAACACCGATCTGGTGGCCGCCGTCAGCGACCATTCGACCGACACCCTGTTCGTGCTGTTCAACACCGAAATCGGCCGCAATTATCTGATCGAACGCAAGCGCATCGATCCGGCCCTGGTCGCCCAGTTGGGCAACCTTGGTCTGTCGGGGCTTTGCAACATGCTGGCGGCGATCAAGACGGCGAAGTATTTCGATCTCGGTTCCGACGACGTCATCCTCACCGTCGCCACCGATGGCGGCGCCATGTACGGCAGCGAAATCGGCAAGGCGACCGCCAAATATTTCGGCAACCGTTTCGATGAGGTTACCGCCGGCGAAATCTGGGGCCAATCGCTGGCCGCCACGGCCACCGACAATCTGCTCGAGCTTACCCATTTCGATCGCAAGCGGATCTTCAACCTCGGCTATTTCACCTGGGTGGAACAGCAGGGCGTGGCGCTCGAAGACTTCACCGCCCGCCTGCAACCGTCGTTCTGGGATGGTCTGCTTGATCTGGTACCGGCCTGGGACCGGATGATCGGTGAGTTCAACGCCAAGAGCGGCGCCAAGGTCTGATGACGATGCGCTTCGTCTGCCACGGATGCGGGGCGACGGTCGACGCCGCCCTCGCTCTGCCCTTCCGCTGTCCGCAAGCCGGAGGGCCGGGCGACGACGTCGACCATCTGCTGGTTCCCACCAGCGACGAAGCGTCTTTCGCGCCGGGCGACGAGGACGATCCCTTCCTACGTTACCGGGGTCTCCTGTCGCCCTATCGGCTGGCCCGCGCCTGGGGATTGTCCGACGCCGCCTGGGTCGACATCGAAGGGGCCCTGGACGATGCCCTGATCGCCGTTGACGGCCGCGGTTTCCGCCTGACGCCGATCACCTTGCAGCAGGCTCTGGCCGCCGCCGCCGGCTGGCAGGCTCCGCTGTGGGTCAAGGACGAAACCGGCAATGTCGCCGGTTCGCACAAAGCCCGTCATCTGATGGGCGTCATGCTTTACCTGCGCGTCCTCGACGCCGCCGGGAAACCGGCCGCCGCCGGGCTCAAGACGCGGCGTCTGGCCATCGCGTCCTGCGGCAACGCCGCGCTGGCCGCCGCGGTGATCGCCCGGGCCGCCGACTGGCCCCTGGGCGTCTTCATTCCACCCGACGCCGACGCCAAGGTGGTCTCGCGCCTTAAGGACCTTGGCGCGGCGATCACTGTCTGCCCGCGCCGCGACGACGAGACGGGCGACCCCTGCTACAAGGCGTTCCGCCGCGCCGTGGCCGCCGGCGCCATCGCCTTCGGCGTGCAGGGACCCGACAATGGCCTGGCCATCGAAGGCGGACGCACCCTGGCTTTCGAAATGGCCGAACAGCTTGCCGCCACAAAAGCCGAGATCGAGGAGGTCTTCGTCCAGGTCGGTGGCGGCGCCCTGGCCAGCGCCTTGATCCAGGGCCTGACGATGGCCGCGCAAGCCGGGATCCTGCCGCGCCTCCCACGCCTGATCGCCGTACAAACGGCCGGCTGCGCCCCCCTGGCCCGCGCCTGTCAGCGTCTGCGGGGCGTCACCCTGACGGAAGCGGCGCAACACCGTTCCCGCTTCATGTGGCCGTGGGAAACCCCACCCGTCAGCCTCGCCCACGGCATCCTCGACGACGAAACCTACGACTGGTGGGCGATCGCCGAGGGGATCGAAAGGAGCGGCGGGACGGCCGTCGTCGCCAATGAAGACACCGTGGTGCGGGCCTCTCGGCTGGCGCGGGAACATACCTATATCGCCGTCTCACCGACGGGCAGTGCCGGCTTGGCCGGACTGTCAGGCATCGCCGCTTGCCCCGCCGCCGTGATTTTCTCGGGCGTCGAACGATAAAGACAGCAGGCGTCGCGCCCAAGCAATACAACCAGAAATACATTGTCCAAGACGGGCTGCCGACAGGAACTTGATTTGTTTCGATAGACAGCAATTCCCCTCACAAAATCTACTACTTCGATAGATCAGTTCGCCAGGAAATGTGTACCCCCGTCCTCATACGGGGACTGTGCATACGAGCGACTCTCAATAGCATCTCCCGTAATGGTTTCCGACCCATGGCAAATCGCATCCCGATCCGTGCGATGGGCGGGACAGCGGATACCGCACCGGAGAGAGCGCAATGACGCCAGGCATTCGAGCGATGACCGGACGGGAGAGGACCTTTCCCGGGGACGAACTCATTGTCAGCAAAACCGATGACAGGGGACGGCTGACCTATGTGAACGATATTTTTCTGTCGGTCTCCGGCTACCGCGAAACGGAAGTCATCGGACAACCGCATAATATCGTCCGTCATCCCGACACGCCGCGCTGCCTGTTCAAGCTGATGTGGGACACCATCGGCCAGGGTCGGGAGATCTTCGTCTATGTCAACAATCTGGCGAAGAACGGTGACCACTATTGGGTCTTCGCCCACGTCACGCCCGATCTCGACGACAGCGGGAAAATCGTCGGGTTCCACTCCAACCGTCGCGTCCCGCGCCGGGAAGTAATCGCCGAGTTGCAGCCACTCTACGACCGCCTGACCAACATTGAACGCAGTAATGCCGACGGCGGCCAAGGTCTTGCCGCCTCGTCACAGCTTCTTGGGGAATTTCTCGCCGCGAAGGGGAAGAGCTATGCCGAATTTGTCCTCAGTCTCTAAGACGCTGTATTGCACGAAGGCGATCGTGGCGCTTTGCCTGGGACTGGGAATCGCATCGGCCATTCTCCACCTGTGGGCCGGCTGCGCCGTCGCGGCGACAATCCTTGTCCCAGCCACCATGGCCATGCGTTTCACCAGGCGCGCCAATGACAGCATCGAGAAAGCCATGCGGGTCTGCCAAGCCGCCGCCCAAGGAAAGCTGGGAGTCCGTATTCATGAAATCCGCGGCACCGGCAACGTCGGCCAGATGTTGCATAACATCAACCGTCTACTCGACCTCACGGAAGCTTTCTGTCGCGAGGCGCAGGCCGCCGTCGAAAAAGCCAACCATCGCCATTACTACCGCAAGATCGTACCGACGGGCCTGCGTGGCGACTATGCGCGTTACGCCGCGGTGATCAATGGCTCACTCGAGCTTATGCGTCAGAGAGACGCCGAAGCCTTGGAATTTGCCCAACAGAACGTCCGCAGCGTCGTTGACGAGGTTCTGGCGACCTCCACCCGATTGCAGTCGAATGCAGGGCGGCTGACGGACAATGCCCTGACCACGGCCGACCAGGCGTTGTCGTCGGCGGCGGCCTCCGAACAGGCATCGGTGAATGTCCAAACGATCGCCAGCGCCGCCGAACAGCTTGCCGCCTCGTTCGGCGAAATCAATCGGCAAACCTCGGTCGCCACCGATATCTCCGCGGAAGCCGTTCACTTGGCCGAGCACACCAACCGGACGGTTGGCGAACTGGATGCTGCGGCCCAGCAAATCGGCCGGGTTCTTGAGCTGATCCAGGAGATTGCCGGGAAGACCAATCTTCTCGCCTTGAATGCGACGATCGAAGCGGCACGGGCGGGCGACGCCGGCAAAGGGTTCGCAGTGGTGGCTGGTGAAGTCAAGACTTTGGCCAACCAGACGGCACGCGCCACCGACGAAATCGCCGGCCACGTCACGCAGATCCGCGGCGCCTCGCGGGCCGCCGCCGAAGCCATCCAGGATATCGCCCGAACGGTGGCCAGAATCCGCGAAACCTCGACAGCCGTCGCCGGCGCGGTGGAGGAACAACACGCCGTCACGGCGGAGATTTCACGCAATGTCACCGAAGCCGCCGTTGGCACGGAGACAGTCTCCTCAATGGTTGGCAGGATGAAGGATGCGGCCGACGGCACCAACGACGAGGCCGGCGCCATCGCGACTGCGGCCAGGCATCTTGGGGGAAGAGCGGAAGAACTGCGTCAGCGTGTCGACGCTTTCATCGCCCGGATCACGACGACGTCGTAACTGGTGCCGGACAGCTTTATGGCGCGAACGCCCGGAGCAATCGCGCGACGGCCCTCCGGGCCAACCGTTCCCAGTCTTCTGGCGTCGGCGTGGCCGTTCCCAGCAAGGCCTGGTAAAACAGATCGCCGCGCAGCAGGCCGATGAACGCCGCGCCGAATTCCTCCGGCTCCCTGATGACGATCGCCTCCGAGGCGACCAGCCGTTCGACCAGTTGGCGAATGAATGCCACGATCGGGTCGCGGGTCAGAGAATTGTAGATCGTACCGACCTCGGGTCGACGTGCCCCCTCGGCGATAGAGATGCGCAAAAGCGCCAGGGCCGGCGGCGATCCCATCGCCATCAAGACCCTGGCCGCGCAGTCGGCTAAAGCGTCTTTCGGATCACGACCGACGTCGTCGACGATCGACCGCAGATCGGCCATCGTCTGCCGGCACCCCCATTCGAGAAGCGCGTGGAACAGACCGACTTTGTTGTGAAATTTTTCGTAAAGCGTCGCTTTCGAGGCCCGCGCCCGTCCGGCCACCGCCAGCATGGTCGCCCCGTGGAAACCGCGCTCGGTAAATTCCTCAAACGCCGCGCGAAGAATTTCGTCCTCCCTCGGATCGCCGACGGCACACCGCTGCTGTCCATCCTCTGTCGATGACGAAAGACAGGCGTCAGAAATCTTTTCCATCTTGCTCCTTGACACAGTACCGATGGGTACTGCATAACCCAGTACCAATGGGTACTCAAGCTGTTTCACTTAAAACAGGGAGGATCGCTTGGACACGAATCCCGCCTCCACCGTCCCGGGGCCACAAACCGTGGTGGCTCTCGAGCAGGTGTCGAAGACATACCGGCTGGGCGACGTTGCCGTTCCCGCATTGACATCGGTCACCATGGCCATCACCCGTCAACGTTTCACGATGATCGTCGGTCCGTCGGGCAGCGGCAAGACCACCCTGCTCAATCTCATCGGATGCATCGACAGCCCCAGTTCCGGCTGGATCACCGCCTGCGGCCAGGACGTGACCACGCTGCCCGACAACGCGCTCACCGACTTCCGGGCCCGCAACATCGCCTTCGTTTTCCAGACCTTCAACCTGTTCCCGGTCCTGACGGCGTTCGAAAATGTCGAATATCCCCTGCTTCTGCTCGGAATGAAGGCGGCCGAACGGCGAGAGCGCTGTCTGGCCATGCTGGAACAGGTGGGGCTGGCAGATCAGCGACATCACCGACCAAACCAGCTATCCGGCGGCCAACGCCAGCGCGTCGCCATCGCCAGGGCACTGGTCAAGGCACCGGAAATCGTGCTGGCCGACGAACCGACCGCCAATCTCGACAGCCGGACCGGCGCGACGATCATCGAACTCATGCGCAAGATCCAACATGAGCAGGCGGTCAGCTTCATCTTTTCGACGCACGACCCGCAACTGATCTCCCATGCCGAAGAAACCTTCCTGATCCGCGACGGCCAAGTGGTCGACCATCGCACGGAGGTACGATGATGCTGCTGCTCAAAATCGCTTTTCGCAACGTGCTGCGCAACGCCCGGCGATCCCTGATGACCATGTCGACCGTTGCCATCGGCTTCATGGCCATCACCCTGTTCGGCGAATTCATGGCCTACATCACCATCGGTTTCCAGACCGGGACGGTGGAACGAAGCGGACATCTTTCGGTTTTCCGCACGGGCTATTTCGATTTCGGCGCTGGCAATCCGGCCGCCTACGGCATATCCGACTATTCGTCAGTCATCGGCCTGATCAAATCCGATCCGGAGCTGTCGCAGCGATTGGCGGTGGTGACGCCGACAGTGACGCTGTTCGGCATCGCCGGCAATTTCGACATCGACGCCTCGAAGACCTTTTTCGGCCTGGGTGTCGTGCCCTCCGATCGCGACCGCATGTTGCAATGGGACGAGTACGGGCTGATGGGCGATCGGCCGCCGCAGCGTTCCGGATTACATGACGACATGGACACGCAAGGTGTCGTCGGCGTCGGCCTGGCGCGAATCCTGGGACTCTGCCAGGCGCTTGATGTCGCCGATTGCAAGACGCCGCCGAAACCGGCGGCAGCCAAGGTTTCCGCCGCCGACAGTCCGCCCGCCGTCGACCTCGCCGAATTGGCCAGCCGCGATGTCGATCCAAGCGCCCGGCCCAAAGACGGCGCCAGGATCGATCTGCTGGCGGCCACCGCCGGCGGCGCCCCCAACGTCATGGCCCTGACGGTGACCAAAGCGGAACGCCAAGGCGTCAAGGAACTGGACGACAATTTCGTCGCCATGCATTTGCAACTGGCCCAGCAGCTTCTTTATGGTCGCGGCGAACACAAGGCCGTCGCCATCGTCTTGCAACTGCAGCGAAGCGAGGACATGGCGCTGGTGCGGACACGCCTCAATGCTCTGTTCCACGACAAGGGTCTCGATCTCGAAGTCCGTGACTTCACGGAACTGCAGCCGCAATACAACCAGATCATCGGTCTGTTCGGCGCCATCTTCTCTTTCATCGCCATTGTCATGGGAATGATCGTACTTTTTACCGTGGTCAACACCATGAGCATGAGTGTCATGGAACGTACCGACGAAATCGGCACAGCCCGCGCCATGGGCGTTCGCCGTCAGGGAATCCGCAGGCAGTTCCTGCTGGAGGGATGGTTCCTCGGAGCCTTCGGCGCCAGCGCCGGCCTGTTCCTGGCCGATGTGGCGGCTTTCGGTGTGAATCGTTGTGGCTGGACTTGGACGCCACCCGGGCAATCGGCCGCCATCCCCTTCAGGCTTCTGACCTCCGGCGTCGCGCCGATGATCGCCGCGGTCTGGCTGGGACTGGTTCTGATCGCCACTATCGCCTCCCTGGTTCCGGCCAATCGTGCCGCCCGGATGGCTGTGGTCGATGCGCTTCGGCATGTATAAGGAAACACTGCCATGATCAAACCCGCCGCAGTGCTTTTGCTGGCTCTCGCCCTGACCACCACTGCCGTGAGTGCCGAGGAACTCCCGAACGCGCAGGATCTGGTCGCCGCCGCCGACAAGGTCCGCAATCCCGGTCAACCATTCCGCGTAACCAGCACATTGACCGAATATGTCGGCGGTTCGGCCCGCGACAAGATGGTGCTGGTCGTGTTCTCGCGGGAAGACAAGACGAGCGGCCAGTTCAGCAATCTGGTCCGCTATGCCGAACCGGCCCGCGATCAGGGAAAGCTGGTGCTACTCGATGGCACCAGGATGTGGTTCTACGACCCGGCATCGAAAGCCAGCATCCGCATCTCGCCGCAGCAGCGGCTGATCGGCCAGGCCTCGAACGGCGATGTGATGACAGTCAACTTCGCCCACGACTACAAGGCAACCATGGCGAACGCCGAATCGCTTCAGGATGCCGACCACCACCAACGGGACTGCTGGCATCTCGACCTCGTCGCCGCGACCGCCGACGCCATCTACAGCCGCATCGAATATTGGATCGAGAAAGACAGCGCCCACCCGATCAAAGGAAAATTCTATTCCGACAGCGGTCGGTTGCTGAAGATTGCCTATTTTCGCAAATATGAAGAGCAATTGGGCGGAGCGCGGCCCACCGAAACCATCATCATCGATGCCGTCGACCCCAATCTGGTCACCACCATGTCGACCTCCGATTTTCGCCCGACCGACATTCCCGACGCCTGGTTTCAGCGCGACTTCCTGCCGCGCCTGCGCGTGGATCAATAGCAATGACGCCGCGACGGTCCCTTCACTTCCTGCTGGCCGGTCTCTGCGCGACGTTCGGCGCGATTGACGCGTGGGGCCAGGAAGACGCCGACCTTCTGATGATTCCATCGGCGACCATGGAGGACAAAACGCCACCAACCGCGTCGGACGTCAGCACCGCCCATCAGGACAAGATCTTCTCGGAAAACGCGCTGGGCGTTGCCGGGCGTCGAAATGATCTTGCCGTACCGCTGCCGGCGGGTCGGCAGAACGACGCCCAGGCCCGCAGCAGTATCGATGCCACCCTTCATCGGGACTGGGCCGACGGATGGTCGGCCGGTATCAGCGATCGTCTGGCCGTCTCCTGGCGCAACGATGTCGATTTTCCAAGTCATCAGGCGCTCGCCAACGATCTTCGCGAAGCCTATGTGAGCTGGGAACCATGGACTCGTTCCTATGTGGAAGCCGGACGCATCAATCTGCGCAACGGCATCGCTCTCGGTTTCAATCCGACCGATTTTTTCAAGACACGCAGCCTGATCGACCAGGCCAGCCTCGATCCCCAGGCCCTGCGTAACAATCGCCTCGGCACCTTCATGGCGCGGGGGCAAAGCCTGTGGGACAGCGGCTCCATCGCTCTGGCTGTCGCACCGAAGCTGGCCGATGCCTCACCATTGACCACGGCCAGTGACGGCGGCTTCGGAACCAGAAGCGACCATACCAATGCGGAAGACCGCTTCCTGGTCAGCCTCACCCAGGATTTGGGTGAGATTTCCCCCGAGGTTCTGGCCTACCGCGAGGCCGGCCGCACCCGCTTCGGCCTCAATCTGTCGCATCCGGTTGGCCAAAGCGTCATCATCTATGGCGAATGGGCCGGCGGGCAGCAGGCGTCGGACATCGCCACGGCGATGGCGTTTGCCAAACGCACAGGGACGTTGCCCGCCTCCGTTCCGACGCCGGGCGACACGGCCTCCCGCTTCCGCAACGATATCGCCGCCGGCATGTCCTGGACCAGCAGCGCCAAGGTCACGCTCAACCTTGAATATCTTGAGCATCAGGCCGGCATGTCGCGCCAGGATTGGCGGCAGTGGTTCGCCTCCGGCACCGGAAGCACGGCCATGACGGGCGCGCTTTGGTACATCCGGCGTTTTGCCTCGGACCAGCAATCGCCCTTGTCCCGACGGCAACTGTTCGTCCGCGCCGACTGGACCGACGCGCTTATCAGCCATCTCGAGTTTTCGGCCTTTGCCTTCGTCAATCTTTACGACGGTTCGTCCCTCGCCCAACTGTCCGCCGCTTACGATCTGTCGGAACGCTGGTCGATGGGGGCCTATCTGTCAGCCAATCTGGGCGACCGTCGAAGCGAACACGGATCGCTCCCACAATCCGGCAGTCTCACCCTTCAGTTGATTCGCTATTTCTAGGAAAAACTATTCGATTGAATTTCAGTTGATCCACTCGATTGATTATTATCACGGGCTCTTTGCCTCGACCTCGGGCTGGGCTATTGTTCGGTCGCCGTCCGTTTCGCGGGTCCGGCGCCATCAACAAAAACCAGGTGTCCAGCCTTGCAAGATATGGTCGCCCCACACGGCGAGCCCCCAACGGAAGCGGCCTCCCGGCGACTCGGCCTGCGCGGCAAATCCCTTGTCGCCCTGCTGCTGTCCTGCCTTGTCGCCCTGTTGCCGGCGACAGTCATGGGCTGGCAGGCGATCAAAGGCGTCCGCGAAAATTTCGGCTTGGCTTATGCGAAGAATCTGAACGAACTCAGCCGCCAGAAAATCCTGGCGCCGGTCAGCCGTGAATTGGCCCTGTCGCTCCGCATGGCCGATTCGGAAGTGACCCGCCAATGGATTCTCGATGAAAAAAGCGCCGCCAAACGGCAGCTTTTTTTTGCCGAGGCGGAAGGCTATCGCCGGGCTTTTCGTGATCATTCCTGGTTTCTGGTGGTCGACGACAGCCGCAACCACTATTTCCGCGACGATCACACGGCCGGAGACGTGCCGATCGAGACCCTCGACCCGGCTGAAAAGAAGGATGCCTGGTATTTTGCCACCATGCGCAATACCGACAGCTTCAGCATCAATGTCGATACCGACGTCGCCATCGATGAGACCAAGGTATGGTTCAACGTCATCGTCAAGGACGGCGACAAAAAGATCGGCATGACAGGAACCGGGCTCGATCTATCAAGCTTTCTGCGGGATTTCATCGTCAACGACGCGGCCGGCGTGACCCCGATGATCATCGATCGCAAAGGAAACATCCAGGCCCACCACGACAAGAGGCTGATCGTTCTCAATTCTGCCAGCGGTGCCGAAGCGGCCCAACCGACGGTATTCAATCTTCTGACCGACGACACCAGCCGTCGCGCGTTGCAAGAGACCGTGGCAGCGGCTGAACAGGATCCCACCCATCCGCAAACGGCCTGGATCATCCTTGACGACAAGCGTCAGTTGGCCGCCGTCAGTTACATCCCCGAGTTGCGATGGCTTGTGCTGACCGTGGTCGATCTCAATGCCGCCCACTTTATCGACACCGGCTGGATCGTCCCGGCCGCCATCGCCGTCGCTCTGCTGTTACTGCTGCTGCTGTTCGGCTTCGGTTATGCCGTGGAGACCCTGGTCCTGCAGCCATTGCGCCGTCTGCAACAATCGGCGCACGCCATCGCCGGCGGCCGCTACGACGTCGCCCTGCCCGAGCCTCGAAACGACGAAATCGGCGAGTTGAGCCGAAGTTTCGGGATCATGGTCGACCGGGTCAGGCATCACACCGAGGATCTGGAACAAAAGGTCCGCGAACGCACGGCCGCCCTCGAAACCTCCCACCGCCAGATAGCCGACGCCCACAAGAAGCTGGGCGATTCGATCGATTACGCCAGCCTCATCCAGCGGGCCATCCTGCCCGACCGTCAGATGCTGCAATCCTTGGGGCCGCACCACTTCGTCTTCTGGATGCCCCGCGACGTCGTCGGCGGTGATTTCTATGTTTTCCATGAGGACGGCGAGAACTGCCTGCTGGGCATTGTCGATTGCGCCGGCCACGGCGTCCCGGGCGCCCTGATGACCATGCTGGCGCGGGCCGCCATCGATCATGCGCTCAGGGAAATCGGCCCGACGTCGCCCGCCGGCGTTCTGACGCGAACCGACACCGCCATGCGCGACATGATCGAAGACAGCCAGTTGCCGCATGCCATCGCCACCAACATGGATGCCGGCCTCGTCTATATCGACAAAAAGCGCCGGCGCCTGCTGTTCTCCGGCGCCAAGATCTCCCTTTACTGGAGCGACGGAACCGAGGTCCAGGAAATCAAAGGCGGGCGGCGGGCGATCGGCGACCGCAAGGTCGGACAATACACCGACCAGGATATCGAACTCCGCCCGGAACGGACCTACTACCTGACGACCGACGGCTTTCTCGATCAGGCGGGCGGCGAGCACGGATACGGTTTCGGAAAGGGCCGGTTTGCCGATATGCTGCGCCGTAACGCGGGGCTTGGTCTCACCGAACAAAGCGAGGCCATCGCCCAGACTCTCGCCCATTACCAGGGGGAACGGCCTCAGCGCGACGACATTACGGTTCTTTCCTTCCGTTTCGACTAAATTTCACGGCCGTTGGGGGCATGATGGAAGCATCCGATCTCTATTCCCTGCGCGAACATTTCACCAAACAGCGCATCCTTCTATGCTTCAACGGTCCGATTTCGCGCAGCTTGATCGAAGAAATCGGCACCGCCTTGAAGAACTACCTGCAGGCCGAGCAGGCCCAGCCGTCGGCGGCAACCGACGTGTTCGCCACCTATATCGAAATGAGCCAGAATATCCGACATTATTCGACCAGTCGGGACTATGGCGATCTGGAGGGTTCGGCCACTGTGATCATTGCCCGTGACGAGGCTGACCGCTATACCGTCTCGGCGGGCAATGTGGTGGAACTGGCTGACGGTCGGGCTCTGGTCGCTCGCGTTGCGGCGCTTGCCCAGTTGGACAAGATCCAATTGAAAGCCGCCTACAAGGAGCAGCTTCGCAAGCCCCGGGATGCCAGCGCCACGACCGGTGCCGGCCTGGGATTGCTCGATATTGCACGGCGCTCCTCCTCGCCGCTCGTTGCCAGCCTGACGGAACTGACCGGAGATCGAGCCTTTTTCAGTCTGCGCGCCACCATCTGACCGAAGAAATGACCATGACAATCGATGACCTGAACATTCCCGGTACGCAGTCGACGCCAAGTATCCAGACAGACTGGGTGGCCGGCCTGATAACGATGCAGGGAGATTCTTATCCGGAGAACACCTTCGAACTGTTCGGACCGGTAATCTCTTGGGTTGAGCGCTATCTCGATACCGGCGATCACCCGCTGACCGCTGAGCTTCGTCTGATCTATCTGAATACCAGCAGCATCAAGGCGATGATGGATATTTTCGATATTCTGGAGTTGGCTCACACCAATGGTCGCAAAGTTGCCGTCAATTGGTATTACGACAGCCGCAACGAACGGGTTGCCGAACTGGCCGAGGAATTCAAGGAAGACTGCTCTTTTCCGTTCTCCATCTTGCCCTGCAACGATTGAAATTCGCGAACCATGAGCTGCGACCGCCGGAAACTCGATGACGTCATCGAAGAGCTTCTAAAAGATCCGCAATATGCGGAGCATCCTCTGTATGATGCGCTCAACCGCCTGTGGTCGCAAAGTCGCCAGCAGTTGGAACGCCTCGAGCGTCTCACTCATATCTCCGACGGTTTCCAGAAAATGGCGCGCGACGAAACGACGTCGCTCGAGCAAAGGTACGACCGGCAGTTGCGCAAACTGGAACGGGCCGCTCGCATTTCGGACCGCTACCAGGAGATGATGCGTGACCTCAACAATGCCCTGAAGGACGCATCGACGCACGATCAGTTGACCGGCCTGGCCAACCGCCGGATGCTGGTCGAACGGTTGAAGGCCGAAACGCAAAGGGCGGAACGGCAAAGTCACAGCTACAGCCTCGCCATGCTCGACGTTGACCACTTCAAGCAGATCAACGATCGTTTCGGCCATGATGCCGGCGATCGTGTGTTGATCGACGTGACGAAAACCATGCAGGCCGGCTTACGTGAATACGACCTGTGCGGTCGATGGGGCGGCGAGGAATTCCTCATTCTGCTGCCGCACACCCTGGCCACCGACGCCCAGGTGGTGATCGAACGGATCCAGGACGCGATCCGCCAGCAGACGCCGCCCGAGGGGCTGCCGCCACTTGGCATCACGGTCAGCGCCGGCATCACCGAACATCAGCGGGGCGAGAGCTTTTCCGATACGGTCAACCGTGCCGACGAAGCCTTGCTGGCGGCGAAGCAGGCCGGCCGCAACTGCTGCCGGGTGGCATAAGGACCGATCTGCGACGAGCATCGCTCATGGCAGGTTGGCCAGGTGATTGCAAATGTCCTAAACTGGACTAACATATCCAGTATCGAACATTGCTCGGTGACTCCCATGCCACGCCCCAACCCCTTGACCGCCCCCATCACCCAAGGGTCCCAGATCGTCGACGTTGGCGCCTATGGTGGTGCCGACCGGCGGCGGGTCAGCGGGCCTGGCTTCCGGGCATTCTTGAACATCATGGACCAATGGCGACTGTCCGAGGAGGAGCGGCTGCGCATCCTTGGCAGGCCGTCGCGCTCCACCTATCACCTCTGGGCTTCAAAAGCCCGCGAGGGCGCCGGCCTGGCGCTGCCGCTCGACACCTTGGTCCGCATTTCCGCAGTTCTCGGCATCTACAAGGCGTTGCAGATCCTGTTTGGCAATGAGGGCGGCGATGTTGGCTGGCTGAAGGGACCGAACAACGGGATAACCTTCGGAGGTCAGTCGCCGCTCGCCCTGCTTGCGTCGGGTACCCAGGACGGCATCATGCTGGTGCGTCGCTACCTGGACGCCTGGCGGGGCGGCCTGTTCGCGGCACCGGTGCCGGGATTCGATAGCGAAGCCCCGGCGATCACCGACAGCGACATCGTGTTTCTATGAAGAGCGATCTGCCAAGGACCAAGGTTCCAGATCTGACCTATCGGGTCATCCCATCTTGCTATCCACCGATCCCGGCTTTTGCATCGGTCGCCCAGGCGGCGGATTTGAATGCCGTCATGGAGTTGGAAGGGTGGACCAACGACCGTCTCGTCAAGCAGCGGGTGGCCCGGTTGGCGCAATCCGAGTGGGTCTATGGAACGCCGAACGCCAGCGTCGTCATGGCTTCGTTCCTGCACGCCGCGCCGGCCGGGCTTCGATTTTCCGGTCCGGAGCTTGGCGCCTGGTACGCAGGACTTAGTCTCAATACCTCCATTGCCGAAGTGGCCCATCACCTCAGACGCGAACTCGTCAATACCGGAAAAAGGGAGATGAGCGGAAACTACAGGACCTATACCGCGTTGCACGACGGCAGCTATGTCGACATTCGGGGGCGGAACTCGACCTGCCCCGCTCTCTACGACCCGGTCAGCTATGCCGCCTCGCAGGTTTTTGGCGAAGCCGTGCGGGCGTCCAATGACAACGGCATCGTCTATGACAGCGTGAGACTTCTGGGCGGAACCAACGTCGTCTGCCATCGGCCCCGGGCCATTCTGTCCGTCACCCAGACGACCCATTTCGAAATTACCGTCCGGGCGGTCGGCAAGATCCTCGTCCGCCCGTTGTCTTAGAGCTCCGCACCGGAAGAAACACGAGTGGCACCGGCGTCTCTGCCGGTGTGCCGCCGCCAGGCGGATCCTTTCCGGCTGCGGATTTGGCGCATCATGCTCTTGGCGCGTTGACACAACCAACTCCGCCTGAGATGCTTCTCTTCATGGAAAAGACGTTCGCCTCGCTGATTATTCGCATCATCGTCGGATCGGTGGTGGGTTAGCGCGCGCTCGGATTTCCAAGCTGCAACCCGCCCCGAGAGGCGGGTTTTTTCATGGCCTGTCTCCCGGGGATATCGATCGAAGGAGACAACGATGCCATCCCATCCCCGCATATCCGCCGGCGCCACGCTTCACCTTCTTTGCGGCAAGATCGCCTCCGGAAAGTCGACATTGGCGACAAAATTGGCAATGGCGCCTGGCACCATCGTTCTCTCCGAAGATCAATGGTTGGCGCAGCTTTATTCGGGCGAGATTCTGTCGATTTCCGATTATGTCCGCAGATCGGCACAGCTCCGTCGGGCGATCGGTCCGCATGTTGTGGAGCTGCTTCGCCTCGGCATGTCCGTCATTTTGGACTTTCCTGCCAACACCGCCGCCAACCGGTTATGGATGCGAAACCTTTTCGAGCAAGCGAATGCCGCTCATTGCCTGCACCTTCTCGATGTGCCGGACGATCTGTGCAAAGAGCGTCTGCATGCCCGCAATGCCTCTGGAAAACACGATTTTGCCGCAACCGACACTGAATTCGACCTTATCACCAGCCACTTCGAGCCCCCGTCGCCCGGTGAAAAGTTCGACGTCATCCGCCATGGCGATCCGGCAATCGGCGGAGGAACGCTTCCGTGACGCGGCATCATTGAAGCAGGAGCCGCTGTCGACGCGCCCAGGCTCTTTGCGGGGGTCGCGACGGTTCATTGGACGATCCCGGCCGCATCTCACGCGCATGCGGAGACTTGGCCGGGACCGGACAAGGTACCTCACGGGGGTGAAGGTACCTTGTCATCAGCTTGGGAAGAATATCTTCCCAAAGGACGAGATCCTGCCCCGGGAGTCGCTATCACGACAGTCAACCTTTCATCACCGGCGGCAGTTCTGTCGATCAGGCTGTCAACGCCCGCCACCGTAGGCCGCGGCATTCATGCATCCCTGCCCGGTCGACGGGCTGACGCACCCTTGCTGCTGTCCTGCGACGTTGGGAAACGACGAACATGCTGAGATGAAAGTCGAAACAATACCGATGGTGATCAGTGTCCAGATTGTCCGTTTCATCAAATTCTCCTCTCGCACCGGTCGGGAATTGCCCCGTCATATAGCTGCTATAGCTGTTTCAGCCTAGGCAGCTATATGCTCAAAAAAAACGCTCCAATTCGACATGTCATCTAAAATGGCATGTCGAACTGGGCTCTATGCAATGCCTTCGCCTCCGGCTCCGGCAGGCTCAGGCGCCGCTCGGGCTCAAGGATCTGGCGCGAAATGATCGCTCCAGATCCTAAGTTTCATACGATGCCTTCGCCTCCGGCTCCGGCAGGCTCAGGCGCCGCTCGGGCTGCTACCGGGCGTCGCCATTTTTCAACATACGGTTCAGAAGTCCGGTCAACAGATCGATCTCCTGGTCGCTCACTCCCTTCAGATGCTGGCTCAGGACATCAAAGGCGATCGGATGCAAATGCTGGAACATTTCCTCTCCAAGTTCCGTGAGAAACACCCGAACGACGCGGCGATCCGGGTCGCTTCTTTCCCTGCGGACCAAGCCGATGCTGACCAGGCGATCAAGCATCCGGGTCATTGCCCCACTATCGTAACCGATAGCCCGGCAAAGATCGGTGGCCGTGCTCCCGTTTCCCGGACCAATCCTGATGAGCACAACCCACTGAGGACCGGTAATGCCGATCTTGCGAGCCCGCGCGTCGATGTCGCGGTCCAACATGGTCACGACATCGGCCAGAATTCGACCGAGATCACCGATCCGGGCCTGGGCCGCGGTTTGACCGACGGATGGAGGCGACAAGCTGCGCACGGATTGTTCCAATACATCTGCCTAGGCAGATAATGTTATAGGCGATGGATTCTGTCAAGTTCCGGCAGCGTCCTTTTCCCCAACCTGATAAGGCGCGCGGTTCCGCATGACGCCTTAGCAACTATAGGTTGTTTTTAATGGTTAAAAATTGAATTTTGTGAACTAATGGCACGCTGTCCTGATGTCGTTTTCGCCCTTATCACAGCGTCAGTCTCTGAAAGTTCCAAGAGCTGTCGTTACCTGCGCGTTCGGACGCGCCCACAGCAGATAAAGAGAAACAAATCATGTGGCGGTTTATCTCTACGATGATTTTGAACAAAGCCTCAGAACAACAAAAGGACGACGCTGAAATTCTTGCTCTGCTCAAGACCCGTGCCGGCGTGGGACTTTGGAATGTGCATCTGCATGATGGCGATCCGATGCATCCGCAAAGCGCCTGGCAGTGGTCGAGCGAGTTTCGTCGTCTTCTCGGCTTTGCCAGTGCCGCCGAATTTCCCGATGTGGCGAAGTCTTGGTCGGATCGGCTTCACGCCGATGACGTGACGTCGGCGATGGCCGCGTTCAAGAATTGTCTCGCCGGTCATTCCGCCACGAAAGACCATTACGATGTCGACTACCGGCTCAAGATGAAGGACGGGACCTACCATTGGTTCCGGGCGATGGGCGGCGTCAACCGGGATGGTTCCGGCAGGCCGATGCGGATGTGCGGATCGCTTATCGATATCAATGCGGAACGGTTGGCAGAAGCCAAGCGCCGCGAGGATACGCAACGATTTGCCGACACCTTCGAAGCGAGGGTCATGGATCTCGTCAAATCCGTGTCGTCCTCGTCGGCCGAATTGCAAACGACGGCGCGGTCGATGTCTTCGGGCGCGGCCGAGTCCGCCACTCAGGCGATAACCGTCGCCGCCGCAGCCGAACAGGCGACGGCGAATGTGCAAACCGTGGCCGCGGCAGCCGAGGAGTTGTCGTCATCCGTCTCAGAGATATCGCGCCAAGTGGCGGAATCGGCCCGCATCTCGACGGCGGCCTCGGAAGAAGCCCTGCGCACCAACAGTATGGTGCAGGGGCTTGCCGCGGCGGCCAACAAGATCGGCGAGGTGGTGAAGCTGATCAACGATATCGCCAGCCAGACCAACCTGCTGGCCCTGAACGCCACCATTGAGGCGGCCCGGGCCGGCGAGGCCGGCAAGGGCTTCGCTGTCGTGGCCGGCGAGGTCAAGAATCTCGCGAACCAGACCGGCCGCGCCACCGATGAAATCGGCCAGCAGATCGCCACCGTCCAGGAGGAAACACGCAAGACCGTCGACGCGATCAAGGGAATAGCCACTATCATCGAACAGGTCCGCCAGATTTCTTCCGGCATTGCCTCGGCAGTCGAGGAACAGGGGGCGGCCACGCAGGAAATCGCCCGCAATGTCGAACAAGCTGCGGAAGGGACTCAGCAGGTTTCCAATAATATCGGTGGTATTAGCAGAAACTCGACAAACACCGAGAACGGAGCCGGAAAAGTGCTGACCTCGGCCGACGCGCTCGCCTCCGATTCAAAAAAGCTGCGCGACGAGGTCGTCCGCTTTCTCGCGGAGGTTCGTTCCGCTTAGGCCAGCAGGGTCGAAGCCTTCGATTGCAGGTTCATTCGTGGACAGCCCCGGTCTATAAAGCACGGGTTTTCCTCACCTGGGTTTCTATCGTCCATGACGTGGTACGTCTATGTTCTGCTCAACGATGCCGGCGTCACTTACACAGGAATCGCCAAGGACGTCACGGCCCGCCTGAAAAGCCACAATGCCGGCAACGGCGCCAAATTCACGCGCGGCCGGGGTCCGTGGCGCCCCATTCACATCGAGGGGCCGATGGATCATGGCGATGCCTTGCGCCGGGAAATCGCGATCAAGCGGGACGCCGGCTTCAAGTCAAGACTTCGCAAGACCGACGCGGCGATGGCCTTTTATTCCGATGCCACTGAAATTCCGGCCGTTCCCGGTGCCTATGTGCTGCTGATCACACTTGCCGGCGACACCGAGATTCACTTGGCGCGACAACCGGCAAAGACGCTGGCGGCCGGCCGTTATCTCTATTGCGGAAGCGCCCGCGGACCCGGTGGCCTCAGGGCCCGCATCGCCAGGCATTTGCGCCGGGACAAGACGGTGCGCTGGCATGTCGACCAACTGACCTCAACCGGGCAGGCCCTTGGCGCCTGGGTGTTTCCCGACGGCGACGAATGTGCCCTGACGGCCTGCCTCGCCAATTTTCCGGTGCCGATCCCCGGTTTCGGCAGCTCCGACTGCCGAAGCTGCCGTAGCCACTTGCTGGCTTGGCCGCAGGGCATGTCCCTGCCCGCCTTCAGCGCTGGTGATTGACAGGCGCCTGTTCATGCGCACTATCGGCGAAAGGCGACACGGCCTGACGCGAAAGGTGCATGGGAACGATGAAGCTTCTGCCGGATTCGATCCGTACGAGAACCATCCTGGTCCTGGTGATCGGGCTGACTGTATCGCACATGGCCAGCACAGCGGTTTATTCCACCGATCGCGAACAGGCGCTGGCGTCCGCCAATGAACAGATGGTCGCCGACCGTCTGGCCGTCCTCGCCCGGGTCATCGACAGCACTCCCGACAACCTGCGGCCACAGGTTGCCGAAGCGATCAGCCAACCGACACTGCAAGTCTCCTGGGGGCAGACGGTACCCGCCGCTGCCGATCACATCGACGACAGCCAGTGGGAGCAGATCAGGGCGTCGCTGCGACCCTATTTTGGCCCGCTGGACGAAAAACGCCTGCATGTGGTCGACCTGACGGCAAGGGCACAACCCGACCTGACCTCGGCCCTGCATCTTCTGCACGGCGGCGCCATGACGCGGCATTTGCAGGTTTCGGTAGGCTTGGCCGACGGCAGTTGGAGCCAATTCCATCTGCAAGGGGCGGACCGGATTTCATCCTGGTCGCGCCAATCGCTCATCTCGACACTGGTCATGCTGTTGGGCACCCTGATCATGGCGATTTGGGCAACCGGTTGGATCACCGCGCCACTCGCCGCATTCGCCCGCGCCGCCGAACGGCTCGGCATGGATGTCAGCGCCGAACCGCTGGCCGAGGACGGCCCGCGGGAGGTCAGGGTCGCCGCCCGCGCCTTCAACCTGATGCAGCGGCGCATCCGCAGCTTTGTCGACGACCGCCTGCAGTTTCTCGCCGCCGTCTCGCACGATCTGCGCAGCCCGATCACCCGTTTGCGCCTGCGCACTGAACAGTTGCCTATCGAAACGCTGCAGCAGACCAAGATGCTCCGGGATCTCGACGAGATGGAACAGATGGTCGCTTCCAGCATGGCCTTCGCCAAGGACGAAGCGACCGACGAGCCGGCGCAGGCGATCGACCTTGCCGCCCTGATCGGCACCATCTGCGACGATATGACCGACGCCGGACACGATGTCGTCTTCGACTGGCCCCACCGCCTGGTCTATCGCGGCCGTCCGCTGGCGATGAAACGTCTGTTTGCCAATCTCATCGAAAACGCCGTGCGTTACGGTCATGATGCCCGCGTCGAGATATCGTCATCGCCCGAACGGGTCGAGATAAGGGTTTCCGACCATGGACCGGGAATTCCCACACAGCAATTGGAACAGGTCTTTCGGCCGTTCTACCGGCTGGAAGCCTCGCGCAACAAGCGTACCGGCGGCCTGGGATTGGGATTGGCGACGGTCCGGGGCATCGCCCGCGCTCATGGCGGCGATGTCGTCCTCAGGAACCTGACGGAAGGCGGCCTTTGCGCGACCGTCACGCTTCCCAATGCCCCACGAATCAGAGAGGATTGATTCGATATGAGCAACGCCATGGCGACGCCATCCTCCGTCCTCCCCCTGCTGCTGATCGTCGATGACGATCCGGAAATCTGCCAGCTGGTCAGCCAATTCCTCGAACCGCACGGCTTTCGGGTGACCACCGTTGGCGACGGCAGGCATATGCGCCAGGTCATGGCTCAGAATCGCTTTGATCTGGTGATTCTCGATCTGATGCTGCCCGACGAGGACGGCCTTTCCCTTTGTCGCGAAATCCGCCAGGATTCGCAAATTCCAGTGATTTTTCTGACCGCCGCCGGCAGTGAGACCGACCGCGTGGTCGGTCTTGAAATGGGCGCCGACGACTATCTCGCCAAACCTTTCAGTTCGCGCGAACTGTTGGCGCGGGTGCGCGCCGTGTTGCGACGAACCGCGCAGACTCATCCGTCCGAGCCGCCCTTGCGCGGCCGAAGCTTCAGCTTTTCCGGATGGACCCTCGATACGGCGAGGCGCCAGCTCTACGCGCCGGACGGCGTGTTGGTCGAGTTGAGCGGCGGCGAGTACGAACTGCTTTTCGTTTTCCTGCAGCATCCGCAGACCGTGCTGAACCGGGACCAGCTTCTGGAGGAAACCCGTGGGCGGATGGCCGGCCCCTTCGACCGGACCATCGATGTTCAGGTCGGACGGCTGCGCCGCAAGATCGAACCCGATGCCAAGATACCCGAACTGATCAAAACCGTGCGGGGCGGCGGCTATGTGCTGGCCGCGACGGTCACGGTTCGGTAGGTGTCCCGCGAGGCGTCGGGCGCCGCTCCATTTGTTAAATGTCCCTCAAGCGCCGGGCGCCGGCATCCGCCGGCTTGGCTTTCCTCGCTTATGCCTGCGCTGGCGCTCCGGCAACGCTGCGGCGCCCTCAAAGGGCTAGTCGCGGGCTGAGCCCGCTCCATTTGTTAAATGTCCCTCAAGCGCCGGGCGCCAGCGTCTCGGCCGCGTTCCGGCAGAGCCGGAAGCCAAGCCTTTCCGCAGCCTTCGCGTCGGAGGAGGGCAAGATGCTGTTTAGACCGGGGACATCCCTGACAGGTGTTCGGAGACATCCCTGACAGGTTGATGTGATGCTTCACCGTCGCGCAGGTTAACCTGCGCGACGGTGAAGCGCGAAAACAAAACGTCGTAAATACCGTCC
>JARLJB010000291.1 GCA_031291415.1 Telmatospirillum sp.
CCTGGTCGAGAATTTCTTTTGCAAAATCAAATCTTTCCGCCGCATCGCAACGCGTTACGAGAAGACTGACCAGAGCTTCGCGGCAATGATCCATCTCGTCGCCTCCGAAATCGCTCTCCGTTGAATGTCAACAGGCCTTAGGACATCCCCAAGCGGTTATCGATTACGCCTACCGGGCCCATCAGGTGACGCACGATGCCGCGGCCGCCCTTATCCAGGCCTACTACGGCACGGCGCCGCAGCATTCCTACTTCGTGGGATGTTCGGACGGGGGCCGCGAAGGCCTCATGATGGCCAAGCGGTTCCCAACCTATTTCGACGGTATTGTCGCCGGCGCCGCCGCGAAGAGCGTTACACATTTGTGGATCACCAACGTAAGGTGGGAACAGCTGTTCAGCAACGCGGCAAACGTCATCCCCGTGTCAAAGATAGCGACCATCCAGAACGCCTCAACAGCGGCCTGCGCAAATCCTGCCTCCGGATTGGTCGAGAATCCGCTCCAATGCAATTGGGATCCAAGTTCTTTGTTATGCACCGGGGCAGACGCCACTAACTGCCTGACCGCATCACAGGTGGCGGCTGTGAAAACCATCATGAAGGGAACTTTCAACCCGAGAACCGGAAAAATGATCTTTCCCGGATACAATATGTTTTCGGGGCTTTCCGGGTACATTGTCACCTCGCCGCCATTGGCGGGAGGCCAAAGCGGTGCAAATGCACTGGGCGCAATGGCGTATCAGAATACCAACTGGGACTGGCAGAACTTCAATTTCGATTCGGACGTGGACAAAATTGAAGCGACACCGATCGGCGCCGCTGTCGTCTTGCCCGAGGACCTCGCCGCCTATAAGGCCCGCGGCGGAAAAGTCCTGCTTTACCACGGCTGGGAAGATCCGGGGATTTCGCCTTATGATACGGTCAACTTCTACGAGCGCATGATTCGGGTGAACGCGACTGCGGCCGACGGCCGGGTTCTCGATCTCAGCTACCAAAATCCGGAATTTCCCTACAACCAGAACACGGCCAATTCGTCTTTGAGCCCTCGCGCCCAAGCCCTCGCCGCCCAGGCCATGAAAGGGGCTTATGCCCGTTCGCTGGCGACGACGGAACAATTCGCCCGCCTGTACATGGTTCCCGGCGTGAACCACTGTAGCGGCGGTCCTGGTCCGCAGAGCTTTACCGACGCGACCCGCCAGTACGGCGAGTTGGTCCAGGCGCTGGAGACCTGGGTCGAGAACGGCGTCGCGCCAGAGACGATCGTCGTGTCCAAGCATGCCGGCGACGTTTCGACTGCTGCGGTCCTGTTTACCCACCCGCTGTGCACCTATCCGAAGGTAGCGACCTATGTGGGATCGGGTAGCACTACCAGTGCCAACAACTGGGTCTGCAAATAGGACGGTGAGGACACTGACATGACAAACAACACAACATTCTGCGCCCTCATGGTTTCAGCCCTGGCGATGCTGGGAACGACCCTCGATGCCAGGGCGGCAGAGGGGATTTATCTCCGCCTTGACGCCGGCGGGTCGCTCAGCCAGGACATGGGCAAGAGCGTGGTGGACGGAACGGGTTTCCAGGGCGACCTGGGATCGTCGGCGCTCGTGGGATTCGGGGTCGGTTATCAATTGCCCCAGAACCTGCGGGTCGATCTTACCGCCGCCGTTCGGCCGGGCGAAAAGATCCGCTCGAGGGAGAGCGTTTTCGACCTGCCGGTGACGGCCGATGCTGATCTCAC
>JARLJB010000292.1 GCA_031291415.1 Telmatospirillum sp.
AGCTTGGTCTGGGACGACTACGACGCCATTCTAAACGCCTGCGAAGACGCGTGGAATTTCCTCGCCAACGACCCAGAACGGATTGTCTCAATCGGCACGAGGTCTTGGGCGTGTGTCAAAGGCTAAGGCTCCTGGTATTACGCTTGCGAACTACACGTTGGGAAACAACATAACTGCGGATAATTTCGTTTCTTTCACTTATGACGGCAGTAATCTTTTGCCCAAGTACACAATCACCTCTGATGAAATTATGTATATAAAGGGTAGTCTGCCAGGTGATTTACCTGGTTCGGCGAGGATCGGATTAGAAACGTCCGCTTATGTTTTCTTTGGGTCCGACGTAGATGGTTCCTGGTTCACCGGATCGGTGACCCCCGACGATCAGGGCGGGGCGGGGACGTGGTCAGTGGCCAGTTCGACTCCCGTTCCTGAACCAGCCTGCCTGGCGCTCCTCGGCATCGGTCTGGCTGGCCTCGGCGTGACCAGCCGCCGCAAGGCGGCCTGATCGCCCCATGTGCTTTTCCCGCCGCCGGTGGTGCGGCGGCGCCCGTGCCGGTGAAGATGCCGGGCTATGCACCTATTTGCGTGGCGAAGGCTGGGCTTGCCGTCGCGACCGCCAGAAGCGCGGACAGTGTTGTGAACTTGAAGAACATTTGTGCTCTCGAGAGAAATTGCGAATGGGAAAGAGCGGCACCCTGGAGGTGCAGGCGTCATGTGAACCTCAGACTCTCGACTATTCCGTCCCTTGGGCCTAGGAGAAGCGCCTCGCCGTCAGCCACTGGTTCGCGCCGATCGGCTTCGCGACGATGCGCAACTCGCCGATCTGGCCGTAATAGCCGTCACTGAGTACCCCGTTGCACCAGCCGGCTCCGAAGATCCACGGAAGCACAGGCGACTGCGAGCGTGTTCCGGTCGCGGCATTGCCCACGTTGCGCAGAACCGGGGCTCCTTCGATATACATGGTCGTCGTCGCGGTCGACGGATCGTTGACGACCGCAACGTGGTACCAGTTTCCGCGGATGATCTCGCCCGACCAGTTGGTCTGCGCGTAATGGGAGTCGGTCGCGGGCACGACCTCCCACTGGACCTCGCGGAGCTTGGAGATCGCAAAAAGCACGATCGAGGCCTGCGGATCGTTGCCACAGAAGCCGCCCGGCACGTTGCCGCGGTTGCCCTCGCGCCCGAGCATGTTACCCCAGGCGTGCTTGGTGGCTGACCAGTCCGTAGGGATCTTGATGAATGTCTCGAAGGTGTAGCCCGACCAGAAGCTGCGGCCATTGAGGGAGGCTCCCGCCGCTGTCAGGAAGGCGTTCAGCCGGCCGACGGTCTTATCGGTGTTCAGGAAGGAGACGCTGCCGGCGGCGGAGGACAGCGCATGCTTGTCGCTTGACCAGACCACATCGCCCGCCTGCGCCCCATTGACCAACAGTGCGCGGGTGAAGTCGTTGCCGCCGAACACGTCGGGAAGGACGTCACCGATCGCGGCGATCTGGCCGATCTTGGCGGCCGGGGCGCGCCAATGCGCGTAGGTCTCGGCGACCAGAGGGAAGTCGTCCGTGTTCTGCGGAAGCTTCAGCGCGGCTGGCGTCGGCTCGGCGTAGCTCGCGAGGAAATCCTGCCTGACGCGCTGGATGATTGGCGTCCCGATGGTGGCGGTTGATGGTGCGAAGCGTGTGAATCCGGCGAACCGCTTGTGGAACTTGATCGGGATCGAGAATTCCTGGTTCGATGCCGTCAGTTCTGCGTAGTCGAATTGGGTCAGGGTGCTCGCCGGCTTCTCCGGGACCCAAGGCGAGAATGACATTACGTTAATACTGTTGTTCGTAAGGTCGAACTCGTAGAGGCGCATCAGAGAATTGCCGCCCTGATAATCCATCTGATAGTCCACGACCATCTCGTGGACCTCGTTTCCGAAGTTGTTGTACTTCTTCAGATAGGAAGCGCCGTGATAGTGACCATTCAGGGTCATGAAGATTTGATCGTTTTTGCAGATCAGCTTATCCCAAAGCATGAGCCCGTATGGGGTCTCAAGCGGGCTCTCTGCGTCATTGTCGATGTTCAGAAGCTGGTGGCTTGAGAGGATCACGGGCAGATGTGGATTCTGGGCGATCACCGCATTGGCCCAGGCGAGCGCGGCATCGGAGATGCGCCACGACAAAGACAGCACCATGAAGCTGACGCCGTGCGTCGTGAAGATATGGTATTCGTGGAAACCTGAGGGATCGCGGCCGCCAAACGTCTTCTGGGCCGCGGCGCGGGAGGCGGGAAACCACTGCAGGTAGGGCTCGGCTCCCAGGTTTCGCTGTGCATCGGTTCCGCTGCCCTGGTCGGACGGGCTACTGTAGTCGAGGTCGAGAACGACGTCGTGGTTGCCAGCGAGAACGGAGTAGGGGACGCCTGCGGATTCGAGCTGGCGCATGGCTGTATTCGCGATGACCCACTGGTCGTTTATCCATTGCTCGTCGACGATGTCGCCGAGATGAACGACGAAAGGAATACTGTACGTCGCCGCGTTGGTGGCGATCCAGCCAGTCTGTGCCGCGTAGGGTGTCGAACCGTAATGCCGTTGGTACTGCTGGGTTTCTTCTGTCGTCGCATATCGCGAATAAAACTGCGTGTCGGGAAGGACAGCAATCGCGAAACTCGCGATCGGGCTCCCCGTCGCCTGAGCTTTGGAGAAGCTGCCGCCAATCCCACCAATCATCGTTGCCATGCCAGCCGCGCCAAGAAGCACACTCCGTCGACCGATCTGAACCGAGGCTGAATTCGAGTCGTGGGCCCCGCTCCCCAGGGCAGCGCCCAGGTTGCTCTTCTCGCTCATCTTGTGTCTCACAAAATGGATATGAAAATAGTTGCGCGCAATGTGAAAGTATTGACCCACGACATGCAGGCTAAAATCACCGATACGTTAATTCAACTTTAATAATATGAAAGTTTTATGCAATTTTTTGTAATGAATGGTTGTAAGTGGTTTGGTGCTTGAGCGTCCGATTCGAAATTGTTGTGCAGGGAAAGCGGTCTGTGCCGTTACCGCCTCAATGTCGACCGCGATCCGCGGAAATTTTTTGGCATTCGTGGGGACGGCGTACATGATTCTTTATCTTTTTTTGGGCGCATTCTCACGGTTCCATCAAATAACCGCATATCAGCCGTAAGAGATCTCGCACGTGACGAGAAAAGCCGTACAGACGATATTGTTATCCATCTGCCTGTCTGACCTTATAGACAGCGAGGTAACATTCCTTGAGTGCGCCGGCGAGGTTAGGGGCGTAATCTCCGCGAACGGAAGGACGGCGAGCGGAAGTTGATGAAGAGGACGGAATGACAGGTCCCGGTTTTCTCGGGTTATCCACACTTCCCAGACGTCACCACCGTCGGCGTCGTCATGGCCCATGGTTGGCGTTGATCGCGGCGATAATCGTGATCGGCGCGATCGCGGGTGTTGGGCTGGCAGTGGATCTGGACGATTCCCTGGTCCCGTCTATTATCGATGCAATCTCATCTGCGATAAGACGGTAAGAGACCGGCGCATCGATGGTGCCGGATGGCACGCCGCATGGCGCTTCAGGAAGCTTGGGGCGTGAAGCAGCTCACGCCCCGAAGCCACAAGTTCTAGAGAGTCTTGAGGTTGACCGCGGAGGTCTTGCCCTTCTTGGGATCGCGTTCTTCGTCGAATGAGACCTTCTGGCCGTCATTCAGGCCATTGAGGCCGGCACGTTCGACGGCCGAGATGTGCACGAAAACGTCAGCGCCACCGTTGTCGGGGGTGATGAAGCCGTAACCTTTAGTGCCGTTGAACCATTTGACTGTGCCGTTCGGCATTTGATGTCTCCAATGATAACGTAGCGCTGCACGTCTTCGTGCAACGCATCAAACGCCGGACGAGTAGCAATGCTTCCGAGGGGCTGAATGATCGAGGCAATCTCGTTGCTCTCGCGTGCGATTACAAGCAAAACCGTCTTCCACCCCGAGAGATTGTTGATGGTTTTTTGGGGATGGTGGCAGGCGCGCCACGGTGGGGCTGTCGGACGCTTCCGGCTGACGCCTGGCGATCACCAGGACAACGTCCGAAAAAGTTCAAGAAACTCAATGCGGTGGCCTGCGACAATGATACGTATTTTCGGCAGTCGGGCCGACCACACCAAGAATGGGACAGGAGTGGCGAAAGCAAAAAAAATTATGACGATGACGTATTTGGCCGACGTGGAAAAACTGATTGAGATCCTTGACGCTGAACTGCGGGGTAACAGCATAGATCGCGGCGAGGCCCTTCGTCTTGTAACGCCGCTACGACAGGAGTGCCCAGACATAGCCTCGTCGCTGGCGCTGATCGGCGAGCGTCTGACGGTTTCTGCCTGACGGCGAGATTCTGGCTGCTGGTGGTCCAACCCAGGCGCTTGGGACTCAATCGTCTGGCGTGGCCACTGGAGCGTGATGCGATCAATCACGCTCGCGTCACGCTCTGGCGTTTGAAAGGGTTTCGGACGGGTGGGGCTGCGAAGTCGGAGTTCGGTCCACTCCCGCATCATCCGGATAGTCGGGCGAGGAGATCTGTCGGGAACCTATCCTTGCGCCCCCTGACGTTCCATAGGGCGTTTGCCCCGCGCACCATGCTCGTCGACGATCAGGCAGAGGCACCGTCCCAGTTCATTGCGGCACGGGCAGCGGGCGCCGAGCAGGGCGCTGGCTCGCAGGTTTATTCCGGCCAGTGCGGAAATATACCGGTCATCCGGAAAGGTATGATCCTGAAGGATTCCTAGTACAAAGTCAGAATAGTGGAATATTTCCAAATCATTTTGCCGCCCTGGGCTGAAATAGTCATGCAAACTGTTCCACAGCAGTCGCTGCGCTTTTAGGCAATTTTCCAGTTTTTCCAGCGTATTGGCGCTTTCCAGGTCATTTGCCACAGCAATGAGCCATGATTTTAGATGGCAGATATCGGATGTTCGCATGGCCGCCTCCGCATACGATTTTCTTGAACTTGGAGAATATCTCTGCCTTTTGTTCTCGCCAACCGAAATTTCCAACCAAAACGCGATTATCGAGTTTAAAAATTATCGTACGACGATTGTCATAACGGATTGAGCGGTGAAAAGACATTCTTCATGAACGAAATGTCTTCTGGAAATGAGCGGGGGATAGTGCCGGGTAGGCTGCAGAAGCGTCGGAAAGAAGGAGAAACAGTGACATTGATACATACCTTATCTGCGCGATGCGGTATTGATTTCTCCTTTATATTCTATCCTTATTATGTTGATGAAATGTGTAAAGGTTATGCCATTGTGCATAAATAGGTTTAAATATTTGTTTCTTCCAAAAATGCGGATGGCCGTTCCTTGTGATGAACGTCAGTCCATCGATGGTCATGAAACGGCAAGACGACATGACCTTCGTGAAGGAAGGTGGTCGTTGTCCTCTTCCCGCAAAAAGACATTGAAAACAATAGCCGTATCCCGTAACGCTCCCGGCAACAGAGAATGAAGGGTGGGGGCTGGTATCCGTCGTGCCGAATCCGACCCTGACCGCTGGTCAGGTGTCTTTGTGTCCAGGAGGCTCGTCCAATGGCGGACCGAGAGGGCGCGACGCAGGCGCGCATGTGAACGGCTTGTCTCCGGCCCGCAATCATGAGGTGGGACCGCATGGCGTTGCAGCAATTGGATGACGATCAGATCAGAACATGGACAAGAGAGCAAAAGGACGAATGGTGGTATAAGAATATCTATCGGGGTGACATGCCGCAGCTTACTCTGAGGTCCGGGTTGACTGGTTTTTGTCTTGGCAGTGTGCTGGCCGCGACATCGTTATATATCGGTGGCAAGACCGGCGTCGGAATTGGTGTCGGGTTGAGTTCTGTTATTCTATCTTTCGCTTTGTTTCGCCTGTTGCATGGCGCGGGCCTCAGTCGCGACTACACGATCCTCGAAAACAATTGTACCCAGTCGATCGCCACCGCCGCCGGTTATATGACTTCGCCGCTGATCTCCAGTTTGGCGGCCTATATGCTGGTGACCGGGCGTATCGTGCCCTGGTGGCAGATGCTGGCCTGGATGGTTATCGTCGCCATTTTGGGCGTGCTGGTCGCCTTTCCGATGAAACGGCGCTTCATCAACGAAGAGCAGTTGCCGTTTCCCGAGGGACGCGCCAGCGGCGTGGTGCTGGATTCGCTTTATCACGGAGCCGCCGATGCCGGCATGTTCAAGGCCCGGCTTCTTGGGGTTACCACGGTCGTTACCGGTCTTTACCAACTTGTCATCAGCGATGGCTGGATGCGTCTGATCCAGTTCAAGCTGCTGCGCATGGACAAGTGGGCCGGCATGGTGGAGCCCTGGAGCATTCAGGAACGGCTGGACAGCTACTATTACGCCGCCGCCGCCAGGCTCAATCTCTGGATTCCACGGATCCTTGGCGTCGATATCCGTCAGCTGGGACTGCGCCTGACCCTTGATGCCGCGATGGTCGGAGTCGGCGGCCTGATGGGGATTCGCGTCGCCACCAGTTGTCTGCTGGGCGCTATCATCAATTATGTCATCCTGGCACCAATCATCATCAATCATGGTGAAATCGTCGAGCGTGTCCTTCCCAATGGCGTCATCGCGCCAATTTCGCGGGCCGAAATCGTCAATCAGTGGGCGTTGTGGTGGGGCGTCGCGGCCATGGTGGTCGGCTCTCTGGTCGGTCTGTTGGGGCGGCCGGAGGTCTTTACCGGCCTGTTTAAATCTTTGCGCAGCCGAAAGGAAAAAAAGGGCAGCAGCATTGACCTTCTGAAGAATATCGAGCTGCCGCTCAAGGTGTCGTTCATCGGTGTTCCGGTGTTCAGTGTGCTGGGCGCCTGGGTAACGCATGCCTTTTTTGGCGTTCCATGGCTGCTCGCTTTCATTTCGCTGCCGTTGATTTTTGTCCTGACGATCATCTGCACCAATTCGATGGCTTTGACCTCCTGGACGCCGACCGGTGCGCTCTCCAAGATCACCCAATTCACCATCGGCGCGATCGATCGCAGCAACCCGGCCAGCAACCTGATACCAGCCGGCATGACCGGCGAGATTTCGGCCAATGCCGCCAATCTGCTGTCCGATATCAAACCCGGCTATATGCTGGGGGCCAAGCCGCGCCAACAGGCGATCGGTCACGTCATCGGCATCTTTGCCGGCGCACTGACCTGCATTCCGCTGTTTTTCCTGCTTTTTCTGCCGCCGGATCACGACGGCCTGCGTTCCACGGCATCCATCGTCTCCGAGCAGTTCGCCATGCCGGCGGCCCTGCAGTGGAAGGGCGTGGCGGAAATTATCGCTCACGGCGTCAAGGACCTGCCGGCATCGGCGGTGATCTCGATTATCGTCGCGGCGATCGGCGCGGCGCTTGTTGAGATCGTTCGCATCGCGACGCACGGACGGTTTCCCTTGACCGCCGTTTCGATCGGTCTTGGTGTCGTGCTGCCGCCGGAGGCCACTTTCATGATGTGGGTGGGCGCCATGATCTTTTGGGTCATGGGGCGTCGGCATAAGACGCCGGGAACCAAGGCGCATGAAATTTGGGTCGAGGGATGCGAACCGATCAGCGCCGGCCTGATCACCGGTTCGGCCCTGATCGGGATTGGCAATGCCATCGTCAATGTGTTTCTGTCCTGATGAGACCCGCCGGCGGTTTTTCTCTGTTTCGCTTTGGAGGGGTTAGGGTGTCGCGGACCGATATGATCGAAAGTGGGCGATACGTCGTCAGGTGCAGCCTGGCGGCGGTCGTCTCCTACCTTTTCGCTCTCCATTTGCGGCTTCCCTTTCCCGTGTGGGCGCCTATTTCCGCTTTGGTCGTGTCGCAGGAGTCGCTGATAACCACCCATCATTCCGTCGATGGGCGGATTGCCGGAACCGTTCTTGGCGTGATGGTTGCCGTCATGGTTGACGAAATCGGCACATGGCTGGGCGGCGCTCCACAAGCGGTGGAACTTGCCGTCGGCGTGGCGATCTGCGCGATCGCCGCTCGACTGCGGCCGGCGGTCAGGGTGGGGTTGTGGACGTGCCCTCTGGTGCTGCTGACCACGTCACCCGGCGTCTCGGTCGAAATGACCGCATTGTTTCGCGGTAGTGAAGTTGCCGTCGGCGCGGCGGTTGCAGGGTTGGTGCATTATCTGGAAGACCGGGGTACTCAGGCAGTCTTCCGCCTCTTGCGGAGGAAGGGGTGGATGCGGGTGAGCGAAGACCGACGTCCGGTGGATCGGCAAAGCCACGGTGATGACGACTAGATATTAGCCACCGCAAGGCGGACAGCCTGCCAGGGACTACCCACAAAAGCGACTGTCCGTACCTGATGGTTCGTGCGATGATAATCCCTTTCCATGCGTGCATCGACGTCGCCACGGCAAGCTGCGGCCCCTCGATCGATCGGTCGGGAGAGTATCACGATGATAACGACGCCTTTCATCGCCTGGTCGTCAGAGATGACTGTCGGTGTGCCGTTTTTGGATGACGAACATCGCGAGTTGATCAAACTGATCAACGAACTGGATGCCATCAGTGCCAATGCCAACCGGGCCGAGGTCGAGTCCGGGCTTGCCTGTCTGGCAACCTACGCCGTCAAGCATTTCCATGACGAAGAATCGTTCATGACGCGAATTCACTTCAGCCGGATAGCTCTGCATCAGCAGCAGCATGACGAGTTCATGACCAAGGTGCAGTCCTTCCTCGCCCGTTTGAAGGGGGAGGATCATACCAAACTGGTGCTGGAGATCCTGGATTTCCTGGCGGATTGGTGGTTGGACCATATCTTGGAGGAGGACAAGGCCTACGCTCTTGAGGCCGACATCTAGTGTTGCGACGCTAACAGAAAGCACCGTCGTCCGTCATTCCCGCGAAAGCGGGAATCCATGGATTCCTAATGCCTTTCGGGTGGTGGATTCCCGCTTTCGCGGGAATGACGAGGGACGTAAGCCTAGATGTCGGCTGTTTGTCCGGCGAATTGCAGGGCGTGCAAATGGGCGTAGAGACCGTTCCTGGCCAGCAACTGGTCATGATTTCCGGTTTCGATGACCCGTCCGTGATCGAACACGTGAATGACCTTGGCATCGGTGATCGTCGATAGCCGATGCGCGATGACGATGGTCGTCCGGCCTTTCATCAAGGTGGCGAGCGCCGTCTGAATGGCGCGCTCCGATTCGGTGTCAAGCGCGCTGGTCGCTTCGTCGAGCAGAAGGATCGGGGCGTCCTTGAGGATGGCCCTGGCGATGGCGATCCGTTGGCGCTGGCCTCCCGACAGACGAAGGCCGTGCTCGCCGACTTCGGTCTGGTAACCGTCCGGAAGCCGGTCGATAAAGTCGGCCGCCGCCGCGGCGCGCGCCGCGGCGAAAACCTCGTCGTCGGTGGCGTTTAGACGACCGCAGCGAATGTTGTTGATGATGTTGTCATCGAACAGCACGACTTCCTGGCTGACCACGGCCATGGTATCGCGCAGGCTTGCGATGGTGACGGCGCGGATGTCTGTGCCATTGATGACGACTGCCCCGTCGTTGGGATCGTAAAAACGGGGAATGAGGCTGAATACGGTGCTCTTGCCGGCTCCGGACGGGCCGACAAGGGCGGTGATGGCACCGGCCGGCGCCTCGAAACTGACGCCGTTCAGGGCGTTGTCGATGCCGTCGTAGGAAAAACGCACGTTCTCGAAACGGACCGCTCCCGAGACCCGTGGCAAGGCGACGGCGTCCGCCCGGTCGGTCAGCCTTGGTTGCTCGTCGAGCAGTGAAAATATCCGGTAGGCGGCGGCAAGACCGGTTTGCAGCGAGACATTGACCTTGGAAAGCGACCGGAGCGGTTGGTAGGCCATCAATACGGACGCGATGAAGGAGAAGAAGGCGCCCGGCGTCGTCGCCCCCTCGATGACCCTGGCGCCGCCATAGACGATGACCGCCGTGATGGCGATGCCGCCGAAAGTATCGATGATCGGCTGCGCGGCGGCCTCGACCCGGGTGGCGTTGATCGCCAAACTGCAGAGCGATGAAACCATCCGATCGACGCGGGTCTCCTCGAACTGTTCCAGGCCGTAAGCTTTGATCACCCGGATACCCTGGAAGGTTTGCGCCAATGTGGTCGTCAGTCCTCCCATTTTTTCCTGCGTCTGCGAGGCGACGCGCCGCATCCTTTTGCCCAAGCGTTGCAGAGGGTAGATCGACAGCGGCGCCGCCACCAGACTGACTGTGGCCAGCAACCAGTCCTGGTAGAAGGTGAGGCCGACGAGAAAAATCACCGACAGGGCATCACGGCCGATGCCGACGAAAGCCGAGGACACGGCAGAGCGCATTGCATTGATGTCGTAAGTGAAATGTGACACCAGCGTTCCCGATGCCCGGGTTTGAAACAGCGAAACGTCTTGGTGGATGATGTGATGGAACAGCCGGTTTTGCGTGTCGGAAATGATGTGCTGCCCGACCGTGGCCAACAGAATTTCCTGCAAATAGCTGGCGAGGCTTTTCACTGCGAAAACGGCGAAAACGGAGCCGCCGATCAGCCACAGCATCGAATTGTCGCGTTGCACGAAGACCTTGTTGACGACGGGTTCGAGCAGCCAGGACGAGGCCGCCGTCATCCCCGCGACGATTCCCATGCAGATCACCGCGGCGATCATATGATAGCGGTAGGGAAGCACCGATTCGGTGAACAGCCGACGCATCAAGCCAAGCGACCGGTCGTCGGTCAGCGCCAGTTTCGTTTCGTTGGTTCGTTCAGCGGTCATCTGGCCTCGATCCCAAAGTAATTCGCCGCTGTTGATACACCATCCTCCGCGGACGCGGCCAGGAATTGCTGATGGATATCGATCTGCCTGTGCTTTGTCTTCCTGCCGCTTTGTGGTACGCATGCGCCCGACCTCTGTCCCGGCGTGGAGTTTAGAGAACATCATGGACCTGCCGACGCTTGCCAAGCCCTGCCGTGAATTGACCGGGAGAGAACGGCTGCGCGCTTACGTGGATCTGTGGCTGGTGGACCATGGGTTCATCCGCGATATCTATTGCAACCGCCATCTGGTATCCGAAGGCGTCTGGCGGAGCGCACAGCCGGCGCCGCACCATCTGCGGTGGGCCAAACGTCACGGGATCCGGACCATTCTCAATCTGCGCGGGTGCCGGGAGAACGACGGGACCTATCTGCTGGAGCGCGAGGAGTGCCAGCGTCTTGGACTGACGCTGATCGACTTTCCCATCCGGTCACGCAGCCCGCTTGACCCTGCCACCTTGAGAGCCGCGGCGCAGGTATTCGATGAGATCGAATATCCGGTATTGTTGCACTGTAAATCAGGGGCCGACCGCGCCGGCTTCATGTCGACACTCTATCTGTTCTTGCGCCAGGGCGTGCCGTTGCGCGTTGCGATGAAAAAGCATCTGTCGCTGGCTTATGGGCATCTCAAACACGCCAAGACCGGCGTGATCGATTTCTTCTTCAATCGATTCCTGGCCGAATCCGACGGCAGCCCGAAGGCGTTTCTGGTTTGGCTCGACAATCGTTACGATCGCGATGCGCTTGAGGCGCAATTCAAGGAGAATTGGTTGGCCGGCCTGCTGATCAATTTCGTCCTGCGCCGCGAATAGCGACGGGTCGCCGACCCGCTCTGGATGGAACACGAGTAGCACCGGCGTCTCTGCCGGTGTTCCGGCGTGAGCCGGAAAGGGTCCGCCTAGCGGCGGCACACCGGCAGGGACGCCGGTGCTACTGACAATTTGTTTCTCTTTAGCGTGATGCGCGCATCCGCATTTCGGGACGCCATGCGCCCGTCAGGTACGCGATCCATCGGACGCCGAACTCGGACGTAAAAACCGCATCGCTGTCGCCATCGCCGAATTTTGATACTCGGCCGATGCGCCATAGCGCCGTTCCGTCGGAATGTGCAGCGGAATAGCGGGAGCGTCACGCAGACTATCGAAAAGATCGGCCCAATCGTTCAATTCGCAAGCCCAACGGTGCACGGCACGAAAAGAAACCGGACCGACGTCGTGGCGAGCGGCCAATGGCGACAGCACACCCTGCAGGCGCATGAGAAACCGATGTTCCACACCGGCACCGCCATCGGGACCATGCGAACGCAAAGAAAGCAGACCAAAACTGCCATCGCCCAATGAGCCGATCAGATCGAGCGTCGCGGACGCCGAACGGACCAGGGCCGCCACCACGCTGGCGGGAAGTCTGGGGGCACTGAGTGCCAGCAAGGTGATCCGGGTATCAGTGGTTCTCAGCGCGGCAATCTGCCGCTGGGCCTCTTCGATCAGTTCATTCTGACTGGTCATGGGCTGCGCTCCGATCCTGATGTGGTGACCCCGAAATCGGTGTTATCGGTCGAATTCAACATCACTACATAAATTCAAAGGGTTCCGTAGGCGCCAAATCGCGGCCGACGGGATTTGTTGGGCCGTGTCCTAATGCCTCCGGTCGAGGCTGATATGGTCTGAACTCGTTAGCGCTCCAATCGCGGCGCCGGCGGCGCCGCCGATGAGGGCCCCACCCAGGATGCTGCCGCCGGCCAAGGCTGTCACGGCGGCACCGCCGGCAGCGCCGATGGCGCCGCCGGAAAAGGCGCGCTGCGCTTCTGTCGGCATGTGTGAACAGGCCGAGACGGTCAGCAAGCAAGCGCAAGGAAAAAAAATAACGATAAGCCTCTTCACAACGTGCTCCTTACGATGGCGGACAACCGCCCGACCCGCAGGAAAAGATAAGGGAATGACGTGGCTTTCGGCTTGCAAGGAAGCTGTGAGTTTTCTGTGACATATTTTCTTACACCCCGGAAACAGCCGGGAGCAGGTGGTGCTTTCTCGCTGGAAGAGAGATTTTTTACGAGGCAATCCCCGCTGTCGGTGCGGGAAAACGGCATGCCGATCGTTATGCTGCGGGTAGCGACAAGACGACCCGAAAACCTCCGTCCGGCAGGTTTTCGGCATGGACCTCGCCGCCCAGAACCTCGACCGTTCGGCGGACAACCGAGAGGCCGATACCAAAATGTTCCGGTTCTTCCATTGCGCCGTTGCTGTGATCTGTCTTCTGCCCGGTGGGACGCCAGGAAAAGTTCCGTCTGAAAATCGCGGTCAATTGCTCAGGCGGAACGCCGGGTCCCTGGTCGTCGACCGCCAACTGGACGCGGGCGCCAAGATTGGCGACGGAGAGGCGGACGACACTGTCCTTCGGTGAAAAGCTGATGGCGTTGTCGAGAAGGTTCTCGAGGACGGTCTCCAGGCTTTCGTCAGTTGCCGTGACCCGCGAAACCGCCGGCGTGTTGGCGATGACCCGGATACCGTCGGGGCCGTGAATCCGGTCAAAAGAACCGGCCATTTCGCGGGCCAAGGCCGCCAGATCGACAGTATGCAGGCGGGCGTTGATCAAAGCGGCGGCGGCTTCGTCGAGCCGGCGCGTGGCGTTGACCAAATTTGTCAGACGGGCCAGTGCGCGTTCGATGACCGCCAGGGCCTGGGCCGCGCGGTCGTCGTTGACGGTAACTTGCCGCATTGGTTCAAGGGACTGAATGATCGCCCCTATCGGCGCCTTGAAGGCGTGGGCATTGTCTTCCGCCGCTTCGCGCAAGGCTCGCGCCGAGGCATCGAGTGTTCCGACCATGCGATCGAATTCCCGTGCCACCGGCATCAACTCCGGAATGGCCGCAACAGTGGAAAACGACTGTTCGCCCGCCGGTCCTTCCTGCCTGATGCGCCGCGCCAGGCGGGCAAATGCCTTGAGATCGAGAAGTGTGCCGGCCACCGCGAGGACGGTCAGAAACGCCATCAGGGCATAGAAAAGCATCGCCAGGCGAACCTCGGATGCCTCTGAGAATGGGCGGGCGAGGGAGGAACCGGCAAGATTCTCCAGCCCATAGGACGTCACGATGACCCAGCAGCCTCCGGCGGTATGGAACGGCGAGATCGAGGTCAACAGTTCGTCCTTGCCGGACCGTCCCGAGAAATGCACCGCCAGAGGCCGGTCGCCAGCACAGCTTTCATCGAGTTTGGCCAGAATTCCGGTGTCGCTGAGGCGTTGGCGCTCTTGCTCGAGGTCAGGCGATTCGACAGGAGGATTGGCGGCGACGAGAAAGAAAGAGTCGGCCCGTCCGGCCGGTTTTAGCAGCAATTTCACCTGGACCTGATCGTTGCCGAGATCCTGGACAGCCTTGGCTGCGTCCAATGGGGCCCGTCCGCCGCTGTGGCTCAAAATCGGTTCGAGAACCTCGGCCGCCAGTCGTCCTTCGACCTGCAGATTGTGGAGGAGAAATGCCTGCCGTTCCGCATCGGCATCGGCGAATTTAGTATAAAGGATGATCGGAACGATCAGGAACATCGCCGCCAGGGCAATGATTTTTCCGGCCAGGGAACTCGATATGAGGCGCAGCACTTTGATCATGCAGGATCGCTTTCCTGCCAGCGATAGCCGAAGCCCGGATAGTTGGCGATGGCAGTAAAATCCGCGTCGACGGCGACGAATTTTTCCCGCAGGCGTTTGATCAAGGCGCGGACATTGGCGCGATAACCTTCAGCTCCCTCGCCGGCGACGAAGTTCTCGCCCCGCAAGGCATCGTAAATCTCGCGGTAGGTGACATCCCGACCCGCTTCCACCAGCAGCGAGACAACGCGGAATTCTCCGAATGTCAGATCGATCCTGCGGCCTTTCCACAACGCCGTGTGGGTGGCGCTGTCAAGGGCGAGGGCACCGCTGGTGATTCCGGCCGGCGGTTCACTTGTCTGATCGGCGCGGGTCAGAATCAGTTCTATTCTCTTCTGTAAGATCGCGAAACTGCGGGTTTTGTCGATAAAATCGACGGCGCCGAAAGCCAGCGCCGCCTCTTCAAAAAGAATGTCGTTGTGGGAGGTGAAAAACAAAGCTGCTGTCGTGTTGCCCGCCTCTCGCAGCAATTGCAACAGTTCAAGACCGCTCATTCCCGGCATCCGCCAGTCGAGGATCAGCAAATCGGCGGACACGTCACCGCTCCGCAGAGACGCGAGGGCAACCTTCGGGTCGGTGAATTGGCAGACGTCATAACCGGCCTGGGTAAGGTTGCCAGCCAAGACCGCTCGCAGCAGTTCATCGTCATCGACCAGCACCAATCGCGTTTTTGCCGCGTTACTCATGAGATTTCCGCATTTGCGCATAGCAGGCCTTGGCTCGTGCCGGTTTGTTGGCGGCGCCGGACCATTCGTAACCGAGGACGCGAATTTCAGCGGCTTTCACATCCATGAAGAAGATGACGTCAAGGCTGCAGGACCGCGTCTTGTAGGTGAGGATGTGCGACGCGCCGCCGTCGTTCGTTTCGGTCGGCTGCCCCAAGAGCTTGCGGACGGAAGCTTCGTCAAGGCCAATCAGCTCTTCCGGAGAGGCCGGCGGCGTCTTTGTCGAATGCGCGGATCCTTGGTGCCGCTCGGGCTTGACGGGCGGGGCAGGCGGTTTGGGCGGAGGTGGCGGCAGCGGCGGCGGCTCCACCACTGTCGGCGGTTCCTGCTGCTGTTGTTCTTCCACAGGGCTGCAGGCGGCGAGACCAAGGCCTATCGCCAGCGCCATCAGGCATTGTCGACTGATCATGCCAGAGTCCATCTCGCCACTTCGATTCCGATAACGGAATAGTATCGGTGGTAAGAATTAAAGCTTCCGTAACGCCGGTCGGCCAAAGTGGCCTCCTTTTCCTTGGGTAAATCGTTCATGACCCTTCGTCATCCCCATCTCCTCGTCTCCCTGACCGCCCATGGCTTCGGCCATGCGGCGATGACCGCACCAGTGGTCAACGAGCTTCGTCATCGTCTGCCGTCTCTGCGCGTCACCTTGCAAAGCGACCATCCGGCCGCCTGGTTGGCGACTCGCTTCGAGGCACCTTACGATCTCATAAGCGGTCCTGGCGATTTCGGCCTCAAAATGGCCTCGGCAACCAAGATCTTGCTGGAAGAGTCGGCGGCTGGCTATCGCGCACAGCATGACACGCTGGAAACGCGGGTAAAGACCCTGGTGGAAAGCTATCGGAGCCTGGAGGTCGATCTGTTGCTGGCCAATATACCCTATGTTGCGCTGTTGGCTGCAAAACAGGCGGGAATTCCTACGATTGCCATGTCCTGCCTCAACTGGGCCGACATCTATGGCTATTATTTCGGCGGCCGGCCGGAAGGCCCGGCGATCGAAGCCGAGATGTTGGACGCTTACAGGTCTGCCAGCGTGTTTCTGCGGCCGGCTCCCTCGATGCCGATGCCGAGATTGACCAACACCCGATCGATCGGTCCGATCGCGCCACGGGGACGGGGCTGTCGCGCCGAGATCCGCGCGCGCCTTGGCCTGGCAGAGTCCGGCCGTCTGGGCATCATCGCGTTTGGCGGCGTCGATCCCGGCCTGCCGCTCGATCGCTGGCCGCACCTTGACGGCTGGCGCTGGCTGGTGACCGGCGACACAGCTGGACATCCCGATCTCATTGCCTTCGATCCCGCCTGGATGGACTTTACTGACGTGCTGCAAAGCTGCGACGTGGTGGTGACGAAGCCCGGCTACGGCACATTTACCGAAGCGGCGGTGAATGGAGTTCCCGTGCTTTATCTGCCTCGTGTCGACTGGCCGGAGAGTCCCGCCCTGGTCGATTGGCTGACCAACGTCGGCCGCTGCCTGCCGATTGCTCCGGAGGCCCTCTTCGACGCGCCTTCTCTTGGAATACAACTTCAATTGTTGTTTTCCAATCCAATCAAGCCCTTGGTATCTCCCACAGGAAGTGTCGAGGCGGCGGAAACCGTTCTGTCGATGCTTGCCGGGCTTGGTCGCTTGCGCAAGTAGTTGGAGCAATGTCTGTTCGTTGCTGGCCGGCATCGACCGGGCAACGGGGCATTGGGCAAAACCTTGAGACGAACAGATTGGCTATGGGCCAAGGTTGCGCCGCTGGCTGTTCCGGGCGTTCTGGCCAGCGCGACGTTGAACGAAAAGGAAGATTTACGATGAGCGGAGAGACAGAGAGCCTTGTCTATGTCACCACCCCTGATCGGGCGACGGCTTTGGCCATTGCCAGAACACTTCTCGAGGGACGTTTGATCGCTTGTGCCAACGTCCTCGGCGGTGCCCACTCTCTCTATTGGTGGGACGGCAACATCGAGGAGGCAGAGGAGACTGTGATGATCGCCAAGACGACGACGTCCAGAGCTGCCGAGGTTGTCGATAAAGTCCTGGCCTGCCATCCCTATGACTGTCCCTGTGTCGTTACCCTACCGATCACGGGAGGAAATCCCGCTTTCCTGAGCTGGATCCGGACGGAAACCAGCGCAGAAAGCGATTAGATTCCGTCTGATGCCTGCGCCACTAGCCCGGCAGGCGAACCGTGGCGATCGCTTGGGCGGCGATTCCCTCCCGGCGCCCGGTGAAGCCCAATCCCTCGGTGGTCGTTGCCTTAACGCCGACCCGCTGTTCGGCAATTCCCAGAATCTCCGCGACGCGCGCCGTCATGGCGGCCCGATGCGGCCCGACTTTCGGGCGTTCGCAGATAATGGTGAGGTCGAGATGAACGATGACGCCGCCCAGACCATCGATCAGCGCCCCGGCATGGGCGAGGAACAAGGCTGAATCGGCGCCTTTCCACTTGGGATCGGTGGGCGGAAAATGCCGACCGATATCGCCGGCGGCAATACAGCCGAGGAGCGCGTCGGTGGCGGCATGCAAGGCGACATCGGCATCGGAATGACCTTCCAAACCGGCGTCGTGCGGGATCTTCAGATTGCACAAAGTCACATGGTCGCCGGTTGTGAAGCGATGCACGTCATAGCCGCTTGCCACTCGTACATCGCCCGGCCGTGCCAAGCGGGCTTCGGCGCGGCGCAGATCTTCCGACGTGGTTATCTTCAGATTGTCCTCATTGCCCTGGACCAGCGCAACGGCCAACCCGGCCGCTTCGAGGACGGCGGCGTCATCGGTCAAGTCCTGGCCCTGCGCGGCGCGATGGGCGCTCAGGATCTGCGGAAAGCGGAAACCTTGCGGCGTCTGGGCGCGCCACAAACCGGTCCGCGGCACCGTCGCTTCGATCGTCGCGTCGCGGCCGGCCCTCTTCAAGGTGTCATGCACCGGCAGCGCCGGGATGGCCCCTGGCTGATCCTTAAGCGCTGCAATGACTCGGCTGATCACGCCAGCGTCGATGAAGGGACGGGCGCCGTCGTGGATGAGGACAACGTCCGGTGCCAGGTCGGAAAGCGCCTCAAGGCCGAGACGCACCGATTCCTGTCGTGTCGGTCCGCCGGAAATCGGCTCACCGAGGTTGAGGCCCGACGCCGCGGCATCGTAGAAGGCGCGATCGTCGGGATTGATCACCACCTTGACGGCGTCGACACTGGGATGAGCGGCGAAGGCGGCAAGGCTGTGACGCAAAACCGGCCGGCCGCAAAGATCTCGCCATTGCTTGGGAATATCGCCGCCGAAACGGCTTCCCCGGCCCGCCGCCACCACCAAAGCCACACACCTCGTCATTGCCTTTTGCTCCGCATTTCGAAAGACCGCCGGTACCCTATTCGGACAAATCGGTCTTGCCAAGAGCGCCAGCGTTGCACGGCGCCTCTTTGCGGGCGGAGCGGCGGAGGCTATAGTCGGCCGCATGTTGAACGTCATAGCTCTCAATGTGGCGGCTTTGCTCGCCCTGGTTCCGGTTGCGTTGTTGCCGTTGCGACGCTCGGCCGGTCGTGATGCGCTTTTCTGGTGTGCCCTTGTCCTGGCCGTGGTTGGACCGCTGGCCTGGGCTATCGGCCAACTGGGGCGTGGATGGCAAACAAATTTATCCGCCGATCTTTGGGCCGGAATAGCCGCCAGTATGGCGGTCTACGGCGTGGTCGCCGTCATTAACCGGCAGGCTTGGCGCTTGACACCGCTTCTGGTCCCTTACCTGTTCCTGCTGGGCTTGTTCGCCCTGCTGTTCGCCTTTGTTCCGGGCGAACCGTTGAAGGAGACCGTGCCTGCCGCGTGGCTCGACATGCATATCGTCGTGTCGATGGTGACGCTGGCTTTCCTGACGGTGGCGGCCACGGCGGCGCTGGCTTCGTTCCTGCAAGCCCGCGCGTTGAAGAACAAACGTCCGACCAGGCTGTCGCGCTTTCTTCCGGCGGTGACCGAAAGCGAGCGGCTGTTCGAACGGCTATTGATCCTTTCCGAGGTGATTTTGGCGCTGGGTGTGGCGTCCGGCCTCGCCATGAAGCGGATGGATAGCGGAAGCGCCTTCACCTTCGACCATAAGTCGCTGTTTTCCATGATCGCATTTGTCGCCATCGGTCTGTTGCTGGTCGGGCGCCGCGTTTGCGGTGTCCGCGGTCAGGTCGCGGCGCGGGTGGTGCTGGTCGCCTACAGTTTCGTGGTGCTTGGATATTTCGGGGTGAAGTTCGTGCACCAAGTGATCCTGGCTTGGGCATAACCGTCGCCGAACGGCGATAGTGCCCTTGGATGCATCATTTTTTTGGCATTGCGGGGCAAGGGGTGCATAATTATTATGCACGGTCCTTTCAGGAACAAATCAAAAAATGACCCTCAGGATCGGCCCCATCATTCTTGACAATCCGGTTGTTCTGGCACCCATGTCGGGTGTCAGCGACATGCCTTTCCGTCGTCTGGTCAAACGCTGTGGCGCCGGGCTTGTGGTTTCGGAAATGATCGCCAGCCAAGCGATGATCCGAGCCAACCGGCAGACCATGAAAATGTCGACCAGTTGCACCGAGGAATTTCCCATGGCCGTGCAATTGGCCGGTTGCGAGCCTGAGGTGATGGCCGAGGCGGCCAAGCTGAACGAGGATCGCGGTGCGGCAATCATCGACATCAACATGGGATGTCCCGTCAAAAAGGTCGTCAACGGCGATGCCGGATCGGCTCTGATGAAAGACGAGGCATTGGCCGGGCGAATCCTTGATGCCGTGGTGCGGGCCGTCAAGGTGCCGGTAACCTTGAAGATGCGGACCGGTTGGGACGATCGCAACCGGAACGCGCCCCGGCTGGCGAAGATCGCCGAAGATGCGGGCATTCAGATGGTGACCGTGCATGGGCGGACGCGTAATCAGCTTTACACGGGGTCGGCGGACTGGGCATTCATTCGCCAGGTCAAGGACGCCGTCACTATTCCGGTGATCGGCAATGGCGATGTGACGTCGTTCGACGATGCCATCGAATTGTTGACCCTTTCCGGAGCCGATGGGGTGATGATTGGACGTGGCAGCTATGGCCGGCCATGGTTTCCCGGCCAGGTTGCGCAATTCCTGGCAAGCGGCGAGCGGCCGGCGGATCCCGCGCTCGATGTGCAATTGGCGATCCTTCTGGAGCATTTCGATTCAATGATCGAACATTACGGGGAGGACACCGGTTGTCGGTTGGGGCGCAAACATGTCGCCTGGTATACGAAGGGATTGCCCGGTTCGGCGGAGTTCCGCGCGGCGGTCAATCAGTCTCTCGACGCCAGTAAGGTGCGGCAGATGATCGGTGATTTCTATGATCCGCTGCTGCAACGGTTGGCGGCATGAGTCGAAAATTGGCTATTCTCGGCGGACGTTCACCCCACCAGCAGATCGATGCTGCAACGATTCTGAATGCTTTGACGGCGGCTGTTCTGGTGCTGAACGACGAGGGCCTGATCCAGCAGGTCAATGCCGCGGCGGAACAGCTGTTCGAATCGAGCGCCAGCCATCTGTGCGGCTTGTCTCTTTCCGAATTTCTGCCTCCCGATTGTCCCTTGTTCACCTTGATCGAACAGGCTCGTGCCGACGCGACCAACGTTTCCGAGTATGGGATGATGCTCGACGGTCCGCGTACCGGCACGCGGACGATGAATATTCAGATTTCGCCGCTGGTCGAGATGAATCGCTGGGTGGTGGTCTCGATGCATGAGCAGTCGATTGCTCTCAAGATCGGCCATCAACTCAGCCACCGCAATTCGGCGCGATCGGTCACTGCGATGGCGGCTATTCTCGCCCACGAGGTGAAGAACCCGCTGTCGGGCATTCGTGGCGCCGCGCAATTGCTGGAACAAAGCTGTCCGGCTGAAGACAGGACGCTGACCCGGTTGATCTGCGACGAAGCCGACCGTATCGTCGCCTTGGTCAACCGCATGGAGGTGTTCTCCGACAAGCGGCCGATCGAGCGCGGTGCCGTCAACATCCACCGGGTTCTCGAACATGTGCGGCGAATCGCCCAGGCCGGATTCGGACGTCATATCCGATTCATCGAGAATTATGATCCATCATTGCCGGCGGTGCTCGGGAACCGCGACCAACTGATTCAGGTCTTTCTGAATTTGGTGAAGAACGCGGCTGAGGCAACACCGGAAGAGGGGGGGGAAATCGTTCTGACAACGTCATTCCAGCATGGCGTGCGTCTCGCCGTGCCGGGCAGCGAAAGCCGCATGCATCTTCCCCTGGTCGTCAGTGTACAAGACAGTGGGGACGGTATTCCCGACGATCTGCGACCCCACCTCTTCGATCCCTTCGTTACCACGAAAGCCAACGGCACCGGTCTCGGATTGGCTTTGGTGGCCAAGATCATCGGGGACCATGGGGGCCTGATCGAGGTCGATAGCCAGCCGCGCCGCACCGTTTTCCGGGTAATGCTGCCGATGGTCCAGAACGGAGAGGACGTCTGATGATTCCGTCGACCATCCTGGTTGCCGACGACGACCGCGGCATCCGTACAGTACTTTCGCAGGCTCTCGGGCGGGCCGGGTATGAGGTGAGAACCACCGGCAACGCCTCGACGCTGTGGCGATGGGTCTCTGACGGCGAGGGGGATCTGGTGATCACCGACGTGGTGATGCCAGACGAGAACGGTCTCGACCTGCTGCCGCGTATCAAGAAGATTCGACCTGATCTCAGGATCATCGTCATGAGTGCGCAAAACACTCTGTTGACGGCGGTCAAAGCGGCTCAGCGAGGCGCTTTCGAGTATCTTCCCAAGCCGTTCGATATCCGGGAACTGGTCGGTGTGGTTCAAAGGGCCCTGGCCGCCGCCAAAGCGCCCTCGAACGAGGAAGTGTCGGGCGACGGCGAAGAGGAACTGCCGCTGATCGGCCGGTCGCCGGCGATGCAGGAGATCTACCGGACGCTGGCGCGGTTGATGGGAACCGATCTGTCGGTGATGATCACCGGAGAGTCGGGAACCGGCAAGGAACTGGTGGCGCGTGCCCTGCACGACTATGGCAAGCGGCGGAATGGTCCTTTCGTGGCCATCAATATGGCGGCGATTCCGCGTGAACTGATCGAAAGCGAACTGTTCGGCCATGAGAAGGGCGCCTTCACCGGCGCCACGCAACGGGCCGCCGGGCGTTTCGAACAGGCCGAAGGCGGCACGCTGTTCCTCGACGAGATTGGCGACATGCCACCCGAGGCGCAAACCCGGCTGCTGCGCGTGTTGCAGGAAGGCGAATATACGACCGTCGGCGGCCGGACACCGATCAAGGCCAATGTCCGGATCATCGCGGCGACCCATCGGGACCTCACGCAGTTGATTCGCCAAGGCCTGTTCCGCGAAGATCTGTTTTATCGATTGAACGTTGTGCCGATCCGTTTGCCGCCGTTGCGCGAGCGAACCGAGGACATCCCGGAACTGGTCCGACACTTTCTCGGAATGGCGACGGCCGAGGGCCTGCCGACCAAGACGATCGATTCGCTGGCCATGGAACGGATGAAGCGCCATCGCTGGCCGGGCAACGTCCGCGAGCTGGAAAATCTCGTGCGGCGCTTGGCGGCGCTCTATTCGCAGGAAGTCATCGGCATCGAGGTCGTCGAGGCCGAGTTGTCGAGCGCCGTGACTTCGGGGGAACCCGCGGCCGCGCCCGAAAGCGAGGGTTTGAGTGCCACGGTTGAGAGACATTTGCGCGAGTATTTCGCGGCCCATACCGACGGACTGCCGGCCGCGGGCGTATATGATCGCGTCCTGCGGGAGGTCGAACGTCCTTTGATCACGCTGGCACTGGAAGCGACGCGGGGAAACCAGATCAAGGCGGCACAGGTCCTTGGGCTTAACCGCAATACATTGCGCAAGAAGATCAAGGATCTCGATATTCAAGTCGTGCGAGGTTTGAAATAGTCGCCGAGGTGACCGCAGGCAGTCATGATGGGCAAGACCAACGGGCAGCAATTGGCTGAGTGGTTCGGCCATTGGGGGCACAGCAAGGGAATGGCCCGGCAGTGGGCGCTGGGCCTTACGGCTGCGGTGATCGCGTCGGGCATTGCAACCTATGCGGTGGTGGCCGGCGGCGGGCCGTTGCGTGGCCCCAATCCGAAAACAGTGTTTTCCATGCTCAGCCTGGACCTTGTGTTCATGTTGCTGCTGGCGGCGCTCATCGGTCACCGTCTGCTTCGCGTTTGGGCCGAGCGGCGGGCCGGAGCGGCTGGATCCAGACTGCATGTCCGTTTGGCACTGATGTTCTCGGTGGTGGCGATTACGCCGGCGATTCTGGTCGCCGTGTTTTCGACGCTGGTCATCAATTTCGGCGTCGAGCAGTGGTTCAATAAACGCGTCAGCACGGCTGTCGACGAATCGCTTGCTGTGGCCACGGCCTATCTCGAGGAGCATCAGCAGGTCATCGGCGGCGATGCCTTGGCGATGGCCAACGATTTGGCGCGGGAAGGCCCTGGCCTGTTGCGAAATCCCTATCGATTGACCCAGATCGTCGGAGCCCAGGCCGCGGTGCGCGGGTTGTCCGAAGCCATCGTCTTCGATGCCTCGAAAGAGGTTCTGGCCCGCGCCGGCCTGGCCTTTTCCATGGAGCTGTCCATGGACAGCATTCCCAACTGGGCGATCGAGCGGGCCAGGTCCGGTGAGGTCGCAGTTCTGACCAATTCGGGAGACCAACGGGTGCGCGCCCTGGTCAAGCTCGAGGGGTCTCTGATCGACGCCTATCTCTATGTCGGTCGGGCGGTTGATCCCAAGGTCATCGACCATATGGACCGGACCAATCGGGCGGTGGCCGAATACAAGCAGCTGGAATTGACCCGGTCCGGGCTCGAAGTCACCTTTTCGGCGATCTTCGTCATGGTGGCCTTGCTCCTCTTGCTGGCTGCCATGTGGGTCGGACTGACGCTGGCCAATCAGATGGCAACGCCGATCGTCCGGCTGATTGACGCGGCGGAACGAATCCGCGGCGGTGATTTGTCGGCGCGCGTGGCCGACGAGGGGGCGACGGACGAACTGGGCTCGCTTAGCCGCGCCTTCAACCGCATGACGAGCCAGTTGGAAACGCAACGGCACGAGCTGATGGGGGTCAATCGCGAGTTGGACGAACGGCGCCGCTTCACCGAGGCGGTTCTCGAAGGTGTATCGGCTGGGGTGATCGGGCTGGACCGCGAGGGCGCCGTCGAACTACCCAACCGTTACGCCGCCGAATATTTGTCGACCGACTCGGAGAACATGGTCGGCCGCCGCCTTACGGAACTGCTGCCGGAGGTGGAACCGTTGTTCGCCGCCGTTTTGCGCCGCCCCGACCGATCGGTTCAAGATGAGCTGAAGGTCTTCCGCAAAGGGCAATCCCGTGCTCTTCTGGTGCGGATTGTCGCCGAGCAGGATGCCGCCGAGGTAACTGGATTTGTCGTGACGATCGACGACATTACGGAATTGTTATCGGCCCAGCGCAAGGCTGCTTGGGCCGACGTGGCGCGACGTATCGCCCATGAGATCAAAAATCCGCTGACGCCGATCCAACTGTCGGCGGAACGGTTGAAGCGGAAATATCTGAAACAAATTCAGACGGATCCGGAGACGTTCCTGAACTGTACCGATACCATTATCCGTCAGGTCGGCGATATCGGCCGAATGGTCGACGAATTCTCGTCTTTCGCGCGGATGCCGGCGCCGGTGATGAAGCCCGACGACTTGCTCGAAGTGGTCAGGCAGGCGGTCTTTCTTGCCCGAACCGGATATCCGAACGTCGGTTTTGATTGCCAATTCCCCGAAGTGGCGGTGAAAATTCCTTGTGATGTTCGTCAGATCGGACAGGCTGTAACGAATTTGTTGAAGAATGCGGTCGAGGCGATCCATGGGCGGGAAGGCGAAGATCTGCCGAAAGGGCATATCTCAGTGGAAGTGGGCCGCCGAATGGGCTGTGTCGTCCTGTCCGTCAGGGATAATGGCCGGGGGCTGCCGGTCGAACTGCGGGATCGTTTGGCCGAGCCCTATGTGACAACGCGAGTCAAAGGAACAGGATTGGGCCTTGCTATCGTCAAGAAAATCATGGAAGACCATGGAGGTGAACTGGTGTTGGAGGACGCGGAGGGCGGTGGCGCCCAGGTCAGTCTTGTCTTCCGAACCGAGGACGATAGCCCAGCCATCGTCGCGACGGATACGGTGACTCCTCATGGCGCATGACATTCTTATCGTCGACGACGAATCGGACATCCGCTCTCTCGTCGCCGGCCTTCTCGGCGACGAGGGTTATCAAACCCGTGAAGCGGCCGATAGCGACGGAGCCTTGGAGGCGATCCGCGCGCGCCGGCCCAGTCTGGTGCTGCTCGACATCTGGCTGCAGGGAAGCAAACTCGACGGCCTGTCGATTCTGGCCGAGATCAAACGCCATCATCCCACTGTGCCGGTGGTCATGATGAGCGGTCATGGCACCATCGAGACGGCGGTCGCCGCCATCAAGCAGGGCGCCTATGAGTTCATCGAAAAGCCGTTTCAGGCCGACAGGCTGCTGCTGGCGGTCGAGCGGGCCATCGAATCGGCCCGGCTGCGTCGCGAGATCGAGGATCTGAAGCAGCGGGCCGGCGGCGATGAGGAACTGTTGGGTCATTCGACGGCCATCAACCATCTCCGCCAGGCCATCGACCGCGTGGCGCCGACCGGTTCGCGCGTCCTGATCACCGGCCCGGCCGGCGTTGGCAAGGAAGTTGTGGCCCGGTTGCTGCACAGGCTTTCCAAGCGGGCCAGCGGTCCGTTCGTTGTGGTGAACTGCGCCGCCATGCATCCCGAGCGCATGGAAATGGAACTGTTCGGTGTCGAATCGATGCCCGAAGGCGAACGTAAGATCGGCACCTTCGAGCAGGCACACGGCGGTACCATGGTGCTTGACGAAGTTGCCGATATGCCGCTTGAGACACAGGGCAAGATCGTCCGTGTTCTGCAGGAACAAACCTTCGAGCGGGTCGGCGGCGGCCGGCGCGTCGAGGTTGATGTGCGGGTGATGGCGACGACCAATCGTGATCTGCCGACCGAAATCGCCGCCGGACGTTTCCGCGAAGATCTTTACTATCGGCTGAACGTCGTGCCGCTACGTCTGCCGGCATTGCGCGAACGCCGAGAGGATATTCCGCTTTTGGCTAATCATTTCATGCAGCGCGCGGCACAAGCCGCGGGGCTGCCGTTGCGTCTGATCGCCGAGGACGCCATGGCCGCCTTGCAGGCCTACGACTGGCCAGGCAATGCCCGGCAGTTGCGCAATGTGATGGACTGGCTGCTGATCATGGTTCCCGGCGACAGCCGCGAGCCGATGCGGGCCGACATGTTGCCTCCGGAAATCGGGGCCATCACGCCTGCTGTCTTGCGGTGGGAAAAATCAAGCGAAATCATGACGCTACCGCTACGTGAGGCGCGTGAGGTATTCGAAAGGGAATATCTCCTGGCGCAGGTCACCCGATTCGGCGGCAATATTTCGCGAACTGCTGCTTTTGTCGGCATGGAACGATCCGCTCTGCATCGCAAACTGAAATCTCTGGGCGTCAGTTCCGATGAAAAGTCCAGGGTTTAGTCGGGTGTGCATTCCTGGTCCATGGGCCGGTTGACAAATTCGACGCGGCCGGTCCGGCCGGGAAGCCGGATGTCCGTTGATCGTTGCCGGCGCTTGGCGCCGGCAACGGAATCGGCGGCTTGAATTATTTTCACAGTTAGAATCGAAAGCACGGGGCGACCATGAAAGTCATCGTCTGCGGCGCCGGCCAGGTTGGCTTCAATATCGCGCGCTATCTGTCGAACGAGGACAACGATGTCACCGTCATCGACCAACGTTCGGATCTGATCCGCAAGATGAGCGATACGCTCGACGTCCAATGCGTTCTTGGGCATGCCTCGCACCCGCCGGTGCTCGAACAGGCCGGTGCGGCCGACGCCGACATGATCATCGCGGTGACGGCGGCCGATGAAGTCAATATGGTGGCCTGCCAGGTGGCTCATTCCCTGTTCAATGTGCCGACCACGATTGCCAGGGTCCGAAGCCAAAGCTATTTGCAGCCGATCTGGTCCAACCTGTTTGGACCGGATCATCTGCCCATCGACGTGATCATCTCGCCGGAAATCGAGGTCGCCCGGTCGATTACCCGGCGGTTGCTGGTGCCTGGTGCCATTGAGGTGATCCCGCTGGCCGGCGACAAGGTCCGTTTGATCGGCGTGCGCTGCACCGAGGATACGCCTCTGGTCAATACGCCGTTGCGTCAATTGACCGTGTTGTTTCCAGACCTCAACATCGTCGTTGTCGGTATCGTCCGTGATGGAAAGGCCATCGTGCCGACGGCCGAGGACCAGATGTTGGCTGGTGACGAGGTGATGTTCGTTGTCGACACCTTGCATATCGGACGCGCGATGACGGCATTTGGCCATGAGGAGCCGGAAGCCCGGAGCGTGGTGATTTTTGGCGGCGGCAACATCGGGCAGTTCCTCGCCCAGCAGATAGCCGGCCTTCCCAACGGATGTACGGTAAAGGTGATCGAGGCCGACCGCGAGAGGGCTGAACTGGTGGCGAAGAATTTGCCTGACAGCCTGGTCTTGAATGGCGATGTCCTCGATTCGGCGATGCTGGAAGAGGCCAACGTCGGTGCCGCCGAGACAGTGGTCGCGGTTACCAACGATGACGAAACCAACATCTTGTCGGCACTGTTGGCCAAGCGCCACGGCGCGAAAAGGGTGATGGCGCTGGTCAACAAGACCGATTATGCGCCGTTGATGAGCAACCTCGGCATCGACGTGGTGATCAGCCCCCGGGCGATCACGGTGTCCAACATCCTGCAGCATGTCCGCCGCGGTCGCATTCATTCGGTACATTCGATTCACGAGGGCTTCGGAGAATTGATCGAGGCCGATGCCATGGAGACGTCGTCGCTGGTCGGTAAGCCGTTAAAGGAAATCAAATTGCCGAACGGCGTTCTCCTGGGGGCAGTGGTTCGCAACGACAAGGTGATCAGTCCTCGCGGAACCACCGTCGTGCAAAGCGGCGATCGGGTGGTTCTGTTCGCCGCCACCGATGCCGTGAAGAAGGTCGAGAAGATGTTCTCCGTGCGGTTGGAGTATTTTTGAGCATGCCGCCAATCGTTTCCACAGCCCGGCAGGACGTGGCGCAAACCGAAATGGCGGCGCCGAAGGGCATCATCTTCGATTGGGACAATACGCTGGTCGACAGTTGGGTCTGCATCCACGAGGCGATAAACCGGACGCTCGCCCACATGGGGCATCCCGTATGGAACATGGCTGATATGAAAGACCGGGTGGCGCTGTCGCTCCGGGATTCCTTTCCCAGGCTTTTTGGCGATCGGTGGGAGGAGGCGCGCGAGGTCTTTTACGCGGCGTTCGCGGCCATTCACCTCGACTATCTGAAGCCGCTTCCCGGCGTCATAGACATGCTGAAGACGCTGGTTGCCGGTGGCGTCCGGTTGTCAGTCGTCAGCAACAAGAACGGATCTTTCCTGCGCGAGGAGGTCGCCTGTTTGAACTGGGGCGGGTTCTTTGACCGTCTGGTCGGAGCGACCGACGCCGCCGAAGATAAGCCGGCCGCCGCTCCGGTTACCCTGGCGTGTGCCGCCATGGGCTGCGGAGAGGACGATCCCGTGTGGTTCGTGGGTGACGCTGCGGTTGATATGGAGTGCGCCCTGAATACCTGTTGTGTTCCCGTGCTGTTGCGGGCCGATCAGCCGCGTCCCGGTGAGTTCGACCGTTATCCATTCCGGTGGCATTTGAAAAATTGTGTGTCATTGACCGATCTTGTTCGCGAACTAGGGGTTCCCATATCTGCGAATTGATGCTAACTGAAGATATAGGGGCAAATCTGGCCGTTTTTTGGTCCCTTGCAATAAGAAAAGAGCCGAACCCATGTCATCTGAAAAAAACCAAAACGTTCAGGACGTGTTCCTGAATTACATCCGCAAGAACAAGACGCCGGTGACAGTTTTCCTGGTGAACGGTGTCAAACTTCAGGGAATCGTAACCTGGTTTGACAATTTTTCCGTTCTACTTAGGCGTGATGGTCATACGCAATTGGTCTATAAGCACGCTATTTCGACTGTCATGCCGGGCGGCCCCATCAGTCTATTCGAGCCGCCGATGAAAGACGACGAGGCGATCGAAGAGGCGTGAGCAACGATCGGGGTGAAGGGGACGGCGAGTCTGCCCCGTCCCGGGCCATGGTGGTTTATCCGGCTCCGCGGCAGGCGGAGGCCGGACGAAAGGCGGAAGCCCGCCTTTCTGATTCCCGTCTGGATGAAGCAGTCGGTCTTGCCGAGGCGATAGACCTGATGGTCGTCGCAGCGGAAACTGTGCCGCTTGGCAAGCCGCGTCCGTCGACGTTGCTTGGCCAAGGGACAGTGGAACGCCTGGGGATGGTCATCGCGGACGGCGACATCGGGCTGGTGGTCATCGATGGCCACCTTTCACCGGTGCAGCAACGGAATCTCGAACGGGCCTGGAACGCCAAGGTGATCGACCGGACCGGTCTGATCCTTGAGATTTTTGGTGCCCGGGCGAGGACCCGTGAAGGCCGGTTGCAAGTCGAACTGGCGGCCTTGTCCTATCAGCGGTCGCGGTTGGTGCGGTCATGGACTCACCTTGAACGGCAACGCGGTGGCTTCGGTTTTCTGGGTGGGCCTGGCGAAACACAGATCGAAGCCGACCGCCGCCTGATCGGCGACCGGATTGCCAAACTGAAAAAAGAGCTGATCGAGGTCAAGCGGACCCGCGAGTTGCACCGCGAGGCGCGCCGGAGGGTGCCTTACCCGATCGTCGCCCTGGTCGGCTACACCAACGCCGGAAAATCGACGCTGTTCAACCGGTTGACCAGTTCAGACGTCCTGGCCAAGGACCAGCTGTTCGCCACACTCGATCCGACAATGCGTGGTCTGACGCTGCCGTCCGGGCATTCGGTCATTTTGTCCGACACGGTGGGATTCGTCTCCGATTTGCCGCACGAACTGGTCGCGGCGTTTCGCGCCACTCTTGAAGAGGTTCTGGAAGCGGATGTGGTTGTTCATGTCCGCGACGTGGCGCATCCCGACTGCGAGGCGCAGCGCGCCGATGTCGAAACGGTGTTACGCGAACTGGGAATCGGTGAAACCGTCGACCGCGGTCTCGTGGAAGCTTTGAACAAGATTGATCTTCTTTCCGAGGCGGGCCTCGAAATGGTGACCAATCAGGTCGGGCGCAATCCGCTCGCAGTGGCTCTGTCGTCGATTACCGGGGCCGGACTTCCTGATTTTCTTGCTCTTCTCGACAAGACCCTGGCGGCGGAGCGCCGCATGATCGATGTCGACATTTCGCTGACCGATGGCGCGTCGATCGCTTGGCTTTACCAACATGGCGAGGTCGTGTATCGCGAAGACGACGAATTAGCGGCCCACATGACCGTGCGTCTCGATCCCGCCGATGCGGCCCGTTTCGAAAGCCGGACTTAAGTCACGGGCTTATGGTCACGCCACCCTCGCTTTGATCTTGAAGACACAGGATATCGCGCATCGGCGGATTTCCGAAGAGACGGCTATATTCCCGGCTGAATTGTGAGGGGCTCTCGTAGCCCACGCGGTGCGCGGCCGATGCCGCGTCGATTCGTTCCGTCAGCATGAGGCGGCGGGCTTCCTGCAGGCGAAGATGTTTCTGGTATTGCAGCGGGCTGAGAGCGGTCATCGCCTTGAAATGGTGGTGCAGGGACGATTGGCTCATATTGACGTGGCGGGCCACATCCTCGATTCGCAATGGATCGGCGTAGCGTTCTTTCAGCCAATCGATCGCCTTGGCAATCTGATTCGTTCGGCTGTTCGCCGTGGCGATCTGGCGCAGACGTGATCCCTGGTCTCCCATCAGCAGGCGGTAGAGAATTTCCCGTTCGATCAGCGGCGCAAGAATGGGGATGTCGTCTGGCGTTTCCAACAGGCCGAGGAGACGGGCGACGGCATCGACCAGCGGCAGTGTGAGGCTGCTGACTGAAACGCCGCTGCAGGTCGGCGCCGTCGTCGGTACAGGCAGACGCGCTTCGCCCATCAGATCGGCGATATCGCGTGATCTGAGGGCGATCGTCAGGCAGAGATAGGGAACGGCGGGGCTGGCTTCGGTGATTCGCGACACCGCTGGCAGATCGACCGACGTCACCAGATAGTGAGCAGGGTCATAGTGATAGGTTTCGCCGGCCAGGAACACCTGCTTGGCTCCTTGTACGACCATGGCCAGTACCGGCTCGTAAAATCCGTGTATCGGTTCGCTTGGCGACGAGCGACGATGGAAAAACAGTCCCGGAATGGCCGTCGCATGCTTGCCGTCCGCGCTGGCGAATCGGGCAATGGCTGAGGCGAGGAGGTGGACGCCGCCTGACGTCGATTCAGGCGCTTCACGGTTAAAACGCTGTGTTTTCATGAAAAACGTCCTCGCTGTTTCGATGCGACATTACCTGAATTTCCGATGCTTTCCGATGGCGCGACTGGAAGATTGCAGAATTAGGCAAACATTTCGCAGGATCGGTCTACCGCTCCTGACGGTATTTCGCGCACAGTCCACCGGCGCCGACGAAGTCGTCGGTTCAGCGATCGATGATGTACGAGGAGACCGTCATGACTTTGTCTATCCGAGGATTCGCGGCCTTGTCCGAAACCGCGCCTTTGGCTCCCCACACGTTTACACGCAGGGACCCGCGGCCTGACGACGTGGTGATCGACATCCTTTACTGCGGTGTCTGCCATTCCGACATCCACCAGGCAAGAAACGAGTGGCACAACAGCATTTATCCGATGGTGCCGGGACATGAGATCATTGGCCGGGTGAGCGATGTCGGTCCGCAGGTGACCGGTTTCAAGAAGGGAGATCTGGTCGGGGTCGGATGCATGGTCGATTCCTGCCAGCATTGCGCATCCTGCGCCGAGGGACTGGAGCAATATTGCGAGGAGGGGGCGACGCTTACCTACAACGGCGTCGATCGGCATGACAACCTTCCGACCTACGGCGGTTATTCCGACCGGATCGTCGTTTCTCATAAATTCGTCCTGCATTTGTCGCCAAAGCTCGATCTGAAATCGGCGGCGCCACTGTTATGTGCCGGCATCACCACCTATTCGCCGCTGCGCCACTGGAAGGTCGGGGCGGGCAGCAAAGTGGCGATCATTGGCCTTGGCGGCCTTGGCCATATGGGGCTGAAGCTGGCCAAGGCGATGGGCGCCGATGTCTCGTTGTTCACCCGTTCGCCTGGAAAAGAGGCAGAAGCTCGGCGGCTAGGCGCGTCCCACGTGATTTTGTCGACGGACTCAGCGCAAATGAAGGCGGCAGTCGGTCAATTCGATCTCATCTTGGATACCGTTCCGCATCAGCACGATCTTAACCCCTATCTGCCGACATTGTCCCGCAATGGCACCCATGTGCTGGTTGGGTTGTTGGGGCCGCTCGATCCGGCCGTCAACAGCGTGTTGCTGATCCACGGCCGCCATTCCGTCGCCGGTTCGGCCATCGGTGGAATCGCCGAGACACAGGAAATGCTCGATTTCTGTTCTGAAAAGGGCATCACGGCCGATGTCGAAATGATCGATATCGGGCAAATCAATACCGCCTATGAGCGCATGTTGAAGAGTGACGTGCACTATCGTTTTGTTATCGATATGGCGTCCCTGAAAACCGCCTGATCCTGCAGGAGCGTACTTAATGCCCAATTCGGTTCATGGCCTCGATTTCAATGGCCATGAACCGGCTGCCGACAGCGCCAATCGCCCGGTAGAGCTGCGCCGATGGCGCCGTCTCAAGATCATCGAAGAAACGGCCTGCCCACGGCGCAATATGGCTCAGGAAAACATCGGATTGTATCGCCGGTCCGGCCGGCGGGACGAAGGTCCCCTCGATAAGGCCGCGCATCATCTCGAACAGACTGGAGATATGATCTTCGGATTCGGCAATTCCCTCGGTGCGCACTATCCCAAGGCGCACCATGTCCTGGCGGAGCATCGTCAAAGGATGTTCATGCGAACCCATGAGATAGAAGGAGGCATAGGGAACGACTTCACCGCAGCTGACGCCGATAAAAAGCGCGTTGTATTCCTCTGCGACCTCATCGGGCATGGCTTTTTCCACCGCTTTCGCCAGCTGTGAAACAGCAAGGCCGAGCGCCGATGAATCGCCCTCCAGACGAACCAGCTGCGAGAGCCTGCGGTTTCCCGGTGGAACGGAAAGAAGATTGGCGAGAAGGCCGTAAAGATCCGCTCGCAGGCAATCCTCCAGCGTGACATCTGTGCAGGTCATGGAACGCGCCTCACCTCCTCTGCGCCGTTATGGTTGCCCGGGCGTTCTCTGTCATTCCAGAAGAGGACTCCGTCTCACTATTACCGCCAGCAAGCCCGTCATTCGGCGGGAATCCTGGCGTTTGGCAAAGTTGGTCGTTTGGCTGAACCGTTTCAAGATGCTCTTATTCAAGGACACCGACCATTGTCCACCTTGCCTAGTCCTCTTGACATGCAAGAGAAGGGCCAGCATCTGTCTGAACTGGCGGGCCTTATACATCGTCCGTCCGATGTGCATTCCGGTCGCGATTGAAGGTGTGAAGATTTCTTCGATCGAATGAAAGATCCCGGCGATGAGCGCACGGGGTCTGCGGTAAGCAGGGAGGATTCAATGACAGTCAAGATGCGTGCATTGCGCGGTTCCAAACGATCCCTGGTCTGTGGGGTGGCTCTTTGGGGGGGAGCGCTTTTGAGCGCGGCGCCGGCTTTTGGACAGAGCTTCAGCAATTTTTATGTCTTCGGCGACAGTCTGAGCGACGCCGGTACGTTTCGTTCGCCATTGGCGCCAGGCGTCGGCCTGCGTTTCACGACTAATCCAGGGCTTGAGTGGAATCAGGTTCTTGGGGCGTTCTATGGGATTTCGGTAACGCCCTACAAGGCTACCGTGGCCAATGCGACCTTGTCAGGTATCGCCTCATCGACAATCCTCGGCGGCAATAACTATGCGCAAGGCGGCGCCTGCGTTTCGTCCGGATACGGCACGAACTGCCCGATGAATGCATTGAACGACTTGGGCATTAGTCAGCAAATCAGTACCTATCTTGCCGCGACCGGCGGAAGAGCCAGTTCCAGCGCGCTCTATTCGGTTTACGGCGGCGGGAATGACGTCTTCAGCCAGTTGCAGTTCGTTTCCAACGGAACCGCGACACCGACGCTGGCCGTTTTGGCCATGCAGACGGCCGGAGCCGACGAAGCGAAGAACGTGGCCGCTTTGGTCAACGCCGGCGCGCGGTTCATTCTGGTGCCGAGCTTGGCTGACGTCGGCAACACGCCTCTGGGGTCGTCTCTCGGCTCATCAGGAGCAGGTCTTCTGACGGCGCTGAGCAGTTCCTACAACGCGGCGCTGAACGCCGGATTGCAGAGCATTGGCGGAACCAGCATCATTTATGTCGACGTCGCCCGCCTGGCCGCTGAGATCATCAGTTCTCCCGCTGCCTATGGCTTGACCAACGTCACCACGCCGGCCTGCAGCGTTTCGGATTCGGTGCTTTGTTCGTCCGCGACTCTGGTGGCGGCCAATGCAGACAGTACTTATTTCTTTGCCGATGACGTGCATCCGACAACGGCCATACAAAAGGCCGAGGCCCAATACATCGCTTCAGTGTTGGCTGCGCCCGGAAAGATCGCTTTGCTGGCTGAATCGCCTATTTTCGCGGCGCGCGCCGTGGACCGGGCGCTTGACGAACGAACCCAGGAGAAACTTCGTTTCGACGACGGGTGGACGGTGTTCGGCAATGCCGACATTGCACCGAACGATCTGACGCCCGCCTATAGCAATGCGGCGCGCGGAACCAACAGCGGTGGTCATTTTGGCATGGAATACGGCGGGACGTCCGGTCTTAAGCTTGGTGCAATGGTCAGCATCACCGAAGGATCGTTCGATTTCTCCGGGGGGGCCGGACGTTACGACCAGAGTCTGACGACGCAAACCCTCTATGGAATTTACAGCTATCGTGGCGCCTTTGCGGAACTGTCGGCAACCATCGGTCAAATGGATTTCGACAATGTCAAGCGGATCACCAATATTCTCAGCGATACCCGCGTCAATTCCGGAAAAACCCATGGCATCTACGGTAGTGGTCGCCTTCTGATCGGCCGGGATCACCATCTCGATGGCGTGGTTCTGACCCCTCTGGCCTCGTTGGCCTATGAGCAGGCGACCGTCAATGGCTACACCGAAAGCCAGAGCGACAGCACCACCATGACATTTGGACGCCAATACCGCCATCTGATGGTCGGAAGCATTGGCGGACGGGCAACAACCTCCGTCTCGGTCGGGTCGATAGAGCTCACGCCTAATGTGACGGTCATGTATAGCGACGACTTTACCGTTCAGAAGCGATATGTCCTTGCCAGTGTGAGCGGGGCACCGACAAACTTCGCGATGCCGGTGAACGAGCCGGGACACGGCTGGACGACCATTTCCGCCGGTGTCGAGGCTCCCCTGGGACATGGTATTGCGGTGTCCGCCGGTGGCGGCGGAGCCGTCGGGCAGCGGGGGGCGTCGAGCAGTTTCGGCACCTTCGGTGTGTCCTATCGATTTTAGAGCCGCTCCCGTTCAGGCCAGGTCGCGTTTCCTGGTCTGAACGGCGACCACGAGATCCCCGAGGCAATGCCCCTGGGGGTAGCTGTGGCGGGCCGCAAGATTGGCGGTTTGTAAGAAAACTTCCAAAAATGTTACAAATTTATTGCGCTGACTGGGGGTGTCAGACATAAGAGCGCAAATCGTTGATTTGGATCGGGCGTCTGCCGGAGCCGGCATGAGCAAAGCGAAAGAAAAGCAGTTCCGCCAATATGCCGCGTTACCCTACCGGGTCAAAGACGGCGAATTGCAGGTCATTTTGGTGACCACACGAGAGACCCATCGTTGGATCATTCCGAAAGGCTGGCCGGAACCGAACCTCAAGGGTTACGAGGTCGCCGCCCAGGAAGCCTTCGAGGAGGCGGGTGTCACCGGTGACGTCGCCAAGAAGTCCGTCGGTTCGTTTCTCTATGTGAAACGGATCGACGCCGAGACCAGGAAGCTCTGTAAGGTCACCGTCTTTCCGCTTTTGGTCCGCGAGGTATTGGACGATTGGCCGGAAAAGAGCCAGCGCCAGCGGGAATGGATGACCCCGGCCCAGGCCGCCATGCTGGTGGGCGAGGCCGAGTTGATTCAGTTGCTGCTTGATCTGACCGATTACGGCGACGTTGAGGAGCCTGGGCCGCAACGGCCATTGTCGCTACGGCTCTAGGGGTGACGACAAGAGCTGTACCCAGATTCACGCTAACTTGGACATATCAAGAACGCCCTACCATCATCAGGCCGTACCCCGGAATTTCTCTTTGGCCACGCGGAGCGGTCGAAAGGTGCCTTCTGGCTGGGTTTTGCCCATCCAGTCATAGATTCCGGTGAGGTTGATGTGTTCCCGGATCTGCGGCCAGGGCGCCGACTTGTAAGTCTCGGGCCGGATGTGGAACAGCCGGGCCCAGGTGATCTGTCGCTCGGTAAGTCCGGCCGAGGCGTCGGCCATGCGCTTGGCGCCGAGATTGGTCCCGTCGCCGAGGATCGCCGGGGTGTGCCGCACCTCGTCGCCGGTGCGCAGATGGGTGAACCAACGGGAGAAGGCGGTCCAAATATTGACGTCGGCCAGGAGATCCGTGATGTCGACCAGCGGCATTCTGTCGAGGATCAGCCATTTCTCCGCCTCGACCTTCGTCTTCGGCACTTTGGTATGTTGCTTCTTGATGGTGAGAACGCCGTTGGCCAGACGAACGCCAGCCAGCTTGCCGGTCCGGGCCCGATAGCTCAGCTTCTTCAGCTTGAAGTCCAGCTCCCGCTGCTTTTCGGCAATCCAAGCGTCGGCGTCGTGCGGGATGCCGAGCCGCAAATCACCCGCGGCCTTGCGCGCCGCGAAGGCAGGGCTCGGCATGAGTTGGGCGTCCAGAGGGCAATAGGTCCGGCCGCCCTCGACCCAGACATCGCCGGAGCGCAGGCGGTCGCGCAGCACAGCGAGGGTGGCGATCTCCCAGAGACGCCGATCTCGCTTGCCGTCGGCGGCAATGAGCTTGCGAACCTTCTGGTTAAGATGGCCGAGCGGAACTTTGTCCGGCAACCCGCGGCGATCGTCCCGATTGAGCTGCCGCAAGAGTTCGATTGCCGCCAGGAGCGGGTCATGCGGCCGGGCAGACAGGAATGTGAAGGCATCGAGCAGCTTGGGCGCATAGCGGCGAACCCAGGAGTAGCGCTTGGCGGCGCCGAGCAGCGGATCGGCTTCGGCAGTTGCGGCCAAAGGCATCAACATCCGCCCGGGCCTGGACCAAGCGGTGCCAACCGATCTCGCGCTCGAGAACGTCGAAAGTGTCCTCGCCGGTCTCGTTGACCTCGGCGAGCTCCCGTAGCGTGTCGCCGAACAAGCGCAGCAGCCGACCCGTCTCCTTGCGGGCATCGAGATGCCGCCGGTCCTGCCGGGCCTTGGACTTCGTGAACAGGCGGGCGATCAGCCGGCAGAACATGGTGATGGCGGCATCGGTGTCCGCAAACCGCTTCACAAATTCCAGAAGTCCTCTCATTCGACCCTCCATTAAGGCCGACAGGCATAATTGATTTTTTCTTGTTGCTAGAACGCTCCTAGCGCATGCCTCGCCTGGATAGGCAGGGAAAAGACAAACTCGACAGATATTTTCAACTTTTGCGCTAAAATTTTCAGATCGCTACCGCTCATTATAATTATTATCACTTAGTACATAGCGACCTAGCATTAAGTCATTATGAAGTTGATGTTTGTGGACGCATATGGCGAGCTATGTTGTATTCGATCGTCGAATCAGGGAGGTGACCAGTTGTCATACAAAGTTCATTCTATCTTGCAGAAACAGCAACAGAGGTATGTGCGCTAGAGCGCAATTCTATAAGGGATATTTACGACATGGAAATGACCAATAAAAACTTCACCGTAAGCAAGTCTGATATCACGTCGTTCCAAAAACGAGGTTTCTTGCTTTTGAAGAGCTTATTTAGCAAGGACATGATAAATTTCCTACAAATACGTACAAGTGAACAAATTTCCGCGCCGACCGATAAATATCAAAGCGGATTTAATCCGTCTAGCTTTCGATATGTATGAAGGGGATCAACAGATCGACGGCCTGATTAAGGATCTAACTTTCCAGAAAACCTTGCTGGCGCTGACCACGCGCAACCTGCTGTTCACCCAGTCCATTGGTTTCGAGCTTAAGAAAAACACCAGCGCGGGTTTTCCGTGGCACATTGGCTCTCAGAGCTTTGGCTATCATCGCGCCGAAGATTTCGGCTGCACTATTTGGACGCCATTGGCGCCAATTGATACAAGAAAGCAACGTGGCGGCATGGCCTATGTGCCCAAAGATATTAGGGTGAGTTCATGTACAACAATGTCGATCCCGCCGTGTTCGAGTGCCTCGAAAAACGTGCTAATGCCGGTCAGAAAGTCGACATGACGGAGTACATGCAAATGCGCGACGGCCCTCTTAATGACGTTGCCATGAAGATGCCGCTCGATTATTACGGCGTGGAGGATGATTTTGAACTTGGCGACGCGCTCATTTTCGATAAATACGTCATTCACCGTAGCATCATGCTCAACGATGGGCCTCTCGAGTTGCGCTCAGCCTTCGTCATGCGGTTTGTCTGCGAAACGTCACGATACGATTACAAGCGCGCCCACAGTCTCGAAGTACCACGCAAATATTTCGGCTATTCTGGCCCCACGAAGTTCCACTTGACGGTATGTGAGAACGATGGCGACCTGATTAAAAATAGCCCACTTTTCCCCGACCTCGAAAAACGCCTGATCGCCGCATAAACGATACTCTAGTGCTACGGACTCCGACGCTTGATACTGAATTAACTGCCTGGATCCGTGCGTCAAGATCAGAACTCATCGCGCATTGAGTCAGTCACAGTATACAATATCTGATTGACTCAATGATCGTTCCTGCTGGGTGCCGTGTGTACTCAGTTATGGCTCCCCCCATCTTTCTACATCATGGATTATCATGAACGGACTTCCTGCCTATATTTTAATTGCCAGCCTGACAATCGCCAGTCCGGGGCCGGGTGTTGTGTTATCGATCAGCAACTCTCTGAAATACGGCTTGAGGGGCGCATTTCCCGGTATAATAGGCGTGGCTGGCGGTATGTTGCTGGTGGCCCTGGCGTCCGCCACGAGCATGGGTGCCTTACTGGCCTCTTCCGTCACCGGCTTTGCCATCGCTAAAATGATCGGCGCCGCCTATCTGATCTACCTTGGCATCAAAATGCTACGCTCCTCTTCGGTCGAGCTCAAGAGCGATGCATGCGAGGAACCTCTGAAACGCCCTAGCACACACACCCGTTTCAAAGAAGGGGTGATCTTGTCTTTGTCAAATCCCAAGCCAATACTGTTCTTCATCGCGCTATTTCCCCAATTTATCGATGTTGCCTCGCCGTATGTCCCGCAGTTCCTATTTCTGTCGGCGACGTTTTGCGGTCTGGTTCTTCTTATTCATTCGATTTATGCGACGTTCGCCTACACCATCAGGGGAAAAATTATGTCGGCAGGCGGATTTACGATCATCAACCGTATCGGCGGCGCCTGCTTCTTGCTGATTGCCGGACTGGTCTTCTATACGACGAAATTCCACTAGGAAACCGTTTCTGAATTAACGATCAACATTATGCGGTCATTCTCTGGTCGTGGACTCTGAAAACCCAGGTTGGGACGAGCGGTTTGGCGTTGCACAGTAACCGTCAAGCCCTCCACACCTTCTGGATTTGGGCGGCGGAATGAGCTTCTTTTGAAAAGAGAGTGGGTCTAGGTTTGATGGCTATCGCGTTGCGGGTCTGGTTGAGCGGAACGTGTCAATGATTTCCGGACAGGTTCCGCTCTGAGTTTAAGCCCTATTTTCTAAGCGGCAGCCTTCTTTTCCGGCGGATTGATCCAGGCGGCCTCCGGCAGTTCCGGCGGTTGCGGCGGCTTTTTGACGAAGCGCTGCGGATTTTTCGCGTACACCTCTGACAAGGTTTTGCGGCGGGTTTCGTGGATGGCAGGCGCTTGTCCAGAATGAACCTGCCAAGGCGTCATCAGACCGATGCCACTGTGGTGATGGTCGTGGTTATACCACTGAAAGAACCGAACGCAGAACGCCCGGGCGTCCTGGATCGAACCGAACCTTTTCGGGAAGGTCGGGCAGTATTTCATCGTCTTGAACTGGCTCTCGGAATAGGGATTGTCGTTGGATTGCTGTGGCCGTGAATGGCTTTTGGCGACGCCCAGATTGATCAGCAATGTGGCCGTGGAGGTTGCCATCATGGGCGATCCCCGATCGGCATGAAGCGTCAGGCTGCCGGGCCGAATGCCGTGCTTGGCGTAAGTTTGTTCGATCAGCCGCGTCGCCAGTCCGGCATTTTCGCGTTCGCTGAGCATCCAGCCGACGATGCAACGGCTGAAGATGTCGAGGATCACATAGAGGTTGAAGAACTGGCCTTTCACCGGCCCCTTGAGCTTCGTGATATCCCACGACCAAATTTGATTTGGGCCGGTGGCCAGCAATTCCGGTTTGGTGTAGACGGGATGGCGGCGTTGGTTCCGACGTTCGCGCACCTCGGCATTGGCTGCCAGGATCCGATACATGGTCCGGATCGAGCAGAGATAGCGCCCCTCATCGAGCAGGATGGCGTAAACCTCGGTCGGCGCCTGATCGACGAAGCGCTGCTCATGCAGAACATCAAGCACCGCTTGCCGCTCGGCCGCCGACAACGCGCGGTGATGAGGCCGATGGTGTGCCGCTGTCGACGCAGGCGGCTTGGATCGACCGTACAAGCGACTGCGGGTGAGCCCGGTCAGCGCGCAGAGAGGGCGGCGCTGACCAGGTGGAATATTGGCAATCAGTCCAGCGAGGACTCGTCGTTGCGTCGCTGGATCTCCATCAGCTGTGAGACTTTTTTTTGGATTTCAATGGCGAGCAGCGCGGTTTCCAACTCGCGCTTCAGCCGACGGTTCTCCCGGCGAAGCTGCTGCGCTTCGCTGTTTGCAGGGACGGATTTGACCGGCCCCAGCGCCTTCGGGCCACGCTTGGCCGTTCCCAGTTGCCCGTCTTGCCGCTGCTGGCGCCACGTCGATATCGATGACGAATACACACCTTCCCGGCGAAGGATCGCGCCAACTTCCCCGGCGACGCAATTGTCCAACTCGGCCAGAAGAGCCGCCTTGTAGGCGGGGGAAAAATTTCGCCGCCGGGGGGGGGGGGGGGGGGGGGGGGGGGGGGGGGGGGGGGGGGGGGGGGGGGGGGGGGGGGGGGGGGGGGGGGGGGGGGGGGGGGGGGGGGGGGGGGGGGCTGGGGTCAGGCGTTGGG
>JARLJB010000293.1 GCA_031291415.1 Telmatospirillum sp.
ACGCCAATCAGTTCATCAACATAGGAGTTAAAACGTGATTCACTGTCCCCGCCCGTAGCAAGATACATCTCTGCCCTCATGCGCTGACTTGCGAATCTCGCATTTATACCACATCATGATAGCTTAAGACAAATCTGCACTATCTATGGAATTTTGTGACTCAGTAGTATTAGGGGTGGACTCCAATACCAAGTTGCAGTGATCGGAACCGATCACTGCACCCTCAGATGATCTTTCGGCTTCGCCGAAGCTTGGCCGTAGACGAGTCTCATGTGGTGCATGCGGACTGGCGAAGGAAAAACCGCGGTGCAGGTTGGACGACAGAGCTTTATCGGGAACGCGAGTGGACGAGCTTGCCCGTCAGCATGTTGGCCGTGACGACGACGACGGCCCCGATCAAGGTGGCGATCAGGCGATCGATAAGGATACCGGAGCAGACCGGCCGTCCGGCATCGAAAAGCAGAATGATGAGCGGTGTCATGCTCGCCGTGTAGGCGAGATAATTCTGCGTTCGCAGCCACACACCGAGGCCGGCGAGCAGGGCAACGGCGCAAGCCAGGATCCAGCCGGGAAGCGTGAGGAAGATCAAAAGGCTCGTGGCCGCGACGCCAAGCGACGCCCCGACGGCCCGTTGCGTGACCTTGACGGGGAGTGCTTCGAGACGCCGGTGGCACAGGATCACCACGGTCAGGGCGATCCAATGAAGGTGATGTTCCGGCCATTGCCAGCGTAGGAATCCTGCGAGACCAAGGGAGAGGGCGAGCCGTATGGCATATTGCCAGCCGGCGAGATTTTGCAGCGTCCGTTTCCAGTGGGTGAATTTTTGCGCGGCTGAGGCCGACGATCCCGGCTCCGGAACTGCGACGACGACCCATCCGATCGTCCGCAACAATCCGCCCAAAACCAACGACAGGAACGACGTCCAGGCCGCTCCCGCCGCCATGAGCACCAGCAACCCCGAGGGGTCCCCGATCGCGTCCATGATGCCGAGCGTTAAGACGAAGAAGGCGATGAAGCGTCCCGTTCCCACGGCCAGGGGGCGGCTATAACCGCCGACCGTCGCGGCGAAGCATGCCAGGGCGATCATCGCCAGATCGGTCCAGCATCCTTTTTCGGCAACGATCGCGGCGGCAACCGCCGAGGTTGCCGCCGCCGCCAGCACGGCGACGACGTCTCGCGAATGTTCGGCATAGTTGGGTCCGTGCGTTGCCCGCCAAAAGAGCGCCAAGGGCGGCCGCCATCCCCAGCGGTATCCGCCCAGACATCGCCGCGAGCAGAACGGGAGTTCCCATTCCCAGCGCCACGGCCAGTATCGCGGCACCATCCACACCTGTTGTCGCCGACCATCGGAATGTGTCCGCCAAGTGTGCCTTGCCACCCATTGACGGTTTCCTGTCCTTTAGGAGCTTGTTCAATGAGATGTAATACGCTATGCGTATCATATGGCCGGGAAAACTACGAAGCAATGCGTATTATATGATGGGCGATAGCGAGGCCGATATCGCCGCCATCCTGCGTGGCGTGCTGTGGCTCGGGCGGCGTCTGCGGACCGAACGGCCACCGAGCGGTATTTCCCTGTCGGGGATCGGCCTGTTGAGCACCTTGAACCGTTCCGGCCCGATGTCTGCCGTGTGCTTGGCCGCGGAGGAAGGGCTGCAGGCGCAATCGCTTTCGCGGCTCATCGCCAGCCTGGAACGCGCCGGTTGCATCGAGCGGCAGCGCAGTGAGATAGACCGGCGCGAGATCGTCATCGGACTGACGCCTCGCGGCCGCGAGGCGCTGGCCGAGGATATGAGAGGACGCCGGTTCTGGCTTGAGCCGGCAATGGCGCAGGCCCTGACCGAGACCGAGCGTGCGACACTGCTGCAAGCCGCCGACGCCATGCTTAAGCTAGCCCGTCATAAGGATGGCTGAGACGATCGGCAACGGGGTGGGGCCGCGCCGTCTACTGCAATTGGGAAATCGCCCCCGTGGCGACAAGCTCGTCAAGCAGCGCCATGGTGGCGCCGGCCGAACAGGTGAACGGATTGAGCTCGGCTTTTTCTGAGTACTTAAGAAGAAGACCGGGATTGATGTTGTCGATATTCACCTGTCCCATCGTCCAGCTGCCGAAGCGGCGTTCGGCGATTTCTTCGAATGCCAGCAGACGCACGTCAAGGTGTCGATCGTCACGGACGATGGTGTTGAACAGCTCGCAGACCTGATCGCGGCCTCCTTCGATGACCTGGACGAAGATGTCGTCGGCGAAGCAAAGCAGGCCGGTAATGCCGCTGCCAGGATTGTTTTTAAGACACTGCTTCAGGATCACGTCGAGAGCATGCGGGGACAGGGGCTTCGCGGCGCGGCTGGCATATAGACAACGTACAAGCATCATCGCCTCAGCTGTTCATATTGATCAGAGATAAGAACTCACGGCGCAACGCGGGGTCTTTCAAGAAGGAGCCGCGCATGACGCTGTTCACCATTTTCGTCTCGTTGTCCTTGACGCCGCGCCAATGCAGACAGAAGTGGTCGGCTTCCATGACAACGGCCAGCCCATCGGGCTTGACCTTCTGCACCAGCAGTTCGGCGACCTGCGAGATTGCTTCCTCTTGGATCTGCGGGCGGGTCATGATCCATTCGGCGAGCCGCGCATATTTCGACAAACCGATCAGATTGGAATGCTGATTGGGCATAACGCCGATCCACAGACGACCCACGATGGGGCAGAAATGGTGACTGCAGGCGCTGCGTACGGTTATCGGCCCGACTATCATCAGTTCGTTGAGACTTGCCACATTGGGAAATTCCGTCACGGGCGGTATCGGCGAATAACGTCCGTGAAAGACTTCGCGGAGATACATCTTGGCGACGCGGTGGGCCGTTTCACGCGTGTTGTGATCATGGTCCGTATCGATCACCAGGCTTTCCAAAACGCCCTGCATCTTTCCGGCGACTTCTTCGAGAAGCTCCTCGAACTCGCCCGGCTTGATAAAGTCCGAAATATTGTCGTTGGCGTGAAACCGACGTTTCGCCCGCTGAACGCGCGCGCGGATCCGCGCTGAAACCGGTTGGTTGGGATCAAGATCGGTGTCATCTGTCGGATTATTCATAGTCATTCGCTGCTGGTTCGTCCGACACGACATTGTGTCGGCCGTTAGGAGGTCTCGTCGTCCGCTGTTCGGCGGCGGCGTGTCTGCGAGAAGAAAATACCACCATACAGGACCGCATATGGTGGTCATCAACGCCAATTGCGACGTCCGCGCCTGCTTTAATGTCAGTGGTGCTGGCACGGCGGCGCGGAACGGTTTCACGATTTTGTCTTTTGTGACGCAGGCTATCGTGACCTTAGAGTGCGCCAGATCATGTGATCTATCGGGAAGATAAATTTTTCCATTCGATGAAGAACAAAGGTGTTTTGGGAATGAAAAGGGCAGTCCTGGCAATTCTTCTCGTCATGAGTAGTGCCGCCACCGCGCAGGTCCCGGGCATCTTGAAGCCCGGCCTTTGGTCATTAAAACCGATTGGCTATATCGTGGACGGCAAGGATATCGGCGCCGAGATGGCTGCCCGTCAGGCCAAATTGCAGGAGTCTCTGGCCAAACTTCCGCCCGATCAGCGCAAACGGATGGAAGGTAAGCGTCGCCCCGCCATCGCCTGTTCATTTGTTCGCGCGTCGCTGAGAATCCGGTCATCAACGACGGAGGTCTCGGATGCTTGGCGATAGTCATACGCCTACCATTATGCCCAACACGATGCGCCGGATCGAGGTAAT
>JARLJB010000294.1 GCA_031291415.1 Telmatospirillum sp.
CCTGGTCGAGAATTTCTTTTGCAAAATCAAATCTTTCCGCCGCATCGCAACGCGTTACGAGAAGACTGACCAGAGCTTCGCGGCAATGATCCATCTCGTCGCCTCCGAAATCGCTCTCCGCTGAATGTCAACAGGCCTTAAGGCGTGAAGCCTTAAATCGGCATCACGCTAAGTTCCGCACCGGCCTGAATGAAACACTGAGTGGCACCGGCGTCTCTGCCGGTGTTCCGGCGTGAGCCCGAAAGGGTCCGCCTGGCGGCGGAAACACCGGCAGAGACGCCGGTGCCACTGACAATTTGTTTCCACCTAGCTTGTTTATTTAGCCCTCGGCACTGCGCACGCATCCGCGTGCTTGGGCTTGGGCTTACGCCCTGGGCCGCGTCGGGATGACGACAGCCAGAATGGCGTTCACGGTTTTGCGGATGTCGTCAGCAGATTTCATGGACGCAATGTTTTTCTCGCGCGCGACTCGTCCGAAATCCCGGGGAAAAGTGTGTTCGCGGACTACTTTCTCGAAGCGATCTGCTCCGAGACGATGCACCACGCAGATGGTTGTGACCGCAGCCTCTGGCGGATGCAGGCCGGCCTGAGCCAGGACGGACAGGATAGGGCCGCCGGATCCCTGAACCACTTCCACCAGACGACGCATCGCGCGGTCGTCGCAGCCGAACAGGACGGGAAGCCCGAAGCGCAGACTGAAGGACCAAAGCGTATCGATGCGCAACTGAGGGGCGACAACAGGTTGTGCGCTGTCGCTTTGGCGGGGGACCATTCCCGACGGTCGCATGGCGTCGGAGCCATCCTGCGCCGGAGGAGCCTTCCCATCGCGGGCCAATGTCTGAATCTGTTCGGCATTGGTGTATTCGAGGAGGCGTGGCCCCAGTTCCCGGACCAGGGCGACCGGCAGATGGGCATAGTGCGGGATCAAGGTGACCTGCCATTCGAACAGCAGGAAGGAACGCATCGCCTGGTAAAGGGCGTCGGCCCGCGAATATTCCTTGCGGGGCGGCGGTACCGGCGCTGGCGGATTGAATGCGCCGAAGATGACCTGGAACAATCCCGGCCGCTTGGCCTTTTGTACCGCGTTTTTCCGAACAAACCCAAGGCGGGCGCGGAAATGGCGTTTCGCCACGGCACGAACCACCAGCGCGATGACCTGGGCCAGCGATCGGCCACAGGAAAGCTTCTGTTCGTCTGAGGTTACCGGCGTGTCGTCGGCGCCGGTCAGGACATAGCGGAAACGTTCCGGCTGGGCGCGGAACTCGCGAAAACAACGAGCTGCCAGATGCGGATCGTTCATAATCCGCTCATAGGCACCGCGTCGTGTCGAAGCCCGCAATTCCGGCACAAGGTCCTGCAGAATCTCGGTCACCGGTCCGCGCAGCGTTCCGTTGATACGACCGATCGCCTCATTGTCTTCGGCACTGACGGCGCGTCCGGACATGCCGATAAGACCTCCTCTATTGAACCTCCGCCAGTGCCTGTTGCGGAAATATCGTTCCAGGCCCTAAGGTTCATTTGGCGCTTCCGCTCCGGCGGGCTCAAACGTCGCTCGGGCTCAGGGCCTGCTGATTCGATAATTTATCAACAGGCCCTTATCATAAGGCCGACGAGCGTGACTTTCATGTGACGCACGTCACCCAATGTTTTTTTATGTCTGTCGAACTTGTCGACAAAGCCCAACAAACCGCCAGTTGGTGCTATGCTCTTTGTGATATTTTGCCGAATAGGAACGTTCACGGAGCTTTCCCCGATTTTTGGCGGTACGGAGAAGAAGATGCGTGTAATTGGAGGCAGATCGATGTCTCTGGCGTTGTGCGCCGGTGTTCTGGCGACGGTTGCCGCGGTGGCGTTCGTTCCGTCGTCGGCCAATGCCCGGACATTCGTTTCGGTCGGAATCGGCCTGCCAGGACCCGGTTGGTATGGGCCCCCGCCTTACGTCTATGGCCCGCCGCCCGTCGTCTATGCTCCTCCCCCGACTATCTATGTGGCTCCGCCAGCTGTCGTTGCTCCTGCGCCGGTGGTTCAGGCGCCGCCGCCTTCGCCCGTCTGGTATTACTGCGAGAATCCTCAAGGGTACTACCCTTACGTCGCCACCTGCGGCACCGCCTGGCGGGCCGTGCAGCCGACGGAACCCCCGCGCTAAGGCGGTCGGAGGCCTGACCGCGGTGAAGAAATTGAGGGCGGGGAGAAGTCGCTTTTGATAAATGACGTTGTCGATTGGCATGCCCATTGGGTGCCACCGGAACTGGTCGCCTATTTGTCGGAGCGGACGACCGAGCCCATGGTGACCGTCGAGGAGGATGGCCGCTGGTTCGCCGCAGCGCCCGGGCTACGACAGAGGCTGAAGGAAAACCAGCTCGACATCGCGCTACGGATTGCCGAGATGGATCGGACCGGCATCACCCGGCAGGTGTTGTCGCTTGCCGTCGTCTTGGGAACCTTCCTCGGCAGCCTGCCGGCTGAGTTGGAGAAGACGTTGGTCAGCGCCAACAATGGCGGCCTGGCCCGGTTGATCCGCGAGAGAGGCGATCGGTTCTCCGGCCTCGCGGCGTTGCCTCTCGCCCATTTGGCGGAGGCGCCGGCTTTTCTCGAAAAAGCCGTTGGCGAACAGGGATTGCTGGGCGCCATCCTGCCGGCCGATGCCTTCGCCGATAAGGCGACGGCCGAGCGTCATGCCGGAATTTTCGAGATGGCGAACCGGCTGGGGGCGCATCTGTTCATCCACCCCGGCCCACTTCCCGGAACACCACCGGCGCCGGTGGCTCTCGACGACGCCGAGATCGTGCGCCGTCGCGCCGTCGCCTTTCAAGACTCGCTCACGGCAGCCGTCGTGACATTCGAATACACGGATTTCTTGGATCCATACCCCGATGCGGTGGTCCACGTGGCCAATCTCGGCGGGACCATTGCGCTGCTGGCCGAGCGTATCTCCATGACAGCCGAGCGGATGGGGGTGCCGCCGAGGCTCGCCGACGGAAGACTGCACCGCCTGATCGTCGATACCGCCTCCTTCGGTGGTCGGGGTGTCGCGTTGGCGGCCGAAACACTCGGTGTCGACCGCCTGGTTTTCGGCAGCGATTCTCCTGCATTGGCGCTGGCACCGGCCCGATCGGGAGTCGAGGCGGCGGGACTGAACGCGGTGGATCGAAAGAACATCCTGACCGGGAGCGCGTTGCGGCGACTCGGCAAGAAAAGTTCCAGATCCTTGACCGGATCGGCCTGACCGGCTATGTGTGGCAATCGCCGTTTTCTCTCCTGTCCAAGGCCAACCCGCCCATGGACCGGGGGTGACATCTTTCCGAAAGGGCCTTTGGCCGACATGGGTTGCATCTCCCCAGAGCCCGTATGTGCGACATGGCTTTTGCTGGTCCGGGGATGATACCTGCGTCCTTTGCGTCCGTTCCGGTCCCCCTGGACCGCCAGCGTCTGCTTGCCAGGCTGGTGGATCGCCTGCCGGCAATCCAGCCGGAGGCGGACGGCGTCGTCAGCCTGACCGTTGCCTTGCCGCCGCTGCCGATCAGCAGTTCTCCTTTGCACCTGCCCGATATATGGTCCTGGACGCGTCCATCCGACGGTCTGGCCCTGATCGGTTTGGGCACGGCGCTGCAGCGCGAATTTCCTGGGCCGGCGGAACTGGCGACGGCATTGCGTCGACTGGTCTGGCACCACCAGAACAGCGATGACGGCAACGGCCAACCGGTCGCCTTCCTCGGTCATGGTTTCGGTGGCGATGACCCCTCTGGATTGCCCGGAGGGTTGCTCAGGATTCCACGCCTGTTGCTGCGCCATCAACCCGACGGCTCCGAGATGATTTTCAGCCACGCGGGGAACGGTGACCCGGATACCATAAGGCAATCCTGGCTCGATGCCGCCGACCGTCTTCTGCTGGCTTTGCAGACGCCCATTCCGTCATTGTCGGAAAACGTCCTGGTTCGGATAAGCGAAAACCCGCAGGCGGACGTGTTCAAACGGCGCGTCCGGGCGGTGACGTCGGCAATCGCCGCCGGTCGCGTGGAAAAGGTCGTGTTGTCGCGTCGGGTCGTCGTCGCCGGCAGCCGGCCTTTCATTCCCGCCCGCCTGGCCGCGGCGCTGATCGAACAACATCCGACCTGCGCCATTTTCACCGCCGCTTTCGGGTCTCGTATTCTGGTGGCGGCCAGTCCGGAGCGGCTGGTGGCCTGCCAGGACCGCCGCGTCGAAAGCTATGCCCTGGCCGGGACGGCGCGGTGCGATTCCGACGATCCTTTCCTTGGCGGCCGCCTGCTTTGCAGCGCCAAGGACCGCCACGAGCATCGCCTGGTCGTCGGCTGGATCGAGGAGGCTTTGAGCGGTCTCTGCGAGACATTGGACGTGCCTGCCGAACCCCGTCGGATGGCTCTTGGCAAGCTGCAGCACCTGTGGACGCCGATTTCCGGCGTTCTGCGGCCCGGAGCCACTTTGCTCGAGGCCGCGACACGGCTGCATCCGACACCGGCGGTCGCCGGTCTGCCGCTGGCGGCAGCGCGCGCCCTTCTGGACGAACTCGGAGAAACGCGGTCGGGCTGGTACACCGGGGCGATGGGGTGGATCGATCGTTCCGGCGATGGCGAGTTGGCCGTGGTCCTGCGGTGCGCATTGCTCAACGGTTACCTGGCGGAACTTTCGGCGGGAGGCGGCATCGTTGCCGCGTCGCAGGCCGAAGCGGAGTTCGCCGAGACCGAGCTGAAGCTGCAGACCATGCTGGACGCCCTGTTGGTCGCCTGACATGGAGAGCCAAGGCAGCATCAACACCGGATGGGCAACGGCTCTGATCGCCGGATTGGCGGCGGCCGGCGTGTCGCGCGTCGTGATCTCACCCGGTTCACGGTCGACGCCGCTGGCGCTCGCCTGTCTGCGTCATCCCTCTCTTTCATGTCGGGTTCTACTCGATGAGCGCGTGGCCGGCTTTTATGCTCTCGGGTTGGCCAAGGCCGAGGCGGGGCCGGTGGTGTTGATTTGCACCTCCGGTTCGGCGATCACCAATTGGCATCCGGCCGTGGCCGAAGCCGACATGGCGCGTCTGCCGTTGATCCTGTTGACGGCTGATCGTCCACCCGAATTGCAGGACTGCGGCGCCAACCAGACCATTGCGCAACCTGGAGCGTTCGGCCCGCATCTCAGGGCCTTGCACAGCCTGCCGCCGGCCGAGCCGGAAAGCGGCTGGTTGGCCGGTTTGGCTGCGCGGGCGGTATCGCAAAGCCGGTGGCCGTTACCCGGTCCCGTGCAAATCAATGTGCCGTTTCGCGAGCCATTGCTGGCCAAGGAGCCGCCCGCGGTGCCGGTGGCTGGTTTGTCGCCCGCGGTGGTGCTGCCGCAACTCGTGCCGCCGGTTGCCGCGCTGGCGGACTTGGCCGGCCGCTTCAATGGTCGGCGCGGTGTCATCATCGCCGGTGCCGAGCCGCTGCCGGCCGAACCGATGGCTCGCCTGGCCGGCGCCCTCGACTGGCCGGTTTTCGCCGATCCGCTAAGCGGACTGCGTTTCGGCGGGCATGATCTGTCGCATGTGCTGGCGCGCGCCGACATCTTCTTGCGAGGCCGGCTTCCTGCGCCCGATTACGTGCTGCGTTTCGGCGCCTTTCCGGTGTCGAAGCCAACGGCCCTCTGGCTCAAGGCAAGCGGCGCGACGCAGGTGGTGGTCAGTCCCGACAGCCGATGGCCCGATCCGTCGCGGCAGGCCAGCCTGCTGTTCCATGCCGATCCGGCGGCTTTTGCCGAGGCCCTGGCTCCGATGATCGCGGCTCCAGCGCCCGATGGCTGGTTTTCGACTTTTCATCAAGCCGAGACCGCTGCCGGGGACTTGGTTGTCCGGTCCGCTCCGGTCGAGGCATCGGTCATCGCCGCGGTGTTGCGCAGTCTGCCGGACGACAGCCTGCTGTTTGTCGGCAATTCCATGCCGGTGCGCGACGTCGACAGTTTTTCGGGCACGGCGGTCAGGCGCGTCACGGTTCTCTGCAACCGCGGCACCAGCGGCATTGACGGCAATCTGGCGAGCTTTTTCGGCGCGGTCGCCTCGGGGCGGTTTTCCGCCGCCGTCGCCCTGGTCGGTGACCTGACCTTTCTGCATGATATTGGTGGTCTCGCCGCTGGACAGGGGCTGCAAGCGGTGGTTTGCGTGCTCGACAACGGCGGCGGTACGATCTTCGGCCATCTGCCGCAGGCGGATTTGCCGGAATTCGAAGCCGGATGGTTGACGCCGCAAAACGCCGATTTGGCCGCCGCCGCGGCGCTTTGGAAACACAGCTACCGCAAGGTCGCGCCGGAAGGCCTCGACGCGGCTCTGGCCGAGGTGACGGTTGCGTCGGGGGTGACGATCCTCCATCTGCAGATCGACCGCGCCGCCAGCATCGCCGACCATCGCGCGCTGGCCGCCGCCGTCCGTTCGTCTTAGTGTCCCGATGCCGGGCCGGCATCGCTCCAGCGGCCACCCGACCGCGGCCAAGCGGGCGGATGCCCGCGCCCGGCGAGGGACATAAATGCAAACTAGTGTTCTGACACATTCAGATGATTCCGAAGTTCCACCCCACCCCAACCCCTCCCCATCAAGGGGAGGGGCTACGCAACGGCTCCCTCCCCCTTATGGGGAGGGCTGGGGTGGGGGAATTGATGGGATTCATGCGTTTGCGTCGGCAACACTGACCCTTCACTTTATTCAAGCCTGGAGATCACCCATGACCCAATGGACAGCCGTTGAAGGACAGACCTTCACCGACATTCTCTATGATCGGACCGAAGGCGTTGCCCGGATTGCCATCAACCGGCCGCATGTGCATAACGCGTTTCGTCCGGAGACGCTGAACGAGATCATGCGGGCGTTGCGTCATGCCCGCTTCGATCCGGAGATAGGCGTGGTGATCCTGACCGGCGTCGGCGACAAGGCCTTTTGTTCGGGCGGCGACCAGAAGGTGCGGGGCGACGATGGCGGTTACAAGGACGAGGCCGGCGTCCATCACCTGAACGCGCTTGACCTGCAGCGGGAAATTCGAACCTGCCCGAAGCCGGTGGTCGCCATGGTGGCCGGCTGGTCGATTGGTGGCGGCAATGTCCTGCAACTGCTGTGCGACCTGACGATCGCTGCCGATAATGCCCGCTTCGGCCAAACTGGACCGCGGGTCGGCAGTTTCGATGCCGGTTTCGGCGCCAGCCTGTTGGCCCGCACCATCGGCATCAAGAAGGCCAAGGAAGTCTGGTTCCTCTGCCGTCAGTATGACGCGCAGCAGGCGCTCGAAATGGGCTGGATCAACGCCGTGGTGCCGCTGGAGCGGCTGGAAGAGGAAACCCTGGAGTGGTGCCGCCAGATGCTGACGCTGTCGCCGACGGCGCTGCGCATCCTCAAGGCGGCGTTCAACGCCGATGCCGATGGCGCGGCCGGTATCCAGGAGTTGGCCGGCAATGCAACGGCCCTGTTCTACATGACCGAGGAAGGTCAGGAAGGACGCAACGCCTTCCTGGAAAAGCGCCCGCCGGATTTCAAGCGGTTCGGTCGCCGGCCGTGACGCGATGAGCCGGATTGCCGCCGCCAGGGTCGTTCCCTACGACCTGCCATTGACCCGGCGGTGGCGGACATCGGGTGGCGAGTCGGCCAGTCGTCGAGGCTGGCTGGTGGTTCTGGCTACCCAGGATGGTGACAAGGGGGTGGGGGACTATGTCCTGCCGCCACCCCAGGAAAGCCCGGCCGACGAGGCGGCGATGCTGTCCGGGATCGCCGGAAGGCTTGTCGGACGGGACGCCGCCCAGGCTCTGGCCGATTTTGCGGTGACCCGGCCGGCGTCCTGGGCCGTGGAATGCGCCTTGCTCGATCTCGTCTCGCGGTCGCGTGGGGTGCCCTTGTGCCAATGGCTCGACGCCGGGGCGGCGGCAAGCATCGCGGTCAACGCGGTGGCCGAGATGGACGGCGTGGCTGCCGCCATTGCCGCTGGCTACCCGGTGACCAAAATGAAGGTCGGCCGGTCGGCCCCCGAGGAGGAGGCAGCGATGTTGCACCGCCTGGCCTTGCCCGATGGTTTATCTCTTCGCCTTGATGCCAACCGGGCGTGGACATGGAGCCAAGCCAGCGGATTCCTCGACGCCGTGGCCGATCTTCCCATCGATTCCCTGGAGGAGCCGTTGCGCGATCCGTCTTTGGATAGCTTGGCGCGGCTACAGGCCGGAACGTCGATCGCCTTGGCCATCGACGAAAGCCTGCCTCTTTTCGGCGCCGAAGAGATCCTTGCGCGGGTCCCGGTCCGTCGGCTGGTGCTGAAAGCGGCGACGGGCGGCGGTCTGCGGGCCGGTTACCGGCTGGCCGTCCGGGCGCGAGCGGCGGGAATGACCTGCGTGGTGACCAGCGCTCTCGATTCGGCTGTCGGTGTCGCGGCGTCGGCGCATCTGGCCGCCGCCGCCGGATCTCCGGGCCTTGCTCACGGTCTGTCGACGGCCGAGTGGCTGGCCGAGGATGTCGCCAAACCCCTTCCGGTCGAGCGTGGCCGGATGACTCTTGCCAGCTGTCTTGGTCTCGGAGTCATGCCGGGGGTATGAGCTCCTGCGCTCCCGCCTTGACGTTCCTCGTCGGGATGTCCATAGTGCGTCATCCGCTATCGTGGATTTATATCCGTAATTATGGAATCCGTGCGAGACGCCTTGGACGCTGACCGATGGCGTTTCGTCGACCGGTGGGGCAGCAGATGCACCGCCATTCAATAGAAGGAGTGAACGATGAGCATCATCCGTTATGGCTCTGGCGAAAGGGGCACCGGTGGGCTGCCTTTGCCTTTTGCCCGTGCGGTCGAAGCCGATGGATGGCTTTACGTGTCGGGTCAGGTCGCCATGGAGAATGGCGTCGTCGTCGATGGTGGCATTGTCGTTCAGGCGCGCAAGGCGCTGGACAATGTCGTGGCCATTCTGACCGAGGCGGGATATGACTTGGCCGATGTCGTCAGGGTCGGGGTGTGGCTGGACGATCCCAGGGATTTCGCTGCCTTCAACGGTGTCTATGCCGAATATTTTTCCAGCAATCCACCGGCCCGGGCCTGCGTTCAGTCGCGAATGATGGTCGACTGCAAGGTCGAGATCGATTGCGTCGCCTACAAGGCCAAATCGGCCGCTTCGGCGCCGCGCGGATAGGTTTGCCGTTGGCATCCCCTTGATCCGCGTGCAGGCCTTACCCTAAAGATACCTGGTTCCCTCGTCCGCAAAGACGAGGGGGCTTGAGGGATGTCCGGCCTGGGTTCCCGGACGAAGCGCTCTTAGTGTCGCCAAAAAAAGGGAAGGCGGGGATGCCGACGGAGACAGAAGTAAGACGGCGGACGCGCGGATTGGATCGCGCCTTCGACATCATGGATTACCTGAAAGACCAGCGGCATCCGTTGCGACCCAACGAAATCGCGGCGGGGATCGGCGCGCCGAAGTCGACGGTCTACGAAATCATCGATCTCCTGTTGGAACGCAAGATTCTCGACCGTGTGGACAACGACGGACGGGTCTTTCTCGGCCGCCGTCTCTACTACCTGGGCCTTGCGCACCTGAAGCATTTCGATCTCGCCCGCGAAGCCGACGAATATCTTCTGATCATCACGCAGAAGACCCGAGAGACGGCGCAGATGTGCGTGCTCGACGGCGGCAAATATACGGTTGCCATGATGAAGGAGGGCAAGCGGCATTTCCGCATCAGCTCCGACGTCGGGGAACTGACGCCGATTCCCTGGACGGCATCCGGACGCCTGTTGACCGCGCATTTGACGGACCGGGAAATCGAAGCATTGATCCCGACGGAAGACTTCGTCCTGCCAGATGGCAATCGTCTGCCGCTTGCCACGTTCATCGCCGAGGCGCGCCGGGCCCGCACGGAAGGATTTTTCTCGTGCAACAGCGTCTCGGATAATTTCACCCATTGTTTCGCCGCTCCCGTTCACGATCACGGCGGACGCTGCATCGCGACCCTGTGCATCGTCGCTCCGCGCGACGACGCCCTGGCTCACTATGCCGACTACCGTCAGGTGCTGCTCGATTGTGCGGCCGGGTTGGAAGGCAAGCTCAAAGGCGAGCCAGCTCGTTTCGATCGCGGGTAAGGGGCTATTGATAAGTTATCGAATCAACAGGCACCTCTAGAGCCTGTCGTCCACACCATCAGTTACGGTTCTTCTGTCACATTTTCCCGTCATTCCCGCGAAAGCGGGAATCCATGCGGCAACCGCAACTATCTTTGGTCGCAAAGTCATCGTTTTTCCCAACCATGGATCCCCGCTTTCGCGGGGATGACGACGACAAAATACCCGCAGACGAACCTTTGACGTAACTGACGATCCCTAACCCGTCTTCGCCGATTCTCCTGTGGATATGCTCATCCCACCACTGTCGAAAGCGCCAGGGCCAGCAGCAACGCCGTGACCGATATCAGCGTCTCGAGGACGGTCCACGTCTTGAATGTCTGCGGCACGCTCATGTTGAAGTATTCCTTGACCAGCCAGAAACCGCCGTCGTTGACGTGCGACAGGACAAGCGAGCCGGCGCCGGTCACCAGGACCAGGATTTCGGCGCTGACGGTGCCGCCGGCGCTGGCGGCGATCGGCGCGATGATGCCCGATGCGGTCGTCATGGCGACTGTCGCCGATCCGGTGGCAACCCGGACGAGGGCGGCCAGCAGCCAGGCCAGGACGAGAATCGACACATGGGCGTCGAGAGCGACTTTGATGATGGCGTTGGAGACGCCGCTGTCGATCAGGATGCGTCCGAATCCGCCGCCCGCCCCGACCAGCAGAGTGATGGCGGCGGTCGGCGCCAGACATTCGGTGGTGAAGGCAAGAATTCGCTCGCGGTTCAATCCGCAGCGATAGCCCAGCGTGTAGAAGGACAACAGGACACCGAGCAGCAGAGCCATGTCTGTCGACCCGATGAACCGCAGTGCCGTGTTGGCGATGCTTCCCGGGGCGGTGAAGAGGTCAGCCCAACTGCCGAGCAGCATGAGGACCACCGGCGACAGGATGGTGGCGAGCGTCAAACTGAATTTCGGCAGTTCCCGATCATGCCGGGATTCGACGAATTGCGCCGCCAGAGGACTTTCCGCCGGCAGGGAAATGCGGCTTGCGGCAAATTTGGCGAAGATAGGCCCGGCCAGGGCCGCTGTCGGCAGGCCGATGAGGAGCGCGTAGAAAATCGTATGCCCGATGTCGGCATGGTAGGCTGTGACCGCCAGCAAGGCCGCCGGATGGGGCGGAACGAGTCCGTGAACGACGGAAAGCCCGGCGACCATCGGCAGGCCGACCAGGACCATCGAGGTGTTGGTGCGTTTGGCCACGTTGAAGGCGATCGGCACCAACAGCACAAAGCCGACTTCGAAGAAGACCGGCAAGCCGACGACGAAACCGATGACCATCATCGCCCAATGGACGCGGCTGGGGCCGAACAGGTCGATCAGCGTATTGGCGATCTGTTCGGCGCCGCCCGATTCGGCCATCATCTTGCCCAGCATGGTGCCAAGAGCGACGACAATCGCGATATGGCCGAGGATGTTGCCGACACCGGTCTCGAAAGACTTGACGACATTGGCGGCTGGCATGCCGGCCACCAGCCCGAGAATTACCGAGACGGAGAAAATGGTGATGAACGGGTTGATCTTGAAGCGCGCGATCATGACGATCAACGCGACGACGGCAACGGCCGCCATGGTCAACATGATGATGTCGGGCATGCGTTATATCCCCCCCAGAGTCGTCGGCGCAGGTTGCCGTCGCAGGAATTCAGGTTGCGTTGCGAGCAAGGAAGCGGCCGGCGCGCAGGCCGGTCGATTGGCGGTTTTGGTAACTGAGCTGGCCGTTGACCCACACGGCTTCGATGCCGATGGCGGGGACGGTCGGCTCAAGGAACGAGGCGGCGTCGCGGACGTTGTCAGGATTGAACAGCACAAGATCCGCCCAATACCCCTCCTTCAGCAGGCCTCGGTCCCGCAGGCCGAAGCGCTGCGCCGGCAGCGACGTCATCTTGCGGACCGCCTCGGTCAACGGGAACAGACCGCGATCCCGGCTGTAATGTCCAAGGACACGCGGGAAACTGCCCCACAGGCGAGGATGGGGGCGCGGATCGTTGGGCAACCCGTCGGATCCGATCATTGTCGCCGGGTGACCCAGGATGAGGTCGACGTCGTCGTCGGCCATGCAGTGGTAAATGGCGCCGCCCGGTTGCAGGCGCCGCGCCGTCTCGACCTCGGACAACGCCCATTCGGCGGCGATATCGGCCAGCCGGCGTCCGGCCGCCTCCGGATGCGGTTGCGACCAGGTGATCATGATCTCGATGCCGCCCGTCACCTGTCGCAGATCGATGGTGCTGGCGCTGGCGGTGTAGGGATAACAATCGCAATAGACCGATTGCCGGCGGGCGGCCGCCTCGAAGGCGGCGACCACCTCGGGCCCGCGTCCCCAGTTGGCGGAGCCCGCACATTTGAGATGCGAAACGACGACGGGAATGCTGGCCTCCCGACCGATCGTGAAGGCCTCCTGCATGGCGTCCAGGATGGCTTCCGTTTCGCTGCGCAGGTGCGTCGTGTAGATGCCGCCGGCCGCGGCCAGCGGTTCGGCCAAGGCCACCACTTCGCCGGTTGGCGCGGAAATGGCCGAAAGATAAGCCAGTCCGGTGCTGAGGCCGAGGGCGCCGTGGGCCAGCGCTTCGACCAGTTGCGAGCGCATGGCGGCGATTTCGCCAGGGGTGGCGGCGCGATCGAGCCTGTCCATGTGATTGGACCGCAAGGCCGTATGGCCGACCAGGGCGGCGATATTGACCGCCGGCCGGGCTTTCCCGACAGCCGCGACATAGTCGGCGAAGCTCGGGTAGCGAAAGACCCCGGCATCACCCAGCAGATTCATCGGATCGGGGGGTTCGGCGCCGGTCAGCGTCACCGGTGCGGCGCTGATGCCGCAATTGCCGACGATCACCGAGGTGACGCCTTGCGACAGCTTCGGAAGCATTTCGGGGGCGCGGATGGCGATGATGTCGTCATGGGTGTGCGCATCGACAAAGCCGGGACAGAGCACATATCCATGGCCATCGACAACGGTGCCGGCCGAGCAATCGGCCAGAGTGCCGATTTTGGCGATGCGGCCATCGGTGATCGCCAGATCCGCCGGGACGGGTGGGGCGCCGCTGCCGTCTACGAGGCTGACATTGCGGATTACAGTTTCAAACGTCATTTCCATCTCCCGCGGCGAAAATTCCATTATAACGGATATGTTTACAAAATAACGGACTAACGGCATTATTCTTATGTGTCAATCGCAAGTCAAGCCGCTCGGTGAGCTACGCCTTGGACCGGGGTGTGCCACCGCAAGCTGTCGGCGGGACGTCGTTCCGCCATTCCCTCTTGCCCAAGGAAGGCATCATGTTGTTCGAAATTGAGACGCCTGCGGTATTGGTCGACCTTGATATCGCCGAAGCGAATATCGATCGTTTCCAGGCCTATTGCCGCCTGCACGACCTGAATTGCCGTCCGCACATCAAGACGCATAAATTGCCGGTTCTGGCGCAACGCCAGATTGCCGCCGGCGCGGTGGGCATCACCTGTCAGAAGGTTTCCGAAGCCGAAGCGATGATCGCCGACGGTGGCATCGACGACGTCCTGCTGACCTACAATGTGATCGGCGCCGGCAAGCTCAGTCGGCTGCGGGCTTTGGCCGAGAGGGTGACGCTTGCCGTGGTGGCCGACAATTCCCAGGTCGTCGCCGGGCTGTCGGAAGCCTTTGCCGCCGGGGGCCGGCCCCTGTCGGTGCTCGTCGAATGCGACACCGGCGCGCATCGATGCGGTGTCGCCAGCCCCGCTGCGGCACGCGATTTGGCCGTGACCATCAGTCGGGCGCCGGGGTTGGTGTTCAAGGGGTTGATGACCTATCCCCCGGTCGGCGCCGCCGCCGCCGTCCAGGCTTTCATGACCGAGGCAAAGGCGTTGTGCGAACAGGCCGGTCTCACCGTGTCGGTGATTTCAAGCGGCGGGGCGCCCGACATGTGGAATGCCCACCAGGCGCCGATCGTCACCGAATATCGCTCCGGCACCTATATCTACAACGACCGTTCCCTGGTCTCTCGTGGCGTGTGTCAGTGGAGCGATTGCGCTTTGACTGTCTTGGCGACGGTGGTTTCGGTGCCGGAAGCCGGGCGGGCGATCATCGACGCCGGGACCAAGGTGCTGACCTCCGATCTGCTTGGGTTGCAGGGCTATGGGCATGTCCTCGGCCGGCCAGATCTCATGATCGACCAGCTTTCCGAAGAACACGGTCGGATCACCGCGAAAGGCGCGACCGGTTTGGCGGTCGGTCAGCAAATCCGCATCGTTCCCAATCATGCCTGTGTCGTTTCCAACATGGTCGACGCTGTTTACGCGTTGCGCGGCGACAAGGTTGAGGGGGCTGTCCTGGTGGCGGCGCGGGGAAAGGTGCAGTAACAAAACTGGTTGTCATGGCCGGTCAGTTCGACGGCCGGTCATGACTTGCTTTAAGAAAATTGCTTAATCAGCACTGACGTGGCTGATAAGAGAAGCAGAAAGTTTATTATGGCGTGGAACGTTTTTTGATTGAATTTGTCCGGTAGCTTGCAGCCCAGGTACATGGCTATGCCAAAAAATGGAAGGGCTGCGAGGCTGGATTCCACGATCCGATGTGGGATCAGACTCTCCGACCCCATAACGATGACGCGCATGAGGTTGGCAATGAAAAAGATGCCGATGACGCTTGCGCGAAATTGATTGACGGTATTCGTGTGAGATTTCAGATAAGTGACAAGCATGGGACCACCGGTTCCCATGACTCCTTGGATAACACCACCCAAGAAACCGCTTATGAAAGACTGCATCCCGACTGGTATTCTTCCGCTTAAATCCAATACTTCTTTTGGTTTAAAATAATCAATTGCGACATAAGATATAATATAAAAAGCTAAGAATATTCCCAGGAAACGTTGGTCGATGAACGAAAATAAGGCGAGTCCGATAACGAGGCCGACGGTGAGACCCGGCATCAATCGGCGGATGCTCGGCCAGTCAACATCCTTCCATAGCTTAATGACCAGCAGACCGCATAGGAACGAAAATATCATCACTATTGTGATGGCGTCTTTTGCGTCGATGAACAACGTTAGAAGCGGAATTGCAATAATTCCAGCGCCGAATCCAAATGCCGATTGTACAAAATATGAAAATGATATAATCAGCGCGATGTAAAAAATTATCATCTAATCGTTTTCATATATATAGGCGGGGTGATCTCACAAATGGGACATCTCTGCCAATTTCCTGACGGCGGCGCGGTCGAGTTTGCCGCCGGTCGTCAGCGGCAGCGCATCGACGGGGACCATGGCGCGTGGCCGCAAGTGCGACGGAAGGTTCTGCCGGCACCAAGCGAGGAATCGATCGCCCTCGATGTCGCCGACGACGATGGCCACCAGCAGGTCGCCCCAGGTCGGGTCGCGGCGACCGCCGATGGCGACGGCCTTGACTCCCGGACAGTGGCCGGCCAAGTCCTCGACCGTGGACGGGGCGATGTTTTCGCCGCCGCTGATCAGCAGGTCATCGGCGCGGCCGACCACATGCAGTCGTCCATCGGCGTCAAGGCCGCCCAAATCGTTGGTTTCGAACCAGCCGTCCCTGTCCAATCCGCTTCCCGGGGTCAGCGTCGGATTGACGTAGCCCGCCATCACCTGCGGTCCACGGACGCGGATGCGGCCGTTGGGCGCGGTGCCGACGGTGATGCCGGAAAGCGGTTCGCCGGCCAGTCCAGGGCGCCACTCCTTCGCTTGAATACAGGTGGTGACTTGCGAGCCGGCTTCGCTCATGCCGTAACTGGGACAGATCGGCCAACCGGCGGCGATGGCGCGTTCGGCCAGGGCGGCCGGAAGTGCGGCTCCGCCGATCAGCGCCCAACGCAAGCGGGGTGACGGAGCGCATCCGATGTCGAGCAGTTGGGCCAGCATGGCCGGAACGAGGGAAATGTGCGTTGCGTTCCCCTGGGCCAGATCGGCGGCCACCGCCGCCGCGTCGAATCCCCGATGCAAAAGCATGGTGGCGCCGGCTTCCAGGCAGCGAAACAGCACGGAAAGTCCGCCGATGTGATAGAGCGGCAGGCAGCCTAGCCAGACATCGCCGGGATCGATCGGCAGGCGTTGGCGCGAGCCTTGTACGGCGGCGGCGAGGTTGGCACCGCTCAGCATGGCGCCTTTCGGCTCACCGGTGCTGCCGCTGGTGGCGATGATCAGGTGAATGGCGTCGGCCGGTGCCGGCACTGGGACAGAGTCCGGCGCCGCCGGTCGATCCACGGGATTTTCGAGCATCGCCGCGTCGAGGGTGATCGACAATTCCGGCCAGAGATCGCGCCGATCGCAGGCGGCGGCGGTGACTCCGGCTTTGGCGAACAAGGCGGCGATCTGCGGGGCGGGCAGGCGGGGATTGACCGGCAGCAGGGCGGCGCCGGTCCGCGGCGCTGCCAGGGACAAAATGCCGATCAGACCGGTTCGTTCGCTGACGCAGCCGAAGGCCTGTCCACGACGCACTCCGGCGTTCTTCAACGCCAAGGCAACTCCATCGGTTTGCCGGTCAAGATCGGCGAAACTCCGGCTTTGTCCTTGGCAGATGATCGCTGCGGCGTCGGGCGAGCGTTCCGCCTGGCGCCGCAGCCAAGCCTCCGGCGCGGTCACGATGCTTTGGTGCCGATATGCAGACAGGCGATGCCGAACCCGAGGTTACGGTACCTTGCGTCGGCAAAACCGGCCTGCCTGATCAGGTCGCACATCGCCTCCTGATCGGGAAAGCGGCGGATGGATTCGATCAGATAGACATAGGCGGCCGGCGCCCGGGCGATCCAGGCGCCGAGACGCGGGATGACCAGAAAGGAAAAGGCGTCGTAGAACGGCTTGATCAGCCAGTGCGGTTTGGAAAACTCCAGACACAAAAGCCGTCCGCCGGGTTTCAGAACCCGGTGCATTTCGGCCAGCGCCTGATCGAGATGCGTGACGTTGCGGATGCCAAACGAGATCGTCAGAGTGTCCACCGATCCGTCGGCAAAGGGGATGGCCTCGCCTTCGCCGGCCAGCCAGGTGACCTGGGAGGTGTCGGACCGACGATGGCCGGCGGTCATCATCGCCAGACTGGGATCGCAGACGACCACCAGGCGATCGGGGCCAGCCATTTTCGCGGCTACCTCACCAGTGCCGCCGGCGACGTCGACGACCACTTGCCCCGCTGCGGCACCCGCCGTCTTCACCAGGAGGCGTTTCCACAAACGATGAATGCCGAACGACATGACGTCGTTCATCAAGTCATAGCGGTCGGCAATCGATGCGAACACGTCGCGGATGCGTTGGCGTCGCTCGTCGGGGGATACCTCGTGGAACCCGAAGCTGTTGTCGAGTTTTGTCATCTTTTCTTCGCGGTGGGATGGGAAAGGGGAAAATCCGAGGCACGGAAAACCGGTCGGCTTCCGAACCGGCCTTAGCCTGCCCGAAGCGACAGATCTGGGCAATTCCTTTTGCAGACGGCGGTGAATTTTATGGCGAAGGGGCGGCCTCCACCTGATCGGCGGAACCCGTCGACAAAACAGATATACCCATAACCAGCGGTGATAAAGAAATCATAAAATTCAATTTAAACGACATAATTCGAATGATATTCCGAATTGTAAATGTATTTACTAAAATAGTTCGAGCTATATTTGACAACCGTGTAAATGGTAACTAAGACAGCAAATACAATCTGTGTCTTGTGCCGTGGGGGTCGCAATGGGTCAGAATGTTCTGGATGGGCTGGCCTCGAAGGCCCGGATCGGCGCAAGAATCTCTGGCGGCTTCTGTCTCGTTCTTCTGTTGCTTTGCATCGTCGGAGCTATCGGCGTCAGTGGATTGCAAGGCAGCGAACACGCTTACAAGGACTATGCCGAGGTTGCTTCGGAGATCAATCAGGCGCAGTCCATCGGTGCCGATGTCACGGAAATCCGCCGGCTGCAGCGCGGTTACTACTACACCGGCAGCGAAAGTGAACTGGCGCAGATCCGCGACCGGATGGGTGGGCTTCGCCAGAAGATCGCCGATGCCTTGAAAATGGCGGTTAACCCGGATCGGCGGCGGGCTCTCGAAACGATTTCGGTCAATTTTGAAAAGTACATTGGCGGGATCGAAAAGATCGTGACCGGCAAGACTTTGCTGCAAAAGCTGGCCAGTGACGAGATTGAACCGTCCGGACTGGCCATGCAAAACAAGATTTCCGCCGTCATGGAGGCCGCGGCCAAAGCGGGCAATCACGCTGTTGCCGCCCAGGCGGGGTTCGTCCTGCAGGCGGTTCAGTCAGCCCGCATCGGAGCCGACCGTTTTTTCGTCCGGGGCGAGGCCGCCTTTGCCGAAAACACCAGGACCGCTCTGACCGGCGTCGACAAGGCGCTTGACGAACTGGTCCGTAATGCGCCGGAAGAGCCGACAATGGGCGATGTCCGTAAGGCCAAAGAGAGCTTTGCGGTGGCGTTTGATCGATATGTCGTGGCATCTGACGAGACACGGGGTCTTTTTTCCGGCGGTCTGACCGATTGGGGGCGGGCCATGGGCAAAGGAGCGGTGGACATCGAGCGTTCGGCCGCTTCTGAATTGGCCGCGCGGACGACACGTACGTCGGCGTTGATCGCCTCGGCCGTCAACTGGTCTCTCGGGCTGTCCATCGCCGCCTTGTTGGTCGGCGTTGTTTTGGCTTGGACAATATCGAGCAGTATTATCCGTCCCCTGCGCGGAATGACGGCAACCATGGATCGTTTGGCGTCGGGCGATCGGAGTGTGGAAATTCCCGGCCTGGCCAACCGAGATGAAATCGGCGACATGAGCCGGGCTGTCCAGGTTTTCAAGGACAATGCCATCCGTATGGAGACCTTGCAGGCATCACAAGCCGAGGCCGAGAAACAGGCGGAAGTCTCGCGCCGGGACGCGTTGCTGGCGCTGGCCGACGATTTCGAGGGGCAGGTCAGGGGCGTGGTTCAGGAGGTGGCGAGCGACGCCAACCATCTGCAGCTAACGGCCGGATCGCTCAGTGCCGTTTCGGAAGCCGCATCGACGCGATCGACCGCGGTCGCGGCGGCTGCTGAACAAGCTTCGTCCAATGTCGAAACGGTAGCCTCGGCGGCGGAGGAACTGGCCGCGTCGATCCGCGAGATCAGCCAACAGGTCGGCCGTTCGGCCAGCATGTCGCAGGCGGCGGTCGGCGAGGCCGAACGAACGAACCAGATCGTCACCAGTCTGGCCGAGGCGGCGCATCGGATCGGGGACGTCGTCAAACTGATCGCCGATATCGCGAGCCAAACGAATCTGCTGGCTTTGAACGCCACCATCGAGGCGGCGCGCGCCGGCGAAGCGGGCAAAGGTTTTGCCGTGGTGGCCGGCGAGGTCAAGAATCTGGCCAATCAGACCGCGCATGCCACCGAAGAAATCGGCGAACAGGTCGAGAGTATCCAGTCAGCGACAAGGGACGCGGTGCATGCCATTGGCGAGATCAGCAAGACGATCTCGGAGATCAATCAAGTGGGGACGGCGATTGCCTCGGCTGTCGAGGAGCAGGGGGCCGCGACTCAGGAAATCGCCCGCAATGTCCAGCAGGCAGCGGCCGGAACGCGCGACGTCACCATGAATATCGGCGGTGTGCAGCAGTCCGCAACGGAAGCCGGCGATGGCGCCGGTCAGGTACTGGAGGCGGCGCGGGACCTGTCCCGGCAGACCGAATTGCTCAACACGCAGGTGGAGCTTTTCGTAGAACACATTCGAGCTCGCTGACTTAATCTCATTAATTGAATATCTTAGATCGTAATATAAAATAAAAAGACCGATCTACCATTTCCCGGTATGCTCGTTTGGGACTGACGCTGGGAGAACGGATGCGCACGGCATTCAAGATAGCGGTTGTCTACTTTCTGGTCTCGGTGGTCTGGGTGGGCGGATCCGATTGGGCTTTGGCGAGGTTGTTTCCAAAAATCTTTCCGACGATCAGTCTTTACAAAGGCTGGGGTTTTGTGCTGATGACCTCGCTTTTGCTGTTCCTTTTGCTGCGCAACGAGAATCGCAAACGAGACGAGGTTGAGCGCGCATTACGCCAGCATGCCATCCACGATTCGCTGACCGGCCTGCTCAATCGTTCCTGCTTCATGGAAACACTGGAAAAAGCGATTGCCCAGGCCGAGCGTGACGACGCGTCCATCGGCGTGATCTTTTTCGATCTCGACGGCTTCAAAGAGGTGAATGACCAGCTTGGTCACGATGCCGGCGACCGGTTGCTGATCGAGGTTGGCCAGAGAGTCCTTGGCCTGATCCGCAGCGCCGATAGCGCCGCTCGATTCGGAGGCGACGAGTTTGTGTTGCTGGTCCGCGGCGATTCCGATGGCGTTGCCGCATTGGCCTGGCGTCTGCTCGAGGCGATGCGGAGGCCTTTCATACTGGACGGATCGGAGATCCATGTGAGCACCAGCGTCGGTTATGCTCTTTACCCCGACGATGGGCAGAAAAGTACTCAGCTTTTGCGGGCCGCCGACATGGCGATGTATCACGTCAAGGGCAACGTCGAAGCGGCGCGATCGGTGTCAATCTAGTATTCAGAATGGTTCGCCGCTCCACCCCACCCCCAACCCCTCCCCATCGAGGGGAGGGGAGTAAACTGAGGCTCCCTCCCCCTTGTGGGGAGGGCAGGCGTGGGGGAGACAATGGTCCAGAGTCGCGGCGGTCACTGTGGCGGTTTGGCCGGCACGGGGTGAAACGGTGTGTTGCAGGTCGGGACATTAGGATAATACCCGGCAGGATTGTCGCAGTAATACCACATCGGGGGCTGTGTGGCGGGCGGCGGAGGCTGTTGGATGACAGTCGGAGTGCCGGGGACGACGACAGGCGCCGGCGGGACGACCACGACAGGCTCGGCAAAAGCCAAGCCGGAGACGGTAAGGGGATAGGGGTAGACCGGCGCGTCGTAATAATACCAAGTGCCGCCGACGACCCACCACCAGCCCGATCGACCGTTGTGCAACTCGTGACGCCAGCCACCGGTTCGCCAGACCCTGAGATCTTCTCTGGCGAATCGACGGACGTCATGTTCGTGGAATTCGTGGAACCCACGATGGCCGTGTTCTTGCGCAAGAGCCGAAGACGGCATCATGAACAAAATGCTCATGGACAGGGACAGGATACCCAAAGAAACAGCTGTGACTGCCGATTTCATACGCACTGTCGTGTTCTCTATTGTCGCGGAAATTTCGAGGTTATCGCTCCAAAACAGTATGCGGAATGGTTGTCGTAATGATGTCTCTTGTGTTTCAGAATATTTCGCCGACCCTCGCCCCGAAAGACCGGCAGGGCAATCGGGTGAACGCGATTGCCCTGAATTGTTCATTGTTCCTCAGGCGCCGGGCGCCGGCATCCGCCGGCTGGGCTCTCCTCCGCTACCGCTCCGCACCGCTCAACGCGCCAACGCGTTGGAATAGGGCCTGAAACAAACAGCCATCGCGCGTTCACCCGATTGCCCTGGAAAGACCGCTCTTGCATCTTGAGCCGCCGGCCGCGATGAGGCATGCTCATCCCCTTTCATTGGATGGGCGGGCATGAGCGACAAACGGGTCTATCTCTACGACAGCACCCTGCGCGACGGAGCGCAAACGCAAGGCGTCGATTTCAGCTCTGCCGACAAGATCGCCATTGTTCACGAACTCGACCGTTTGGGGGTCGATTACATTGAAGGCGGGTGGCCTGGCGCCAATCCGACCGACGACGCTTTTTTTGCCGAGGCGCCGACACTTTCGCGGGCGCGGCTTTCGGCGTTCGGTATGACCCGAAGAGCCGGGCGTTCGGCTGAGAACGATCCCGGATTGCAGGCGCTGCTGGTGCCGTCGGTGTCAGTCATTACCGTTGTCGGCAAAACCTGGGATTTTCAAGTTTCCGTGGCGCTGGGCGTGGAACTCGACGAAAACCTGCGGATGATCGCCGAGTCGGTGGCACATCTACGGACACGGGTTGCCGAGGTTATCTTCGACGCCGAACATTTTTTCGATGGCTACCGGGCCAATCCCCAGTATGCCCTGTCCTGCATCAAGGCCGCCTACGAGGCCGGTGCCCGATGGGTGGTGCTGTGCGATACCAACGGGGGGCTTCTGCCGCACGACGTCGAGACGATTGTCGGAGACGCGGCCAAGACGGTGCCGGGCAGCCACTTGGGTATCCATTGCCATAACGATTCGGACAACGCGGTTGCCAATTCACTGGCGGCCGTCCGGGCTGGCGTCCGGCAAGTCCAGGGGACGCTGAACGGTCTCGGCGAACGTTGCGGCAATGCCAATCTGATCTCGGTCATTCCCAATCTCGTTTTGAAGATGGGCTATGAGACCGGGATCTCTGCCGCCGATCTGACTAAACTCACCCATGTTTCGAGAGCGCTCGACGAACGGCTGAACCGTGCACCCAATCGGCATGCCGCCTATGTCGGCGAGTCGGCGTTCGCCCATAAGGGGGGGCTGCATGTTTCCGCGGTCGAAAAAGATCCCCGCTGCTACGAGCATGTCGTCCCGGAGCTGGTCGGCAACCGCCGTCATATCGTGGTGTCCGATCAGGCTGGGCGGTCCAATATCCTGGCCCGTTTCCGCGAAATCGGTTTCGATATCGATCCGTCGGACCCGAAGATCGGTCACCTGATCGAAGAGGTGAAACTGCGCGAGTTCAACGGTTACGCCTATGACGGGGCGGAAGCCAGTTTCGAGCTTTTGGCGCGTCGTGTCCTCGAGGGATTGCCTGAACTTTTCCGTATCCACAGCTTCCGGGTCATCGACGAGCGTCGCTGGAACAGCAAGAACGAGTTGATCACCCTTTCGGAAGCCACCATCAAGGCCGAGGTCGGTGGGGACTTGCTGATGACCGTGGCGGAAGGCAATGGTCCGGTCAGCGCTTTGGACGCCGCATTGCGCAAGGTTCTGACGCCGGTCTTTCCACAGTTGGCTGATCTGCGTCTGGTCGATTACAAGGTCCGCATTCTCGATCCCAAGGCTGCAACCGCGGCGGTGACGCGGGTGATGATCGAAAGTGCCGACCGTCATGGCGAGCGCTGGTGTACGGTTGGCGTTTCGGCCAACGTCATTGACGCTTCCTTCAACGCCTTGCACGACAGCATCACCTACAAGCTGTTGCGGGACGGCGTGACCCAAGGATAATGGAATGGTAGTGACAGAGGTAACCCCGTCGGCTGAGAAGCCGGCGGTCATATTGGTTCGTCCGCAGCTTGCCGAAAACATCGGAACGACGACAAGGGCGATGCTCAATTGCGGCCTCACCGAATTGCGCCTGGTCGCCCCCAGGGAAGATTGGTTGAGCGAGCGGGCTATCGCCGCCTCGTCAGGGGCCGACGCCCTGCTGCGGGCGGCCCAAAGGTTCGACACCACCGAGGAGGCGATCACCGATCTTCATCGGATTTATGCGACGACGGCGCGAAACCGATTCATGGTCAAACCGGTGGTCACGCCGCGGCAGGCCGCTGCCGAACTGCGCCAGCATATCGTCGACGGTTCGCGGTGCGGCGTGCTTTTCGGACCCGAGCGGACAGGATTGGAAAATGACGATGTTGCGTTGGCCGACGTCGTCATTACGGTGCCGCTCAATCCGGACTATTGTTCTCTCAATTTGGCGCAGTCGGTTCTGCTGGTTGCCTATGAGTGGTTCCAGGCCGGCGATCCGGCCGCCCCTCGGGCGATGACCAAGGGGGCGACGCCGGTGGCAGTCAAGAAGGACCTGGTTGGGCTGTTCGAGCATCTGGAGCGCGAGCTTGATGACTGTGGTTTCTTTCGTGTCGCTGAAAAACGTCCGGTCATGGTGCGCAATATCCGCAACATGTTCGAGCGGGCGGATCTGACCCAGCAGGAGGTTCGGACCTTGCACGGCATCGTCCATGAACTGGTGACATGGCGTCGAAAGAAAGCGGAAGCGGAGGAAGCATGACGGCGTCCGGGGCGACACCACCGAAATTCGATCAACTATTCCGCCATGATTTCGAACAGCTTCTAGTCTGGCGCCGCGACGTCAGGCATTTTCGGCGCGATCCCGTCGACGGAGCGCTGATCGAACGGCTCATCGCCATGGCCTGTCTGTCTCCCTCGGTCGGGAATAGTCAGCCCTGGCGTTTTGTCCGGATTACCGACCTGGATCGGCGGGCCGCGGTCCGGGCCAATTTCGCCGAATGCAATGCCGAGGCGCTGCAGTGCTACCATGGCGAGCGGGCGCGCCTTTACGCCGATCTGAAGCTGGCCGGGTTGGACGATGCGCCGGAACATCTGGCGGTCTTTTGCGATCATGGGTCGGACACCGGACATGGTCTGGGCAGCCGGACGATGCCGGAGACCAAAAATTTCTCGGTGGTTGCCGCAGTCTATACCCTGTGGCTGGCGGCCCGTATTTTTGGTCTGGGAGTCGGCTGGGTGTCCATCCTTGACCCCGAGCGCGTTCGGGCCAGCCTCGATGTTCCCGAGGAGTGGTCTTTGATCGCTTATCTCTGTATCGGCAAGCCGGTCGAAGAAAGCGACGAGCCCGAGTTGGTGCGTCTGGGTTGGCAGGAACGGGAAGCCTTCGAAAAGGTCCTGTTCCGGCGCTGAAACACGATCTGGTCGATTATCAAACAACCAGATAAGTTGGCGCGGCCGCGCCGTCGTGACATCTGATCATTGTCGTGGAAATGACACCCCCTTGCCCGCAAGGGGGTGTTTTTTTGCCTTTGGCGTAACCATTTCTCGTTTGCAGTTAAGCCGCTGTTCCGAATTGGCGCATTTATTACGGAACGGCTTCTTAGTAAAAATCTGGCGTCGCCAAAGCGCTTGGCAAATCAGCTTCACAGGGTATTCTGGGGCACGCCATGATAAAGACGTCAAGAAGAGGGTAAACTTGATGAAAATAGCCATTCCGAAGGAGCGCCGTGCTAATGAAGCGCGCGTCGCGGCTTCACCGGATACTATTAAAAAATTTGTGGGAATGGGTTTTGACGTTGTCGTCGAAACTAATGCCGGTGAAGGCGCCTCCATTGCCGACGATAGCTTTTCCGCCGCCGGAGCCAGCATTGCAGCCGACGAGGAGACGGCGCTCAAAGATGCCGATATCGTGTTCAAGGTTCAGCGTCCGCTGACGGCCGAGGAAGGCCTCGACGAATTGGCCCTGTTGAAAAGCGGGGCGATCCTGATCGGTCACTTGGCGGCTTTGCAGAACAAGCCGCAGGTCGAAGCTTATGCCAAGGCAGGGGTAACCGCTTTCGCGCTTGAGATGCTGCCGCGCATCAGCCGCGCGCAGAACATGGATATCCTTTCCTCGCAGAGCAATCTTGCCGGCTACAAGGCGGTTCTCGACGCGGCGGCGGAATATGGCCGGGCGTTCCCGATGATGATGACGGCGGCCGGCACGGTGGCGCCGGCCCGGGTTCTGGTGCTGGGAGCCGGTGTCGCCGGTCTGCAGGCCATTGCCACGGCCAAGCGCATGGGAGCGGTCGTCTATGCCTTTGACGTCCGGCCGGCGGTGAAAGAGCAGGTGGAATCACTGGGCGGAAAGTTTGTCGAGGTCGACCCCGACGCCGTCAAGGATGCAGAAACCACCGGCGGCTACGCCAAGGAAATGAGCGAGGACTACAAGCGTAAACAGGCCGAAAAGATCGCCGAGACGCTGAGGAAAACCGACATCGCCATTTCGACGGCGCTGATCCCCGGCAAGCCGGCGCCGGTGCTGATTACCGAAGAGATGGTCAAGGGCATGCGCAAAGGGTCGGTCATCGTTGACCTGGCGGTCGAGGCAGGCGGCAACTGTCCCTTGTCCGAATATGGAAAGGTTGTGGTCAAGCATGGCGTGACCCTGGTCGGGCACGCCAATGTGCCAGCCCGCCTGGCCGCCGACACCAGTCTGTTGTTCGCCAAGAACTTGCTGAATTTTCTCTCTTTGTCTTACGACAAGGAAAACAAGGGCTTGGTCATCAATTGGGACGACGAGATCATCAAAGGCACGGCGCTGACCCGCGACGGCCTGGTGGTTCATCCGGCGTTGGCCAGTTAAAGAGAGGTTTTCATGGATCAGAGCGTCATTGACGGCGCCAACCGCCTGGCGACCCAAGCCCAGACGTTGGCGCAAAGCGCCCAGGATTACGCGGCCCAGGTCGCGCAACTGGCCGCCCAGCAGGCAGATGTCGGACATGGCACTTTCATGTCCTTTCTTACCGTTTTCGTGTTGGCCTGTTTCGTCGGCTACTACGTGGTCTGGCGGGTGACGCCGGCGCTGCATTCGCCGCTGATGGCGGTTACCAATGCCATTTCCTCGGTGATCATTGTCGGTGCCCTGCTGGCGGCCGGTCCCAATGGCGTCTCCCTGTCCAAGATATTCGGCTTTCTGGCCGTTATCCTGGCCTCGGTGAACATCTTCGGGGGCTTCATCGTCACCCAAAGGATGTTGTCCATGTTCAAAAAGAAGCAAAAATAAGGGGGCGGACGTGAGTGAAAATTTGACTGCATTCGCCTATCTCGTCGCCTCGGTCTGCTTCATCATGGCCTTGCGTGGCCTGTCGTCGCCGGAAACGGCGCGCCGGGGCAACGCCTGGGGCATTTCGGGCATGGCGTTGGCCATCGTTACAACCTTGCTGACCCCCGGTGTGGTCAGCTATCCATTGATTATTGTGGGAGTGCTGATCGGCGGTTCAATTGGAACCGTCGTTGCCCGGCGCATCCAGATGACCGCCCTGCCGCAACTGGTTGCGGCGTTCCACAGCCTGGTGGGATTGGCCGCGGTATTCGTCGCGGCGGCCGCTTTCGGCAACCCTGAGGCCTATCACATCGGTCTGCCGGGGCAGATCCATGGCGGCTCGCTGGTCGAAATGAGCCTGGGGCTGGCTATCGGCGCCATCACCTTTACCGGTTCGCTGGTCGCCTTTGCCAAGTTGCAGGGATTGGTATCGGGCAATCCGCTGGTTTTCCGCTTGCAACATCAGCTGAATGCGGCACTCGGCATCGCCTTGGTGGTGTTGATCGGCGTCTTCGTCGCCACCGAGTCATCGACAGCCTTCATCCTGATCACCCTCATCGCGCTGGCATTGGGTTTTCTGCTGATCCTGCCGATTGGAGGGGCCGATATGCCGGTGGTGGTGTCGATGCTCAACAGCTATTCCGGTTGGGCGGCCTGCGGCATCGGCTTTACCCTGCAGAACCCGCTGCTGATCGTTACCGGCGCTTTGGTCGGGTCGTCGGGCGCCATTCTTTCCTACATCATGTGCAAGGGAATGAACCGGTCGATCATCAATGTCATCTTGGGCGGCTTCGGCGGCGAGAGCGTTGCGGGCGGTGGAGCTGCCGCGAAGGATCGTGGGGCGGTGAAGGCCGGCAGTGCCGACGATGCGGCCTTCATCATGAAGAATGCATCGAAAGTCATTATCGTTCCCGGCTACGGCATGGCGGTGGCTCAGGCCCAGCACTCACTTCGCGAAATGGCCGACAAACTGAAAGCCGAAGGTGTCGACGTGCGCTACGCCATTCATCCGGTGGCTGGACGCATGCCAGGGCATATGAACGTCTTGTTGGCCGAGGCCAACGTGCCCTATGACGAAGTTTTCGAATTGGAGGCGATCAACCACGAGTTCGGCACTGCCGACGTGGCTTTCGTTATCGGCGCCAACGACGTCACCAATCCGGCGGCGAAGTCCGATCCGTCCAGCCCGATCTTCGGCATGCCGATTCTCGAGGTTGAAAAGGCCAAGACAGTCTTGTTTATCAAACGTTCGATGGCATCGGGCTATGCCGGTGTTGACAACGAACTGTTCTTCCGCCCGAACACCATGATGCTGTTCGGCGACGCCAAGAAGGTTACCGAGGAGATTGTCAGCGCTCTGGGGTGATCGCCAGCGCATTGGAATCTAGCACTTGGTGTTCTACGAGTGGGGCGGGCATCCGAGCCTGTGAAAAATTAGTGGCATCCGCGCCGGTGAGGGGTCGAAGTCGAAAGCAGGGGCTTTCGCCGCTTTGCGGCGAACACCGGCGCGGAGGCCGGTGCCACTTTCGATTTAGACGCCCGCCCCACTCCTGGTCTAGAGCCGGATGATTTTTGATGGAATCGCATCGCGATACCGTCAAAAATCTGAGTCCGCCTCTATCTCAATAAGGTCATCGCGCTCTAAGGACTCATCCGTCAGATTTTCACCACTCGTGGTTCAGGTGAACCACTTCATCGGGCTCGGACAAAGCAAAACAGCGGATCACCAGATCCGCTGTTTTTTTGGTTGCGCCAAGCATCATGCGCCCATGCAGACACGCAGCGCCTCATCCTGGGCGCCACGCGCGCAGGTCCTGATCGAAACGGAAGGAATAAACACGAAAAGCGCCGCCACCAGTAGGTGCGGCGCCTTAAGTGCTGACGACCCGAAAAAAACAGTAAGCTTAGAAACCTTCGCGCTCGAGGCGCTTCCGTTCCAGCTTACGAGCCCGACGCACGGCCTCAGCCTTCTCTCTCGCGCGCTTCTCCGAGGGCTTCTCGTAGTTGCGGCGCAGTTTCATTTCGCGGAAGACGCCCTCACGCTGCATCTTTTTCTTGAGGGCCTTCAGGGCTTGATCGACGTTATTGTCACGAACGAGAACCTGCACGTTGAGCCACCGCTCCTCTAAGCTTTAAGCCAAAATGCGAGGGACGGCTTATGCCGTCCCGAGCAAAATTCGGATCGAGCAGCACCGTTGCCGCTCAAGGAGGTCGTTACATATCATAAGCCGTTCGGATTGAAAAGTACGAAGTCGCCATATTGTGATGATTGACGGTCGGCTCGACGGTTTGTGCGGCGATGCCGTCTGCCGGGAGCGCAGCGGGGGCTTTACCGGAGCAGCGGCTCCGCCCATATTGGCAAGCATGGCAATTCTTGATATCGCCCTGATGGGCAACCCTATATTGGCGCAGCAGGCGGCGTTGGTGGACGATCCGCTGGATCCTGCCATCGCCGCCCTGGTGGCCGATATGGAAGAAACCATGGCGGCTGCCAACGGCGTCGGTCTTGCCGCACCGCAGGTCAAGCGCAGTCTGCAGCTGGTCGTCTTCAAGGTTCCGGCGGAGCGGACTGAAGATGGTGTTGGTCTGCCATTCTCGGTACTGATCAATCCAGTGATCGAGCCGCTTGGCGAGGCAATCGACGAGGCATATGAAGGATGCCTGTCTGTTCCCGGATTGACCGGCAGGGTGCCCCGCTGGCGGCAGATCGGCTATCGGGGTATCGGCTTGGACGGCAAGGCGATTGAACGCGAAGTCAGCGGTTTTCACGCCCGCGTGATTCAGCATGAATGTGACCATTTGTGGGGCCGGCTTTACCCGTCGCGCATGCGCGATCTCGGGAGTCTGGCTTTCGTCGACGAATTATATCGGCAGGTTCAGGCGTCAAGAGACGACTCTCGCGATGTCGAGGCGTCTGCGACCGCTGAGGAGGAAGAATGAGCGAGGCGGAGAAATTACAGGAACTTCGGGACCGGCTGGTCCTGGCGGCCTTGGGGCAGGTTCCGTTCGAGGGCTGGAGCCAGCGGGCCCTGCAAGAGGCTGCCAAGGATCTGGAGTTGGATCCGTCGATCGGAGAGCGCCTGTTCCCCGGAGGGGTCGTTGAGGCGGTCGGGCATTTTTCCGATCTGGCGGATCGTCGCATGATCGAGGCCGCTGTCGCGGCGGATCTCAGCGCCAAGCGACTATCGGATCGGATTCGCTGGCTGATTCGATATCGAATCGAGGCTTGGGCGGATCAGCGGGAGTCGGTCCGTCGAGCGGTGACCTATCTGACGCTGCCCGGGCATGGCAAGGTGGCCGTGCAGGCCGGTTGGCGGACTGCCGATGCCATTTGGTTCGCCGCTGGCGATAAGGCCACCGACTTCAGCTACTACACCAAGCGGGCGACCCTGACGGGCGTCTTTACGGCGACCTTGCTCTATTGGCTGCAAGACGAATCCGAGGAGTTCGCGGACAGTTGGGGATTCCTGGATCGCCGACTCGCCGATGCCCTGAGATTTACGCGCTTCCGGTCGTCTTTGCAGAAACGGATGGCGAAATGTTCCAACCCGCTTCAGCTGCTGGGCATGAGGGCCGGGGCAAGACGGAGATTCGGCGTTCACGAAAGCTGATCCGCCCGGCCCGTGAGGGGTGCTGATCAGTTTTGATCGGCACAGGTTGGTAAGAAAAAATGCCTGGGGACGGGACAACTGCTCCAGGCTCTCACGCACCGCTCTATTCGCGGTTGCTTTCGGCCTGTTTCTCAAGGGCGTTCACAGCGTCAGCCGCCGCCGCGGTGGCCGCCGCCGATGCATTTTTGCGGCGCTGGCGGAACCAGTTGGTGGCGGTCACGATGAGTACGATAACGATCAAAACGGCCAGAACGGCCTGTGAGGATTCGCCCAGGTAGGTTTCCAGGACTTTTCCCAGGGTATATCCGCCCCAGGCAAAGGTATTGGCCCAGACGACCGCTGCACAAAAATTGAGGGCAACGAATTTTACCCGGGAGACACCGGTCATCCCGATAATGAATGGGCTGATGTTACGCAGTCCGTAGATGAACCGGAAAGACAGGATGAAAAGATTTTCCTGTCGGCGTAGCAGGGTGAACGCCCATTCGACCTTGCTGGCCATGGTCGGCCACCGTTTCAGGAGCGGCGTGCCGTAGGTGCGTCCGATGTAGAACCACGCCTGGTCGCCACCAAAACTCCCCAGGAACGCGAAAAGAACGAGAAGCCATACGTTTAGGTGGACCGCTCCACCGGAGATTAACGCTCCGGTGATCAGCACGACTGTCTCTCCCTCGAGAAAGGTCCAAACCAAAATCACAAGGTAGATTAGGGGGCCATAGTTGTTGGCGAAATCAACGATCCATTGTTCCAAGGACATGACCCGATGCGCTGCCGACCGAGAGGCGAGGGGCACAAAATCTCCGTAAAGCTAAGAAGCGTCAATGAAAGAATTTTAGCTTGGACGGATTCCCCTACGAAACTTTCAGTTTTTCGATTGACCGTTCCTCCCGAATGGGAAGAGGCGTGTGACATGCCCCATTTTGCGCCCGGGGCGGGCTTCTGTCTTGCCATAAAGGTGGAGGCAGGTTTGCGGCTGGCGCAGGGCATCCGACCACTGATTGACATCATCGCCGATCAGGTTGGTCATCACCGCATCGGAGTGGCGTGTCGTATTGCCGAGAGGCAGGCCGCACACGGCACGGACGAACTGTTCGAACTGGCTGGTTGAGCAGGCGTCGATTGTCCAATGACCGGAATTGTGCGGGCGCGGCGCCATTTCGTTGACCAGCAGCCGGCCATCCCGGGTGACGAAGAGTTCAACGGCCAGCAGACCGATCAGATCCAGCTTTTCGGCCGCTTGGACGGCAATCGCCTCGGCTTGGCTGGCCTGTGCCGCTGAAATCGTCGCTGGGGCGATGGTCTGATGGAGAATGTGGTGACGATGGCGGTTTTCCACGACATCGAAGCAGAGGGCCTTGCCGTCGGGACCGCGGGCCACGATGACGGAAACCTCTCGTTCAAAGTCGACGAAGCTTTCAAAGATAGCCGGAGCGCCGCGCATTTCGGCCCAGGCCTCCTCGAGAGCCGTCGCCGTGTCGATTCTCACCTGGCCCTTGCCATCGTAACCGAAGCGGGCCGTCTTGAGGATCGAGGGGCGCCCAAGGTCGCCGACGGCGCGGACAAGGTCAGGCAGATCGCGGACCGGCCGCCAGTTCGCCGTCGCGACGTCGATGGAGTTGAAGAAGGACTTTTCGAGGACGCGATCCTGGGCGGTCTCCAGAACGTGCCAATTCGGTCGGACCATGGCGGTTTGCGATAAAATGCGCACGCTTTCCGCCGGAATATTCTCGAATTCGAAGGTGACCACATCGACCTGACCGGCGAACTTCGTCAGTGCCGCCTGATCTTCGTAGGCGGCTGTCGTGGTCGGCGCTACCTGTGAGGCGGGGCAGTCCTCTTCGGGACAGAAGATGTGGCTTCGATAACCGAGCCGGGCGGCGGCCATCGCCGTCATCCGCCCCAATTGCCCGCCGCCGATGATGCCGATCGTCGCACCCGGAGCAATGACCGAACGATCAACCGACATGGGGAGCTTCATCGACAGGAACGGCCGCGACAGCTTCGGTTTGCCGTTTTCGCCAAGCCGCCAGCCGTTCGGCCAAGGCATCGTCGGCGAGCGCCAGGATGGAGGCGGCGAGCAGACCGGCGTTGACGGCGCCGGCTTTGCCAATGGCCAGGGTGCCGACCGGAATTCCGCCGGGCATCTGGACGATCGACAGCAGGCTGTCCATTCCCTTGAGGGCCTTGCTTTCGATGGGTACTCCCAGGACCGGCAGGGTGGTCATCGCCGCCGTCATTCCGGGAAGATGCGCAGCACCACCGGCTCCGGCGATAATGACTTTAAGGCCACGCTGGCTGGCCGTCGCCGCGTAATCATAAAGCCGTTGCGGTGTGCGATGAGCCGAGACAATCCGTGTTTCGAAGGAAACCCCCAAGGCCTCAAGCGTGTTCGCCGCATTCTGCATCGTCGGCCAATCCGATTGGCTTCCCATGATAATGCCAACCAATGCCTCTGCCATTCCGTCGGTCCTCGGAGCCAGCTTGTACTCAGAAACGCGGCATTATAGGAGGCGGAGACCTGAACGCAAGTGATGTGCGCCGGGCCGAAAGAAGCCAATGCCTGCGGCGCATTTTCCGTACCCTCCGTGCCCTCCGTGTCTCTGTGGTGAAATATCCCTTCAGCGAAATGCAGTGGGCGGGCGGCTCAACCGGATAAGCAAGCTTTGAACAAACCACTATTGCTATTCAACCATAAAGAAAATTTAACCAGTGACGCCTACTATTCATCGGTCACCAAGCCAATCAGCAGGTGGACCGGCGATGGTAGACCGAATCGACGAAAGAACTATCGAGGCGCTTGGCTGGAGCTCATTAGGTGGGCGCCAGGGAAGCGAGTTCTTGCGTCGGCGCGCCCTGCCGCGGACGCCGGAAAAACGGCCGGTCGTCGACGTGTCCTCGGTTTTCGATTTCTCCGAAGCACCGCTTCCCTTGGCGGTTGAGCAATCCCTTGCCGCTTTGGTCGAGGAAGTCGAGCGGTTGCGCCATGAAGTCGATCTCTCTCACCATTATGAGAATTTTCTCGGCGAAGAGGCCGATCGGCATTCGATTTTGCCGGTTCTCAATCGTCGGGCTTGGCTGCGCGCTCTTGGTCAACTTTTGGTGGCGTCAGAGCAATCCGATTTTCCCGGTTCCGCGCTTTATCTTCACGTCGGTGGGGTCGAACGTCTGCGCGTGACGCAAGGGTTGGGAGCCAGCGACGCCGCTCTTGTCCATGTGGCCGAACTCATGCGCAAGGCATTCCGCCAGACGGATCTTATCGGCTATCTGGATGGCAGCGATTTTGCTGTCGCGCTGGCTTTGGCCGAACCGGACGCCGCCCGGGAGAAAGCCCGCGCCGTTGCCGAAAGCTTGGCCAAGGAGTCATTCATCTGGCGGGGCAGCCGATTTCTCTTCACCGTCGGATTCGGGCTGGCCGATTTTCAGCCGGGCGTATCTGCGGAGGATTTGCTGGGCGCTGCCGACGCGTCGCGTCGCGCTAGTCGGGCATGTCATCTAAAATGACTGCCCGAGTAGAGTCCGTCTGATGCCTGTGCCTCCGGCTCCGGCAGGCGAGAGACGCCGCCCGGGCTCTCGTGACACCCGTCATCTAAGATGAAGCGCGCCACCAGCGTCAGGCGATGATATCGGGAACGAGGGAGTTTTCCAGCCGCGCGATCTGGTCCTTGAGGGACAGCTTACGTTTTTTCAGGCGGCCGATCTGTAACTGGTTGACGGCAATGTCCGCCGACAAGCGGAGGATAACGTCGTCGAGGTCACGATGCTCTGTTCGCAGATCCTCTAATCGGCGTTTCAATTCTTCGGTACTATCGTCGATCATCTCTGCAGCCTATCGATCTCCCGATTGACACTAGCAGAACGAAGGGGAAAACGGTATGCCATGTTTGGACGAACACATGAAACCGATAGGGTGAGCCCATGCCAAAGGTCCATAGGCTTGGAGTCCTGACGAGTGGCGGCGATTGTGCCGGCCTCAACGCGGCCATTCGGGCTGTCGTGCATCGCGCTGTCTATGGTTACGGCTGGACGGTCCACGGTATTCGAGACGGGTCTCTCGGACTGATGAACCGGCCGATAGAACACCAGGAACTGACGCTTGATCTGTTCGACAGCAATCTCCTGCGCATGGGTGGGACCATGCTTGGGACGACCAACAAAGGCGATCCTTTCGCCTTCCCGATGCCCGACGGTAGCCTGAAGGACCGGTCAGGCGAATTCGTCGAGGGTTTCCACATGCTGGGGCTCGACGCACTGATCGTCATCGGTGGCGATGGCTCGCTGAAAATCCTCGACTTGCTCTGCAAAAAGGGCGGGTTGCCCATGGTGGGCGTTCCCAAGACTATCGACAACGACGTGCATCTGACGGAATTTGCCATCGGTTTTTCCACTGCGGTCAATGTCGTGGTCGACGCTCTCGATCGATTGCAGCCGACGGCGGCCAGCCATCACCGGGTGATGATTCTCGAGGTGATGGGGCGCGACGCCGGGCATATCGCGTTGTCAGGGGGAATCGCCGGCGGTGCCGATGTCATCCTGATCCCGGAGATTCCCTACAGCCTTGCTGGAATCGTCAAGAAAATCGAAGATGTCCGCCGGTCCGGCCGTAATCATGCGCTGGTGGTCGTTGCCGAAGGCTGCCGGACGGAAGACGGCGCGACGCCGACGGTGACCTGGGGTGGCCAGCAGGCCCGCTATGGCGGCATCGGCCACTATTTGGCGGAACGTTTGAGCGGGCGTGTCAACGCCGAGGTGCGTGTCACGGTGTTGGGACATCTTCAGCGTGGCGGCCAGCCATCAATGCGAGATCGTCTGTTGGCTTCCTCTTTTGGTGTTCATGCCGTCGATTTGGTGGCGAGAGGAAAATTCAACCGGATGGTTGCCTGGCAGGATCGCGGCGTCGTCGATGTTCCGATCTCCAAGGTGGTCGGCAGCGCGCGGCATGTGGAGCCCGATGGCGCGCTCGTTCATACGGCGCGCGGATTGGGGACCTATGTCGGGGAAGAACAGCTTGTGTCGGCCGAACAGGCCTAATCAGCCTTTTTTGCCGATCGCTTGCTGGCCGGGCGGCGGCGAGTGCTGGTGGCGTCCTGCCCCCAACGGGTGACTCGTCCAGTGTCGAGATCGAAGAGATCTAGCATCCGTCCAATCGTGTGGTCGACCATTTGCTCGATCGTCGTCGGTGCCGCGTAGAAAGATGGAACCGGCGGAGCGATGATCGCGCCCATTTCCGAAAGCGCCGTCATGGTGCGCAAATGGCCGGTGTGCAACGGCGTTTCCCGTACCATCAGGACCAGACGACGGCGCTCCTTCAATGTGACATCGGCGGCTCTGGTCAGCAGGCTTGCGGTTACTCCTGTCGCGATTTCCGACATGGTCCGCACCGAGCAGGGGGCGACGATCATGCCGCGGAAGCGCGCCGACCCGGATGACGGGGCGGCGGCGATATCGGCACAGTTATAGACGACGTTGGCCAGCGCGTGGACGTCGGCCAGTTTGAGGTCCGTCTCCAGCGCCAGTGTAACCTCCGCGGAGTGGCTCATTACCAGATGCCGCTCAACGCCAAGATCACGTAAAGCAGCCAGCAGACGCACGCCGTATATGACGCCGGAAGCGCCGCTGATTCCGACCAGAAGGGGAATATTGCTCATCTTTATCTGCTGACAATCGCTCTGCCGGAGGCTTACTATCGTCTAGGATAGTACCCAACCTCAATGGGAGGATAGTGATGAGCCTTCTCGATCGTGTCCAGTCCCTCAAAGCAAAACATGCCGCATTGGAGGCGGCTCTGGAGGATGAAGAACATCGTCCGTTACCCGACGACGCGGCGATCGCGGAGCTCAAACGGAAGAAGCTGAAGATCAAAGACGAATTGGAGCGCATTGTCTCACACTGACTTGATCTTCGGCTGCCGGTTTCCCGGTCTGCCGGGAAACCGGTATAGTCAATAATTCAGTTTCATCCGGCGGCGAGAGCCGCTTTTTTTATGTCTGGCGTAAGCTCGCGAGTGCGAGGGTGCGCCACCCAAGCCTCGACGAGTTCACCTCATCGAGGCTTGGTATTAGTTCGCCACCGGCCTTGGGGCCGACCCGCCCTGAATGAAACACGAGTGGCACCGGCGTCCCTGCCGGTGTGCCGCCGCCAAGCGGACGGACCCTTTCCGGCTCACGCCGGAACACCGGCAGAGACGC
>JARLJB010000295.1 GCA_031291415.1 Telmatospirillum sp.
CTAGTGTCCCGTCGCAGTGATTATGACGGGTTAATCTATGCCGAGAATAGGCAACTCCTGTGGTGTGACACGCAGCTGGATGCTGCGAGGGACGCCGGGCTGCCTCTCGATCAATCCGAGCTGGTCGAGGGTCTTGATCATCTGGTGGACTGAGGGGGCGGTGACCCTGAAGTAGTGCTGGAAGTCGGCCTCGGCAGGAGCGCGGCGATTGATCTGCGAATAGGCCCATATGAAGGCGAGGTACTGGCCCTGTTTGGCGGTGAACCGTGCTGGCGGCGCCGGCGTCTTTTGGTCCCGCAATTGACTCAATTTTGATTCATCCAAGGCTCTTCCATCAAGAAGGGCTATCGGAATGAACATACGGTATCGGGTCGACCTCAGCCAAGCTGAACGAGATGAACTTGGCGCTTTGGTGAGCGGCGGCAAGCAGCCAGTGCGGCGGCTCAAGCGGATGCAGATTCTGCTGGCGGCTGACGCCGGCGTCGGCGACGAGGCCATCGCAGCCTCTGTACAGACCAGCGGCTCGACCATCTATCGCACCAAGACACGCTTTGTGGAGATCAGCCTGGAGGCCGCGCTCAGTGAAGAACCGCGTCCGGGGGCGGCTCGCAAGCTGAGCGGCAAGGAGGAGGTGCAGTTGGTCGCCCTGGCTTGCTCGGACGCCCCGGAAGGTTGCGCCCGCTGGACCTTGAAGCTTCTGGCCAATGCCCTGGTCGAATTGGTCGAACACCAGAGCATCTCGCGTGACACGATCCGCCGCCGATTGGATGATAACGATCTGAAGCCCTGGCAAAAGAAGATGTGGTGCATCGCCAAGATCGATGGCGATTACATCGCCCGCATGGAGGATCTCCCCGATCTCTATGCCGAGCCGCATGACCCCAAGCGACCCGTCGTCTGCTTTGACGAAAGCCCGATCCAACTCATTGGCGAAGTCCGCGTGCCCATTACGCCAAAACCCGGAAAACGATACCGCTATGATTCCGAATACAAGCGGAACGGCACGGCCAACCTCTTTGTCATGGTTGACGCCAATCGGTCGTGGCGCAAGGTCAAGGTCACCGATCGGCGCGCCAATCAGGACTTTGCCGTCTGCATGCGCGACTTGGTCGATGTGGAGTACCCCAACGCCGACAAGATCCGCGTCGTGATGGACAATTTATCAACCCATACCGCTTCAGCCGTCTATCAGACCTTTCCTTCC
>JARLJB010000296.1 GCA_031291415.1 Telmatospirillum sp.
ATGGTCCCAGGCCTTGCCGCCGTTGGCGGCGCAGCTGTTGAACAGTTCCTGGCAGGTGGCGGTGTTGGGCAGCGACAGGCCGATCTTGCGGGCCGTCGACAGCGCCAGATTGAGATCCTTCTGATGCAGCTCGATGCGGAATCCGGGCTCGAAATTGCGTTTGACCATGCGCTCGCCATGCACCTCGAGAATGCGCGACGAGGCGAAGCCGCCCATCAGCGCCTGACGCACCTTGGCCGGATCTGCTCCCGCCTTGGCGGCCAGCAGCAGCGCCTCGCCGACCGCCTCGATGGTCAGGGCGACGATGATCTGGTTGGCCACCTTGCAGGTCTGGCCGTCGCCGTTGCCGCCGACCAGCGTGATGTTCTGGCCCATCAGCTCGAACAGCGGCTTGGCCCGCGCAAAGGCGCTCTCCTTGCCGCCGACCATGATGGTCAGCGAGGCCGCCTTGGCGCCGACCTCGCCGCCCGACACCGGCGCGTCGAGGTAATCGCAGCCCAGCGCCTCGATGCGCTTGGCGAACTCCTTGGTCTCGATCGGCGAGATCGAGCTCATGTCGATCACCAGCTTGCCGGCCGCCAGCCCCTCGGCGACGCCGGCCGGCGAAAACAGCACCTTCTCGACGTCCGGCGTATCGGGCACCATGACGATGATCACCTCGGCGCTGGCCGCCACTTCCTTGCCGCTGGCGCAGACCTTGGCGCCGCCCTTGCTCAATACCTCCGGCACCGGGCCGATCGTGTTGACGAACAACTGGTGACCGGCCGCCTGAAGATGGCCCGCCATCGGCGTCCCCATGATCCCCAATCCGATGAAACCTATCTTGCTCATGAACTTTCTCTTTCAAAAATGGGTTTGAAACACCGCCTTCAGAGACGATTCCACCGACATCAACGCACCAGGCAGGGCCGCTTGTTGTCGAAGCTCCAACCTGGAACCAGGAACTGCATGGCCTTGGCGTCGTCGCGCGCCCCCAAACCGTGTTTCTTATAGAGTTCGTGTGCCTTTTCGATCTCGGCGAGGTCGATTTCGACACCGAGACCGGGCTTGTCCGGTACCGTCAGCAAGCCGCCGACGATCTTGAACGGTTCCTTGGTCAGGCGTTGGCCGTCCTGCCAGATCCAATGGGTGTCGATGGCGGTGATTTTCCCCGGCGCCGCCGCGGCCACATGCGTGCACATGGCCAGCGAGATGTCGAAATGGTTGTTGGAATGCGACCCCCAGGTCCGTCCCCAGTCATGGCACATCTGGGCGACCCTGACCGAGCCCTGCATGGTCCAGAAATGCGGATCGGCCAGAGGAATATCGACAGCGTTCAATTGGATGGCGTGACCCATTTGCCGCCAGTCGGTGGCGATCATGTTGGTCGCCGTCGGCAGTCCGGTGGCCCGGCGGAACTCGGCCATCACCTCGCGGCCGGAATAACCCTGTTCGGCGCCGCAAGGATCCTCGGCATAGGCAAGGACGTCATGCCGGCCGCGGCAAAGACCGATCGCCTCGTCGAGAGACCAGGCGCCATTGGGATCAAGCGTGATCCTGGCTTTGGGAAACCGATGGGCCAGCGCCGTCACCGCCTCGATTTCCTCGGTTCCCGGAAGAACGCCGCCCTTCAGCTTGAAGTCATTGAAGCCATAGCGATCATGCGTCGCTTCGGCGAGGCGGACGATCGCCTTCGAGGTGAGAGCCTCCTCGTGACGCAGCCGGAACCAGTCGTCCTTGGCGTCCGGCGCGTCCACGTAAGGCAGATCGGTCTTCCTGCGATCGCCGACATAGAACAGATATCCGAGGACCTCGACCGACTTGCGCTGCTGGCCCTGGCCAAGCAGGGCGGCCACCGGCACGTCGAGAAACTGGCCCAGAAGATCGAGCAGGGCGGCTTCGACGGCGGTGACGGCGTGAATGGCGATGCGCAGGTCGAAAGTCTGCTGGCCGCGCCCCGAGGCATCCCGATCGGCGAATTGCTGGCGCATCGCGTTGAGGATGTTGTTGTAGGTTCCGATGGTCTTGCCGATCACCAGCGGCTTGGCGTCCTCCAGGGTCTGGCGGATGCGTTCGCCGCCGGGAACCTCACCGACGCCGGTCCGGCCGGAATTGTCCTTCAGGATGACGATATTGCGCGTGAAGAACGGGGCATGCGCGCCGCTCAGGTTGAGCAGCATGCTGTCGCGGCCGGCCACCGGAATGACCGACATCTCGGTGACGATCGGGGCCGCGGACGGTTTTCCCAGGTGTGCACTCATCATTTAGTCTCCGTCGCTTGTAGCAGGGCCTGCGTGTAGCCCAGGCAGAATGAAAAGAATCGTTCGCGGCCCGGATCGACATCCGAAAGGGGCACGTGATCGGGACACAGGATTCCGTCGTATCCGACCTCGCGGTAGGCCCGGATGCATTTCAGCATGTCGACCGAACCCTCGTCGGGCAGCGCCTCGCGGAAATCGAGATAGCCGCCTTTGATGTTGCGGAAATGGACCATGAAGATGCGGTTGATACCGCTTGTCGGACCGAACGTCTGGATTGCCTCGAGGACCGCTTCGGTCGGGTTCGGCGACATTTCCGCCACCGTTCCCTGACAGAAATTGAACCCGTGGGATTTGCTTGCCGGGGCCAGATCGATGAAGCGGCGCATGCCGTCGATCGACCCGAGCACATGATGCACGCCGTTCAATCCACCGGGCGGATAGGCCGGGTCGTGGGGATGGCAAGCCAGACGCACGCCAGCCTTCTCGGCGGTGGGCAGCGTCGCCTCGACGAGATATTCAATGGCTTTCCATCCGTCCGCCGCGCTCACGCCGCCCGATTCCGCCGCCATCACCTGGCCGCAGGTTTCAGGCGTTCCCTGCGCGTCGACCGGCGACGTCCCGCCCTTCGTCCCATCCTCGGGCAGGACCACGCCCCAATAGGAAAAGCGCGCGTCGGCTTCGGGTTTGTAGTCGGCCGCCCGAAAGCTGCTGCATTTCATGCCGCCGCGGCCGTCCACCACGCCGGTACGGGTGATGCCGACCATGGCGACCGTGTATTTCAGCGTGGTCACCCCGCCATCGGCGGCGGCTTGGATGTCTTTTCGCAGACGCTGGGCGATGGCGGCGGCCCGTTCCGGCTGCCGCAGGCTGTCGAGCAGAATGGAACCGACATCCAAGGCCATGACCTCGAGCCGAAGGCCGAAGCCTTCGACCCACCGCCGCAATTGGGCGATCTTTCCCGGGTCCCAGGCACCATCCGGCCCCGCTATGGCGGTATTGGGCCGGGTGTCGATGACAATGCCGGTGACGCCGAGTTGGGCCGACAGGCGCATCCGGGCTTCGGTCGGACTGATCAGTTGTTCGCCTAAATACATAGTGTTCTCCAAAGCCTTGCCGGGTCGAACGCGATTGCCAGGCAGGCAGGAAGCGCCGTGGTTCAGACCTTGAGTTCCATGCGCTTGATTTCACCGACGATGAGCAGATAGCTGAAGGCGGCGAGCAAGGCGTTGGCACCGACAAAGACCAGCGCCCCGTTGAAGGACCCCGTCGTCTGGATGATGTAGCCGATGACGATCGGCGTCGAAATCGACGACAGATTGCCGCACATGTTGAAGACGCCGCCGGCCAAACCGGTGATCTGCTTGGGCGCAGTGTCGGACAGGACCGCCCAACCCAGCGCGCCGACGCCCTTGCCGAAGAAGGCCATCGCCATCAGCGCGACGACGAACCATTCGAGATCGGTGTAGTTGCAGGCGATCATGGTCATCGACAAGACCATGCCAAGAACGATGGGCGTCTTGCGCGCCGCCGACAGAGAATAGCCTTTGCGGAGCATGTAATCCGACATGACGCCGCCCAGGATGCCCCCGGCAAAGCCGCAGACCGCCGGCAGGGAAGCGACGAAGCCGGCCTTCAAGATCGACATGCCGCGGGCCTGGACCAGATAGACCGGGAACCAGGTGATGAAGAAATAGGTAATGGCGTTAATACAGAATTGCCCGAGGAAAATACCGACCATCATACGGTTGGCGAAGAGCTGGCCGATATAGTTCCATTTCGGAGCGCTGGGAGCCGTCTCTTTCTTTTTTTGATCGAGAGACACCAAGCCGCCGCCGGCGGCGATATAGTCGACCTCGGCCTGATTGGTCAAAGGATGATTGGCCGGGCTGTGCATGGCCTTGAGCCAGACGAAGGTCAGCATGATGCCGAGACCGCCCATGACGCCGAAGACCCATGGCCAGCCGAAGGCAGAGGTGATCCAGCCCATCAGCGGGGCGAAAATCACGGTGGCGAAATACTGGGCCGAGTTGAAAACGGCTGTGGCCGTTCCGCGCTCGTTGCCGGGAAACCAGGCGGCGACCACGCGGCTGTTGCCCGGAAAGGACGGAGCCTCGGCAAATCCAACCATGAGTCGCAGGCTGAACAGGGCGGTGACCGCCACGCCACCGGCCAGGAAGCCGACGAATCCCTGGCATACCGTAAAGACCGACCAGGTGAAGAGGCTGAACGCGTAAACCGTCTTCGAGCCGAAGCGGTCGAGCAGCCAGCCACCAGGCAATTGACCGATGACATAGGCCCAGCCGAAGGCCGAGAAGATATAACCCATTTGGGCCGCGTTCAGGCCCAATTGCTTCGAGACGACAGGACCGGTTATCGCCAATGTCGCCCGGTCGGCATAATTGACGGCGGTCAGTACAAATAAAAGCAAGACAACGTAATAACGGAAGTGAGTTGGTTTTTCGTCTAATGTCTTCAGATCGGCGCCCATGACGCAGTCCTTTACAAAGGCGATCCCCGTTGTGAATGCAAGTTTTATTGCGACCACACGGGACGCGGTAACTCCATGGAGGTATTGGCGATTGCCGAAGGGGTGTCGTTTCAAGCGGCCGCAATGAACTGCGGGATCAATGAACAGACACGACTTCAACAGTCATCATCGTCTGATCTCGCCTCGTGTATTGACATGGAGTAAGTAAAGGGAATGGTTGTCCGCTGTAACGGTGGCGACCGCGCCGACGACAAAGAAATTGCGCCTGCTTTCTTCCATCGTAACCTCCAAATATATATTTTTGGGCGACAGCGGCCAGGGTTACGGCGCTCCCGCCATGATCATCTTCGACGGCCGGTTTCTGTGAAACGGCCGTCGAAGCAAGGGATGCGTGTTACGGCAGATCGACGATTTCCACCCAGTTGGCGTCTTTGCCGACCGGATAGCGACCGACCGGAGTAAGCCTGCCGTCGGCCTGATTGATCTTGTAGACCGACACACGGTCAGACTTCTCACCCGAAGCCACGAGATATTTGCCGGTGGGGTCGATCCTGATTCCGCGCGGCTGCGTCTCGGTCGGGTAATTGGTTACATAGGTCGGCTTGCCGGTGGCAGGCGCGATGGAAAGCAGAGCGATCTTGCTGCCGGTTCGCTCCGAGGCGTAAAGGAACTTGCCGTTCGGAGTGATCTGCAGATCTGCGGCCCAAATCCTCGGTTTTTCGTCGCCGTCGGCGGGTTTTGTATTCGCTCCGGACGTGGCGGTGGCCGGCATGGCTTCGCGCGCCAGGCCCGGCAGAAGACCGGAATCGGGCGGTACGCTGCCGGTATAGCCGATTTCCGTCAAAGTTCCCTTCGCCTTGTCGATCGAGAACTGCGCGATATTTCCCGATAGTTCATGGATGACGTAAAGATATTTGCCATCCGGCGAGAAGACTATATGACGAGGACCATTATCGGGCCGCGACTTGATCAGCGGCGGCTCGTTCGGAGTCAGCGCTCCAGTCTTGGCGTCGAAGCGGAATTGCAGGATCTGGCTGCTGCCGAGATTGGTCGCATAGACGAATTTGTTCGAGCGATCGGGGCGGATGCAGTGCGCGTTCTCGCCGGTCGGAATGACCTGGATTGCTTCTGATTCGACCAGCCCCGACGCATTGATGGGATTCACGGCGATTTTGTTTCCGCCATAGGACGCGCTGAACAGAAACCGGCCGGTCTTGTCCGTCGACAGATAAGCCATGCTGTCGGGAAGCGGCGCCGTCGCCTTTTGTGTCAGGACGCCGCTCGCCGGATCGATGGCATAGGTGACGACGGTGAATGGCTGCGAGCGAACCGCGGCATAGAGAAACTGTTTGTTCGGGCTTACCGCCATCGGCATGACGAGCTTTCCAGCTTTGGTTTTGCCGAGCGACGTCAAAACCCCGTTGGCTTTGTTCATTACAAAACCGTCGATGTCACCATCTTCTGCATTTGAGACATAGACAAAAGTCTTTGCCGACGCCCCTGTAGTAAAACCAAACGCGGACACCGAAAGACACAATGCTCCCAACATTGTTGAAATTTTATTCATGGGTTTCCTCCAGATCGTCGTCGAAATGTTTGGAATTATTTCGACGTTTGTCTGATTATTATTTTATGTGTGATCGCATCTGTGGCGACATGGCCGCTTGTGCAGCCAACCAGCCGCCCCATGTTAACGCTAACACCGCTTCCATTAGTGTTATCGCTAACATCGCCTCTTGGCAAGCGTGACTTGCAAAAATCAGAAGGGAGGCTATCGTGGCACCTCCGAGTGCGGCGAAAGCGCAAGACCGAAGGCCTGTCGATCGCAAGTTCGGATCAACCGGAAATCACGAGCGCTCAACCAGGATCCTGTTTTGCCGCCGACACAGTCTTCTCGAACGTCCCGCCAACGGGTCAAAGACGGCGGGACATCCGCCAAGAGCCCCAGTCCCCGTGGCGCCCGGCCGTCCAGGGGCACCGTCACATTGAGCGATGTGGCGGAATTGGCGGGCGTCTCTTCGATGACGGTGTCGCGCGTGCTTAATCGTCCGGAGACGGTGGCGCCAGAAACCGTTGAAACGGTCCGCAAGGCCATTGCCCGGACGGGTTATGTGCCCAACCTGCTTGCCGGCGCCTTGGCGACCACGCGGACAAAGCTGGTGGCGGCGATCGTTCCGACCATCAGCGGCTCGATTTTCGCCGCCTGCATCCAATCCCTGACCGACCGGTTGGAGGTGGCGGGATATCAAATGCTGCTGGGTTTGTCCGGCTATCCGGCGGCTCGCGAGGAGGGGCTGCTCAACGCCATTCTCAGCCGCCGTCCCGATGCCCTTTTCCTGACCGGCACCACCCACTCGGCGCAAAGCCGGCGGCGCTTGCGCGGAGCGAAGATACCCATCGTGGAAACTTGGGATCTGTCAGCCAAACCAATCGACATGGCGGTCGGCTTTTCCCACCAACGGGTCGGACGGGATGCCGCCCAATTCCTTTTTAAAAAAGGCTATCGGCGGTTCGCGGCGATCGGCGCCGAAGACGAACGCGCCAAGATCCGCTGGAAAAGTTATCTGGCGGCGCTGACGGAGTTGGGGGTTGACGATGTCGCCTCGATCACCACGCCCGCGCCGACCAATTTGTGGATGGGCCGCGACGGTCTCAGCAAACTGATAGCTGACGGTTTCACCCATGGCGCCGTCTTCTGCAGTTCCGACGCTCTGGCGCATGGCGTCCTGGTCGAGGCGCAGGCACGCGGTTTATCGGTACCGGGCGATATCGCGGTTATCGGATTTGGCGATCTCGACTTCGCCGCCTTTACGGTTCCGGCGCTGACCACCGTCCGCATCGACCGCTTTGCCGTCGGCCGCCTGGCCGCCGAGGCCATCTTGTCCCGGCTGGCCGGCGAACCGGTCGCCGAAAAGGTAATCGATGTCGGCTTTCAGATCATCGAACGGGAAAGTACGTGACGACGCGCACCGGGATTATCAAAACGTGTAGCGTCTCAATAAATAATTCAATCTAGAGTTTAGATCTGGGCGGTGATATCCAGGACGGCGGGCGGACCTCTCAAAGACATGGTCCGCGCCCTGGGGGATATCCAAGATGCGCCACACCTGCCTTAGGGCGGCCCTGCTTGCCGTCTCCGCGCTCGGCCTGCCGGACATGGCCGATGCCGCAGGATTCAACCAGTTCGTCGGGTTTGGCGACAGCACGATGGACAGCGGCTATTTCCGCTATAACTCGACCGGTTCGGCGGCAATCGACGCGGCGATCAAAGCCACCGTCGCGGCCGGTGGCAGCGGCGCCTTCGACGGGCCCGGGGTGGTCGATACCGTCCTCTTGGCGGCGAAATTCGGCCTGAGCGCCGCGCCATACGTCGTTGGCGGCGGCGGTGGAACCAACTATGCCAACGGCGCCGCCCAAACCGTCGCCACGTTCTCGAACAACGGCCAGGGCCTTCCCGCCAACGTCCCGACCACCCGGCAGATTGCCAATTATCTCGCCACCGTCCACGGCACCGCCAATCGCGACGCCCTCTATCTGATCGACACCGGCCACAACGACGCCGGCTATGTGCAGACCCCCGGCGTCACTGTATCGCCCTCCTATCTCGCCATCCAGGCGGTTACGCTGACGGCCAGCGTGAGTGCCTTGCAGGCGGCCGGGGCGCGCACCATCGTGGTGGACAACATTTACGACTATGCGAGGCTCGTCGACGCGACGGGCAGCTTGAGCGCCACCAACGCCGCCTTCGTTGCCCAGGCGACCGTCTTCAGTGCTGAGATCTGGTCCGACCTGGCGGCCGACGGCGTCAACTTCATTCCCGGCGACATTGAAAACCTGTTGAAATATGTCTCGCGGAATCCAACCAAGTTCGGCTTCACGGCGGCTACCGTGCTGTCTACCAATCCAGCCTGCGCGACCTCGTCGGCTCTTCTTTGCGCGCCGTCCCAGCTCGTCTCTCCGAACGCCTTGGAGACCCATTTGTTCGCCGACGCGAAGCATCTGACGACGGCCGGACAGACCATCGAGGCGGACTATCTCTACAGTCTGCTGGCGGCTCCAAGCCAGATCTCGCTTTTGGCTGAAAGCGCCGTGCAAGGCGGATTGGCACGCATGGCCACCATTCAAAAGCAGATCGATCTGTCCGAAGACCACCGCGGGCCAAGCGGCATCAACGCCTGGGTCAGCTCTGGGGCCAACGCCCTCAGACTGAAAAACAGCCGCGATCTTCCCAATGCCTCCGGCACGCCGTTCGGCGGCTCGGTGGGAGCCGATTATCGGACACCGGCCGGGATCATCGCCGGCGTCGCGGTGACGGCGGGCAGCCAGACGCAAGATTTCTCGACAGGCGGCCATTTCGATCAGCAGGACGAGGCGCTCAGTCTTTACGGCGCCTATCGCCATGGGCCGGCGTGGGGCAATGCCATCGTCAGCTATGGCCTGTTGCAGAACCACCTCGCCCGTCAGGTGACACTCGGCACCTACGCCGAGCAAAACAAGGCCGACACCGATGGCCGGTCTCCGGCGGTGGCGTTCCTTGCCGGCTATGATCTCCGACTGGGTCCGCTCATCAGCGGCCCGGTGGCCGGCGTCGTCCTGCAGCAGGTTCGCCTGGACGGCTTAACCGAGAGCGGTCCGAGCGGCATCACGGCACTCGCCTTTTCCAGCCAGAGGCGGGATTCGACGGTCAGCCGGCTCGGCTGGCGCGGATCGGTCGACATCGATGACTGGCGGCCGTTCGCGGCGGTGGACTGGAACCACGAATGGGCCAACAAGAACCGCACGCTGACCACGTCGCTCACCTCGATTGCCGCCCCGGCCTATTCCGCGGCCACCGCGCCCCTGGCCGCCGACTGGGCCACCGCATCGCTCGGCGCGGATTATCGGCTGACCTCGCAAGTGACGCTCCGCGCCGCCACCTCGGCCGTCTTCGCCAACCCGCACGTTTCCAGCTACGGTGGAGACTTAAGCCTGAACGTGAGTTTCTGAGAAAGAACCGCTTACCAGCGCACCAGCGGCACGGTGCGACGGATTTTGATCGTCCGGTCGGTGTTCCCGGTTCGCCGGCAGGCGACGCCCATTTGGTGCAGGCCGATCTCGCCGGTCGCCAGTCGCCAATCCTCTTGCCTGTCCGGGAGCGGGGAGTGCAGCGAAATCGTCTCCGGGCCGAATGCCAAGCTGAAGCTTTGCAAGGGCGTCGACAGGCCGGTTCCCAATGCCTTGAGATAGGCCTCTTTCAGCGTCCACAGTTGAATGGCCCGCAAGGGTCGCAGGTCTTCGGCAAGCGCCATCAGGTCCCCTTGTTCGGCGGGCGAAAAGACGCTGGAGGCCAGGTCGAGAACCTCGGCGCCGCGCGACGTTTTTTCGACATCGACCCCGACGCTGTCGTCGGAAACGGCACAGGCCACCAGGCCGTCGGCATTGGAAAGGCTGAAATGGGGAACGGTGCCCGTCGGCGCGCTGACATAAGGTTGCCCGAAGGATGTCCGCTCGAACCGCCATGCCTCAGGTTCGACATCGCGGTAGAAGGACAGAACCCAACGAACCAGGGCGCGGGTCACCAGATATTCGTGCCGGTTGGTTTCGAAGCGAAAGCGGCGATGCTGCTCGCACTCTTCCGGTGACAACAACGCCTGGTAGGCGGCGAGCAGTTCCGGGGTTTGCAGAGCGGCCGTTTCGGCGAGCCAGACATGCGTGTGGCCGGCCGGGAGTATCCGCGGGGTCGGATCGTCGAATATCGCGAATGTCATCATCACCGGTGCCGGAAAGCCTCGCCTATCGATACGTCAATCATGCCGCCTTTGCTTCTAAAAAACCGCGACGCGGCGGCCGCGGTGGCCTTTCCCGTGGCGCGGGTTGTGATAGGGTTGGCACATTCTCGCTATCGCCCAAGGGGATGGAGGTGTTTTGAGCAACCGCTGGACTCCCCGACTTCATCCACAACCGACGGCCCGTCTGCGGCTTTTCCTGTTTCCCTATGCCGGCGGTTCGGCATCGCTGTACCGCAGCTGGACCGGCGCTTTCCCGCCTGCCGTCGATGTCGTTCCCGTGCAGTTGCCGGGGCGCGAGGAACGGCTGGGCGAACCGGCGTTTTCCCGGCTGGAGGAGCTTGCCGATGCCGCCGCCGAGGCGCTCCTGCCGCTAGCCGATCGACCGGTCGTCCTGTTCGGCTGGTCGATGGGGGCGCTGATCGCCGCCGCCGTGGCGCGCCGCTGGGAAATCGCCGGCCGGCCCGTCGCTCTTTTGATCCCCGCCGCCCACCCGGCGCCTCACCTGCCGCGACTGTCGCCACCGCTTCACGCACTGCCAAGCGAAGCCTTCTGGCAGGCGGTGGCCCGCATCGGGGGTGTGCCGGACGAGGCCCTGGCCAACCTGGAGCTGCGCGACATCATGGAGCCGACGCTCCGCGCCGACTTCGCCGTCATCGAAACCCGCCCACCAACGCAACCACGAGCCTTGTCCTGCCCGATCGCCACCATTACCGCCGACCGTGACCGCGCCGTAACCAATGACGGCGTCTTGGCGTGGGCCGAGGCGACCAAAGGGACAACCAGCGTCACGACGGTGCGCGGCGATCACTTCGTCATCCGTTCCGACGCGGTCGCGGTAATAACGGCAGTACGGGATCTTGTTTCCGCGAGACTGGAGCCTCCGTCGCCGCTCTATTCCGCCAGCCGCACCTTGACGTAGGAACCGGGGGCATCTTCGATGGCGGCGAGCTGGCCTTCGCCCGGCACACGGGCCGGCACCTCGTCGCCCATCAACGGACGCAGCCAGAGGCGCCAGTCGGGCCACCACGACCCCGGATATTGGGTGGCGCCGTCCAGCCATTGCTGCGGCAGGGCCGGAAGCTCGGGGTTCAGCCAATAGCCGTATTTATTGGCCGCCGGCGGATTGACCACGCCGGCGATATGGCCCGAAGCGGCCAGGACAAATCGGATCGGACCGCCATAGATCTGGGTCGCGGCGTAGGTGGCGGCCCACGGAGCAATGTGATCCTCGCGCGTCGAGAGCATGTAGGTCGGCACTTTGATCTTGCGCAGATCGATTTTCACGCCGTCCAGGCTGATGCCGCCCTTCTCGACCAGCTTGTTGTCGAGATACATCTGGCGCAGATAAAAACTGTGCATCATCGCCGGCATGCGGGTCGCGTCGGAATTCCAATAAAGCAAGTCGAAGGGCATGGGTTCCTTGCCCATCAGATAGTTGTTGACCACGAACGACCAGATCAGATCGTTATCGCGCATCAGATTGAAGACATTGGCCATGTGGCGACCCTCAAGGAAGCCGCGTTCGGCCATGTGCTGTTCCAGCAGCTCCAACTGGCGCTCGTCGATGAAGACGCGGATGTCACCTACCTCGGCAAAATCGGTCAGCGCCACGAAATAGGTGATGGCGACGACCCGCTTGTCGCGCTTGGCCGTCATGTAAGCCAAGGTGGCGGCCATCAGGGTGCCGCCGATGCAATAGCCGACGACGCCCACCTGGTCCTCGCCGGTTGCCAGTTTGATGGCATCGAGCGCCGCCAATGGCCCCTGCAGCATGTAGTCGTCGAAGCGTTTGTGGGACAGTTCGGGCCCCGGGTTGATCCAGGATATGACGAACACCGTCAACCCCTGATCGACGCACCATTTGATGAACGAGTTTTTTGCCCGCAGATCGAGGATATAGAATTTGTTGATCCACGGCGGCACGATGAGCAGCGGACGACGCTGTACCGTCGGGGTCGACGGCGCATACTGAATCAACTGCATCATCTCGTTCTGGAACACGACCTTGCCTGGCGTGGTCGCGACATTGCGCCCCAATTCGAAGGCGTCGTCGTCGGTCATGCGGATCGATAGCTGGCCATGTCCCCGTTCCAGGTCGTCGACCAGGTTTTCAAGGCCGTCGAGCAAATTGCGTCCGCCGGTTTCCAAGGTGGCGGCCAGCGCGGTCGGGTTGGTGAAAAGAAAGTTGGTCGGCGCCACGGCATCGACGGCCAGGCGTGTGTAGAAATCGACTTTCCGGCGTTCGTCCGTCGTCAGTCCCGGCGTCTCCGAAAGAGTCCGTTGCAGCCATTCAGCATTGATCAGATAGGCCTGTTTAATGATGTCGAAGGCCGCCTGGTCGTTCCAGTCGTCAGCCGAGAACCGCTTGTCGCCCTTGCGTGGCGCCGCCACCGGTTCCACCGGCTCGCCGGCCAGGCGGCGCAACGCCATTTGCCAAAGTTCGCTCTGGCGGGACAACAGATCGCTTTGCGCCTGCGCCAGCCGCCAGGGGTCACGCAACAGATCGAGCCAGGCGACCGTAAAGGTATCGTTGACGACGGCGGGATCGGGAATTTGAAAGGCGTCGCCTTTGGCCGCGCGATCGATGAAATCGGCAAACGCCACCTGCGCCCTGCCGAGTTGCCTGGTCAGCGCGATCCAAGCTTCCATCGGATCGGGGGCGGGGCGGTCTTTGTCGGACATGGCGGTTCTCCGGACTCATTTTCCTGGACATACGGGGAAACCAATCCACGGTGAGGCCGATCAAAAAAGCCGTCAACACAAGGTTGTGCCGTCATATTATTTTTCTCTTTATCGATAGTCCGCCATCTTTGCCCGCAGGCGGCTTTCATATGACCCCGAGAAGAGACAGCCAAAGAACATCGAGCGGCCAAAGAATGACGATGGTCGTGGCGGCGGTCATAAGGCACAGGCGGCTCATTGCCCGACGCGGCAGGTCGGCGACCTGCATCGCCATCACCAATGGCGGAGCCTGGTAGGGCAGAATAACGGTAGAAAATCCGACCACCTGGGTCACCAGAACGGCGGCCGGCGACAAATCGCCCGCCTTGGCGAACAGATCGGCAAAAGGGGTAAGCACAGCGGGCACGCCGGGCAATGTCACGAAGAGGCCGACCACCGTCGACAGACCGCATAGTTGAACGAAATTGGCGATCGACCGACCGGGCGCCAGGTTCAAGACGTCGAGAATCGAGGCCACCAGGCGATGTCCCGGGTCGACATGGGCGACCAGCGCTCCCAGGCTGATGATGGCGCCGACATAGAACACCGGTTCCAGATTGATGCTTTGCAGCGCCTTGCGCGGAAGCAAAGCGAGCGGCGGAAACAGGCAGAGAACGGCGGCGGCCATCCCCACCCAGGCCGGCGACAGGTGATGCAGGGAATCGGTACTCCAGAAGGCCAGAGCCGTCGCCAACACCACGGACAAGCGTTTCTCCACCGGCGACATCGGTTGGATCGGCGGGGATTGGCGCTTGCCCGTCGTGGCGGTCTCTCGTCCATAGAGCGCCAGGAGAACGGCGATCAGCATTGCCGTCTTGACCAGTCCGAGGACAGGGAAGTGGTCGAGCAGATAGCTGCCGAAAGCCAGCGGATCGCCGAACAAGGTTTCGACCATGCCGGCCATCACATTGTTGGGAACATTGGCCGGCAGGATCGCCGAGGATGGCAGATAGGTACCGAAAATCCCGCCGAGAACCAAACCATGATGGCCGCGACTGCCGTCAGGGTGGCCAAGGCGCTCGGCCAGGGCGGCAAGAATGGGAAGCATCAGGGCGATACGCCCCATGGCCGACGGCATCACGAAGGCCATCGCCAAGCCGAACAGCGTGACACCGGTCAAGGCGCCACGATAGGTCCGCCCCAAAGGCCGGGCCAGCAAACCGGCGATGCGGTCGCCCAATCCGCTGTGGCGGATTGCTGCGCCGATGATCAGCCCCGAAAGGATCAGCCAGAAGGCCGAGGAAACGAAGCCGGCGAACACGATCTCGGGCGGCGCGACTTTCGCCAGCATGGCAAGAGTGAAAAACAGCAGGGCTGTCAGCGACTCGGCGATAAGTCCGGTCGCCCAAAGGCCGACCGTTCCGACGGCAAGGCCGATGGCGCGGGCGTCGGCCGGCGGCAATCCCGTGGGCGGGACGACAGCCAGGACGACGCCGCCAACGATCAGGATGAACGCCACCAGGAAGGGAACGGAGCGGGCGGAGGCGGAAACTGCGGACATGGAACTCTCCTCGACGACATCGGATCTCGCGGAGAGGCAACCATGTTTATAGTTTGGTATGAACTCGCAAAAATGTGACTTAGTTTGTGCATATATGCACAAACGGAGAGACGGCGTGGATTGGGAAAGCCTGAAGTTTTTCCTGGCCGTCGCCCGCGAGGGGACGTTGGCGGCGGCGGGTCGGACGCTGGGCGTCAGACATTCGACGGTGCTGCGTCGCATCGCCTTGCTGGAGGACGGTCTCGGCCTCACGCTGTTCGACCGTCACCCGACGGGCTACATGCTGACGGCCGCCGGCCGGGAAATGCTTGAATCGCTCACCCTCGTCGACGAGACTCTGGTGGCGATGGAACGCCGGCTGTCAGGACGGGACCTGCGCCTTGGCGGAACCGTCCGCATCGCCGCACTGGGCGTGCTTGTTCCCTGGATTTGCGACTGCCTAGCGGAGTTACGCGCTCTGCATCCCGGCATTCGGATCGAAGTCATCATCTCGCCCGCCATCGTCAGCTTGGCCCGCCATGAAGCCGACATCGCCATCCGCGTCGGCGGTACACCGCCGGAAAGCCTGATCGGCCGGCGGATCGCCACGCTTTTGCACGGTATCTATGCCGCTGAGGACCATCCGGCGACCCGGACGATCGATCCCGACCTCGCCAGCTACGACTGGGTATCCTACAACGATAGCCGATCGGATCTGCCGCAAACCCGCTGGGTCGCGGCGAACATTCCGCGGGATCGTGTGGTCATTCGGTCCAATCACACCGGCACGGTTGTCTCGGCCGCCCGCGCCGGCCTTGGCCTGGCGCTTCTGCCCTGCTATCTGGGAGACGCCGAACCGGGCCTGCGCCGGCTCAAAACTATTGCCGGTCTCGGTCAGGAAATGTGGGTTCTCACGCACGGCGATCTCCGCCGAACTCCGCGCGTCCGCGCCGTGATGGATTTCCTTGCCAGGGAATTGCTTCGCCACCGCGATCTGATCGAGGGCCGGATGGAACCGGACTCGCCCGATGGGTAGCCCAAAAGGCTCCGCTCGGCCGCAAGGCAACCTATGCCGGCGGTTCTGCCGGAACCTGCGACATATTGCCTGGCGGCAGATGATCAGCCAACCGGTGGATCTGCTGGCCGATATGACCGATCTCCACGGACAGGGCTAGATCGCCCCAAATGCGAAATCCCGCCTGCCGCGCCCGATCGCAAAAGACATAATCTTCACCGATCAGGTCGCCGGTCGTTTCGTTGGTTTCAAAACGAAAATACGGCCGTTTCAGTTGGTCGAACACCGCCATATTGATCAGAAGACAACCGGTGGGAATTCGCGACATTTCGACGAGGCCTTCCGGCGCATCAGCCGGCTGCGTGTCGAAAGCCGTGCCCAGTAGGGAGAAGGGCGGAACTCGCTTGGTATAGGTCGCTCCGACGATATCTTGGCGATGGGCCAAAAGCCGGCGCAGGCTGTTGCGTGGAAAGACCATGTCGCTGTCGAGATAGAGAAGGTAGTCGGCCTTGGCTTCCTGCGCCATTGCCACGCCGTTGTTGCGGGCGATCGCGACAATCGATGACTTGTTGCTGAGAATGGTGACGTCGACGCCAGACATCTCGTGGCACAGGGAAGCCAGAGCCAGGCAAAAGTCGGCATGAACCATATCGCCGCTTGGAACGGAAATGGCAATACGCGGACGATCTTCGGACATCGGGGCTTCCTCTTTGGGATCTACTGATCCCTTACACGGTTCGATATCCGGTTTACCGGTAAGGGCTGTCGACAAATAAATGAAACAGGCCCTTAAGCGCGAGCACCCCCCTAAGCCCGCATATCGTTTTTCGGCGGCCGCCTTATTTTAGCTGCGGCTCCACCCATTGCGCCTGGAGGACAAAACCAAGGGTATTTACCAACGTCTTGATGACTTTACCCGAAAGGTCGGCCGCGATCGGCGATCCGTCGGCGTAAAGCGAGGTTTTCAGGGAAATGGTCAAAATAGGAACCAGGCTGCCGCGAACGCGCGTCTCTTCGATCGTGGTTTCGACCTGCCGCAGCTCCTTGCCCAGCTTCTCCTCCAACAACCGTTGCAGCATCGGCTTCTGGCGTGGATCGGGAAGCGTGATGTACTCGACGGTCCGGCGGCGCAGAACGAACAATTTTTTTGCGATGCTGTCGTCGCCGGACTGCAAGGCCTCTCCTGCGCGTTCGTAAAGATCGCGCATGTCTTGCGGGCCGGCCGGCGGGCCGATCACGAAGCAGATCTTGGTGGGTTCGGCTTTCGGCTCCACGGCCGCCGGGCTGACCTTGGACGCCACGACCCCGGCTTTCACGGGCGCGGCTTCGGCCGGGGTCGGCACCGATCTCGCGTTCGCCGGGGCCGCTTCGATTTCGGCGGACAGGGGTTTCGCCGGCGGAGGATTGGGCTCGACAGGCGCCGCCGGGCCGACCTTGGGCGGCGGCAAGCCGGCCTTTTGCGGCAAGGAACCAGCTTTATGCGGCAACTTTTGTGGTAACGAGCCGGCCTTCGGAGGCAACAGGTTGGCTTTCGTAGGCAAGGAGCTGGCCTTCGTCGGCAACGAGCCGGCCTTCGGTGGTGGAAATGGTGCTCCCGGCATGGGGTTCTCCGCTCACTGGAACAACAACCGCAGCCACCTTATTGGCACTTGCGGAGGATGGCCGATTTTATTCGATCGGACGGCTTGCGCCACCCACTTTGCAACGGCGCCGGCGACGGATCGGTCGGAAGATTGCGAACAAATGCGATCTCACCAACATTTCCCACCGTCGGGAATCACGCGTGGTCGGGCGTTAATCACGGAATTCTCCCTCACTGGGTCTGCCGACGCAGCAATTCGCTGACGATCTTATCCGATTTTTCGCATTGAAAAATGACCTCAGGAGCATTGAGACGCGCAGCCTCGACGCTGATCCGCAGCAACAGACTTTTCATCTGCCGCAGGAGATCGGCTGGGAGGACGATCTGGGTGATATCGGTCATGCGTCACAACCTTCGGAAAGGGGAATCTTGCCGCCGTTCCGAACATGCACAAGCTGCCGGTGGGAAATTATTGCCGTCCTGCCAATATCCGAAACGATCATTTGCCGGTATCTCCTGACAGTCGCTTTGCGCCAGCTTGGTTCTCGGCAACGGCCCAAATACGGATGCCGGGGAAAATCCCGATCCGCATGGGAAACTCTGAGATCTCCTGCGAGATCAGTGACGTACATTCGCCCCGCCCCACCGCCTGTTGCCTGCCAACAAAGTTGAAAGTTGTCCACACCACGCCCCCTTTGCGACCGACCGACCTGACAGGACAAGACGACGACATCCACCAACCGCGCCATGAAAGAGAAGCAATATTCACGCCATATTTCGCGCGCCGATGTCCTCCTGACGGAGTATCCTCGATCCGAGGCGATATCGTTGTAAGGATGCCGCCTCGGATAGAGGACCTTTTACGTGTCAACCTTGGTCATTCCCTTGACGTGTGGCCCTCCCATACCGAAATATCTCACAGGCGATGCCGTCTGGATCGCCGGTGTAGGGTGCCATCAAGGCCCGAAGCCGTACTCGCTCGTCGATGAGGAGGACGTTTGACAATGACTCGTGTTTCGCTGTTCAACAGCCCGCTGCTGCTCGGTTTTGACCATTTCGAAAGAGTGCTCGACCGAATTTCGAAAACCTCGGCCGAAGGATACCCGCCCTATAATATCGAGCAACTCGATGACAACGGATTGCGGATTACCCTCGCGGTAGCAGGGTTCTCGATGGACGACCTGCAAGTTTCCATCGAAGATAACCAGCTGATCGTGCGTGGCCAGCAGAGCGAGGACGATCCGAACAGGATCTTCCTGCACCGTGGCATCGCGGCCCGCCAGTTTCAGCGTGCCTTCGTTCTGGCCGAAGGAATCGAAGTGCGCAATGCTGTTCTCGACAACGGTCTACTGCATATCGATCTGGAACGTCCGTTACCGGAAAGTCGGGCTCGTACGATCCCGATCGAGAAAGCCGCTCCGAGTCAGCCGACGGCGACGACCATAGATGTCGGATCGAGTCGATGAACAAGGTGCCTGCCGAAGAAAGGAGGCCGATCATGGAAAACGAAACCCACAAGACGCCCTCGCTCCAAAAAGCGATGTCGGCGCAGGATTTGGCCCTGTGGGGCATACAAGACATAGCCTTCGTCAAGCGCGTGGTGATCAACGACGAGGTCTGCTGGGCGATTCATGGTGCTGACGGGGCGAACATCGGCATGGCGCCCGACCGCGACGTGGCTTTTGCTGCCGTCCGCCAACATGATCTTGAACCGGTAAGCGTCCACTGAACGGGGTTAGCTGAACGGCCTTACGGCCGTTCAGCTTTATAGATTGTCCCTCAGGCGCCGGGCGGGCGCATCCGCGCCCTTGGCTCTCCTCGCTTATGGCATCGCTACGCTCTCGCCAACGCTGCGGCGCGCTCAATGCGCTAGTCACCGGCTGCGCCGGTTCCAGGAGTCTTTCCTCAGACGATCTTGGAGATGAGGGACGGAGCGGCTTGCCGCGACTGGGCCGTTGAGGCCCCGCGCGACCATTCGCGCGTAGCCAAGCCGGCGGATGCCGGCGCCCGGCGCCTGAGGGACAAATATAAACCTGCCAGTCGGGCGGCCTTACGCCGCCCGACTGGCAGGGCTTTCGGTCAGAAGGGCGTAAAGTCCCTCAGCGGAATCCGTTCCACGCAGCTTTTCACAGACTGCCTTGTCGCGCAGCAGGCGCGAAACGCGGGCAAGAGCTTTCAGATGATCGGCGCCGGCCGATTCGGGCGCCAAGAGCAGAAAAATAAGATCGACCGGCTGCTCATCGATACTATCGAAGGCAATCGGCTTCTCAAGACGGGCGAAGAGCCCGTACAGACGCGGCAAATTCGACAATTTGCCATGTGGAATGGCAATCCCGTTGCCGACACCGGTGGTACCAAGACGCTCGCGTTCGACGAGGACGTCAAATATTGCCCGTTCATGCAGACCCGTCAATTCGGCGGCACGGCGCGCCAATTCTTGCAGGGCCTGCTTCTTGCTGGTCGCCCGCAGATTGGGCACCACGCTTTCCGGGCTGATCAAGTCAACGATCTCCATAGCAGGTCCTCTTGATGGAATTTGTCGCGTTGCGTCGGAACGCCGCGCTCGGTGGACGGATCCGTCGAAACGACTCCGGTCCGGGCAGCCCGATCATTTACCAGCGCGCCCTAAAATCATTTCCTCGCCCGGTGTCGATGCACCGGTCTGATGATCCCGTCGGTCCGAAAGGCGCCGGACAATAGGCCCGCCGGAAAAACGAGTCAAGTAAACGGCAATGCCGTCCCCCTGTCTGCGCCGTCATCTCTCTGTTGCCTTCTCACGCCGTCGTTGCACCGACGAAGAAATATGCATTGCCTCACGGTATTTGGCGACGGTCCGCCGCGCGATGTCCACACTTTCGGCCTTCAGGATGTCGACGATGCGGTCGTCCGACAATATGTCATTCGGCGCCTCGGCATCGATCAGGGCCTTGATACGGTAACGCACGGACTCAGCTGAATGCGCTTCACCACCGTCCGAACCAGCAATAGCTTGCGTAAAGAAATATTTCAACTCGTAGATACCACGTGGCGTTGCCATATACTTGTTGGCCGTCACGCGGCTGACCGTGCTTTCGTGCATGCTGATCGCGGTGGCGATATCACGCAAGACCAGCGGTCGCAGATGCTGGATACCTTTCTGAAAAAAAGCTTCCTGCTGGCGCACCAGTTCCGAGGCAACCTTGAGGATGGTAGTCGCCCGCTGGTGCAGCGATTTAACCAACCAGTTAGCCGATTGGAAGCGCTCCGACAGATAGGTCTTCTCTTCTTTGTTGCGCGCCGCAGTCACCACCTTCGTGTAGTAGCGGGTATTGACCAGGACGCGCGGCAAGGTCTCGCTGTTCAACTCGACAATCCAGCCACCTCCCGGTGCCGCACGCATCAGCACATCGGGGGTGATCGGCTGCGCCACCACATGATCGAAGGCCAACGCTGGTTTGGGATCGAGCGCCCGGATCTCGGCGATCATCTCGGTCAGATCTTCGGTATCGACGCCGCACAACCGCATCAGGCCCGAAAAGTCACGGCGGGCCAGAAGGTCGAGGTGGTCGAGCAGGCACTGCATGGCCGGATCGAACCGATTCTTGTCGCGTAATTGCAACGCCAGGCATTCAGCCAGGCTGCGGGCGAACAGGCCAGGCGGTTCGAACCGTTGCAGGCGAGTCAAAACGGTTTCCACCCGTTCGACCGGACAGGCGAGCTTTTCAGCGACATCGTCGAGCGATCCGATCAGGTAACCGGATTCATCGAGCATCTCGATCAGATGCACGCCGATCAGCCGATCGGCGGGATCGGTCACGTCCATATTGAGCTGGCCGGTCAGGTGGTCTCGCAGGCTGACATCGCGCGCCACCGTCTGTTCGTAGTTGCTCTCGCCGTTTTCAAAATCCAGCCGTCCGCCGCGCCCCCCCCAATCACCAAGCCCATCCGAGCCGTCGGCCGGGCTGTCGTTGTTGAAGGTGTTGTCGTAGTCGAGATCGAGTGGCGCTTCTTCGGCCTGGCCAGGCAGGGAATCGACAAGCGGTTCGTCGGCCGTCCGGCTGTCGACCTCCCCCGGCGCCTCGTCGGTTGCCGCCCGCTCACGGTCGTCTGTTTCGAGCAGCGGGTTGCGCTCCAGCTCCTGTTCGATGAACGTCGTCAATTCGAGATTGGACAACTGCAGCAGCTTGATCGCCTGCTGCAGCTGCGGCGTCATCACCAGAGACTGGGTTTGGCGGAGATCGAGACGCGGAGTGAGAGCCATCAGCACTCCACCTAAAGGCTAAAATGTTCGCCGAGATAAACCCGCCGCACACCTTCGTGCGCGACGATCTCGGCTGGCTCGCCCTCCATCAGGACCATGCCGTCGTGCAGAATGTAAGCACGATCGATGATATCGAGGGTCTCACGGACGTTGTGGTCGGTGATCAGCACACCGATCCCGCGGTGTTTGAGATGGCCGACCAGATCACGAATATCGGACACGGCGATTGGATCGATACCGGCCAACGGTTCGTCGAGCAGAACGAACGCCGGATGCGAGGCCAGCGCCCGGGCGATTTCCACCCGGCGGCGTTCGCCGCCGGACAGCGCCATCGCCGGAGCACGTCGCAGATGCGAGACGGAAAACTCGTTCAGCAGATCTTCCAGCAGCGCTTCGCGTTTGTCCCGGTCAGGCTCCGTCACCTCGAGGACCGAACGGATATTGTTCTCGACGGAAAGGCCACGGAAGATCGATGCCTCTTGCGGCAGATAGCCTATGCCAAGGCGCGCCCGGCGGTACATCGGCAGCCCGGTGATATCCTGACCGTCAAGCGCGATGGTTCCGACGTCTGGATTGATCAGGCCGGTAATGCAGTAGAAACACGTCGTTTTGCCGGCCCCGTTGGGACCCAGAAGCCCCACAGCCTCACCCCGTTGCACGCGCACCGAAACGCCACGCAGGACCGGACGACGCTTGAATCGCTTGCCAATGTTGGTCGCGACCAAGCCGGACGTTTCGCCCGTCACCGAGGATCCGTCGTCGAAGGACGACAGTGGTGGAATTTCCTGCGCCGTCATTCAGGGCGTCCCGGGCGAAGGATCGGACGACGCCCCGGCGCCTTGAGATCCGGGCTGCCGCTTTTGCGGCATGAAGAGCCCCTTGACCCGCTGATCGGCCTTTTCGGCGGAACCTGGAGCCGCAGGATAAATGCGACTGATTCCGGTGTTCAAATTGACCACAGCGTATCCGCCATCCAACTGATTTTCATCACGAGTGATCTTAACCGAACCAGTCAGGGTGACGATACCGGTTTCCACGTTGTATTCGCCTCGATCGCCAGTCACCACCTCGCGCGCGGTGGTCAGGATCACATGATCGTAAGCGTGTGCCCGCTGCATGGCCATCTGCTTGTCGGCATTCTGGGCAAAATCCGCCACCAAGGTATCGGCCTGGATTCGCTTTTCACCGCGCACCGCGACGGCATTGCCCCGTGCCACCGCCTGTTGCGGTCTTTCCCAATATTCCAGGCTATCCCTTGCGGTGACCACGTCGGTCGGAGTCAGCAGTTTGAGATCCTTGCCGGTGATCTTCACAACCGCGTCGTCGATGTTGTAGTCGGCGTGATCGCCATAGGCGGTTTGGGTTTGCGTGGTGATCGCCACATGACCTTCAGCCTCGACGCGCCAAACCTCGGTGCCGCCTTCCGACGCCTCGCCACTTTTGCCTTTGCCGGGCTTGGACGATGGTGAAGACGGCGGCGGCGAGGGTGGTGGCGGCGGGGGATTGGTCGCCGCCGACGCTGCTGTGGACGGTTGTTGCGCCGCGGCAACCGGCTGTTTGTCGCGGTAAAATGCTGTCAGGACATCGGACAACACGGTCACGCGGCCGCGGATCGCCTTGGCGTTGACGCGGGCGATGACCGATTTGGCGTCCTGCGACAGTTCCAATCCCTGATCGGCATAAATCTCAAGCGGCGTTCCGGATTTCTGATCGGCGAAATCAAGACCGCCGCCGGTTCCCGTCGGAGCAGGCGTCGCCGTCGCCGCCGGCTTGGCCGCGGACGACGCGGACGGTTTGTTCTTGGCATCAGCCGGCATCAGCCCCGCCAGACAAAGAGCGGTCATCAAGACAAGGCAGGCGCGGCCGAGAGCCATCACTTGGATTTGCCTTTGGCCATGGTCAACACCGCCTTCGACTTGCCGGTGAATATGATTGTCTTGCCACGCTCCCACAGGCGGAAGCCCTCTCCTTCGATGGTCCCGGTCGGGCCATGTCCGTGAGTCGGGTCATCGCCGGTGGCGTTGCCGGCCCCGACCTCGATACGGGCACTGTCCGTATGCATCTCGTAACCGCTGTCTTGGAACAGGTCAACATGCCCCATGAGGTCCAGGGTTCCATCCTTCTGCCGAAAGAAGCCGACATCGGAATTAATGACGATGCCCGAACCGTCTTTGCGGGTCAGATCGGCAACCGGATTCTCTAGCGCCACCGCCTGAGTCTGGGCGTCCACCTGAGTCGCCGTATCGGCGGTTACGGTGAAGGGAAGATTTTTGTCGTCGGTGCCAAAATAACGCGGCTTGGTCATCGACAAGGTGTCGACGGCCTTCAGATTAAAATTGGCAAAGGCGATTTGGAAAGCGTGATCGCGTGGCGCCACCTTCGGCCAGACCACGACAAGGCCAAGCAGCGCCGCGGCAATGGCAGGCAAGGCCATCTTCATCAGTCCAACGAACCGGCTGTAGCGGGCCTGCATCAGACGTGCGGCCGGGCCGACCAAATTGCGAGGCCGTGATAATGGCTGGGAACCCGGTAGCGCACGTTGGCTCATGGCGGGGCTCGTCGCGGCGGAATCAAGCAATGCCAGCCCGCAGGCAGTCATGCATATGAATAATTCCGACCGGCCGCTTGGCATTGTCGACGACGAACAGGCTGGTGATCGATCGCGCGTTCATCACGTGCAACGCCTCCGCCGCCAGAGCATTCGGCCGCGTCGTTTTCGGGTCGGCAGTCATCACGTCGTTTGCCGTCCGATCGAACAGCCGGGGCTCAAGATGGCGCCGCAAGTCGCCGTCGGTGATGATCCCGGCAAGCCGTTGACCATCCCCAGTCAGCACGCCAACGCAGCCAAAGCTCTTATTGGTCATGACCAGCAGGACCTGCCCCATCCCCAGATCACCGGCAACCAAAGGCAGATCGTCCCCGGTGTGCATCAGGTCATCGACCTTGAGCAGGCGGCGGCCAAGCTGACCGCCGGGATGGAAGATCTGGAAATCGGCCGGAGAAAATCCTTTGCGTTCGAGCAAGGCGACGGCCAGGGCGTCGCCGAGCGCCAGCATCAAGGTCGTCGACGTGGTCGGTGCCAGTCCCATCGGACAGGCCTCGCCGACCTTGGGCAAAATCAACGCCACATCGGCCGCCTGCGCCAGCGTACTGCCGCTCTGGCTGGTCATCGCGACGAGTGGAATGGCAAAACGGCGGGAATAATGGACAACGTCCGTCAGCTCGGGCGTTTCGCCGGAATTGGACAGAGCGAGAATGGCGTCGTGGGGCGTGATCATCCCGAGATCGCCGTGACTGGCCTCGCCGGGATGCACATAGAGCGACGGCGTTCCGGTCGACGCCAAAGTCGCGGCGATCTTGCGGCCGACGTGCCCGCTTTTGCCCATGCCGCTGACGATCACCCGGCCGGCATCTTTGACAGTCAACAGATCAAGAGCTTGCGCGACAATATCGGACTGCTGGTCGGCCATGATCCGGAGCGCATCTGATTCGGCTAGCAGAACCCGGCGGACAGACGCGACGTCGGCGGCGGCATGATCCGACGAGGCAATGGCATGGCTCGATGTCATGGATGTTTCTTCCAGGCTCAAGCCGACAGGTTGTATCCAATCGATCTCAAGCCGCATGTTGGGGCGCCCTCGGGCTGGAGGCGCGTTGGACTTTCCGCGAAGTATGCTGCCCCAGCCGGCAGCGGTCAATTTCGTTCAATGCCGCGAGACCTCGCGACCACTGCCCATTGCTTGGCACAACCGTCGCGCCCCCAACCCGGCGACGGCGATGCCGATCAATGCGCGAAAATATCTTCTTCGTTCCAACCGGCGAGATCGAGCGCCGCGCGAATCGGCAGAAAACTGAAACAGGCGTCGGCGAGTGCCCGGCGGCCTTCACGATCGAGCAGCTCATCGAGCTTGCGCCGCAGCGCATGCAAATAAAGAACGTCAGACGCCGCGTAGGCGATCTGTTCTTCGCTAAGTTCGGCCGCGCCCCAGTCCGATGTCTGCTGCTGCTTGGACAGATCGATCCCCAACAGATCGCGGCACAGATCCTTGAGACCGTGACGATCGGTATTGGTCCGGACCAATTTGCTTGCCACCTTGGTGCAATAGACCGGAGAACAGACGATGCCGAAATGCCGCTGGATCATCGCCAGATCGAAACGGGCATAGTGGAAAAGCTTCAGCACTTTCGGATCGGCCAGTAAGCCGCGCAGACGAGGCGCCCGGTAGTCGCGATCGGGAAAATGCACCACATGGGCATCGCCGTCGCCGGCCGAAAGCTGAACGACGCACAACCGGTCGCGCTGCAGATTGAGTCCCATCGTTTCGGAATCGATGGCCACGCCATTCTCGAAGGCGAGACCAGCCGGCAGATCGCCGCGATGATAATAGATCGACACGATTGATGTCCGCTTGCCCAGATCACAGGAAGGTCTCGGCGGCCTTCCCCGGTGAGGCGGGAGCAAGATTACCCCGCCTCACCGGCTGGAAGGTTGGTGCCCAGGAGAAGACTCGAACTTCCACGACCTTGCGGCCGCTAGCACCTGAAGCTAGTGCGTCTACCAATTCCGCCACCTGGGCGCAGCAAATCCGCCATGGGCGGGCGTGCCGAGGCGGAGATGGATACTGGCCCCGTCGAAAGATGTCAACGACTTTCATGCGAGCTATGCCTTCCCATCGGCGATCATCTGAAAAATGGCCGACGGCAACCAGCGTCACGCGGCGCGAGTGCCAGGAGAGCCTGACGCCCCGCCGTCCATGACAGGCGTCGCGGCGCCGCTGAAAATGATCTTCCATTACGGGAAATACATTATAAATTGCTATACCTTTAAGGGACCCGACCCATTGCCCATGGCCATCTTGCAGGACGCACGGACAAAGGTCCCGGCAGCGACGTGCGGAAACCGATGGTCGACGGGAAAAACGTCATAATTATGAACAGCTTTTCGGCCGCGGTACGAGTTGCGCAGGGTGGCTCCCTTCGTTTAGGTTAGAACCGGTCTTCACAACCACCTGCGACGCTTGCGTAATAGTTCAAGGAGGGGGGCATGACGACACGCCTGGTCACCGTCTTCGGCGGCTCGGGATTTATCGGCCGCCATCTGGTACAACGCCTGGCGGCGCGTGGATGGCGCGTTCGGGTCGCCGTTCGTGATCCGGACGGAGCCGCCTTTCTTTCTCCTCTCGGCGATGTCGGCCAAATCATCCCGTTGTATGCCGACATCACCAACAAGGCGTCCGTTGCTGCCGTCGTCGACGGCGCCCACTGGGTGGTCAACGCTGTCGGCATCCTGACCGAACATGGCCGCAGCAACTTCCAATCGATCCATGTCGATGGCGCGGGCAATATCGCCGCCGCGGCGGCGGCGGCGGGAGTCAAAGGCCTCGCCCAGATCTCGGCGATCGGCGCCGACGCCCAGTCACCGGCGGCCTATGCCCGGAGCAAGGCGGCCGCCGAAGAGGCGGTCTTGGCCGCTTTTCCAACGGCCGTCATCCTGCGGCCGAGTGTGGTGTTCGGTCCGGAGGACGATTTTTTCAATCGCTTCGCGACGATGACCAGCTTCAGTCCAATCCTGCCGGTCATCGTCACCCGAGGCTTCAGTCTGTTGCCGGGTTCCGAAACAACCGGATGCCCTCTGTTCGGCAATGGCGGTCCCAGACTGCAGCCGGTCTATGTCGGCGATGTCGCCGACGCCATTTTCAACGCCCTGTCGCAGCCGGCCTGGGCTGGCAAGATCTTCGAACTTGGCGGGCCCGAGGTGCTTTCTCTCAAGCAGATTCTCGAAATGGTGCTGCGGGCGACCGGCCGCCGCCGCATACTGCTGCCGCTGCCGCTGGCCGTGGCCCGCATCCAAGCGCAACTCATGCGAATTCTGCCCAATCCGCCGCTGACGACCGATCAGATCAAATTGTTGTCCATCGACAATGTGGTTAGCGACGGTGCCCTCGGCCTCGCCGATCTCGGTATTGCCGCCACCGCCGCCGAATCGGTGGTGTCACGCTATCTCGGGCGCTTCCGCAATCCCTACGCTCCGGCGGCGTAACACTTTCAAAGACCGGCAAGAGCGATCAGACCGCCGCCGACCAGCAGGCGATAAAGGCAGAACGGCCACAGCCCGGCACGCCGGATCCAGGCCGTGGTCGCCGAAACCGCCAGAAGAACGAAAACGAAGGTCACGGCGAAGACCAGGACATCGCTGTCAGCCGGCCGCAACCCCTCAAAATAGTACTGCACGGCGCTGCGTCCACCTTCGGCCAACAGGATCGGAATATTAGTTAACAATACAAAACGATAGGCGTCGGGTCTCTCGAGACCGGAAAGACGCGCCATGGTCAGGCCTGCCGCCACCCGGCCAACCCCGGGGATCAGCGCCAGGAGCTGAATCACGCCGACGACCAGCGCGCTTACATATTCGAGATGCTCGATGCGCTTTACCGTCATCGACATCTTGTCGACCAACCCCATGACGAGAGCGCTTGCGATGGTGATGGCCCCGACGACGGTCAGGTCGCCCAGACCCGGGACCGGCGGCGCCAGGAGCAAAGTCGTGACGATCAGCCAAGGCGTTGCCGCCACCGCCGCCTTGACCAGCAGGATCGATCCCGGTTCGATCCGTCGGCGGCGAATCCGCCAAAGCCCCAGGCCGATAGCCAGCACGTCGCGCCAGAGATAGAAGAGAAGGGCCATGGCGGCCGCGATATGAACGGTGGCGCCGATGGTGCCGGCGCGCCATCCAGCCACCTTTGAGACGACAAGGGCATGACCGGTGGCGTCGATCGGCAATATGTCTGCGACACCCTCGACAAAGGCGAGAATCGCGAGATCTGGCAGTTGCAAGGCTGACTACCCCCTAGTGGTCCAACCCAGACGCTGGGAACCCAAGGATCTGGATAAGCTGGCCCACCAACAAATTGAATTGTGGTCCGATCATCTCCGGCGCCAGGGACTCAAGCGCCCGAGCTATCGGCCCGCCAATGCGTCGCGAGACGTCGCCCTCTGCGACGGCCGACCGTGGCCGGCGTGCGTCGCACTCGAAAATTGAAAATCCCCCATTGGGAAACGGTGCGGTGCTTCCGCCCGGGCTTATAGCACAGACAAGGACGCTTTGAAAAATGACGAGATAGTACAAATATGTTACCTAATTTTTTCCATCTCCATCCATCTTCCGTGACAGGCGCCGATATAGAAACCCGTATCACCATTAAATAGTCATCATTGTTGACCTATATTGCGCTTTTCCCTCGCTTTGCCTCAGAAATCAGCGTAAGAAAATCGCCCATCTCGCCACCGCGCCGGTCCTCGTTTTGGGAGCCTTACGTCATGCCGTCGAAAATGCTGCAGTTCACCCGCGTCCACCGGGCCACACCAGACAAGCGTAAGCCGGCCGAACGACGGAACGACTTCGGCGAAATCTATCAACCATTCACCACCGATCAGGCCGCCACCCAGGCCTCGCGGTGCGAGCAATGCGGCATTCCCTTCTGCCAGATTCACTGTCCGGTCGGGAACAACATCCCGGACTGGCTGATGCTGGCGGCGTCGGGCCGCATGGACGAGGCCTATGCACTGTCCTCGGCAACCAACAATTTTCCGGAAATCTGCGGTCGCATCTGCCCCCAGGATCGCCTGTGCGAGGGAAGCTGCGTCCTCGAACAAAGCCATCACGGCGCCGTCACCATCGGCACGATGGAAAAGCACATCACCGACACGGCCTGGGCCAACGGCTGGGTCAAACCATCACGGCCGCTGGCGGAAAAAAACGACTCGGTGGGGATCGTCGGGGCCGGTCCGGCCGGCTTGGCGGCCGCCGACCAGTTGCGCAAGCAAGGCTATCAGGTGCATGTCTACGACCGCCACGACCGCGCTGGCGGCCTGTTGATTTACGGAATCCCGGGATTCAAACTCGACAAGGATATCGTTACCCGGCGGACCCGGTTGCTGGCTGACGGTGGCGTCACCTTCCATCTCGGATTTTCGGTCGGGCGCGACGCTTCGCTGGCCGAACTGCGAAGCCGGCACGCCGCCGTCCTGATCGCCACCGGCGTCTACAAGGCCCGTCAGCTGTCGGTCCCCGGTGCCGGCCTGGCGGGCATCGTTCCGGCCTTGGATTATCTGACCACCAGCAACCGCATTGGATTGGGCGACAAGGTCGGCGATTTCGACAACGGCCGCCTGAATGCCGCCGACAGGAATGTCGTGGTCATCGGCGGCGGTGATACCGCCATGGATTGCGTGCGGACGGCCATCCGCCAAGGGGCCCGCTCCGTGAAATGCCTCTACCGGCGCGACCGCGCCAACATGCCGGGATCGAAGCGCGAGGTCGGCCATGCCGAGGAGGAAGGCGTCGAATTCGTCTGGCAGGTTGCTCCCGAGGCGATCCTCGGCAACGGCCGCGTCGAGGGCGTGCGCTGTGTAAAGATGCATTTGGGCATTGCCGACAGTTCCGGCCGGCAGATGCCGACCGCCATTGACGGATCGCACTTCACCATTCCGGCCGATCTGGTAATCACCGCGCTGGGATTCGATCCTGAGGATGTTCCGGCATTGTTCGGTGCTCCGGATCTGGAACTCGCCAGCCGGGGTACGATCCGTGTCGACGGACGGACCCAAATGACCACGCTGCCCGGGGTCTTTGCCGCCGGCGACATCGCCCGCGGCGCCTCGCTGGTGGTCTGGGCGATCAAGGACGGCCGCGACGCCGCCGCTTCCATCGACCAATTCATCTGTTCGGCGAAGACCAGGCAAGCCGCCGAATAGCCACCCCTTCCGGCAGGCGGGAACGGATCCCGCCGCCGCCGAACCGTCAATCGCCGTCCGCACCCGCAAGCGGGCCGAGGAGAAGTGCCATGACCAACCAGCTGCCGACCGCACGCGACGAAGGCCGGATTTTCGTCGACCAGTATCTCGCCGGACAGGCGACCCTGGAGGCCGCCGGAATCGATACCCGCCCGCATGACGCCTGCGGCGTCGGTTTGGTCGCCGCCCTCGATGGACGGCCGCGCCGCGCCGTCGTCGTCGCCGGCATCGAGGCCTTGAAGGCGGTCTATCACCGGGGGGCCGTCGATGCCGACGGCAAGACCGGCGACGGCGCCGGCATCCACGTCGAGATTCCGCAGGACTTCTTCAAGGATCACATTCGTCACCAGGGCCATGAACCGGTCCCCGGACGTCTGGCGGTCGGGCAGTGCTTCCTGCCGAAAACCGACCTGTCGGCGCAGGAACGCTGCCGGACGATCGTCGAAACCGAGATTCTGAACTTCGGCTACACCATCTACGGCTGGCGCCAGGTTCCGGTAAATGTCGCGGTGATCGGCGAAAAGGCCAATGCGACGCGGCCCGAGATCGAACAGATCATGATCGCCAACAGCAAGGGCGTCGACGAGCAGACCTTCGAGACCGACCTCTATATCATCCGCCGCCGCATCGAAAAGCAGGTCCTGGCCGACCACATCTCGGACTTCTATATCTGTTCCTTGTCCTGCCGTTCGGTCATCTACAAGGGCATGTTCCTGGCCGAACAGCTCTCGGTCTTCTATCCGGATCTGCTCGACGAGCGTTTCGTCTCGTCCTTTGCCATCTACCACCAGCGCTATTCCACCAACACCTTCCCGACCTGGCGTCTGGCCCAGCCCTTCCGCATGCTCGCCCACAATGGCGAGATCAACACCTTGACCGGCAACCTCAACTGGATGAAGTCGCACGAAACGCGGCTTGCCCATGAGACCTTCGGCGAGCGGATCGGCGACATCAAACCGGTGGTCCAGCCCGGTGGATCGGATTCGGCAACGCTCGATAACGTCTTCGAACTGCTGGTACGGGCCGGCCGCGACGCTCCGATGGTCAAATCGATGCTGGTACCCGAAAGCCTTGGCAACAACGCCACCATGCCGCAGACGCACCGCGACTTCTTCGGTTACTGCAATTCGGTGATCGAGCCATGGGACGGCCCGGCGGCTCTGGCGGCCACTGACGGTCATTGGGTCATCGCCGGCATGGATCGCAACGGCCTTAGGCCGATGCGCTATACCATCACCACCGATGGTCTGCTGATCGTCGGTTCGGAAGCCGGCATGGTCCGGGTGGCCGAGACCGACGTCGTGGAAAAGGGCCGTGTCGGTCCCGGCCAGATGATCGCCGTCGACCTCAAGACCGCCAAGTTCTACAAGGACCGGCCGCTCAAGGATCTGCTGGCGGCCCGCAAACCCTACGGCCAATGGCTGAAACGTACGACGCCGCTCGACAGTCTGATCCGCAGCGACGCCGCCGAGCCCTCCCAGTTGTCGGCGGACGATTTGCATCGCCGCCAGTTTTGCTATGGCATCACCATGGAGGATCTCGAACTGATTCTCCATCCGATGGTCGCCGATGCCAAAGAGGCGCTTGGCTCAATGGGCGACGACACGCCGCTGGCCGTGCTGTCGAACCGCTATCGCAGCCTGCACCACTATTTCCGCCAGACTTTCAGCCAGGTGACCAATCCGCCGATCGACAGCTTGCGCGAAAGCCGCGTCATGAGCCTCAAGACCCGGCTTGGCAATCTTGGCAACATTCTCGACGAGGACGAAAGCCAGTGCGAGCTCCTGCAGTTGGAAAGCCCGGTGCTCTCCAACGCCGAGATCCACGCGATGCGCGCCTACATGGGCGACACGGCCGCCGAGATCGACTGCGTTTTCGACCCCAAGGACGGCGAGCACGCCTTGGCCAACGCCATCAAACGCATCCAGCGGGAGGCCGAGGACGCCGTGCGCGGCGGCTGCACACATGTGATTCTGTCCGATGAGAAAGCCGGTCCGGCCTTGGCGCCGATTCCGATGATCCTGGCCGCCGGCGCCGTGCACACCTATCTGGTCCGCCAGCAGCTCAGGACCTTCACCTCGCTCAACGTCCGCTCCGGCGAATGTCTCGACGTTCATTATTTCGCCGTGCTGATCGGCGTCGGAGCCACCACCGTCAACGCCTACGTTGCACAGGAAAGCATCGCCGAGCGCCATCGCCGCGGCCTGTTCCCCGGCCTGTCGCTTGAGGAGTGCGTCCAGCGCTACATCCACGCCATCGACCAGGGCCTTTTGAAGGTTATGTCGAAAATGGGCATTTCGGTGATCTCCAGCTATCGCGGCGGTTACTGCTTCGAGGCCGTCGGCCTGTCGCGCGCCCTGATCGCCGAGTTCTTCCCCGGCATGAGTTCGCGGATCTCCGGCCTCGGGCTGGCCGGCATCCAGCACAAAGTCATCGAGATGCATGAGCGCGCCTATGGTGCCGGCGAAACCACACTGCCGGTCGGCGGCTTCTACCGGTCGCGCCGCGACGGCGAGGCGCACAGCTTCGACGGCAACCTCATCCATCTGCTGCAAAAGGCTGTGGCGACCGACAGTTACACCGCCTACAAGCGCTATTCCGAGGGCCTGCGCAAACTGCCGCCGATCAATCTGCGCGATCTTCTCGAATACAAACCGGCGGCGGCGCCGATCTCCACCGATGAGGTCGAATCAGTCACCGAGATCCGCAAGCGTTTCCTGACACCCGGCATGTCCTTGGGCGCGCTCAGCCCGGAAGCGCACGGCACTTTGAACATCGCGATGAATCGCATCGGCGCCAAATCGGTTTCCGGCGAAGGTGGTGAGGATCCGGCCCGCTACAAACCGGCCGCCAACGGCGACAACGCCAATTCGGCGATCAAGCAGGTGGCCTCCGGCCGCTTCGGCGTCACCGCAGAATATCTCAACAACTGCCGCGAAATCGAAATCAAAGTCGCCCAGGGCGCCAAGCCCGGCGAAGGCGGACAACTGCCTGGTTTCAAGGTGACCGAGGAGATCGCCCGGCTGCGCCACGCAACACCCGGCGTCATGCTGATCAGCCCGCCGCCGCACCACGACATCTATTCGATCGAAGATCTGGCCCAGTTGATCTATGACCTGAAACAGATCAACCCGCAGGCCAAAGTCGGCGTCAAGCTGGTCAGCCGTTCCGGCATTGGAACGATTGCCGCCGGCGTCGCCAAGGCCAAGGCCGATATCATCCTGATTTCCGGCCATGTCGGCGGCACCGGGGCAAGCCCGCAGACCTCGATCAAGTTTGCCGGACTGCCCTGGGAGATGGGCCTTTCGGAAGTCCATCAGGTTCTGACGCTGAACCGGCTGCGCCATCGGGTCAAGCTTCGCACCGACGGCGGCATCAAGACCGGTCGTGACGTGGTGATCGCCGCCATGCTGGGCGCCGAGGAATTCGGCATGGGCACCAATTCTCTGGTCGCCATGGGATGCATCATGGTCCGCCAGTGCCATTCCAACACCTGCCCGGTCGGCGTCTGTACCCAGGACAAGGACCTGCGCAAGAAATTCGAAGGCTCGGCCGAGAAGGTGGTCAACCTCTTCAGTTTCGTCGCCGAGGAAGTGCGCGAAATCCTGGCGTCGCTCGGTGTCCGGACTTTGAACGAGATCATCGGCCGCTCCGATCTGCTGGCCCAGGTCAGCCGGGGTTCCACCCATCTCGACGATCTCGATCTCAATCCGATCCTGGTCCAGGCCGACTCCGGCGGGTTCCCGCGCTACTGCACGCTGGAAGGGCGCAATGAGGTGCCCGAGACGCTGGACGCCCAGATGATCGCCGATGCACGGCCGGCCCTCGAAGAGGGCGAGAAGATGCAGCTGACCTATACTGTCCGCAACACTCACCGGGCGGTCGGCACCAAGCTCAGCCACATGATCACCAAGCGCTACGGCATGTTCGGCCTGCAGCCGGGACACATCACCGTCCGTCTGCGGGGGTCGGCCGGCCAGTCGCTCGGCGCCTTCGCCGTCCAAGGACTGAAGATCGAGGTGTTCGGCGATGCCAACGACTATGTCGGCAAAGGATTGTCAGGCGGCATGATCGTCGTTCGGCCTGCCGTGTCGAGCCCGCTTCGCACCAACCAGAACACCATCATCGGCAACACCGTGCTCTATGGCGCCACCGCCGGCAAACTGTTTGCCGCCGGCCAGGCCGGCGAGCGTTTCGCGGTGCGCAATTCGGGCGCCGACGTGGTGGTCGAGGGCTGCGGTTCGAACGGCTGCGAATATATGACCGGCGGCACGGCCGTGATTCTGGGACCGGTCGGCGCAAATTTCGGTGCCGGAATGACTGGTGGCATGGCCTTCGTCTACGATGCCGAGAACGCCTTCGAACATCGGGTCAACGGCGACAACGTCGTTTACCAGCGGGTCACCGCCACGGCCTGGGAATACGTTCTGCTTGGTCTGATCCGCGAGCATGCCCGCGAGACTCTTTCCGCCCACGCCGAGGAACTTCTCGCCCATTGGCTGCGCGAGCGGGAAAAATTCTGGCAAATCGTTCCAAAGGAAATGCTGAACCGTCTGCCTTACCCGTTGACGGAGGCGTCCAAGGAGATGGCAACCGCCTGATTTGGGGAAAGGGGTCGAGGCGATTCTCGCCGAGAGCGCGATGACTTTATTGAGATAGAGGCGGATTCAGATTTTTGGCGGTATCGCTACGCGATTCCGCCAAAAATCATCCGGCTCTAGACCCGCTGAACCGTTTGTTTTACCTGGTCCCCGGAATGGGCAATCAGCGTCATTGTGCCGAATCGTCATGCCCCCCGTCACCGAGGCACATACCACAATCCTTTATAATCCTTTGCAGAAGAACCCCCCGCTCGGCTAAATAGTCGGCATGCGCACGCTTCACCACTATTGGCTCTGCCCTTTCTCGCGAAAGGTCCGCATTGTCCTCGCCGAGAAGAAACTCGCCTTCGAGATGGTCGTGGAGCGGGCCTGGGAGCAGAGTCCGGATCTTCTGGCGCTCAACCCGGCCTGCGACGTGCCGGTTCTCGTCGAACCCAATGGCGCGGTTTTGGCCGACAGCATCGCGATTACCGAGTTTCTCGACGAATGCTATGCCGAGCCGCCATTGATCGGTCAGAATTTGGTGATCCGCGCCGAAGTCCGCCGTCTGGTGGGCTGGTTCGACGTCAAATTCAATCGCGACGTCACCGTCACGCTGGTCGGCGAGAAGCTGTTCAAGCGCCAGATGGGGATTCCCGGGGGTCCCGATTCCAAGCTGATCCGCGTCGGCTACGAGGCGATCCCCGAGCATCTCGACTATATCGGCTGGCTGACCGAACGCCGGAAGTGGCTGGCTGGCGATGTCTTCTCGCTGGCCGACATCACCGCCGCCGCCCATCTTTCCTGTGTGGACTACATCGGCGACGTGCCCTGGGACGATTTTCCGGCCGCCAAGGACTGGTATGCCCGTATCAAGTCACGACCCAGCTTCCGTCCCCTGTTGACCGATCATCTTCCGGGCATGCCCCCACCGAAGCATTATGCCGATCTCGATTTCTAAAGCCGCTCTCGTCGTTCTGGCACTGGTCGTCCTCGGCCACGGGCCGACGGCGCGGGCGGACGTCATCACCGAACTGCCGACTACTGAAAAAGTCGTCGCCTTGACGTTCGATGCCTGTGAAACCAAAACTCCGGCAACGCTCGACAAAAAGATCCGCGACTTTCTGGTCAAGCGCAAAATTCCCTTCACGATCTTCGTCAGTGGTCGATTCGCGCGGCACAATGCAGCGGATCTCGCCGCATTGGCCAAGCTTGATTTTGTCGAGTTGGAAAACCATTCGCTCAATCACAACAACCATATGGAACGCCTGAACGACGCCGAAATCCGTAGCGAAGTCGAGGACAACGATGAGCTTCTGGCCGAGATCACCGGCAGGCATACCCGCTATTTCCGATTCCCGGCCGGCAACGTCAGCCCGCGAGCCTTGAAGGATGTCGAGGACCTGGGATACCACGTCGTCCATTGGAGCTTCGCCAGCGGCGATCCAGTCCGCGATCTGACGCCGGAGGTCTTGAGCCGCTGGGTCCTGGCCAAAACGCGGCCCGGCGGCATCCTGATCTTTCACATCAACGGCCGGGGTTGGTCGACCGGAGACGCCCTGCCTGGCATTGTCGCCGAACTGGAACGGAAAAATTACCGGTTTATTCGCTTGGATAGCCTGCTGCCATGAGCGTCATCACCAATAGGGAAGCCTTCAGGGCGACATCCCATCGCTTGAAAAGCGCCATCTTGCGCCCCATGCGCGACGGTGAGGCGGAAAGCATCGGCACCTACTGCGCCGGCGTCGATCCCTATCATCGCCTGGGACAGTCGGCGCCCGCCCTGATCTCCTACCTGAAAAAGGACGACCCTGCGCTTTTCCGTTTTGTTATCGAACTGAAAGGAACGGCCGTCGGCCTGGTGGCAGTCCGTTCGCCCTGGCTGCGCGGACCATTTCTCGAAATGCTGGCGCTCCGCGAAGAGGCCCGCGGGATCGGCCTCGGCGGTGAAACGGTCGATTGGGTGGCCGATCAGGCCGGACTGCTGGCCGCCAATCTATGGACCACGGTCAGCGACTTCAACGTCCACGCCCGCGGCTTTTACCATCGGCTGGGATTCCAGAAAGTGAGTGAACTGCCCGATCTGATCGCCGAAAACGCCAGTGAAATCCTGCTCCGCCGGAAACTGCTCCGCCATAGCTAGCCCCGTTCGCGGCTTCGTCATAAGCCGAAACTTATGGCGATTGGTATTACCCTTTTCTTTCGTCTAGGATGTTGGGAACCTAAGAATGGTGCCCTCCCGTGGAAGAAGAGCCGTCCATTTCCCGCCTCGCCAAGTTTCCCGGCCGAAAATTGACGGCCTGGAAGAGCCGTATCGGCGCGATGCCGATCTGGGAGCGTCTCCTCGCCTGGTTTTTGACCTTTCTGCTTATCGAGCTGCTTGGCACGCCGATCCTCTATGGGGCGGCACTGGCCGCCTTGCCCTGGCTTCTGTTGCCAGACAGTATGGCCCCTGATCGGCGTGGGAAGGTCAGCGAGAAGCCAGCAGATCATCGATGAAGGCGGGCACGATCTGGCTTGCCGGCCCATAGATCGTCTCATGAAACAAGGTGGCGCCCCGGGACGGCTCGAGATTGAGCTCGACCGTGCGAACGACCCCTTTGCCGCGCAAATGGGCGACGAAACCGGCGGCCGGGTAGACGTTGCCGGAGGTGCCGATCGACAAAAACAGGGAGCAGCGGTCGAGAAGCTCGAAGATCTTCGGCATATCGAGTGGAACCTCGCCGAACCACACGATGTGCGGCCGCACGCTGCCGACCCGGCCGCAGGCGGGGCACCGGCTGTCGGTTCCCATGTCGCCGGACCAGACGAAGACACCTTCACATGCCTCGCAACGGCCTTTCCGCAATTCGCCATGCATGTGAAGGATATGGGAACTGCCGGCCTGCTCATGCAGATCGTCGATATTCTGCGTCACCACGGTGACATCGCCCGGCCATTCCTTCTCCAGGCGGGCCAGGGCGAGATGTGCCGGATTGGGCGGGGCGTCACCGGATTCGATCAACCGCCGCTGGGCATTGTAGAAGGCGTGGACTTTCGCCGGATCGCGCCGATAGCCTTCCAGCGTCGCGACATCCTCGACACTGACCCTGCCCCAGACGCCGTCGGCGTCACGAAAGGTATCAAGACCGCTTTCTTTTGAAATACCGGCTCCCGTCAAGATGACGATACTACGCCCGGACATGATTTTTCCTTTCCCGGCAACACCATGTATGCTGCCGGCATGTTCTGGTCGGGAGTATCCCCTTGGTCAAGGTTCTTTTCGTCTGCACGGGCAACATCTGCCGTTCGCCGACCGCGCACGGTCTGTTGCGGGCACAGGTCGCCAAGGCTGGACTGGACGGGCGGATCATCGTCGATTCGGCCGGGACCCATGGCTATCATAACGGTCAGCCGCCGGATCCCCGCAGCATTGCCACCGCCAGGCAGCACGGGATCGATCTCAGCGACCTCCGCGCCCGCCAGGTCACGGACCGTGATTTCGCCGCCTTCGACATCATCGCCGCGATGGAGCGCACGCATGAACGGGCACTGCGATTACGCTGCCCGCCAGCGCTCTCAGACCGCATCAGCCTTCTGATGGATTTTGCCGCCGATCCCACCACCCGCGAAGTGATCGACCCCTACTATGGCGACGAGGGATTCGAGACGGTCTACCAAATGATCGAGGCCGGGGTCGCCGGTCTGCTCGATCATATCCGAAGCCATTACAGCGGCATCTGATACCAAGTTTCGATGAGAAGGACTCACCGCAACTTGGCAGAAGACACCCCATCACGTGCACCGTCCGTGATGGGGCGATCTTAAGAAGCCCGAATGCTCAGGCGCGATTCATCCGGTTATCCACCAGATCCTCGACCACCGCGGGATCCGCCAAGGTCGAAATGTCGCCCAGACTGTCGTGCTCGTTGGCGGCGATCTTACGCAGGATGCGACGCATGATTTTGCCCGAGCGGGTCTTCGGCAAACCGGGCGCCCACTGAATCAGGTCGGGCGAGGCGATCGGACCGATTTCCGTCCTCACCCAATTGACCAGTTCCTTGCGCAGCTCTTCCGTCGGATGGACGCCGTCGATCAGGGTCACATAGGCATAGATGCCCTGGCCCTTGATATCGTGCGGATAGCCGACCACCGCAGCTTCGGCGACTTTGGGATGGGCGACCAGCGCCGATTCGACCTCGGCCGTCCCCATGCGATGGCCCGAGACATTGATCACGTCGTCGACCCGACCGGTGATCCAGTAATAGCCATCTTCGTCGCGCCGGCAACCGTCACCGGTAAAATAATACCCCGGATAGGTGGAAAAATAGGTTTGCACAAAGCGGTCATGGTCGCCGTAGACGGTCCGCATCATCCCCGGCCAGGCGTCGGCGATGCAGAGATTGCCTTCGGTGGCGCCCTTCAGTTCGTCGCCCGCCGCATCGACGATCACCGGCTTGACGCCAAAGAACGGCCGGGTCGCCGATCCGGGTTTAAGGGCCGTGGCACCGGGTAGCGGGGTGATGAGGATGCCGCCGGTTTCGGTTTGCCACCAGGTATCGACGATCGGACAGCGACCGTCGCCAACCACCGAGTGATACCACAGCCAGGCTTCCGGATTGATCGGCTCGCCCACCGATCCCAAGACCCGCAGGCTTTGCCGGCTGGTCTTCTTCACCGGTCCTTCGCCTTCGCGCATCAAAGCGCGGATGGCGGTCGGCGCCGTGTAGAAGATGTTGACCTTGTGCTTGTCGATGACCTGCCAGAAGCGCGAGCTGTCGGGATAGTTGGGGATGCCTTCGAACATCAGCGTGGTGGCGCCATTGGCCAGCGGACCATAGACGATATAGCTGTGACCGGTGACCCAGCCGACATCGGCAGTGCACCAATAGATATCGCCGTCGTGATAGTCGAAGACATACTGATGGGTCATCGCCGCATAGGCCAGATAGCCGCCGGTCGTATGCAGCACACCCTTCGGCTTGCCGGTCGAGCCGGAGGTATAGAGGATGAACAGGGGATCCTCGGCGGAGAGTTCCGCCGGCCGATGGTCGGCGGACGCCTTTTCGACGATTTCGTGGTACCAGTGATCTCGCCCGGACACCATGTGGATGTCGCCGCCGGTCCTTTTCACCACCACCACATGCTTGACGCTCCAGCTGGTCTCCAGGGCCTTGTCGGCATTGACCTTGAGCGGAACCCGGCGACCGCCGCGCAATCCTTCGTCGGCGGTGATCAGCACCGAGGAATCGCAATCTTGGATCCGTCCGGCCAGACTGTCGGGGGAAAAACCGCCGAACACGATGGAATGGATGGCGCCGATCCGGGCGCAGGCCAGCATCGCCACCGCCGCTTCCGGGATCATCGGCAAATAGATGGTCACCCGGTCACCCTTTTTCACGCCGAGCGTTTCCAACGCATTGGCCAGCCGGCAAACCCGCTCATGCAAATCGCGATAGGTGATGTGGGCCTGCTCGTCGGGTGAGTCGCCCTCCCAGATTATCGCCGTCTGATCGCCGCGTGTGGCCAGATGGCGGTCAAGACAGTTCGTCGCGACATTCAGCGTTCCGTCCTCGAACCATTTGATATGGACGTCACCGCTGAAGGAGACATCCCGGACCTTGGAGAAGGGTTTGATCCAGTCGAGTCGTTTGGCTTGCTCGGCCCAGAACCCTTCGGGGTCGGCAATCGACCGGTCATACCATTTTTGGTAGGTGGTCTCGTCGATCAGGGCCGACTTGGCGAAATCGGCTGGCACCGGAAACAGAGCATGCTCGGTCGTCGTCACGGAGGCCTCCCTTCGTCATGCACAGGCTTATTTGGCTGGAATCGCAGGAATTGCGCAGCAGCCGGCCCATTTGCGTGGTTTATGAAGAGAATATGGGCAATCGACAGATAATTAACAACCCTACCACTTTTCCGGGAAATAGGCTGTTCATTGGTTGATAGGACGCCTGCGCCGCCGGCTACGGCGTGCTCCAACGCCGCTCGGGCTTGGGGCCTTACGCCGGCAGGCCGCCCAGGGCCGCAATCAGCGACCAGGCGGCATCGTCGATCGGCATGACGGACAGCCGCGACTGGCGGACCAGCGCCAGGTGATTGAGTCTGGGATCGGTCTTGATCTGGTCGAGGGAAACGGGAACCGGCAACGCGGTTACCGCCTTGAGGTCAACCATGCCGAAGCGGCCGCTGGGATCGGACGGATCGGGATAATAGGTCCGCACCACCTCGACAATGCCGACGATCCGTTTCTCATTGACCGAGTGATAGAAGAAGGCCTGATCGCCGATCGCCATCGCCTTCAGATTGTTGGCCGCCTGGTAATTGCGCACGCCGTCCCAAAAGGTCGTGCCGTTTGTCACCTGATCGTTCCACGACCAGTGCCCCGGCTCGGATTTGACCAGCCAATGCGCCATGCCCATTCCTCCTGTCGGTTGTTCCCTAGCCGCCGGTAGCAAGCGTGGGCACGAGATGCCCGCGCCTGCATCAGATCTTTTTTAGGGGAAGACCTTCTTGTAGACGGAAACCTCGACCGACTGAAACAAGCCGGCCTTGGCATAGGGATCAAGCGCCAGCAGCGCGTTGAGCGCCGCCCGATCGGCGACGTCGAACACCAGGACGCTGCCGGTCATCCCTTGCGCATCGTCGGTCAACGTCGGACCGGCGATCAGAACCTTATCGATATTGGCTTTCAGGAATTCCAGATGCGCCGCCCGGTTGGCCAGGCGGACTTCCTGGTGGTTCGGCTTGTCGGTACAGCGAACGAAGAAATGCATGGATCCTCTCCTCGACTGGTTATGGTTGAGCGGGGTGATGGCCGGCGGACGAACCCAACTCGCCGCGGAACGGGCGGGCCAGCAGATCGTGAATGGTCTCTTCGATGCCGCATCCGCGATACAACAAGCCGGCGACCGCCTCGCAAATCGGCATTTCGACCTGAAGGGCGGCGGCAAGTCCGGTCACCGAAGCGGCCGTGGCCACGCCTTCGGTGACCGAACGGCGGGAGGCAAGGATTTCGTCCAGGCTTTTCCCTTCGCCAAGAGCAAACCCCAGCGAATAGTTGCGCGATTGCTGCGACGAGGCGGTAAGAATCAGATCGCCGAGGCCGGACAGCCCCATGCAGGTTTCCGCCCGCGCGCCCTTGGCGACGGCCAGCCGCATCATTTCGGCCAACCCCCGGGTGATCAGCGCGGCCCGGCCGTTGTCGCCGAACCCCAGGCCTTCGACCACGCCGCAGGCGATGGCCAGCACATTCTTCACGGCGCCACCCATCTCGGTGCCGGCGACGTCGTCGGTCAGATAGGGCCGGAAGTTCTGTGTTCCGATCTTTTCGACCAGGGCAAGGCCCAGCGCCCGATCCCGGCAGGCCAACGTTATGGCCGTCGGCAGACCTTTCGCCACCTCGATGGCAAACGTCGGACCGGACAAAACCGCAAGCGGCGCGGCCGGCAATTCCGCCGCCACCACCTCGCTCATCGTGGCGAAACTGGCCGTCTCGATGCCCTTGGCGCAGATTACCGCCGGCAGATCAGAGCGCCAATGCGGTTGCAATTGCCGGCAAAGGCTCCGCAGGAATTGAGCCGGGGTCACCAGCAGCACGGCATCGGCGTCGGTTGCCACCGCCAAATCGCCGGTCGCTGTCACGCCGGAAAGATCGATGTCGGACAAAAACAAGGGATTGCGGCCGTTTCCGGCGATGCCGTCGATTACCTCCCGCTCGTGCGCCCACAATACGCAATGATGCCCCGCCCGGTTCAGGATGGCGGTCAAGGCGGTTCCCCACGCTCCGGCTCCGATGATACCGAATTTTGCCATGACCGACTTATGCTCCCTTGATCAGCTTCGCCGTGAACCACCGGCCTTGGTCGTTTATGCCTCTCGCCCGGCCTTGCGACAAGGACGGAAACCGGAAGACGCGCCGATAGACCTCAGGCCTCTAGGCCTTGACGCCCGCACCACGTAATTGTTTCGCCTGCGGATCGAGCGGCCAGCGGGGACGCGGCGCGAAGTCGAGACCGTCGCTTTGACCCAGGCGAAAGCGTTCCAGGCCGGCCCAGGCGATCATCGCGGCGTTGTCGGTGCAAAGGCGCTGTGGCGGCACCGCCAAACGGAAGCCGGCCTCCGCCGTGATGCCGGCAAGAGTCTCGCGCAAAAGCGCATTGGCGGCGACGCCGCCGGCCACCACCAAGGTGCCCGGTCCGCCATGGGTGGCGGCAAACAAACCCATCGCCGCGCACGTCCGATCGGCAATGGCGTCGGCCACCGCGATCTGAAACGCCGCCGCGATATCGCGGCGGTCCTCCAGCGACAGGGATGGCTGCTCGGCGATCAGAAGGCGCACGGCATTCTTGAGACCGGAGAAGGAAAAATCGCACCCCGGCCGGCCCTTCATCGGACGTGGCAGGGAAAAGCGGGTGACATCCCCTTGGGCGGCCGCCTGCTGCACCGCCGGTCCACCGGGATAACCGAGATCGAGCATCTTGGCGACTTTGTCGAAGGCCTCGCCGGCCGCATCGTCAATGGTCGCTCCCAGGCGCCGATAGTGGCCGACCCCTTCCACCGTCAGCAACTGGCAATGACCGCCGGAGACCAACAACAGCAGATAGGGGAAAGCGAGTCCCTCGGTCAGCCGCGCGGTCAGCGCATGGCCTTCCAGATGATTGACCGCGACGAACGGTTTTCCCGACACCGCCGCGATCGCTTTGGCAGTCATCACGCCGACCATCACGCCGCCGATCAACCCCGGTCCGCCGGTCGCCGCAATGGCGTCCATGTCGGCAAAGCTGGTGCCGGACCGCGCCAAAGCCTCGGCAACCAGATGATCGAGATGATCGAGGTGAGAGCGCGCCGCGATTTCCGGCACCACGCCGCCATAGGGCCGATGTTCGTCGAGTTGCGATAGAACGACGTCGGCCAGGATGGTGCGGTCGTCCCGCACAACGGCCGCGGCGGTTTCGTCGCAACTGGATTCGATGCCGAGAACGATCACGTCTGCTCTGTCCTTCGCAAGGCCGCCCGATCGACGGGTGGAACCGTTTTCCCAGTTTATTGAATTGTCATAACCACGACGAGTGCCTTCACTACCCCCTTTCCATGGGTCGTTCCAACGCCTAAAACAACGTTATGACCGAGATAACTCCGCTTCGCATCGGCACCCGCGGCAGTCCGCTGGCGCTTGCCCAGGCCTACGAGGTGCAGGCGCGCCTCGCGGTCGCTCATCCCGATCTCGCCCGACCCGGCGCCATTGAGATCGTCGTCATCAAGACCACCGGCGACGTGGTGCTCGACCGTACCTTGGCGGCGATCGGCGGCAAGGGACTGTTCACCAAGGAAATCGATGAAGCGCAACTGGAAGGCCGGGTCGACATCGCTGTCCACTCGATGAAGGACGTGCCGACCGTGCTGCCGGACGGCATTGATCTGCCTTGCATTCTGGAGCGCGAGGATACGCGCGACGCTTTCGTCTGTCTCAAGGCCAGCCGTCTGGCCGACCTGCCGGCCGGCGCGGTGATCGGCACCGCCAGCCTGCGCCGCGGAGCCCAGATTCTCTATCGCCACCCCCATCTCCGGGTTGAACCGTTGCGCGGCAATGTGCAGACCCGCATGCGCAAGCTGGAGGAAGGTGTCGTCGACGCCACCTTGCTGGCCATGGCCGGCCTGCGCCGGCTGAAACTGGCCGATCGTGTCACATCGGCCCTGGAAACCGAAGACATGTTGCCGGCGGTGGCGCAAGGCGCCATCGGCGTCACTTGCCGAGCCGGCGATGCAGCCGCCCATCGGTGGCTGGCGCCCCTCGACCACGCAGATTCCCATCTCAGGGTCCTGGCGGAGCGTGCCTTTCTCACGGTGCTTGACGGATCTTGCCGGACGCCCATCGGCGGACTGGCGGAACTGGCGGGCGACCAGGTGACGTTCCGCGGCCTCGTCATCCGGCCCGATGGCAGCCAGGCGCACGAATTGCGGCTCACCGGCCAAAGGTCGGACGCCGAAGCGATCGGCCGGACGGCCGGCGAACAACTGCTCGACCGCTGCGGCCCGGACTTCTTCGATTTCAAGGCGGAGCAGGGCAGGTGAGATCGGGTCGGGCGCTGGTGACACGGCCGCGCGACGATGCCGAAAGCATCGCGCAGGCTCTTACCGAGCGCGGATTCGACGTCCAGGTGGAACCGCTTCTGCAAATCGTTTTCCGGCACGACGATACGCCGTCCCTTGATGGCGTGCAGGGATTCCTCGCCACCAGCGCCAATGGCGTCCGGGCCCTGGCAATGGCCTGCCCGCGGCGCGATCTGCCGCTCTGGGCGGTCGGCGACTCCACCGCCCGCTGTGCTGAAACACTGGGCTTTCGGCCTGTCGAAAGCGCCGGTGGCAACGTCAACCACTTGGCCGAACTGGTGACAAGGCAGGTCGATCCAAAACAAGGCGCCTTGCTGCACGCCGCCGGTAGCACCGTGGCCGGCGATCTGGCCGGCATTCTCGGACACCGCGGTTACGAGGTGCGGCGCGCCGTGCTTTACGAGGCCCATACGGCCGATGCCTTCAGTGCCCCGCTGCTGGCGGCGCTCGACGGGCAGGAGCTGGCGCTGGCGCTGTTTTTCTCTCCCCGTACGGCGGCAACCTTTGCTACGCTGACCTTGGCGGCCAAGCGCGAACAGGCCTGCCGGGCGATCGATGCTTTTGCCTTGAGCCCGGCCGTCGCGGAACGTCTCGCCCGACTGCCCTGGCGACAGATCCATGTCGCTCGCCGACCCGATCAGGCGGCCCTGCTGGCCGCCATCGATGCCCAAGCAGGACACTGAGCCATGCTGCGCTTCATCACTTATCTTATCTGCCTGGGCCTGTTGATCGCCGGAGCCGTCTGGCTGGCCGACAATCCCGGCGCGGTGGCGGCCGACTGGCTTGGTTGGCGGATCGAGACGTCGGTTCCGGTGCTGTTGGCGGCGCTGGCCATCATCGTCATCATCTTCACGCTGGTTTTCCGCCTGCTCCTGCGTCTGTTGCGCTGGCCGTCGGCCTGGAGCGCAGCGCGGCGGCAACGCCGGGTCCGCAAAGGCTACCTGGCCTTGACCGATGGTCTGGCGGCGATTGCCGGTGGTGACGCCAGGGCGGCAGGGAAATTGGCCGGCCGGGCCGAAAAGCTGCTGGCCGATCCAGCCCTGACACGGCTGTTGTCGGCGCAGGCCGCTCAGTTGACCGGCAAGGATGAGGAGGCCCGCAGCCAGTTTACGGCCATGCTGGAGCGGCCGGAAACGGCGGCGCTCGGCCTACGCGGGTTGCTTCGCCAGGCGCTGGAGCAGGGAGACGACGAGGCGGCGATCGATTTGGCCTCCCGGGCCAGACGGATCAGTCCGGCCGACCCCTGGCTGGTCGACACCCTGGAGGACTTGCTGATTCGTCACGGCCGGCTGGAAAACGCCGAAGAGCTGCTCGACGACGCGATCCGCCGCAAGGCGCTGACCCGCGACGCCGGTCTGCAACGCAAGGCCCATGTGTTGCAGGAACGGGCGACGGCTGCCGAAGCGCAGGGCGACGCCCGGTCGGCAATGGATTTCGCTCGTCGCGCCCTGAAGACCGATCCGACGCTGACCGCCGCTTCCGTCTGCCTGGCCCGCCAAATGGCGGCAGCCGGAAAGATACGCCAAGCGACCGCCGTTCTCGAAAAGGCATGGGGGCGTCAGCCCGAACCCTCGCTGCTCGCCGCATTCGACGCCCTGGTGCCAGGCCAAGACCCGCTGGCCCGCGTGCGGCGTCTGGAAAAATTTATCGCCGGCCGGCCCGACGACGTGGATGGCCATCTGCTGCTGGGCGAGGCCTGCTTCGCGGCCAAACTGTGGGGCAAGGCCCGCGGGCATCTGCTCGCCGCCGCCGAGGCCCGCCCGAATGCCGCGACATACCGCCTGTTGGCCCGCCTGGAACAGGCGGAATACAACAACGCGTCAGCCGCCCAGGCCTGGCTCGACAAGGCCGCCGCCAATCCGTAATCGGGTGGCAAAATGGTCAAACCGCAGAAAGTGTCGTCCGATGCTTTCGCAGGACTTGCATGCGACGGACGAACAAGCTAGTTTCGCCGCCTCAATTGCCGAAATAGCTCAGCGGTAGAGCAACTGATTCGTAATCAGTAGGTCCACGGTTCAAATCCGTGTTTCGGCACCATCTATTCAAGGGGTTAGGCTGTAGCGGCCTGGCCCCTTTCCGTTTCAGCAAGCACGAAGGGCGGTGACTGGTTCTCATGACGCAGCCTAATCGGTCACCCGATCCCAAGCCAACAGCTGGTAGCCTTTCCGCAGCATGGGCCCCATGCGCAGGATCGCCTGGCGACTGAACTGTCCTCCCGAGGGCAGCAGGGCTCTGCTGCGGATGACCACCGTGCGGACCAAGGATCTTTGGGTTTCAGACAGGAGCGGAATGGCACCGCCAGCGCTCTGCCGCGCCAGATCAAGAGCCCGCAGGACCACAGGGTCGGCAGCTTCCGCAATCGGGACTTCGCGGTTTGTGCAGATGGAAAGATGCGGCCTGGCCGCCTCCAGAAGCTCAGGCGTCATCCCCAGCACGCGATTGAGTTCATCGATGTCCTGAATAGGCGATCCGGGTGGCCCGTAGGTCCGACCGGCGGCCCGGTAGTCGTCTTCCCCGCCGCCGTCCCGGTGTACTTTCAAGACCGGGTCATGCCAGGCCGAAATCGCCGTGGCCAAAGCCGCGGCCTGATCGGCTGGCATGGCCAGGACGCGAAACAGCGCCGAGAGCAGGATGTCGGGAGCCAGATTGGGATTGATGCGGCCGTCATCGTCCCACATCGTTACCTCGACCAGCGCGTCCCCCACCTGAACGTCGTGGCGGCGGCCATCGATATCCCATTGGAGAGTCTGATCCTTGGCGGCCAGATGGAAGACGGCGGCGAAAATTCCGCCATCGGCGGCAGCCTCGGCCTCGGCCGCAGTCACCGCATTTCGCGCGATACGAGCCTCATGGCGCCCGGCGGCGGTGATGTGAGTGATCACCAGCCCGATCGCCACCAGTCCCCAAAGAACCAACACCAGGGCGATTCCACGCTCCGCCCCACTCCTGCCTCGACCGAGCATGCCGCCCCCACCTCCACAGGAGGAAACAGAGCCCCCCGCGCCGGGTGGGAGGCGGGTCCGGCGCGGGGCGATCAACCGGCGTTCCGCATCAGAACTGATACCTGACGCCGGCCGTCAGTTCGTGAGCCTGCACCTTGCCCTTGGTGGTCTGAATTTGACCGTC
>JARLJB010000297.1 GCA_031291415.1 Telmatospirillum sp.
ATCGTGATGCCACGCGCCTTCTCTTCCGGCGCCTTGTCGATCTGGTCGTACGCCGTGAAAGTCGCGCCGCCGGTTTCCGCCAACACCTTGGTGATCGCTGCGGTCAGCGAGGTCTTTCCGTGGTCAACGTGGCCGATGGTGCCGACGTTGCAATGCGGCTTCGTCCGCTCAAACTTTGCCTTCGCCATTTGTCAAATCCGTCTCGTTCTTTACGGCCAAACAAAAACTCGTCGATGGAGCGGGTGACGGGAATCGAACCCGCACAACCAGCTTGGAAGGCTGGGGCTCTACCATTGAGCTACACCCGCCGAATTCGGCCTGCCGAACCAAACGGCTCGACAAGGAAGATAATGGTGGAGGGGGTTGGATTTGAACCAACGTAGACATTCGTCGGCAGATTTACAGTCTGCTGCCATTGACCGCTCGGCCACCCCTCCACTGCCGCCTCGGTTAGCCGGTGCGACGGGAAGACGGAACTAAGAGGATTTGGATGCTATTGTCAATCCGAAAAGATAGCATAAAAGAACGACTGCGCACCGATGGCGTCGTCATCCGCCCGGAAGTACAGTCAACGCCCAACCGATGTGAGGCAAGGAATGAGCCGTCCCCGCACCCCGTCTTCTCCCAGATCCCCTCAGGGAGCGCGCCCACGCCAAACTGCCGATGGCGACAAGACCGACCACCATCCGGGACGAGAGCGCCGGGAGTTGCCGCGCGCTGGACGCGCCAACGGTCACGCCGGTGGTGGTTTGCTGTGGCTGTGGGGCAGCCATCCCGTTTTGGCTGCCCTCAATAATCCGAACAGACGCTGCCGACGCTTGCTGCTGACCGCCGAAGCGATGCATACCCACGGCGAGGCCATCGCCGCCATGGCGCAAAACCGCACGCTGCCTCAGCCGGAGGTGGTCGAACGGGACGAGCTCGACAGCCTGCTGCCGGAAGGCGCCGTCAACCAAGGCATCGCGCTCGCCGCCGAACCGCTGCCGGCAGCCGACATTTCCGACCTGATCGAGGCCGCTCGGGGACGGGAAGCAGCTGTGATCATCTGTCTCGATCAAGTCACCGACCCCCATAATGTCGGTGCGGTCTTGCGCTCGGCGGCCGCATTCGGCGCGTTGGGCCTTGTGGTCCCCGACCGCCACGCCCCCGACGAAACGGGAACCTTGGCAAAGTCCGCTTCGGGCGCCCTCGAAGCCCTGCCTTTGGTGCGCGTCACCAATCTGGTCCGTGCCCTGGAAGAGCTGAAACAGAACGGTTTCTGGATCGCCGGGTTGGCTGGTGACGCGCCGGTCACCTTGGCAGCGGCGAAGCTGAGCGGGCGCATCGTCCTGGTACTGGGCAGCGAAGGCGAAGGCTTGCGCCGTCTCACTCGCGAACACTGCGACCACTTGGTCAAGCTGCCGCAAAGCGATCTGGTCGAAAGCCTGAACGTCAGCAACGCCGCCGCCGTGGCTCTCTACGAATTGATCAGACGATAATCCGTCGATGCCCGGCAACAACAGATTGTCGGGCATCTTCTCAGCAAGGTCCTTGCCAGCCGGCACCGTCCCCATTAATTTGGCGCGCGTCGATCACGAAAGCCGGTTTAGCTCAGTTGGTAGAGCACCTGATTTGTAATCAGGGGGTCGCGGGTTCGAATCCTGCAACCGGCACCATCTTTTCAATGGGTTAGCCTTTGGCGGCACGCCCCATTTTCATCTCAGCAAGCACATAGCAAGCACGAAAGCCACCAGTTTTCTGGCCGGCGTCCGTCGCCAGTGGTTTGGTTGCAGAACGGGCGAAAAGCAGAAGAAGGATGCTCGTCAGGACGCGGACGATGCCGATTTTGATCGGACAGTCGTCGCGCGTTAATCAACAACGCCCCACGACAACCGACTGTGTGGTTTTCGAAGACCTCAGCCGGGCCTTCACGGCATCACGTCGTTGCCCGTCATGGCCCGCTCGATGGCGGGCTACCCCAGGCCACCGTCACATTTCCTCCGGCCACGGCCGCGCACCATGCAGCACACGTAGGATTCGAATTGCCCCGTCCGCAATCCGATAAACCGCGATGTAAGGTGTGCCGCTAACGACCAGTTCGCGGGTTCCATCGACGCGACCGGAGCGACCGCTCAGCGGGAACCCAATCAATTGCTCCACATGCGCCTTGATCAGATCATCCACGGTCACCGCAGCGCGAGGATTATCCGCCTCGATATAATCGAAAATCTTGTCACGATCGCTCAGCGCGAACATCGACCATTCGAGCTTCACACCTCACCTTCGGTCTTGCCCCGCGCTGCAGCCCGGCGGCTGGCAAAATGCGCCTCCACGTCATCGTGAGGAACAGCAGGACGCAGATCGTCCAACGCATCCCGGACCTTCGCCCGGAACCAAGCGTCATGCGCCGCCGCATCGTGAGTCAGATCGAACGGAAGCGCCCCTTCGTTCGCCGTCCTGGTCAGTAAAATCCGCACCGCGTCAGACACCGTAAGCCCGACGCTTTCCAGCACCGCCGACGCCCGTTCCTTAATGGCAGGGTCAATGCGCGTTTGGACCAACGAATTCGTACCCATAGCCAAATTCTCCCAATTCAACCAGGATCAGAGTAATTCATTTGCATGACAATGTCATCGGCGTCGAAGAACAGATGTGGCTGTGTGGTTTTCCAAGACGCTGGCCGAGCCTTCACAGCATCACGTCGTTGCCCGTCAAGATCGCCCCATACCGACCCGTTCAACCTCTAGCACCAGGACGATTCCAGGGCGCCATCCGCGCTGGTGCTGTCGAGGAAATGCGGTAGCCAGGACACGTCGGCCCCGCCCTCGGTTTTCTCGTCGGCGACCAGACCCGCCCAGAACGATCACTTCTCCCGTCGCCATCGACAACGAGCGGTCCATGGCCCGCTTGATGATCGACGGAGAACTGACAGGTCTGCCCAAATCCAACGGCACCTCCGGTCTTCAAATCGGTGGGGCATGACCCAAAACTGCGGTGATCCGCCAGGGTTCGTGCAACCACGACAACACCCAAAGAATGCCAATGGCCCAGATTGCCAATCGCGCCCACCTTTCAGTCTTGGCTTTCCGCCGAACCAAACGAAGAAATAAAATAAAAACGACACACGAGACGATCGCTATCGTAGAAACAATAGTTGATCTCTTGGTAAAATTTTTTACCAACGCAATATCTACAGCCATAAATATGGCAATAATTACCGTTTCTAATGTAACAAAAATGATAACTAACGTCGGAACCATATCGTAAAACTCGGCAACGACGTTTCCTTTCGGCTGTTCGTCGTCTGACGTTGGTGGTGATTTCTGCCCCACCATCTCGTGCTCCTTGCTTTTTATCTCACAGAGTCTGAATTCAAGAGCCATGATAGGTAATCGTGCCGTCGGGATCAAACCGCGATGAATTTCGGAATTCCAAACAGCGCAAGTAAGGGTAGTTATTGGCGAACTATGGACTTCAATAGTTTGCCGCAGCACCAAGACCCGGACGGCTATTTGTTGCGATTTTCCAAGGATATCGGAACGCGTCGCCCATGCCTTGCCGCGTAGCCGCCGTTACGACGCGTTGTTTCAAGGATTCGGGACGTCGGCCGTTTAGACCCAGCACAGAACCGGGACAGCATAGGCGGCCCGAAACGCCCTCAGAGTGGAGATGTTTCACCGGGGCTTTGCTTAAGGCCAACGGATATTGCCGCCCGTGCCGAATCCGCTGGATAAACACCGAGTCGCCTTCCATGCAGTAGCGGATGATATGGCGGGACCACCGGCCACTCGACGCCCACGGCCAACCGTCCGGCCTCGTTCGGGAAAATCATGCAGAGAGTTGCCCCCCTCGATCAGCCGCAATATCGGCCTCCGCCTCAAGGAGCGCTGGCTCCCTGGCGTCGTTGTCTTCTGGATACAGGATCAGCCGTGCACCCAATATAGTGCCCCGCCTGTTCAGTTTCCCGCTCTTCGGCCGTCCCGTTCACTCGGTCGTCTCCTCTCTGAGGGGCCATGGGATCAGACTCGATTCCATCGACCCGCCGCCACCATAGCGCGAGCGATCGCTTGCCAGAATACGCCGTTGCCCAAGCATTGCGAACGTTTCGCCGTGGCCCTGCCGTCGTCAAAGTCCTGATTTCGGAGAGACGAAAATCCGCCGCGCCAAATGGATGCAGCCATAACCGAGGGCACCAAGGGGGAACAGCATGAAACCGAGGAGAAGCAGGAAGAAGGCGACGAGTCCCATGGGAAGGCACATGCATATCCAGAGGAGAGGGTGGTCCTGCCGACCGAAAGTGATCGTTAAGGGCGAGGTCATGGCGGCATTCATAAGAGCCTCCTGTTGCAATTCCCGCGCTGTGAGCGGTGACCCGGCGAAGGTGCGATCTCTGGTAAAAGGCATGATAAAATATACACTAATAATGCGTAAAATTCAATAAAAAATATATTGATTTTTTAAAACTACACTATGTTTTCACTAATACCAATAATATATCTATGTATATTAAGTAAATAAATGTAAATTTATGTATAGCTCGACATTGTCACGTGTTTTTATTTCATTTTTTCCGAATTATCGAAGCTATTAATTAGTATATATTAAACAAATTGTTTTGAATAAGTCTATTGTGAGCGAATTCGCAAGTATGTGTCGTCTATATTTAACTGGAGAGAGGGGAGCAGCCTTGTGTCAGTGGCGTCCGGGTGTGCCATGGGTGCCGAACCGACTACCGGCTTCAACGGCCCAGTCAACCCGGCCTGCGGGCCGCAATCAGATATTGGGACTCAATGAAGTGGCTCGGCAGCGGCAGCAATCGAAGGATCTTTCGGCTGTACCAGCGGGCGGCCGATCCACGCCAGCCCAAAAACGCGAAAATGTTGGGGCTGCAATAGGTAACATCGACCGCCTCGACATGCAGCCCAGCATCCTCGAACAGGGCGACAGCCCCTTTCCGAGAAAAGAAACGCAAGTGTGTCCGATCAAGATGGCCTTCATCCGTATAGGTCCATTGGCCCCTGAAGAACAAGGGTAAGGAAACCCGGTAATTGGCCACGTTGGGGATCGACGCGATGAACATCCCGCCCGGACGCAATCGCTCGAACAAGTTCTTGAGTGTCCTATCCGGCCAAGCCAAATGTTCGAGGACGTCAAGCGCCAAAATCAGATCGAATTGCGACACGGGAAAACTGAAAGGCACTTCGTCGACGGAGCCGACCTCCACCGCGTCAAATATCGCTCGCGCCTGTTCCCCTGCCGCCGGAACGAATTCGACTCCAGCAGCGAAGCCAATTTCCTTGGTTGAGCGTAGCCATGCCATCGTTCCACCGGCACCACAGCCGATTTCGAGGACACTCCCGATTTTCGCGGGAAGGAGTGGAGCGATTTCGAACCGAACGTGGTCGTAATAGTCGCTGGCCGCTACCGAAGGAATTTGTGCGGACATTCAATTCGATCTTTCCGCTAAGAATGACGGGAGACACTCAACCTAAGTTAGTGTAACCAAATGGCCGGACATGGAAAAGCCGGACCCGGTCGATAAACGGCTTTCAGTTGCGGCCCACGAGCGTCGGAGGCGTGGCCACGGTCGCAGCCAGCAGGAGCACCAATTCGTGCCCAAGGCTGTAATCCCAATTGAAGGCGTTCTGCAGCACCACAACCGCCGTGTGGTTGGCCTCGTTGACGGCCAGATAGCTGCTGTAACCGGCGATAATGCCGATCTGATAGGTGATATGGACATCAGCGACATCGTCGGCGATCCAAGCCACTGCAGCCGCTTGCCGCGGTCGCGGATAGCGAACCCGCAGGTTGCCGGCCAAAGCGGCATTCAACGGCGAGGCGACCGGCTCCAGATGGGCGGCCGCGAAGGTCAACAGATCGGCTGCGCTGGAATAGAGCGCAGCAGACCCCCGCATAATGTTGGTCATCCGCCAATCGGGAACCGGTTGGCCGCGACGGATGAACTTTGGTTGATCGCCAGCGTACCCTCTTGCCCGCAAGGCAAATCCCGGCAAAGACTCCGGTGTATAGCCGGTATGCACGAGACCCAGCGGGCCGGTTATCCGTTCGGCCAGCAGAGCGTCCACGGACTGGCCGGTTTTCTGTTCCAAAGCGTATCCAAGGATGCCGTAACCGATGTTGGAATATTGCGGCTCGACTGTGGCTGGCGCCGAAAAGCCGGAGAGATAATCGAAAATCGCGTCGTTATCGAGATGGCGATAAAAGTTTTCGCCGGTAAACAGGTAGGAGACGAAATAGGTCAGGGTCCTGAGCGTGGGAGGCTGCCGGGGCAGTCCTGATGTGTGCGTCGCCAACTGCTCGACGGAAATTCCGGCGGCGGCCGGACTGAGGGGCGTTTCAGGCGGCAGCAGGGTGGACAGCGTGTCTGACCAGGACAGCCGTCCGTCTTGCGCCAATGTTGCTGCGATCCCCCCCAGGAAACCCTTGCTGAGCGAGCCCACGGCGAACAGCGTGTCCGGACCGGGGACCTCGCCGCCCCCTTGTTCGGTCGTACCATAACCGAAGAATCGACGGGAACCGTCAGGCAACAACAGACCGACGACCAGTCCGGGTGTCTCGCCCCGGCTGACCAGCGGCCGCGCCAGAGCGTCGACATCCAGGGCAAGATCGCCCTGATTGGAGCTGGCGCTGACGCTGCCGGGATCAACATCCCAGGTCGACAGGGTGCCGCAGCCGCTCAACATAAGGACGACGATGACCAGGGTAGGGATTGACCTCGGCATCACGCCTCTCGCAAAATCATGGTGATCTGATTGTCCGCTATGGATTGATTGTGACCGGGGAGCAAAAAAGGTGGAACGACCATCGCGTTTGGTCCCTGCCATATTCGACGAGGCTGTCGGGCACCATAAGGCAGGACGTCTCGACGAAGCCAACTCTCTCTACCAAAAAATCCTCGCGCTCGATTGTCATCACGCCGACGCCCTGCATCTGCGCGGCGTCATCGCCTTGCAGAAGGGGCGGCCCGACCTTGCCGTCGACTTGATCGGCAAAGCGATCACCATCGATGACAAGTCCGCAACCTATCACTCGAATCTGGGCAATGCCCTTTGCTACTTGGATCGGACGGCAGAGGCGATCGCCTCCTACCGGCGGGCCATCGACCTGAAGCCCGACTCCGCCGAAGCCTATAACAATTTGGGCAACGCCCTGCGAGGCGTCGGCCGGCAGGATGAGGCTGTTGCCGCTTACCGGACCGCCATCAGTCTGCAACCAGCCTACGGGGCGGCATACGGAAACCTGGGAGGTGTGTTGAGCGATCTGGGACGACCGGCCGAGGCGGCATTTTCTTACCATCACGCGATCGCGCTCAACCCCGACGACGCCCAGGCATACAACAATCTCGGCATCGCCTTGCAGAGCTTGGAACGCCCGGAAGACGCAGTCGCCGCCTACCGTCGTGCCGTCGGCTTGCAATCGGGCTATGTGCACGCACTCAATAACCTTGGCAATATTCTTCAACTGCTGGGGCGAACCGGTGAGGCAGCCAGGTTCTGCCGCCAAGCCCTCGATTTCGATCCCGCTTGTGCCGAGGCGAGGAACAATCTCGGGAACGCCTTGAAGGACTTGGGCCGTCTGGATGAAGCAATTGCCTCCTATCGTCGGGCCGTCGAAGGCAGGCCGGATTACGCCGAAGCCTACAACAATTTGGGCTCGGCATTGCAGATGTCCGGACAACCGCGCGAGGCGGCCGTTTGCTTCCGCAAGGCTCTTGGCCTCAGACCTGACGACGCCGAAGCCCTGGCTGAGATGGGACGAGCCTTGCAAGATCTTGGTTTTCCGGACACGGCGAAAGAGTCCTATCGCCGTGCACTTTGCTTGAAACCGGACCTTTCCGAGACGCACAGCAATCTGATGATGAGCCTCCACTACGGAACTGCCGCCGATGAAAGGGAAATCCTGGAAGAAGCGCGGCGTTTCGCATCCAGGGTCGAAGGCCGGCACTCCCCCCGAGATTTCACCAATACCGCTGAGCCCGAACGCCGGCTGCGCATCGGGTACGTCTCAGGCGATTTTTGCCGTCATCCCGTCGGCTACTTTCTCAGCGGCGTTCTGGCCAGTCACGATCCGGCATCGGTGGAGACCTTCTGCTACAGCAATAGCGCCACAACCGACGACATGACCCAGCGTCTGCGCGCCGCCGCCGATCATTGGCGGAGCGTGGTCGGATTGGCCGACGAGGTGGCGGTGGCACAGATCGTCGCCGACGGCATCGACATCCTGGTCGATCTGTCCGGGCATACCGGGGGCAACCGACTGCCGATGTTCGCGCGCAAGACGGCACCGGTTCAGATAAGTTGGCTCGGCTATTGGGGAACCACCGGTCTGTCGACCATGGACTATCTGCTGACCGACGCCGTGACCGTACCGGCTGGTGAGGAGCGCTGGTACAGCGAAGAGGTGTTGCGCCTGCCCGGCAGCCGCTTTTGTTACGCCGCGCCCGACTATGCACCGCCGCCGGCAAGCGACCCACCAATGCGACGGCGGGGATATGTGACATTCGGCAGCTTCAACAACCTGACCAAAGTCGGCCCGGAGGTCGTGTCCTTATGGGCGGCCCTCCTGCGATCCCTTCCCGGCGCGTGCCTGCTGCTGAAATGGAAATCGCTGGCCGATACGGGCGTTGCCCGGCAACTGACGGCGGCATTTGCCGGAGCCGGCATCGAGGAGTCCCGTCTGGAACTGCGCGCCGCGTCGTTACATGCAGCGATGCTGGCGGAATATGATGATATCGATATAGCCCTTGATCCATTCCCGTTCTCAGGCGGGCTGACCAGCTGCGAAGCGCTGTGGATGGGGGTGCCGGTCGTAACTCTGCCGGGCGACACGGCTCCGTCGCGACAGACTCTGGGCTTTCTGCAGGCCCTCGGCCTGACGGAATGGGCCGCCGCCACGCCAGCCGACTATATGCGGATCGCCAGCGGACTGGCGGCCGACGGCGACCGCTTGGGCGCCTTGCGCCGGGGCCTGCGCCGACGCTTGGCGGCATCCCCCTTGTGCGACGGCCCGGGCTTCACGCGCGGCCTTGAGAGAACATATCGAGATATCTGGCGCCGATGGTGCCAGGCGCGCGGATGAACGCGCCCCGCGTCAGCGGGGCCGAAAATGTGTCAGCATTCTCGGCCCTTGCTATCAGACCGGCGCCACCAACGCGTTGACGGTTGCCCGCACACCCTCTTTGCCGGCTGCGCAATGGAGCTGGTGCAGACCGATCATCGTCGTCTGCGAGAAGACGTAGTTGCGAAACGCGTTGAACTTCGCAGTACCGATGTCCGCCTTGGTCATGGCGTAATCCTGCATGGCGATCTCTTCCAACAGCGGAGTACTCCACGTGTTGGCTGGACCGGCGATTATCCAATCATGATCGCCGATATGGGTGATGAACCCCTCGATTCTCCGCGGCAGAACAACCGTATTGCCGTCGGGCCCCAGCAAACCGATTTCGATCGGGTCTTTACCGGCGATCATCGCCCCCGCCTTCAGGTAACCGACGGTCTTGGCCTCGTCGGCCGGCGAACCGGGATGATCGTGCGCCGACGCCTGTGCGACGATCACCTCGGCCGGCAGCCCGCGATAGATGCTTTCGGCAAGACTGAGAATATGGTGATCGCCCGTCCCCGCCACCGTGTATTCCGGCAGCAGACCGCCGTCTTCCTTCCATTGGAAAACCCATGGCTTGTGCAAATCGTGCAGCAACTGCGAGGCCAGCACCACGTCGCGGCTCAGCTTCAGTCCAAAAGTCCCGCCATACCCGGCATAAAGACCCAGTGACGAACGGACGTTCAGCGCGACATGCACGCTGAGGCCACCCGGATAGGCGTGATGGCTGGTATAGCCGCTGCCCGGCGCGGACAGGAATGGCTGCGGTGTTTGATCAGCGCCTTTGGCTGGCGGAAACAGCTGATGGATCCCGACGTCGACGCCCAGCAAATGGGCATCAATCAGTTGTTGCCGAACCCGCTCCTTGTCGGCATCCGAGCGATAGCGCGCCAGCACCGTCGGCACCGGGTTCTGCAGGATCTGACTCACCGCCTGACGCAGGCCGGGATTTTCGATCTCTTCGGCCGATTTCTGCAGAAACTGATAGGCGGCGACGGCCGTCTGCGAACTTTTCGCCATGTCGAGAGGGCTGAGTTGCTGACATTGAGCCAGCGTCAGTCGTCCCTGCTCGGCCGGTAGAGTAGCGGCCTGGACCGCAGATGGAAACTGCGACAGGGCTGCCGCAGAGGCGCCACAGGCAAACAACCGCAAATAGTCTCGACGGGACCAATCCGTATTTTCCAACGAGCTGCTCATGAGTATTCCTCGGTGTCCGCAAGGATCGCAGCACATCTTCCTCACCTTGCACGACCACACAAGGTCGAGGCGGGCCGCGAACAAGAAAATAGGACAACAGAAAGTCGCACCGAAGGATTTCTCGCAAGACAAATCTGAATCTACTGGAAAAATTTAACAATTCTGCAAAATAAATACTGCTGTCTAGACTGAACACCATCTCTGCAGCGAAGGCCTGACATCATGGTGTTGATAAAGATTGGGGAACTGACCGGAAAAACTGGACATATCCACAAGGCGGGCCGGATGGCAACGCGGCTTGTTACAAGCCGAAACCTTGTCACCATAATGTCGAAATAGAAGCCCCCTATAATTCAGCGTGGCCAGAGTTGCGGCCGCGACCTGACGAGGAGGTTTCGGACATGTGGAACGAACTCGGGAATGGACTGGCAGTACCGGCACGGCGGGGAACGATGACGATTCTCGGCGTGCTGCTGACGGGATCGCTGCTTTCGGCCCCGGCATATGCGTTTGACCGTGGCGGATGGCATGGCGGCGGGTGGCATGGCGATGGTTGGGGATGGGGTCTCGGCGCGGGCATCGCCACAGGTCTGGCGCTCGATGCCGTCGTCGGCGGACCGGTCTATTATACGCCTTATCCGTACCCCTACGTCGTGCCGACCACCACCGTCATCCAACAGGTTCCGGTCGCAGCGCCGGCTGCCGTGGCGCCGGCGGCAAGCCCATCCTGGTACTATTGCGATAGTCCGAAAGGCTATTACCCCTATGTGCAATCCTGCCAGAACGCTTGGCAGCAGGTCCCGGCAACGCCACCGGGTGCCGTTCAAAGCAAGACACAGTGATGGCCGCCTTTCCTATGGATCTCGAACGTCAGCTCCGAGCGGCAAGTTTTTGCAGAAACGTCGAAAGAGAATCGCTGGACGTGTTGGACGAGGTACTGGTTCCGGCGACCTGCTGTTGAAGAAAGCTGGCAAGAGAATCGCCGGAGGAATCGGACCCGCCGGCCTCCTGTTGGAGGAACGTGGCGAGGGAACTATTGGAGCTGCTGGTCTGGCCGGCAATCCGTTCGAGGAACGAAGCGAGAGAGTTTTCGATAGTACTGGAAGCGCTGGACGAACTCGACGAACTGGAGGCGCTCGACGAACTCGACGAACTGGAGGCGCTCGACGAACTCGACGAACTGGAAGCGCTGGACGAACTCGACGAACTGGAAGCGCTCGACGTAGCGGCTTGCTCCTGGAGCAATGTGGCAAGAACTCCGCTGGCAAGAACCGACTGCCCGCCAGTTAGTGCGTTGGACGCACTCGACGTCGTCGAGGCAGAGCTGGTGCTCGTTGCGGAATCGCTTGTCTGCGCGGTGTCACTGGCTTGCGCTGCCGCCAATTGCCGTTGCTGCAACAGCTGCTGTTGGGAAACCGTATTGTTGCTGATGGCTAAGGACATCGAGAGCCTCCAAGCTCAACAAAGAGACGAGGCGGCGACGGCAGCCGAGATCCCTTTGCGGATTGATTCTTTCATGCTCAGCATGCAAGCAAGAATCGCGCCGGATTTCATCCGCCAAAAATACCAGCACTTTCAATGCAATATCGAAACGCCGCCGACCGGAACGACCGCATCAGGGAAAAATCTTCCGCCAGTGCAGGCAAAAATTGCTCTGACGTCCACCAGGATTCATGCGATGCCTCCGGCTTCAGCAGGCTCACGCGCCACCCGTCGTGGACGCCCAATTGCCTGGGGCTTCACCGGCGCGCCTCACGCCATCGACCGGACCTTGCTTTCGAGAATGCGGCTGGTCGTCTCGAAATGCGCCTTCAGAAGGGCCGCGGCCCGATCGGCAGAACGAGTCAGCACGGCCTCAACAATCTCTTGATGCTCTGCCTGCGCGTCACGACCGGATCCTCCGCCGGCAAGCGATAGGCAGCGATAGCGCTCGCTCTGGGCGTAAAGCAGCCCCTGCAGGCGCAACAGCCAAGCGCTGCCACAGGCGCTGACCAAGGCTCGATGGAAAGCGGCATGAGCTTGCAGCCAATTCTCCCCCGGACCTCCGTTACCGCCATCGCTTTCGGCGGTTCTCGAGAGCGCATGGAAGGCGGCGACGACCAAGGACTCCCAGGCGACGTCGCCGCAGGCGATCGAACGCCGCAGGCACATGCCCTCGATCTCGACGCGAACCATGGTGAGATCCCGCAAGTCGGCAATCGAGACTCCAGCTACGCGAAACCCGCGCTGCGGCTCAGCCACCACCAGCTCTTCCGAGGTCAGCCGTGACAAGGCTTCGCGCACGGCCCCCAGGCTGACCCCCAACGACAGGCTCAGTTCATTGATTTTCAACCGATCTCCGGGGAGCAACCGACCGGCAATCAGATCATGGCGAAGCTGCTCATAAGCCGTTTGGGTGCGACTTGCCACCGCGGTAGGACGGGACTGTGACATAGGCAGATCATATCTAATCGCCGGCACCACATCACCATCGCGGAAAAATATATTTTTTATTGAATAATCCATTTTACCGACCTACCGTCGTCGGGCGATCGGAACGTGTCAATGATTTCCGGACAGGTTCCGCTCTGAGTTTAAGCCCTATTTTCTAAGCCGCAGCCTTCTTATCTGGCGGATTTATCCAGGCGGCATCCGGCAGTTCCGGCGGCTGTGGCGGCTTTCTGACGAAGCG
>JARLJB010000298.1 GCA_031291415.1 Telmatospirillum sp.
CTGCGCGTCACCCCCGAAGAGGAATCCGAAGGTCTCGACATCACCCAGCACGGAGAGGTCATTCACTGACCGTCAATTCCCGGCACCTGGTCATATCTCAAGAGAGGGGGCGTCACCGACGCTCCCTCTTTTTTTCGGGCGAGCTCAGCGCTTCATCACGGAAAATCGGGCACAGAAAAAATCGTTCTTATAAAATCACTGTGGCCTGGCGACGGTTTTCTGTAGATTCCCCCATCATGACTAATTCCCGGCTTCCTTTCATGATCAATCCCAGGCTCGATCTGCTCACCGACTATCCGTTCCAACGCCTCACGGCTTTGCTCCAGGATCCTCCGGGGGCCGAGCCCATTAATTTGTCGATCGGCGAACCGCAGCACCAGCCGCCGGCCATGGTGACGAGGATTCTCGCCGAACAGGCGGCCGGCTGGGGAAAATATCCGCCGACCATCGGAACTCCGCCCTTCCGCACCGCGGTTGGTGCCTGGTTGACCAACCGCTTCCATTTGCCGGCCGGAGCGTTCGACGCCGACAAGCAGATCCTGCCGCTGGCCGGCAGCCGCGAGGGACTGTTTCAGGTCATCCAAATTGTCTGCCGGGCGGCGCCGGATCAGCCGCCGCCGCTCGTTCTGATGCCCAATCCGTTCTATCAAGTCTATGCGGGGGCCACCTATCTGGCGGGAGCTGAGCCGGTTTTTGTCCCCGCCTCGCGCGAAAGCGGATTTCTTCCGGATTTCTCCGCCCTCCCGGAGTCCATCCTGCAACGGGCCGCTTTGGCTTATCTTTGCAGTCCGGCCAATCCGCAGGGTGCCGTCGCCGGTTTGTCCAGCCTGCGGCGGACCATCGCTTTGGCCCGGCGTTACGGATTCGTGCTGGCCGCCGACGAATGCTATTCGGAAATCTACGATCAGATCGCGCCGGTCGGGGCTTTGGAGGCCTGCGGCGGCGATTTCGCCAATGTTCTGGTTTTCCACTCGTTGTCCAAGCGCTCGAGCGTCCCCGGCCTGCGTTCAGGCTTTGTCGCCGGCGATGCCCGGCTGATCGACGCTTTCCGCCGGTTTCGCGCTTATAGCGGGACCGCGATGCCGCTGCCGGTGGTTGCCGCCTCGACCGCCCTGTGGCAAGACGAAACGCATGTTGTGGAAAATCGCGCTCTTTATCGGGCGAAAATGGATGCGGCGGCCGCCATCTTTGGCGACAGGCTCGGTTTCTATCGACCGGGCGGCGGCTTCTATTTGTGGCTCGACGTCGGCGACGGAGAAAAAGCCGCGCTCAGGCTTTGGCGCGAAGCCGGCGTTCGTGTTCTGCCGGGCGCCTATCTGGGACGGCCGGGACCTGACGGCGTCAATCCCGGGGCGGCCTTCGTACGGATTGCCCTGGTGCAGGATCTGGCAACGACAGAGCGCGCCCTCGAACGCATCGCCAACACGTTGGTGACGGCCTGATGGCAGCAAGAACGGCCAGTCAACGGAAGGGTGCGGGACGATTCCTTCCCGCCGGCGCCACCGATATGCTGAAGCAGTGGTCGCTGCAGGCCGGCGGCCTCGCCCTGGTTGCGCTTGCCCTGGCCCTGGCCGCGGCCTTGGCCACCTACGACCGGACCGATCCCAGCCTCGATACGGCCGCGGCGCCGGTCGGCGTGGTCAACAATATGTTGGGCACCGGCGGGGCGCTGTTCGCCGACTTGTTCCTCCAGCTTTTCGGTCTGACGGCGTGGTTTCCGGTCCTGGCGATAACCGTCTGGGGCGGCCGCCTGCTGGTCAGCGGGCGGCCGCTCGAGCGGATGTGGCTGCGTGGTCTGTTGCTCTTGAGCGGCCTGCTGTTGACGGCGATCGGCGTGGCCGCCATTCCGCTTCCGGAACGTTGGCACCTGCCGGGCGTCATCGGCGGATCCTCCGACACGCTGGGCGGTTCGGCGGGAAAGCTGCTGTTCGAGGGGTTGGGTGAAGCGGCCAAACTGGTGGGCGGATCCTTTCTCGATGGACCGCTGGCTATTTTCTGCGCACTGCTTGGCCTGATCTGTACGGTCTACGCTTTCGGTCTGTCCTTTGACGAATGGCGCAGCCTCTGGCGTGGATTCCGGGCCGGCCTTGCCAGCCTGCACCGCCTGCAGCTGGCGGTGAGCGGATTGCGGGGACGCCTGCGGCCGGTTGACGAGGTCGAGAGCGCGGCTCCGCGCAACCCGCCGCAAACCCGCGGCGAGCCGAAATTCCGCCGGACAGAGCCGGAAGCCGCACAGGCAGGCCGGACAGAGCCGGTCGTCACGGAACGGGCTCCGACGGGTCCCTCGCCGGAGCCGCTGGTCGCGCCCAGAGCGCCACGAACGCAACCCGGCCGCCGCGAAGAGGACGCCCGTCAGGGCCGCCTCGACCTGCCTCCGGCCGATGGTTATGAACCGCCGCCACTGCAGCTTCTCGCCCTGCCGCCGACCGAGGGGCGCGTTGACAGCATCAATGAGGACGGCCTGTCGCAAAATGCCCGGCTGCTCGAATCGGTTCTCGACGACTTCGGCGTCAATGGTGAGATCGTCAAGGTTCGGCCCGGTCCGGTGGTAACCCTCTACGAATTGGAGCCGGCGCCCGGCACCAAGACGTCACGGGTTATCGGACTGGCCGATGACATCGCCCGCTCGATGAGCGCGCTGTCGGTACGCATCGCCACCGTTCCCGGCCGGTCAGTTATCGGCATCGAGTTGCCCAACAGCCGCCGCGAGACGGTTTTCCTGCGCGAGTTGCTGGCGTCGGAGGCCTTCGAACGGGCGCCCGCCCGTCTGACCTTGGTGCTGGGCAAGGACATCAGCGGCCAGCCGGTCATGGTCGATCTGGCCCGCATGCCGCATCTTTTGATCGCCGGCACGACCGGGTCGGGAAAATCCGTGGCCATCAACACCATGATCCTGTCGCTGCTCTATCGGCTGCGGCCCGAGGAATGCCGCCTGATCATGATCGACCCGAAGATGTTGGAATTGTCGGTCTATGATGGCATTCCGCACCTGCTGGCGCCGGTGGTCACCGAACCCGGCAAGGCCGTGGTCGCCCTGAAATGGGCGGTCCGCGAAATGGAAGACCGCTATCGCGCGATGAGTCAGTTGGGCGTCCGCAACATCGCGGGATACAACCAGCGCCTCGCCGAAGCCCGGCAGAAGGGTGAAAGCCTGTCACGGACCGTCCAGACCGGCTTCGATCCCGATACGGGTAAGCCGGTTTACGAGGACCAGGAACTGGACCTCAAGCCGCTGCCCTTCATCGTCGTCGTGGTCGACGAAATGGCCGACCTGATGCTGGTGGCCGGCAAGGACATCGAGGCGGCGATCCAGCGGCTGGCGCAAATGGCCCGTGCCGCCGGAATTCATGTCATCATGGCGACGCAGCGGCCGTCGGTCGACGTTATTACCGGCACGATCAAGGCCAATTTCCCGACCCGCATCAGCTTCCAGGTGTCGTCCAAAATCGATAGCCGGACCATCCTCGGCGAACAGGGCGCGGAACAATTGCTGGGCCAGGGCGACATGCTGTACATGGCGGCGGGGGGACGAATTACCCGTGTCCATGGACCCTTCGTCAGCGACCAGGAGGTCGAGGCAGTGGTCGAGCACTTGCGCCAGCAAGGCGAACCGCTTTATGTGGAGGGAGTCACCGAAGAGGAGGACGGCGGCGGCGGCGACGACCTCAGCGGTGGCCGTGGCGATTCCGGCGACAATCTCTATGATCAGGCGGTCGCCCTGGTAGCCCGCGAGGGCAAGGCCTCGACCAGTTTCATTCAGCGGCATTTGCAGATCGGCTACAACCGGGCCGCTCGGATTATCGAGAAAATGGAGGCCGAAGGCGTCGTCAGCCGGGCCAACCATGTCGGGAAACGCGAAGTCCTGGTACACAGCCACGGCGATTGAAGCCTGGGGCCTGTCGATACATTATCGCCTCGGCGCTAGATCGAACAGTAGGGCTTGGAACGATAGTTTCGCGATAAACCCTTAGGAACAACGGATGCGAGACGGTCCCCCTGACCGTCCCGCTGGACAGGCTTTAAGGAAGACAGATGATTTCCATCGGTTCAGCCATGATCGGCCTCGTAAATGGGACGGCGAAGGATCGGTCGGCAAGGATCGGCCGTACCGCCGGATGGATTGCCGCTCTGGTCTGGTGCTTTGCCGCCCTCGCGTGTGTCACGGGTCTGACGGCTGGCGCGGCGGTGGCGGCGGTGACCCCCGACAAGGCTGAGCTCAATAAACAGGACATCGATAAGGCTGAGGCCTATCTGAACGCCGTGACGACCTTGAAGGCCCGGTTCATGCAGGTATCGCCCGACGGGTCGACCGCCGAGGGAACCGTGATGCTTTGGCGACCCGGCCGGCTGCGTCTCGATTACGATGCGCCGAGCCCCATCCAGGTCATCGCCGATGGCACCTTCCTGATCTATTACGACAAACAGTTGAAGCAAGTGAGCTACGTCGATCTCGACTCGACCCCTGCCGGGATTCTCGTCCGTCCGAAGGTCAAGCTGGAAGGCGCCGACCTTAAGGTCGTGAAGGTTTTCCACCAGCCGGGAGTGATCAACGTCAGCATCGTCAAAGCCGATGATCCTGGACAGGGACGAATCATGTTGGTCTTTACCGAATCCCCCTACCAGCTTCGGCAGTGGCAGGTCACTGACCCACAGGGCCAAGTGACAACCGTGTCGCTGTTCGAGGCGGAAACCGGGATCAGCTTCGATAAAGAGCTGTTCCGCTTCAAAGATCCGTCCGTCAGCAACGGCCCCGATCTGTCGAATACAGACAAATGAGTTTGCTGCGATCCAGATATGTAGTATTTGCATGCCTGCTATGCCTCTGCGTGAATTGAGGCAGCGGCCTCCAACGCCCACCTCTTTGGAGGAGACGATTGCGGTCGCAACGGCCGTAATCGAAGGGAACGGTCTCCCCTGCCGTTCCCCCGCTCCCTAAAGGAGCATCGGGCGCCCGGTTACCCCCCTGACCGGGCGCCTTCTTTTGTGCCATTGCCGGATCGGGCTATACTGACGGATCATCTTTCGGTTTTTCATTTCTAAGGCGAAACAGATATGGCCTTCTTCGTATTTCCTCCCGCGGCACCGACCGTGTTGGCGGTTTCCGGCGGCGGGCTGTTCCCGGTTCGCCGGGTCTTTTGTGTCGGACGCAACTATGCTGACCATGTTCGTGAAATGGGCAACGACCCGACCCGCGAACCCCCGGTGTTCTTTACCAAACCGGCCGACGCCATCACCACCCAGCCGACTGTCCCGTTTCCGTCGCAGACGAAGAACCTGCACTACGAGGGCGAATTGGTGGTCGCCATCGGCAAGGAAGCCGTCGACGTGTCCGTCGACAAGGCTTTGGATGCGGTGTTCGGCTATACCGTCGGATGCGATCTGACTCGACGGGACTTACAGGCCGCGGCCAAAAAGGCCGGCCAACCTTGGGACATGGGTAAGGCCTTCGATTTTTCCGGGCCCGTGGGCGTCATCCATCCGGTCGATGAAATTGACCATCCGACCCAGGGCACCATCAGCCTGTCGGTGAACGGTGCCGAAAGACAAAAGGGCGACATCGCCGAAATGATCTGGTCGGTTCCCGAGATCATCGCCTGCCTGTCGACGCTGGTCCGACTGGCTCCCGGCGACCTGATCTTTACCGGAACACCGGCCGGCGTCGGGCAGCTGTTCAGGGACGACCGCGTGGAAATTCACGTCGCCGGCGTCACCAGCCATGTTTTCACGGTAATCTGACCGATGCGGATAGCGACATGGAATGTCAACTCGGTCCGCCTGCGTCTTGAACAGCTGGGCCGAATCGACGAGGCCCTGAGACCCGACGTTCTCTGCCTGCAAGAGACCAAGGTCAGCGACAACCTGTTTCCCCACGACGCCTTTACGGCGCTTGGATACGCCCATGTCGCGGCGCTGGGCCAAAAGAGCTACAACGGCGTCGCCATCGCCTCGCGCCGGCCGTTAACCGATGTCACGACCAGGAACTGGTGCGGCCGCGAGGATTGCCGGCATCTGATCGCCACCATCGACGGTCTTGAGGTACATTGCCTCTATGTGCCGGCCGGCGGCGACATTCCCGACCCCGAGGCCAACGAAAAATTCGCCCACAAACTTGCCTTCCTCGATGCCGTGACGACGTGGTTCGCCGACCAAAGCGGTGACGGCGTCCCGCGTGTCCTGCTCGGCGACTTCAACATCGCGCCACTCGAGAGCGACGTTTGGTCACATCGGCAAATGCTGAAGGTCGTCAGTCACAGTCCGGTCGAGATTGCCAAAGCCGGTGAATTGCAGACGTCCCTGGCTTGGCTCGACGCCGTCCGGCATTTTATTCCGCCATCGCAACGTCTGTCGACGTGGTGGAGCTACCGTTCGGCCGACTGGAAGTCCAGCGACCGCGGCCGGCGTCTGGACCATATCTGGGTCACGCCCGAACTCGCCCCGCGGCTTGTCGGAGCAGAAATTTTTCCGGAAAGCCGTGGATGGCAGCCGGCCTCGGACCATGTTCCGGTTCTCGTCGAGCTATCGTAGCAAGCCGTTTGCCCGGGATTATCTATTCCACCTCCAGCGAACCGACGCCCAATCGGTAACCGCCGTCTTCGGTCGACAACAGTGGCGATGCGCCGACCTCTTCATCGAGCTTGCGGCGAAGCCGGTAGATGTGGGTCTCCACCGTATGTGTCGACGCGGTGTCGGAATATCCCCAAACCTCTCCCAGAAGTTCGTCGCGCGACACCGCGCGCCGGCCGGCGCGATACAAATAGACCAGAATCGCCGCTTCTTTTTCGGTCAGGCGAATCTCGCGTCCAAGGCTGTCGACAAGTCGGCGACCGATCGGGTAAAGACGAAAATCGCCCACCACCAAAGCCTCGTCGGCCACCGAATCGCGCGCCTGCTCGCGGATCCTGGCCAGCAGAGTCGTCATCCGGAACGGCTTGGCCAGGCAGTCGTCAGCGCCCGCCTCCTTCAGGGCCGTTTCATCGGCAGGCGCCGCCCCCAGCACGACGATCGGAAAGGTTCCACCGGCCGCACGCAAGGCTTGGCATATGGCCACAGGGTCATTGAGCGATGGCGCGTCCAGCAGCATCAGGTCAACCGGTTCAGCTATAAACAGGCCGGCCGAAGCCGCGTCGAACGGCGGAGCCGTTCGCACGGCAAACCCCTGTCCGGCCAACTGTTCGGCCAAGGTTTGTGCCGGCAGCCCCTCTGCGTGAATCAGCAAAATGCATTTCGTCATGGATGTCGCGCGCCTGATGCCGGAAAGGGCATGCTATCCTTGTGTCGGTTCCTGGGTAGCATAATGCACCCCTTTTGTGGGCGAGAAAAACCGGCTATGGTGCCCCGCTATTGGTCCGAAAGCGGAGTTCGATGAGTCGCCCCTTGATTGTCAAGCCGGTCCCCCTGCCCCTGCCCCCCAACGCTCTGGTGGTGGTTGACCGCGCCGTCGCCGAAGTTCGCCGTGGTGGCTTCGTTGTCATTCAAGCCGATGATGGCTACTCCGCTTTGATGGCGGCGGCCGAGGGAATCTCCGGCGAGGCTTTGTCCCGTTTGGCACGCCGCAGCGGTGGCGTTCCCTATGTCGCACTGACCGGTCGCCGGGCCGAGGTCATCGGCCTGACCACCGATGACAGCCAGGTGGCGCTGGTCGGATGCCCCGATCCGCTGACGGTCGCCCAAGTCGGCAGTCTGGCCGATCCGCTGAACCCGCAGCGACCCGATGATACATTGGCGGTTCTCAACCGCCCGGTACCCGACTGGGCTCGGGGAGCGGTGGCCCTGGCCAAATTGTCGCGCATGCTGCCCGCCGCCGTCGTGGCCGAAACCAGCGACGGCCTCGAAGATCTCTTCCACGTCAGCGTCTCCGACATATTGTCTTATCGGCCGATTGCCGCCCGCAGCTTGAAGCGCGTCGCCGAAGCCCGGGTACCGCTCGCCGACGCCGAGGAGGCCCGCGTCGTCGCCTTCCGGCCGACCGACGGCGGCATCGAGCATTTAGCGATCGTCATCGGCCATCCCGACCGGGACCATCCAGTCCTTACCCGCTTGCATTCCGAATGCTTCACCGGCGATTTGCTCGGCAGTCTTCGGTGCGACTGTGGAGACCAGTTGCGCGGCGCCATTGCCCAATTGGCCAAGGCCGGCGGCGGAGTTCTGCTCTACCTGGCACAGGAGGGCCGCGGTATCGGTCTGATCAACAAGCTTCGGGCGTACGAATTGCAGGACGCCGGATTCGATACTCTGGATGCCAATCAGCAGCTGGGGTTCGATGACGATGAACGGATTTATCTCCCCGCCGCCGAGATGCTTCGGCTGTTGGGAATTTCGCAGGTCAGATTGCTGACCAACAATCCCGCCAAGGTCGATGGACTTGCCCGTCACGGTGTCCTGGTAACCGAACGCGTTCCCCATATTTTCCCGTCGAACGGCCACAACGAGGCCTATCTTCGGACCAAGGCAACGCGCAGCGGTCATTTGTTTTAGAACCGGCTGGCCCGGTCGGAGTCGCTTGGCGATTCCACGGGGCGGCAGAAGCGCGAACCACGCTGGTGGCACCAGCTCCACATGACGCTCTCCCGGCAGAAGCTGCCCGGCAAACCATGACCGGACAGCGCCGGTTTCCCTATCGACCGGGCAATTTTCTCAGGATTTCTGCGAGTTTTTGCGTGGCACGAGGATTGCTTATTGGTCAGGGCGTGATCATCTGGGGACCACAGCGCCATGACCGTCGAAGCATTAGGGCAAGCCCCGCAGGCAAACTATAGCGACACCGACGCCGTTATCGTGACCGGCCGAAAGGTTGCTTCCGACGATGGCGAGATCAAGTCGTTCAACGACGGTGACAGCCCCAGTTTCTCCGATCTCGTCGATGTCCTAAATCCGCTGCAGCATATTCCCGTCATCAATACGCTTTATCAGCATCTGACCGGTGACAAGGAAGGCGCGGTCGCCGATCTGGTCGGCGGCATGCTTTGGGGCGGCGCCATCGGGCTGGGCGCGGCCATGGCCAATTTGGTCGTCGAAAAGAGCACCGGTAAGTCCGTCGGCGATAACGTGCTTGCCCTGTTTTCCGACGATTCTTCCGATAGCGCCGTCGCCCAGAAGGATGCCGCCTCGACCGAGCTCGCCGCCGACTCGGACGCGGCGCCGACAGTGATCCCCGAGCCGGTGAAGACAATGGATCTCACCTCTTCGGAAGCGACCACAGCGGCGGCGGCAACCTCGCCAACCGAAACAGCATCCGGCCGGCAAGATGCGGCGGCCAACGCCGGCGGTCCTGCCACCACCGGGGACTTCCTGGTTTTCGGCGCGGCAAAGGCCGCCACGGCCGATCAGGCAAGCAGCACGCGCGCCCCAGAAACGCGCGTCGCCGATGCAAGCCCTTCCCCCGCCAACGCAAGAACGCGCTCGGTGAGCCCCACCACGGCCGCCGCAGCCGCCACCACAACCGCCGCCACACCGGCACCGGCCACCAGGACCGTCAGTGCCACCACGGCTTCCGCCGCCCCGACACGAGCCGGTGACTTTTTGGTTTTCGGTGGATCTCAGTCAACGGCCAATGAGACGCCCATCAACACTTCGGCAACCACCGAGACCGCCAGCCCGGCCGCGGCGAGTAGTCAACAACCGGTGTCCCTGACACCGGCCGCCCGCACGGCGGCCAATGCGGCGCCAGCGGCCAATCCTGGTGTCCAGCAGGCCCGTGCCTTTCCAATGCCGACCAGTCGTTCGACCATAACGCCGCCCCAGACGCTTCCTCAGCCGACGACGGGTCCGGCCGCTGTCCCGGGGAATTCGCGGGCGAGCACGGCAAACCGCAACGCCTCCGGACAGGGCGACTGGTTCGTCAGTTCCTTCAATCAGGCTCTGGACAAATACAACCGGGCGGCAAAGCTGGGGACAGAGGGAGCTGCCAATGGCTCCAACGGTGACGCCGCGGCGGCTCAGACGATCAACTGATCACAGATCGCTTCGGACAAGTTTGGAAAGTTTCCATCGGGACGAGAGAAAACCGCTGGAAAAGAGCCGATCTTCCCGTATCATCAAGCCGACGTCGTTTCTTTGGGGGACTTCATGACAATGTCCGCGAAGAGACTTGCCGCGGCGATCGGTTTTGTCGCGGCAGGCTTTACTGCGCCAGCCTTTGCCGAAGACCCGTCTTACTTGGTGGTTGGCGCCGGATCGTGGGAGATTTTTCGCGACGCCGCCCATGCTGGCGAATTCGACATTGCCTATCGCCCCAACACAACCTGGTGGATTTTCAAACCGCATGTCGGCTTTGTCGGCGTAACCGACGGTGACTACTACGGTTATGCCGGGTTATTGACCGACATCCCGCTCGGTCAGCATATCGTCCTGACTCCCAGCATCGCCATCGGTGGATACGGCGGCCATGGATACTGGCTCGGTTCGCATGTGGAATTCCGCTCAGGCGGCGATATCGCTTGGCGTTTCAGCGATGCGTCGCGTCTTGGACTGGGGATCTACCATATTTCCAACGCGGGAATCAGTCGACGCAACCCCGGTTCGGAATCGGCGATTGTTGAGTACTCCATCCCCCTCGGTAAACTGTTTTAGACTTCCGCACTGGCGGCGTGCGTCAAATCCGACGCGCTTCACTTTATGAGCGACGGCCGAAGATCGCGGTGCCGACCCGGACATGGGTGGCACCGGCCGCCACGGCGACAACATAATCGCTGCTCATGCCCATGCTGCGCATCGGCAGGTTATGACGATCGGCCAAAGCCGAAAGCAGCGCGAAATGTTTCGATGGGTCTTCGTCGACGGGCGGAATGCACATCAGACCTTCAATCGGCAAACCCAGGCGATCACGACAATCGATGATGAAGAGATCCGCCCGGTCCGGCAACACGCCGGCCTTTTGCGGTTCGGCGCCGGTGTTGACCTGGATCAGGCAATGCGGACGGCGCCCGCATTTTTGCATCTCGGCAGCCAAAGCTGTTGCCAATTTTGGCCGGTCCACCGTCTCAATGACGTCGAACAGGGCAAGAGCCTCGCGGACCTTGTTGGTCTGTAGCGGGCCGATAAGATGAAGTTCCAGATCGGGAAAGTCCTGCCGCAGCCCCGGCCATTTCGCTTGCGCCTCCTGCACCCGGTTTTCGCCGAAAAGCCGATGACCGTTGACCAACAACGGACGAATCCGCTCGGCCGGATGCGTTTTGGAAACGGCCACCAGGCGAACCGATCCGGCCGGGCGGCCCGCCGCCTTTTCGGCGGCGATCAACTCGGCCGTCACCGCATTGAACTGAAGCAGCACGTCTTGGTGGGAATCGTCGATCAACACAGGATGTCCATGTTAGGATAAAAGCCTTATGCGGACCCTAGCAGATTTGGCTTCCCATCTCAATTTTGCGGGCCGGCGCCAGGGGCGTCGACAGGCCGGAAAACCGGAAGCCGCCCTGCCCCCGATCATCTTGGTGACCGACCAGGATCGATTGCCCGATCCACTGCCGGTCGCGGCGCAGCTCCCGGTCGGGAGTCTGGTGATCTTTCGTCATTACGATGACGCCGACCGTTATCGTCTCGCCGCAAGGTTGGCCAGGCTTTGCCGCGCGCGCCGCCTGCATTTTCTGATCGCCGGCGATCTCGATATGGCCGTTTCGCTGGGCAGCGGGTTGCATCTGCCGGAAGGGTTGGTCAAACAGGCCAGCGCCCGCATTCGTCTGTGGCATCGACACCGGCGACACCTGCTGACAGCGGCGGCCCACGGCCGCTCTGCTGTGGTAAGCGCCGGCCGTCTTGGCGCCGATGCCACGCTGTTGTCTCCGGTTTTCCCGACCGCCAGCCATCCGGGAAAACCAGGTCTCGGCCTGCTGGCATTTCGCCGATTGGCACGCCTTGCCGATCTTGCTGTATTCGCGTTGGGGGGGGTATCTTCGACCACGGTGCGGGGTCTGGCAGGCAGCGGCGCCGCGGGAGTCGCCGCGATCGGCGGCCTCGCCCGCCGGGATCCGGCGGGCGTTGTCTTGCAGGGTTTTAGAAAGTGATCGTCGTCCGCAGGCCAAAGACGGTCGCGTCGGGGATCGTGGTTCCCGGTTTCAGCGAATTGACGCCGCCCAGGCCGGGATGGATGACATATTGGACGTCCGGCTGGACCGTCCACCAAGGAGCCACGTTGGCCGTATAGTTCAACTCCAGAACGGTTTCGTAATCGCGAACCGGCGTGTTGGCCTGGTTGAAACGGCGAACGTCGTTGTCGTAGTCGACAGCCCCGTCACCCGCATTGGCGTAGGCCACGCCAAAGGTCAGGATATCGGACTCGCGACCCGGAATGATGCCTTTGTAGCCGACGCCGCCATCGACGTAGGCGTTGACCAGATTGTAGCTGTCCGGAGCGACGCCGCCGCGCAGGAACACACTGACGGCCTGCCCGCTTTCCGATTGCCAGACGGTGCGGTCGGCGACGCCGTAAATGGCCCAAGTGCCGTTTCGTTGCTGCGGACGGCCGTTCGAAAGTGGCGATGCCAGGGACTGGCCGGTGGTGTCGTAATGCGGATCGGCGAATTTTCCGGTGTCGTACCAGGCGCCGATCTTGTAGGCGACCGGCTTGCCCGTGGCGTCCTTGGCCTGGTTTTCGAGGTACTGCAGCTCGGTGATCATGAAGACGTTGCCGTCGACACGGAACTGCGCGCCGCCGCGATCAAAGCTCTCCGGCTGATGGGTCGTAATGGCGCTCAGCCAGGCGATATTGTCGCTCGGATTGAATTGCACGCGAACGCCGGGCGCTCCCAAGGGGTAGGCCGGACCGTTCGTCAGATTGTAGCGATTAGGCGTTCCACCAGACAAATTATTGTAGCCGAGCGCGTTCCACACAAAGGTTGTGTTCAGCAAGTTCGCTGACGTGGTGCTGAGGAAGAACTCGTCATCGACGGAAATCTGACCGATGCGGACGCTGGACGAACTGTCGGCGGCGGCCAGTTGATACCACAGGGTCCACAACCGGGTCTGGCGCTGGCGGTAGAGCTCGACACCGCTGACGTCCATATTGTTGCCGACGTTATTGACCGACGGCCCGCGGCCATTGACGGAGAAGGCGCTGACGTGGGCTGTGCTGCCCGTCAAGCCCGCCAGTTTCTCCAGATCGAAATCGCCGGTCAGCAGGAACTGATCTTCATAGACGCCACCGTGACGAATGCCGCCCGACGGGGTGTCGAACACTTCGCCGGTGTATTTGAGACCCAGCGTCACGCCGTGATCGATCAACTTGGTGCGAACGCCCTCCCAATCGCCGGTCAGCGTATCACGCTCCCACAATCCGGTCGGTGCGGCGGCATCCTCAGCCATTGCCGGTAATGACAAGGTTGACAATGCGATAGCGGCAACGCCGGCCAGAAGTGCTGTCTTCATCGAAATCCCCTCGTTCCCATGTGAATGCCGGGCAATTGAGCCGGCGTCCTTGTCGTTTCCAGTTGTAGCGCAGCGACTGTGCAATGCGAAAAGGAATGGACGGCCTCGCCGCGCAATGGCGTCACTGTGTTGTCGCAATGCCACGATCTGGTCCGAAGACCTCCGACTTGCACAAATTATGGGCAAAAATGGCAGACGGAGAAACCTGACGGAAAGAAGGGTGTTTCCTCTTTCACCAAAACGGCGATCGAACGGTCCTCGAGGCTTGTCACGAAATAGTCGCTCCACGCCCCCAGGACCGTCCCGGTCTTGGCATCAGAAGTCGAGTTTGACGCCGGTAACGGCGGCGACACCGTCGTTGTTGTTGGCCCAGGGCGCGGCCGTATTGGCCACAGATCCCTTGTAGCTGACATAGCCGACACCGGCCCGCAGGGTAACGCGGGGTCCGCCGTCGAAAGCGGTTCCCATGTCATAGGCGGCGCCGACATCATAAAAGTCGGTGCTGTCGGCACGGCCGCTGCCGTTCAGGGCCGCCAGGCTCTTGCTGTTGTCATGGAAAAAGAGGGTGCTGACCGAATAAGGGCCCAGGGCATAGCGAAGGCCGACCGTATAGCCGTTGCCGGCAAACACCGCCGCCTGGGCGACTGTCGCTGCCGATGAGCCGGCGCCGGCCAATGTTATCGCCGCGGTATCGGTATAGAGATTGTTGAGCGTCGCGTTGCCAGGGACGTCACGCACCAGCGACGAGCCACCGAGGGTAAATCCGGCGTACATCAATTGGACGCCCTGCTGCCAGATACGCAGATTGGCGGTATTGGCCTGCAGCATGCTGGAATCGGCTTTTACCCCAACCCCGTAAAGGCTTTCGGAATAGTAGAGGCCCCCGACATAGGCGTCCCCTCCGTAGTCGGCGCCGGTCACCTGGCCGCCAGGAACAAAGAGACCATAGTCGCTGGCCGTCGCCGGCGTCGCCGAGCCCGAGCCGACGGACGACGAAAGCTTTGGCACATAGCTGAATGCGGCGGACAGGCCGGCAAAGGCCGGCGTGACATAGCTGATCTTGTTGCTGCGATCATCGTAACGGCTGTCGTTGTCGACCGTCATGTTCCGGTGGTTGGCAGGCGCCACGACCCAATAATAGAAATAGCCGCCGCTGCTGCGCGCCAATGGGCTGACATCGGGCGCGCTGTTGTGGATCAGGTAAGAGGCGTCTTCGCGGTCGCCCAGGATCAGCGTCCCGACGGGACTGGCGATGGTCATGAAGGCGCGCTTGAGCGCGAGGTTGCTCGCGCATCGTGACGAGACGATGGATGGCTTGTTGGTTCCGCAGCCGCCGCCCGTGCTGCGGGTGAGACGGCTGGCGGTGCCATAGACGTCTCCCTGGAGCGCAACGCTGATGTCATTATCCAGGGTAATTTTGCCAAGAGCGCTGATGGTGGCGTCATCCTGTTCGGCGACCGTGTCGATCCTGGCCGGAGACGGCACACCGGACCCGTTCATCCGATAGTTCGAGGCATAGCCGGCATTCTCGACGGCCGTCCCTTTGAGACTGAGACTGATCGGATCATCGGCGGCCTGCGCGGAAACGACGCCGAGGGAAAACAGCGCACTGCTGGCAAGAAGAAGCTTTTTCATGTTATCTCCCGTCCCGATATTTGGGCTCGCCCGAAGGTCTGACGCTCGAAATAGGGGAATCGGGGGCAGAAGGCCATTCTCGCCGCTTTGAAGTCAACGCGTTGGAGCAGCTTCGCGCGATAAGAGCCGCCCACTGTTGCCATCGCGCCACAGTATTTTCGAGACGGCTGGAACGGCCGATGACAATATCGTAATACCGCTCGGACGACGCCAAGAGATCAAAGACATTCTTGGTCCTGCCCGGTGCCTGTGGTACGAGAAAGGGTTGCGGTAGAAAAGCCTTCGGATGAGCCGGGTCGCGGACCGCAATGATCTAAGGCCGGAAGAGGTAAGTCGATGAACAGGAAGATGTGGACGGCACTGGCATTGGCCGCCACCACGGCGGCTCTCGCCGCCTGCAGCATGTTTGATTCCGTCTACCCGGACAAGCATCCGGGTGAGGACAGCACGGCTTTGAGCGCTCAAGAAAAGCCGAGCTGGTTCGGTAGCATGTTCAGCGGCAGCTCAAAAAAGGGCGATGAAGCGAAGGCGGGCATTGGCGTCAACGCCTATCTTTGGCGCGCCAGTCTCGATACTTTGGCTTTCATGCCACTTGCCTCGGCCGATCCCTTCGGCGGCGTAATCATTACCGACTGGTATTCGCCGCAGGAAAGCCCGACCGAACGTTTCAAGATGTCCGTTTACATTGTGGATCGCACGCTCCGCGCCGATGGTCTGCATGTCTCGGTCTTCCGGCAAGTCCAGAACCCAGGCGGCGGATGGATTGATTCGGCCGTGGATCAGAAGACGTCCGTCGATGTCGAGAACGCCATCCTGACCCGTGCCCGGGAAATGCGCTCGGCCAACGCCGCCGCCCAAAAGAACTGACGGCGCTTTCGCCGTCAAAGGCTCCCACAGGTACTGTTGGGAGCCTGTCCCGTCCTGGAATGCCCGCCTTTGCGGGCATGATGCATTACGTCAGAAGAAGATGATGAATTCGCGCAGCGAAGAGCGCTACAACGTCAGGGAAACCGAAGCCAAGTGGCAGAAAGTCTGGGAAGACCGGCAGAGTTTCCGGGCCCGTGACGATGATCCCCGGCCGAAATACTATGTTCTTGAGATGTTCCCCTACCCGTCGGGGCGCATCCACATGGGACATGTCCGCAACTACACGCTCGGCGATGTCGTGGCCCGTTACAAACGGGCCCGAGGTCACGCCGTTCTTCATCCGATGGGATGGGACGCCTTCGGCCTTCCCGCCGAAAACGCGGCCATCGAGCGCGGAATTCATCCAGCCAAATGGACGCGCGAGAATATCGCTGCCATGCGCGTCCAACTCAAATCCATGGGATTGTCCTACGACTGGGATCGCGAGGTAGCCACCTGTGAGCCGGACTATTACCGGCATGAACAGAAGATGTTCCTCGACTTCCTCAAGGCGGGGCTCGTCTACCGCAAGGAATCATGGGTCAACTGGGACCCCGTCGAGCATACGGTGCTCGCCAATGAGCAGGTGATCGACGGCAAGGGCTGGCGATCCGGTGCTCTGGTCGAAAAGCGGCTGTTGAGCCAGTGGTTTTTGAAGATCACCGCCTTTGCCGAAGATCTGTTAAAAGGTCTTGACGGTCTCGACCGCTGGCCCGACCGCGTCCGCCTGATGCAGGAAAACTGGATAGGTCGTTCCGAAGGGTTGCGCCTGGCCTTCGATCTCGTCGATCGTCCCGACCGCCTGGACGTCTACACAACGCGGCCGGACACGCTTTACGGCGCGTCCTTCTGCGCCATTGCCGCCAATCACCCGTTGGCCGGAGAATTGGCCAAAAACGATCCGACGCTTGCCGCCTTCGTCGCTGAATGCAATCGCATGGGAACCAGTGAAGCGGCCTTGGAAACAGTGGAGAAAAAGGGCTACGCCACCGGACTTAAGGTCCGCAATCCGCTGGTCGAGGGCCAGGAACTGCCGGTTTACGTGGCCAACTTCGTCCTCATGGACTATGGCACGGGCGCCATCTTCGGCTGTCCCGCCCACGATCAGCGCGACCTCGACTTCGCCCGCAAGTACGGTTTGCCGGTAACGCCGGTGGTTGCGCCGCAAGGGGTCGATCCCGCCAGCATCGTGATCGGTACCGAGGCCTTCACCGAAGACGGCGTGATGATCAATTCCGGCGCCCTCAACGGCTTACCCGTCGCCGAGGCCAAAGCCCGGGTTATCGACCTGATGGAAAGCCGTGACGTCGGTGAACGGGCGGTCAATTACCGTCTGCGGGACTGGGGCGTCTCGCGTCAACGCTATTGGGGCTGCCCCATTCCGGTCATCCATTGCCCGAGCTGCGGCGTCGTCCCGGTTCCGGAAAAGGATCTGCCGGTCGTTTTGCCTGAAGACGTCACCTTCGATAAACCCGGCAACCCGCTGGCCCTTCACCCGACCTGGAAGAACGTCGCCTGTCCGCATTGCGGCAAACCGGCCCAACGCGAGACCGACACCTTCGACACCTTTTTCGAATCGTCCTGGTACTTCGCGCGCTTCTGCTCACCTCATGAAACCGGATGCGGCTTCACCAAGGCGGCGGCCGAACGCTGGCTTCCGGTTGATCAGTATGTCGGGGGCATCGAGCATGCCGTCCTGCATCTGCTCTATTCGCGGTTCTTTACCCGCGCCCTGAAGACCTGCGGCTATCTGAATGTCGATGAGCCCTTCGCCGGATTGCTCACCCAGGGCATGGTCTGCCACGAAACCTATAAATCCGCGGATGGCCATTGGCTTCTTCCCACCGATGTCGAGAAGAGGCCGGACGGTTCCGCTATCGAAACAAAATCCGGCGGATCGGCGACGGTCGGCCGTTCCGAGAAGATGAGCAAGTCGAAGAAGAACGTCGTCGACCCGGCCGGCATCATCGGAACATACGGCGCCGACACCGCCCGCCTGTTCATGCTTTCCGACAGCCCGCCAGAACGGGACCTCGACTGGACGGAAGCCGGAATCGACGGCGCCTACCGCTACGTCAACCGGTTGTGGCGTCTGGTCATCGATCCGCCGCTGCCGCTGCCGGCCGTCGACGCGCCGGCGCCTGCCACCTTCGGTCCGGCGGCGGCCAGGATTCGCAGCCTGACCCACAAGACGATTGCCCTGGTCGGCGATGATCTCGACCGTTTCCACTTCAACAAAGCCGTCGCCCGTATCCGCGAGCTGAGCAATGCGTTCGCGGAAATCTCCGGCGACGACGACGGCATGGCCTGGGCCCTGCGCGAGGGACTGGAGGCTTTGGTTCGTCTGGCCGGACCGATGATGCCGCACCTGGGCGAAGAGCTGTGGTCTGAGCTTGGCCACACGACCCTGCTGGCGGATTCACCCTGGCCTGAGGCCGACCGCTCGCTGCTGGTCGAAGACAGCGTAACGCTGGCCGTGCAGGTGAATGGCAAATTGAAGGGGACGATCACTCTGGCCAAGACAGCCGACCAGGACGCCGCCGAGGCTGCCGCCCTGGCCTTGCCGAACGTCGCCAGTCTGCTCGGCGGCAAACCACCGCGAAAGGTCATCGTCGTTCCCAACAGGATCGTCAATGTCGTGGTCTAGGAAACTCCCAACAGGACTGCCGCCGTTGCTTCGGCGTTCGGCGGCAGTCTTTGTCTGCTTTCTGCCACTGGCGCTATCATCCTGTGGTTTCCGACCCCTATATGGGCAGAATTCCCACGATCCGAATGTGCTGTCGGAAATGGCCACCATCCAGGTGATGCCGCTCGCCGACCGCGAAGGGCAGTTGTTGCGCAATGCCCTGTTGACCGACCTCAATCCACGTGGCGAGCCGGTCAATCCGCACTACCGCCTCCAGGTCAGTCTGACGATCAACGAGACGCAGCAAGCCTTGCGCAAGGATGACACGGCCACGCGAAACGTTGTCAATTACAGCATTACCTTCTGGCTCTATGAAGACAAGACACGGGTCGTCACCGGCTCGTTCAGCCAGATGTTCAGCTACGATTTCCTTGAACAGCATTACGCCAATATTTCCGCCGCCGACGATATTCATCACCGCGCCGCCCAGTCGGTCGCCGATGAAATCCGGAACCGTCTGGCGGCTTATTTCGGCAAGGCCGCCGACGTCAAGGCGGCAAGCGGCGCCAAGCCGGCGCCATGAAGCTTACCGGCAACCGGATCGAGGGCTTTATCAAGGCTCCCGATGCCGCCATCCATCTGGTGCTCATCTACGGACCAGACACCGGACTGATCAAGGAACGCCTCGACCGCCTGACGCGCGGCATTTGCCCGGATCTCGGCGATCCGTTCCGCATCGCCGACCTGACTGTCGCCTCTCTGAAGGATGACCCGGCGCGACTGACCGATGAGGCCGCGGCGATTTCGATGATCGGCGGCCGCCGGGTGGTCCGCCTGCATGACGCTGGCGATGGCATTGCCAGCGTCGTTCAGTCTTTTCTCGAACACCCTCAGGGAGACGCCCTGGTGCTTCTGGAGGCCGGGGAACTCGGACCGCGGTCCACCCTGCGCAAGCTGGTGGAGGGCGCCTCCAACGCCGCCGCCCTGCCCTGCTACGCCGATGAAGGCGGTGGACTCGAAGCCGTGATCATAGAGAGCCTGCGAGCCAACGGATTGTCGGCTGAACCTGACGCCATTGCCTGGTTGGCCGAACATCTTGGCGGCGACCGCCTCCTGACCCGGTCGGAGCTCGAAAAGTTGGCGCTTTATATGGGAACTGGACGCCCAGACGCGGAAACGCGCGTCCATCTGGCCGATGCCGTCGCCTGCATTGGCGACACCGCAGCGCTCTCGCTTGATGACCTGGTGATGGCTTGCGCCGGCGGCAGTCACGCCATGGCCCAACGAAGTCTCGATCGCCTGTTCCGCGAAGGCATTCCGCCGGTGGTCGTCCTCCGGTCGCTGCAACGCCACTTCTTGCGTCTGCACTTGGCAGCCGGAGCTATGGCCAGCGGCAAGAGCCCCGAGCAAGCGCTGGCCACCCTCAAGCCACCGCCGCATTTTCGTGTTGCCGATCAGATGCGCGGGCAGATCGTCCGCTGGCCGCTCGAACGCATCAGCACCGCCCTCGACCTGCTGTTGACCGCGGAACTGGATTGCAAGACAACCGGTATGCCGGCCGAGGAAATCTGCAGCCGCACGGTCATGCAGCTGGCCCATGCCGCCGGCCGCAAGACCCCCAACCGACGATAGAGCCGATTGCGTTCTTAAGGGAATCGACTTGTCAGCCCGGGTGGCGTTTGAGCCGCTGAAAAAGCGGAGCTTTTTTGCGCTGAAGAGACAAATTGTGAGCGGCACCGGCGTCCCTGCCGGTGTGCCGGCGTGAGCCGGAAAGGGTCCGCTTGGCGGCAGAACACCGGCAGAGACGCCGGTGCCACTCCTGTTTCATCCAGGGCGCGCAACCGGCGCCGAACTCTAAGCCGATGCCCGCCCCTGCAAGCCGTTACTCAGCCGATGCAGAAGATCGTCGAGCTGCTCGAGCGTCGAATATTGGACGGTGACCAGACCGCCCTGGTTTTGCAAAGCGATTGTCACCTTAAGGCCGAGAAGATTGGACAGATCCCGCTCAAGAGCCAAGAGATCCGCGTCCTTCTCGACAGCCGCAGCGGAACCGCTTTTGCGGGCCCTCGCCTTCTCCGGACCCTGTTGCGACAATTTTTCGGTCTGGCGGACATTCAGGCCCTTGTTCAAGACCTGTTCGGCCAATCCGACCGGATCGTCACACGTCAGCAAAGCCCGTGCGTGACCAGCCGTCAGCTTGCCGTCGTCGAGCATCTTCTTGACCGGATCCGGCAGTGCCAGCAACCGCATGGTATTGGCCACATGGCTGCGGCTTTTTCCGACAGTCTTGGCCAACTCTTCCTGGGTATGGGAAAAGTCCTCCATCAGCCGACGATAGCCTTCGGCTTCTTCCAGCGGCGACAAATCCTGACGCTGAAGGTTTTCGATCAGCGCCACTTCCAGCGCCTCTCGGTCGGTCAGCGATCGAACGATCGCCGGAACTTCGTGAAGCGAGGCGGCTTGCGCCGCCCGCCAACGCCGCTCGCCGGCAATGATTTCGAAATTCTCGGGATCGTCGGGCAGCGGCCGTACCAGGATCGGCTGCAGGATCCCCTTCTCCCGCACCGATTCGATCAGATCGTCGATCGCCGCCTGATCGAAGACCCGACGCGGCTGAAACTTCCCCGGCCGTAGCTTTTCGATCGGCAGGCTGCGCAACCCCTTCAGAGCCGTTCCGACGCCGTCGTCGGCAGCCGGTGCGGCTGGCTCCGGCGCGACAACGGGATCACCAAGCAACGCAGAAAGACCGCGGCCAAGGCCACGGCGACGAGAATCCTCAACCATGCTTAAGCCACCCATTCCCGTTCACGCTTCAACACCTCGCTGGCGAGATGGATATAGGCCTCGGAACCGGCGCAGCGCATGTCGTAAAGCAGCACCGGTTTTCCATGCGAAGGGGCTTCAGAAATACGAACGTTTCGGGGGATCACCGTTTTGTACACCTTGTCACCAAAATAACCACGTACGTCGGCAGCCACCATGTCCGAAAGATTATTTCTTTTATCGAACATGGTGAGCACGATGCCATGCAGCTCAAGACCGGGGTTAAAGGCCTGTTTGACCCGCTCGATGGTCTTCACCAGATGACTGACGCCCTCCAGGGCAAAAAACTCGCATTGCAACGGCACCATCACCGCCTGCGCCGCAACCAGGGCATTCAGCGTCAGCAGATTGAGAGACGGCGGGCAATCGATGAGGATGAAATCATAGTCACCCTGATTGGCCAGGGCGTCCGCCAGGCGGTGTTCACGCCGCGGTTCGTCGACCAACTCGATTTCCGCGCCCGATAGATCGACCGACGACGGCACCATCGACAGATTGGGAATGGATGTGGCGACGACGCCCTCGGCCAGGCTCGCCTCGCCGATCAGCACATGATAGGAACTGACATCGCGGGCATGACGGTCGATTCCCAACCCAGTGCTGGCATTGCCCTGAGGATCGAGATCGATGATCAGCACGCGTTTTTCCGTCGCGGCCATCGCCGTTGCCAAATTGATAGCGGTTGTGGTCTTGCCCACGCCGCCTTTCTGATTGGCTATGGCGATAATACGCGGTGACGCCGACGGACCGTGATTAACGTTCGTCTCGACCACGATGAACCTCGCTTAGATGGAGAATGACTCCGGACGGATCGGTAAGACTGGAAATCCGCTCGATGGTCATCATCCAATCTTTGGCCGCTTGGGTCAATTCCTCATCGCCGCTTCGGCCTTTGAGAAAGAGGCAATGGACCGAAGGCTGCAGGAATTTTTCCGCCATCTTTAGCAAATCGCCCAAAGGCGCCAGGGCGCGGGCGGTGATCGCACCGACTGGAAAAGCGGTCAGGCTCTCGATTCGTGCGGTATGCACAACCGCCGAAGCCCCGGTCACCCGGATAGCCTCGCGCAGAAACGCGCCTTTTCGTCCGTCGGATTCCGCCAGATGAACCGGAACCGCGTCCTTGCCACCGCGAAGGATAGCCAAGACCAGCCCCGGGAATCCCGCTCCGGACCCAAGATCAAGAACTGGACCATCCGGCAGATAGGGAAAAAGTTGCGCCGAGTCCAAGATGTGCCGACGCCAGAGATCTGGAATTGTCCCCGGTCCAACCAGATTGATGCGCGCTTGCCATTTGACGAGAAGCTCGGCGTAGGCGATCAGACGATCGAGGCATTCGCTGTCGAGCCCGAGTTGACGCCCAACGTCGTCCGGTCCGAGCGGCGCTTCCATTGTTTCACGTGAAACGGTCACGCCGCCCTTTCCTTCCCACGCCGTCGCACATGATTGAGCAGCGCCGTCAATGCCGCCGGTGTCACCCCCGAAATCCGCCCGGCAGCGCCCAACGTCGCCGGCCTTGCCGCGGTCAGCTTCAGACGAATTTCCACCGACAGCCCCCCAACCGCGCCATAATCGAGGTCCGACGGCAGCAGCAACTCTTCGTCGCGCCGAAACGCCGCAATGTCGGCGGCCTGCCGATCGAGGTAGCCCGAATACCGTCCCTCGATCTCCAATTGCTCTGCCACACCCTGACGCAACGTGCCAAGTTCCGGCCACAGCGTCACCAGGCGGTCCCATGACATATCGGGCAACCCCAGCAGCGCAAACGCATCGCGACGCACGCCATCCTGATTCACCGTCACCCCTAATCCACGCAGCACAGTCGGGGTAACAGAAATCTGCCGCATCAGCGCCCGTCCCGCCTCCAGCTCGGCACGCTTGGCAACAAACAACTCTTCCCGCCTCGACCCCACGCAACCCACCGCTATGCCGCGCGGCGTCAGGCGAAGGTCGGCATTATCGGCCCGTAACACCAGCCGATATTCCGCCCGCGATGTAAACATCCGATAGGGTTCCGTGGTCCCGCGCGTCACCAGATCATCGATCAGCACGCCGATGTAGGCCTCGGCCCGATCAAGCGTAAAGGGATCATCGCCGCCGGCGGCTCGCAACGCGGCATTGACACCAGCCATCAGCCCCTGCGCCGCCGCCTCTTCATAGCCTGTGGTTCCGTTGATCTGGCCCGCCAGAAAAAGGCCACGGACGCGCCGGGTCTCGAGCCACGGCTCCAACTCCCGCGGATCGACAAAGTCATATTCGATGGCGTATCCCGGTCGGATCATCACCGTTTTCTCAAGACCGGGAATTGTCTTCAACAGCGCAAGCTGGACATCTTCCGGCAAGGACGTCGAGATGCCATTGGGATAGACCGTCGGATCATCGAGACCTTCGGGTTCCAGAAAAATCTGGTGCCGGCTGCGGTCCGCAAAGCGCACCACCTTGTCCTCGATACTTGGACAGTAGCGCGGTCCGACGCTGCCGATCTGTCCGGAATACATCGGCGCGCGATGCAGATTGGCGCGAATCAATGCATGACTTTCCGGCGTCGTCCCGGTGATGCCGCAACAGATTTGCGGTGTGGTGATCCGGTCCGTCAGGAACGAAAAGGGCGTCGGCGGTGTATCACCGGCCTGGCTCTCCAGAGCCCCCCAATCGATAGTCCGGCCGTCCAGCCGGCACGGCGTTCCTGTCTTCAGCCGCCCGAGTGCCAGTCCGGCCCGCTCCAGGCTCGCCGACAGGCCAAGACAGGGCGCATCGCCCATCCGCCCGGCCGGAAACTGGGTCTCCCCGATATGGGCGACTCCTCGCAGAAAAGTGCCAGTTGTCAGCACAACAGCACCGGCCGAAATTGACTCGCCGGCAGCGGTAACCACGCCTTTGACCTGACCGCGCTCGGCGTCGAAAATCAGGGCTTCCACCGCCCCGGCCCGAATCTCAAGGCCGTTTTGTTCCGCCAAAACCTCTCGCATCGCTTGCCGATAGAGCTTGCGGTCGGCTTGGGCCCGTGGTCCCTGCACAGCCGGCCCCTTGCTCCGGTTCAGGATCCGAAATTGGATACCGGCCCGATCGATGACTCTCCCCATCAGACCGTCAAGGGCATCGATCTCGCGGACCAACTGGCCCTTGGCGAGACCGCCAATCGCCGGATTGCAGCTCATTTCGCCGATGGTCTCAAGCCGATGGGTCAGCAGCAGGGTACGCGCCCCTTGACGAGCCGCGGCCGCGGCAGCTTCGCAACCGGCGTGGCCGGCACCGATGACGATGACGTCAAACCCGCTCATGAGCCGGTTCCTAGACGGACAGGGAAGTGGAAGTCGCTGGATAGCACAAGCTGCCCCATTGTTCCACGTGAAACATCGTCACTTACCAATGCAAAATTCCCGAAAGACCAAATCCAACATATCCTCGACATCTACCCGTCCGGTGATTCTGCCAATCGCCCGCACCGCCATACGAACATCCTCGGCCGCAAGTTCCGCCAACGGCGCCGCCAAGGCCCGGCCAATCGCCGCCACCGCCTCTTCCAATGCCACCCGATGCCGCGCCCGGGTAATCGCCGGTGCGCCGGTTCCGTCCAATATCGCGGCCGCCCTCGCCTGCAACGCCGTCAACATCGCGTCGATACCCGCTCCGTCAAGGGCCGAAACCAGCAAGACCGCCTGCCCGGCAATCGTCTCCGGAATCTCTCTGCCCGCCCGGTCGCCTTTGTTGACCACGACAAGGCTACCCTCGCCCACCAATCCAAGACTGCTGTCGTCGAGTTCTGGCAACAATTCGGCGTCGAAAACAACCAGGCGGACGTCCGAGCTCTCGGCACGGGCACGGGCCCGCCGCACCCCCTCCTCCTCAACGACCTCCGCGGTGTCGCGCAGCCCCGCCGTGTCCGCCACCACCACGGGATAGCCACCGAGATCGAGATGAACCTCTATGACGTCTCGCGTCGTGCCTGCCTGTGACGACACGATCGCCGCGTCGCGGCCGGCGATGCGATTCAGCAGACTTGATTTTCCAACATTCGGCGCACCGACGATGGCGACGCTCAATCCCTCGCGAAGACGCTCGCCCCGGCCGCCGTCAGCCAGATGCCGGTCAATCTCAGCAGCCAAGATCGCAAGGCCATCCCGCGCGCCCTCGCTAAGGCCACCCGGAAGATCCTCATCGGAAAAATCGATGTCGGCCTCGAGATGCGCCTGAAACCGCAAAAGCCGTTGCCGCCAGTCCTCGTAAAGATGGCCGAGCCCGCCGCCCAATTGACCAAGAGCCTGACGCCGCTGCGCCGCTGTATCAGCCGCAACCAGATCGGCAATCGCTTCCGCCTGTGTCAGATCCAGTTTTCCAGCCTCGAATGCCCGGCGGCTGAATTCTCCCGGCTCCGCCGGCCTTAAGGACAAATCCAGCAGTGCCTCTGTCACCGCCGAGGCAACCGCCCGACCACCGTGCAACTGCAGCTCGACGACATCTTCGCCAGTAAAGCTGTGGGGGGCAGGAAACCACAAGACCAGTCCGTCATCGACCAGCTCGCCGTCCGTTCCGTAGAGTTTCCGCCGGCAGGCTTGTCGAGCCGGCGGCAACGGCCCGCCGGCCAGACTCTCCAAGGCGCGGCCGGCCTCGGGCCCTGAGAGCCGGTATACCGCGACACCCGCGCGACCGACACCGCTGGCCAACGCAAAGATCGTCGACCGTGCCGACCCCGGCACCGCTCGTCTCACACTACCGACTGCCTGCGGCTGTCCGGCGTATCGCCCGGACGCAGCAACAGCCTGTCGACCCGCCCGCCCTTGACGACGTGCGTTTCAAGAATCTCGTCGATGTCGTCGCTTGTGCGAAACCCGTACCAGACGCCTTCCGGATAGATCACCATGGTTGGACCCAGCTCGCAGCGATCCAGACAGCCCGCGCTGTTGATCCGGACGCCAGGAAGCCCCAGTTCCTTGACCCGCGCCTTGAGATAATCGCGCAACCTTTCCGATCCCGTTGCCCCGCACGATCCGCGCGGATGCCCCTCCGGACGACGATTTGTGCAAATAAAGACGTGTAATCGATAGAACGGTGGCGGATCACTTGGATTGGGATTGGACAAGACATACTCTCTTATGTTGGATTACTTTTCCGACTTGGCGTGCGACTTGGATGCCTGCAACCCCGCCCAGAACATTTTTTGAATTTGCTCAAGGCCCTGTACGCCGGCCGGCAACCACGTCCGCAGCAATGCCTCCGGACTTATCGCATCGAGGTTGGTGATCATCCGTTCCTCGACTTTCTTCATCAACACATCCTGCATCGGCTTGACATCGGGAAGGCCAAAGAAAGTACGCGCCTCTTCCGGAGTGCAATCCACATCGACGGTAATCTTCATACGCCTCTCCTTGTGGATCACGCGGTTGTAACCGCCGCCGCGCGTCCCAAACTAAACTTTCGACTTTTCTTCCGCAATGTCCGTCATTCGTAGTCCCAGCACACCTTGCCTTCGCACTATCTCAAGGACGTCATGATGAGCCGAAACCAACTTGACCAGGAAACCAGCCCCTACCTGCTGCAGCACAGCACCAATCCCGTGCACTGGCGTCCCTGGGGTGCCGCCGCCTTGGCGGAAGCGAAGGCCGCAAACAAGCCTATCCTGCTGTCCGTCGGTTATGCCGCCTGCCATTGGTGTCATGTGATGGCGCACGAAAGCTTCGAGGACGAGACGACAGCCCAGTTGATAAACGCCCTTTTCGTTCCGATCAAAGTTGACCGCGAAGAGCGCCCCGATCTCGACATCATCTATCAGTCGGCACTGGCCAGTCTCGGACAGCAGGGCGGCTGGCCGCTTACCATGTTTCTGACGGCCGATGCCGAGCCTTTTTGGGGCGGCACCTATTTTCCGCCGAGCCCCCGGTTCGGTCGTCCCTCCTTCCGCGACGTGCTCACCGGCGTTGCCGCCACCTACACCGCCGAACCGGACAAGATATCGACCAACGTCGCCGCCCTTCAACAGGCCCTCCTCCGCCTGGCAACGCCGGAGCGAGGCTCCATTCCGGACCGCGCGATCTTCGAGCAGATCGCCACCGCCGTTCTTCCTGCCGTCGATCTGGTCCATGGCGGCCTTTCCGGCGCACCAAAGTTTCCCCAGGTCCCGATGTTCCAGCTTCTTTGGAAAGCCGGTCTGCGGAGAGCCGATCCGGCCCTGCGGGAAGCCGTGACAAATACCCTTACCCATATGTGCCAGGGCGGCATCTACGACCATCTCGGCGGAGGTTTCGCCCGCTACGCGACCGACGAAAGCTGGCTGGTGCCGCATTTTGAAAAGATGCTTTACGACAATGCGCAACTTATCGAACTGTTGACCTCGGTCTGGCAACACGACGCCTCGCCGCTCTACGCGGCTCGTATCACCGAAACCATCGACTGGTTGCTACGCAACATGCTGACCGACCACGGCGCCTTCGCGGCGACGCTCGACGCCGACAGCGAGGGGGTCGAGGGAAAATACTATGTCTGGTCATCCGAAGAAATCGATCGGGTCCTGCCCGCCGACCAGGCGTCCCTGCTGAAATCCGTCTACGGGGTGACCACCGGCGGCAACTGGGAGGGCCATTCCATCCTCAACCGCAATCATCGCGACAGCGACGCCGACAGTGACGATGCTCTGGCCGCCCGCCTGATTGGCGCCAAGCGTACCCTTCTCGCCGTCCGCTCGAAGCGCATTCCACCGGCCCGCGACGACAAATGTCTCGCCGACTGGAACGGTATGATGATTGCCGCCTTGGCCAATGCCGCCTTCGTCTTTCGCCGCGCCGACTGGCAGGCGGCCGCTGAAAAGGCCTTTGCCGCGATCCGCGATCATCAATCGATAGACGACCGTTTGGTTCACTCTATGCGCCGTGGACGCCGCCAAGGCGAAGCGATGCTCGATGACTATGCCCAAATGGCCCGTGCCGCCCTGGTCCTTTACGCAACGACTGGACAGCAGAGCTACCTGTCCCAGGCCAGCCGCTGGGTCAACGTTGTCGACCGCCATTTTCGGGACGACCTTAACGGCGGCTGCTTCTTCACTGCCGATAACGCCCCAGATCTGATCATCAGGACCAAATCCGCTTTCGACCAGGCGACGCCATCGGGAAATGGCGTGATGGTCGACGTTCTCGCCCGCCTGTTTTATCAAACCGGTGACGACCTCTACCGTCAAAGGGCCGAGGCTATCGTTTCCGCCTTCGCCGGCCAGATCGAACGTTCCTTCCCCAGCATGGCCTCGCTGCTCAATAGCTGGGAGCTTTTGAACGATGCCGTACACGTCGTCGTGGTCGCCGCTTCCGGCGATCCTGCCGGACAGACCCTGCTCACCGCCATCGCCGAAAGCTGCCAACCCAATCTTGTAATGACGAGGCTTTCGCCCGACGATCGCCTTCCCGATGATCATCCGGCAGCGGCGAAACTTGCGTCAAAGATTGCCGGTGCTGTGGCTTTCGTCTGCCGGGGGCCAGTATGCTCGGCGCCGATAATCGATCCCGCGGCATTGCACCTTGCTCTTACCGAGAGCTAAGCTGCCCATTTGGCGGAAAACCCAACAGCAGACTAAACCGGATGGAGCATAGAACTTGAGCCACCTTTCCTTCCCCAGTCCTCTCGGTGACATCACCCTCTTTGAATATCAAGACGCGCTTGTCGCCTTGGACTGGGGTCGGGTCGATGGTGGTGAGGAAACATCCTTGCTGGCGACTGCCCGCCAACAACTCGACGACTATTTCGACGGAAAGCTCCGCCGTTTCTCGCTTCCTCTGGCGCCGGATGGATCAGCCTTTCAAAAAAAGGTCTGGACCGCCATCGAACGCATACCCTATGGACAGGTATCGAGCTATGGCAGCCTCGCCCACGAGGTCGACAGCGGGCCACGGGCCATCGGCGGCGCCTGTGGACGAAATCCGATTCCGATTATCGTTCCCTGTCATCGCGTTCTGGGGTCTGGTGGCTCACTGGGCGGCTATTCCGGATTGGATGGCCTGGAAACAAAACGTTTTCTGCTTTCCCTCGAGGGTTGGCGAAAATCCTGATCTCTTTCTCGAAAATAGGGAGCTTGGCCGTGAGTAAAGCGATCCTGATTCATCAACAAGGCGGTCCCGAACAAATGCAGTGGCAGACGGTCGATGTGCCGTCTCCCGGCCCCGGCGAAGCACTGATTGGCCAAACCGCCGTCGGTCTCAATTTCATCGACGTCTATCAACGAAGCGGCGTCTATCCGCTGCCCAAGCTTCCAAGTTCGCTGGGATCGGAGGCGGCCGGCGTCGTCGAGGCCATTGGGCCAGGCGTCACTGAGGTGAAGGTTGGTGACCGCGTCGCCTACGCTGGCGGTCCGATCGGCTCCTATGCCGAACGCCGGGTGTTTCCCGCCGCCCGTCTGGTCGTCCTGCCCGAGGCCATTTCCGACCGCCTGGCGGCGTCCATGATGCTGCAAGGGATGACCACCCGCTATCTGCTCCGCAGCAGCTATCAGGTCAAGGCCGGCGACACCATTCTGTTCCACGCCATTGCCGGCGGCGTTGGTTTGATCGCCTGCCAATGGGCAAAACATCTGGGCGCCACGGTCATCGGCACGGTTGGCAATCCAGCGAAAGCCGAATTGGCGCGCGCGCATGGCGCCGATCATGTCATCGATTATAGCAAAGAGGATTTTGTCGCCCGGGTCAGGGAGATCACCGGCGGTAAAGGTGTGCCCGTGGTCTATGACTCTGTCGGCAAGGACACCTTTGAGAGGTCGCTCGACTGCTTGCAGCCACGTGGTTTGATGGTTAGCTTCGGTCAGTCATCGGGTGTTGTACCGCCGTTCAACATCGGAGTGCTGTCAACCAAGGGATCTCTCTATCTGACTCGTCCAACGCTCGCCAACTATACCGCGACACGGGCCGAACTGCTGGCCAGTGCGGCTGAACTGTTCGATGTTGTGCAGTCCGGCGCCGTCAAAATGGTGGTCAATCAGACTTATCCGCTGGCAGAAGCCGCCCAGGCCCACCGTGATCTCGAGGCCCGGAAAACCACCGGATCAACTGTCCTCGTCGTCTGATTTTCAGACCTTCGAAAGTCCATAAAAAAGGCGGCGTTTCACGTGAAACACCGCCTTTTCTTTACAACCAACCGACGTATGCACGCCGGCCGCGAACCGCTCTAACTATTCATCGCATCGAAGAAGTCGGAATTGCTCTTCGAGTGCTTCAGCTTGTCGACCAGGAATTCCATCGCGTCGACGACACCCATCGGCATTAGCACGCGACGCAAGACCCACATCTTCGACAAAACACCCTTGTCGACCAGCAGCTCTTCCTTACGGGTACCCGACTTTGTAATGTCGATGGCCGGGAAGGTCCGCTTGTCCGAAAGCTTGCGGTCAAGAATGATTTCCGAATTTCCGGTGCCCTTGAACTCTTCGAAGATCACCTCGTCCATCCGGCTTCCGGTGTCGATCAGCGCCGTAGCGATTATCGTCAACGAACCGCCTTCTTCGATATTACGGGCCGCACCGAAGAACCTCTTCGGCCGCTGCAACGCGTTGGCATCGACACCACCGGTCAACACTTTGCCGGAGCTCGGCACTACCGTGTTGTAGGCGCGCGCCAGACGTGTAATCGAATCAAGCAGGATGACCACGTCGCGCTTGTGTTCAACAAGACGCTTGGCCTTCTCCAGCACCATCTCCGTCACCTGCACGTGACGCGATGCCGGCTCGTCAAAGGTCGAACTGATCACCTCGCCTTTGACCGACCGCGCCATATCGGTAACTTCTTCCGGCCGTTCATCGATCAACAGGACGATCAAATATACTTCCGGATGATTTGCCGCGATGGCGTGCGCAATGTTCTGCAGCATCACCGTTTTACCGGTCCGGGGCGGCGCCACGATCAAACCGCGCTGCCCTTTGCCGAGCGGAGAAATCAAGTCGATCACCCGTGTCGTCAGATCCTTTGTCGTCGGATCCTCGATCTCCAGGTGCAGACGTTCTTCCGGATAAAGTGGCGTCAGGTTATCGAAATTGATGCGATGCCGCACGTTGTCCGGCGGCTCGAAATTGATGGTATTGACCTTCAACAGGGCAAAATACCGCTCGCCATCCTTGGGAGAGCGAATCTGCCCCTCGACCGTATCGCCAGTTCTTAAAGAAAAACGGCGAACTTGGCTCGGCGAAACATAAATGTCGTCCGGGCCGGGGAGATAATTGGCTTCTGGCGATCGCAGAAAACCAAATCCATCCTGAAGGATTTCAAGAACACCATCGCCGTAGATCGGCGTGTCGTTTTCAGCCAGCTGCTTCAGAATGGCAAACATCATGTCCTGTTTGCGCAGAGTCGAAGCGTTTTCGATCTGCAATTCCTCGGCATAGGCGAGAAGTTCGGCCGGTGTCTTGGCCTTCAGCTCCTGGAGATTCATGGCGGGTCCACTATGGGAAGTGAGAACAATGGGGAGTGGCCAATTGTGGCCGAGAGGAAACCTATCGCTCCGGACTATTCTGCTCCGAAGGACAAGTCAGCGCGTCAGAAGCAAGATCAAACCGCTGGGAATTCCGCAGCATTAGCCAATTAGGGGAAACAAGTCAAATAGAGATTGAAGAAAGATGTCGTTTTTCGCCCGCCTGAAAAAAAACGCGGGCTTACCGGCGTGCCTCCAACTGTGGACAGCCTGCCCAACGCGGTTCACAGAGCCGTCCTCCCCGCTCGGAACAGGGGTTGCATCCATCGACCAGCGCTCGTTCGACAAGCGCCGCCAACGCTCCGATGAACGCCGGATGATCCCCCAAAGCCGGCACTCTGAGATAGGTCGGAACCCCAGCCTCCTCGGCCAGATGACGATACTCGATGTCCAACTCGACAAGCGTCTCGGAATGTTCGGAGACAAAGGCGATCGGCTGGATCACCAGCGATTTTCCCTCCGCTCCGGCAAGGCGGATCTCAGCATCGGTCGCCGGCCCGATCCATTCCATCGGCCCGACCCGGCTCTGATAGGTCACCCGCCAATCGAGATCGGGCCGGCCAAGGGTCCGAACAATGGCCGCCGCAGTCATCTCGATCTGCGATTGGTAAGGATCTCCGCGGAGGATGACCTTCTTAGGCAAGCCATGCGCCGAAAACAACACCCGAACATTCGGACCGGTTTTCTCCAACATGGCAGCAAGCAACTCGGCCTGCGCCTCTATCATCCCGACTTCCGTTGGAAAACAACAGATCTTCACGGCCGGTGCCGTCAAACCCATCTTTGCCGCCGCTTTCGTCCAGGCACCGATCGACGACCCCGTTGTGGTCGTCGAAAACTGCGGATAGAGCGGCAACAGAACGATCTGATCCGGTTCCCACTGGCGAACGGCTGCCACAACCTCGTCGGTCATCGGATGCCAGTAGCGCATGGCGACAAACACCCGGACGTCGTCGCCCAGCCTGGCTTGCAAGGCCTCGGCCTGCTTCTTCGTCAAATCGAGCAGCGGTGAGCGGCCGCCAAGATGGGCATAGATCTTCGCGGCAACCGGCGCGCGCCGCGTCGATATGAACCAGGCCAGCGCTTTGCGAATGGGCGCCGGGGCGCCGATAATCGCCGGATCGTTAAACAAATTGTAAAGAAACGGTTGAATCGCCGCGGGCGAATCCGGTCCGCCAAGATTGAACAAAACGACGGCCAGCTTCCCCATATCAGCCTCTCCAAGCCCGGATTCGGTCGACCAGTCTGCCGACATTCTCCGGCGGTGTCGTCTGCATCACGCCATGGCCAAGATTGAAAATGAACGGGCCATTATTGCAAAGGCGCAAAATCCGATCAGCGGCATGGTCGAGAGCCTGTCCGCCGATCATCAGCAATACCGGATCGAGATTTCCCTGCAGAGCTACTTTTGATTGTAGATGAGATACCGCCCAGTCCAACGGAATTCCCGTGTCGAGGCTGACCGCGTCAACGCCCGTCCGTTCAACGAAGGGCAGATAAAGAGCGCCGGCTCCGCGAGGAAAACCGATGATCGGGATTCCCGGCCGCGCTGTCTTGATCCGTTCGACAAGCCGCTTCGTCGGGGCAATGACCCATGTCTCAAAGGCATCCTCCGGCAAGGCGCCGGCCCAGCTGTCGAACAGCTGAATAGCCTCGACCCCCTGATCGATCTGCTTGATCAGATAGTCGCCGGTCGCGTCGACCAGCAGGTCGATAAGACGTTGAAAAAGATCCGGGCGGCCGTAAGCCATAGTCTTGGCTTCGACGAAGTCCTTCGATCCGCTGCCTTCGACCATGTAGGTGGCGACTGTCCAAGGCGCTCCGGCAAATCCTATCAAAGCCGTTTCTGTCGGAATCGCGTCTTTCAAACGCGAAACCGTCTCGAAGACCGGCCGCAAGTGATCCTGAAAACCATCAAGCGTCAGAGCGTCGATGTCTTTCGAATGGCGGACAGGCGTCAGTTTCGGGCCTTCGCCTTCCTGAAAATGAACGGTTTGGCCGAGGGCATCGGGGACGACGAGGATATCGGAAAACAGAATGGCCGCGTCGAAACCATAACGGCGCAGCGGTTGCAAAGTGACTTCCGTGGCCAGGTCCGGGGAGTAGCAGAGATCAAGGAATCCCTTCGACTGCGCCCTTAGGGCTCGATATTCGGGCAAATAACGACCAGCTTGGCGCATCAGCCAACAGGGAGGGCGTTCCTGCGTTTCACCGGCAAGACTGCGCAAAAAGGGTTTTTTTGGTGAGGATTTTTCTATCAAGGGATCACCTGTAGCGGGAGTTTTTTTATGCGCAGTTCAGTACTTCAATACAGGCCTTAGATGGCTAAGGAAAGGTGGCTGTGGTAGTGGATCCCTGTGGATATCGGGGATCAGACTTGATGCTCTAATCTTCCGCAATGTTATCCCCTCTTTCATCAGGCTAAGACAAGCTGTGGATAGAAATCTGGAAATTATCCGTATCGATTTGATTTTTCACATAAAAAAAAGTGGATGAACCGATTTGAAATCCGAGGATAGAACGCCAAAATCGCTGTCTTCCCCGGTTTTCGCCCACCGGTGCCGCAATTTGTCCTCCGGGATATCGTTCCCCCTATTCGTCAATGGTCAGCGGGGAGCAAAAAAGGCACAATCAGTCGGAGGGGCCACTTATCCCCGTTCCCCACAGTTATCCACAGGAAACGACGGTCTTGTCGATCACGCGCTTTCATATTCACCTCGTTTCGGATGCCAGCGGCGAAACCGTGTCATCGGTCGCCCGCGCCTGTCTGGTGCAATTTGAAAATGTCGAATCGATCCGCCATTTGTGGTGGCTGGTTCGCTCGCCTGCTCAGGTCGAGCGGGTGATCGACGGGATCACCGCCAATCCCGGCGTCGTTCTCGTCACCTTGATGGATGGTGCCGTGCGAGGATTGCTGGAGGATGCCTGCCGGCGTCTGCAGGTCCCTTACATTCCAGTACTCGATCCGGTCATGGCGGCCTTGGCCGGCTACCTTCAGGCGGATTTCGGCGCCCAACCCGGCCGCCAACATGCCCTTGACGCCGCCTATTTCCAACGCATTGACGCCATGCATTTCACTCTGTCGCACGACGACGGGCAGATGCTGCATGACCTCGACAGCGCCGACATCGTTCTCGTCGGAATTTCGCGGACCTCGAAGACGCCGACATGCATGTATCTGGCCAATCGCGGCATCAAGGCCGCCAATATTCCACTGGTTCCGGAAATTCCGCCGCCGGCCGAGCTGCTGGCCGCCAAACGGCCATTGATTGTCGGTTTGACCAAGGAACCGAAAAGCCTGACCGATATCCGCCGGTCGCGACTGCGTTTTCTCGGCGGCGGCGAGGAGAGCGACTACGCCGACCCCGAGCGCGTCCGCGACGAGGTTAATATGGCGCGCAAATTGTTCACGCTGCACGGTTGGCCGGTCATCGACGTGTCGCGCCGGTCGATCGAAGAGGCATCGGCGGCGATTCTGCAACTTTACGCGCGCCGTAAGGGCTCGCCGCCGTGACCTCCTCTTCCCGGTCTCTTATTCTCGCGTCGGGCAGTCAGACGCGGCTCGTTCTGTTGACTGCCGCGGGGCTGACCGTCACCGCAGAGCCTGCCGATCTCGACGAATCGGCGTGCAAGGTGACCTGGCGGGCTGCCGGCCGAACCGCGGAAAACGTCGCCCTCGGGCTGGCCGAGGCGAAGGCTGCGCAAATATCGTTGCGGCACCCTGAGGCTCTGGTCATTGGCGCCGATCAGATGCTGGTCTGTGGCGAGGACTGGTTCGACAAGCCGGTCGACCGCAACGCGGCTTACCGGCAATTGTCGGCGTTGGCCGGCCGCACCCATTTCCTGATGACCGCAGTTGCGGTCTTGCACGACGGCGAGGTCTTGTGGAGTCATGGCGACCGGGCGCGGATGACCATGCGGCCGTTTTCCGAGGCGTTTCTCGAGAATTATCTCAACCGGACGGGTGAGGCGGTCTTGTCGTCGGTCGGGGCCTATCAGCTCGAAGGCCTTGGCGTGCAACTATTCGAAAAAATCGAGGGCGATCATTTCACTATTCTGGGCTTGCCGCTGCTGCCGCTTCTCGATTTTTTGCGGCGTAGCGAGGTGTTGAAACAATGAGTCTTTCCGGAAAGGCCAAGTTGGCCGGCGTCATCGGTTGGCCGGTCGGCCATTCGTGGTCGCCGCGGCTGCATGGCCATTGGTTGGAGTTTTACGGGATCGACGGAGCCTATGTTCCGTTGCCGGTTCGCCCGGCGGACTTTGCAGAGGTTCTGCGCGCCCTGCCGCGGATGGGATTTTCCGGAGCCAACGTGACGCTGCCCCACAAGGAAACGGCGCTTGCCCTGGTCGACCACCTCGATCCCCTGGCCCGGCGCATCGGGGCAGTCAATACTCTGATCGTTCGCTCGGATGGCAGCATCGAGGGCCGCAACACCGATGCCTTCGGGTTCCGCGAAAATTTGCGTCATGTCCTGCCGGGCTTGTCGCTGGCCGCCGGTCCGGCGGTGGTCGTTGGTGCCGGTGGCGCCGCCCGGGCCGTGGTTGCCGCCCTTGAGGACGCTGGCGCGCCGGAAATTCGTCTGGTCAACCGCACACGGGAACGGGCCGAAAATCTTGCGAAGAGTATGGGGGCGTTGGTCCGCGTCATCGACTGGGAGCAACGCCATGATTGTTTGGCCGACACCGCGCTGCTGGTCAATACGACGACCCAGGGGATGTCCGGGCAACCGCCGTTGCCGTTGCTTCTCGATCGATTGCCACTGACCGCGACGGTCACCGACCTCGTCTATGTTCCGCTGGAAACGCCGCTGCTGGCCGACGCCAGACGGCGCGGCCTTGCCGTCGTCGATGGTCTTGGCATGTTGCTGCATCAGGCCCGACCCGGTTTCGAAGCGTGGTTCGGCGTGATGCCCGAGGTGACCGACACCCTGCGTCGGTTCGTGGAGGCCTGATGATCCGTCTTGGGTTGACCGGATCGATCGGCATGGGGAAAAGCACGGCGTCACGGCAGCTGGCGCGGTTAGGCCTGCCGGTGCATGACGCCGATGCCGTCGTCCACCGGTTGCTGGCCAAAGGAGGGTCGGCAGTTCGCCACGTCCAGGCGGTCTTTCCCGATGCCGTCGTCGAGGGAGAGGTCGATCGCCAGCGCCTTGGCGCCCTGGTTTTTGGCGACACCTCGGCTCTGGCCAAATTGGAGTCCATTCTCCATCCGTTGGTCAAACGCGCCGAACATCGCTTCCTGCAGCGGGCCCGGCGACAACGGCGATTCGCTGTGGTTCTCGACATCCCATTGCTGTTCGAAGGCGGCGGCCGGCGGTTCGACGCCGTGATCGTCGTGACCTGTCCGGCCTTCTTGCAGGAGCAGCGGGTTATGGCCCGGTCGGGGATGACCAGGGAGAAGCTGGCGGCGATTCGGGACCGACAGATGCCCGACGCCGAAAAACGGCGGCGCGCCGATATCGTCATACCGACGGGAATCGGTTACCGGCCGGCTCTGCGCCGGCTCTGCGCCGTTCTCGGCCGCTTACGGCGCCCCCGCGGCGCCGATCAAGGATGACATTGTTCGAACAGAAGGAAGCGTTATGCGTGAAATCGTGCTCGATACGGAAACCACTGGCCTCGATCCCGCCGCCGGGCATCGTCTTGTGGAAATCGGTTGTGTCGAGCTGGTCAATCATCTGGCGACCGGCGAGGTCTACCACGTCTACATCAACCCCGAACGCGACATGCCGGAGGAAGCTTTCAACGTTCATGGATTGTCGGCCGAATTCCTGAGCGGGCATCCGAAGTTTGCCGATTTGGCCGACGGCTTCATCGCCTTTATCGGAGACTCGCCGCTGGTGATCCACAACGCCGATTTCGATATGAAATTTCTCAATTGGGAACTGAAGGCGCTCGGTCGGCCGGAGATCCCGCGGGCCCAGGCGATCGACACCGTCGCCATGGCCCGCCGACGGTTTCCGGGATCGCCCGCCAACCTCGACGCCCTCTGTCGGCGTTTTGAAATCGATAATACGGCGCGTTCCAAGCACGGAGCCCTTCTCGATGCCGAACTGCTGGCGGAAGTCTATCTCGAGCTTATCGGAGGCCGCGAACCGGGACTTGCCCTGGCCACCGCAGCGAAGACCGGTGTCACCAACCAGGCGGCCCGGCGGGAACGGCAACCGCGCCCACCGCGCCCGCATTCTCCCAGTGAAAGCGAGCTGGCCGCTCACGAGGCGTTTATCGCCCAGATCAAAGATCCGCTGTGGCGGATGGAATAGCAGCCTCAGCCGGCTCAGGAATGTCCGGGTCAAAAAAAAACGCGATGAGAGGTCATCCCATCGCGCTTTCCTAGAACATGCGCGGCTCAAGCGAACCACGCTCGGTGGACAACGCTCACGCGGTGCCCTGCGGCTGCTGTTGCGCTGCCTGCTCCATGCGGCTGCGATAGAGCGAGACGAAATCGATCGGCTGCAGCATCATCGGCGGGAAGCCGCCTTCGCGGGTCACATCGGCGACGATGTTGCGGGCGAACGGGAACAACAGCCGCGGACATTCGATCAGCAGCACCGGCTGGACATGTTCCTCGGGGATGTTGAGGGTGAAAACCCCGCCGTAGGACAGCTCGACGATGAAAGCCGTGTGGTCTTTGATCTTGGCGTCGATGGCCAGCTGAAGAACCACTTCATAGACGTTCTTCTGCAGCGGTTCGGCGGCCAGATCGACCCGCACGGAAATTTCCGGCGAGGCTCCGGCCAGTTCAGCGAAAATGCCTGGGGCGCCGGGCACTTCGTAGGACAGGTCCTTGACGTACTGGGCATTCACCTGCAGCTGCGGAAGGGGTTGTTGATCGGCAGTATCGGTCATCATTTGCTCCTGATTTGCCGGCATTCCGCGGCATAGGCGTCGGTGGCGGTCGGTTCCCTGGTGCGGCGGCACTTCTTTTTGACCGTAATCGCGTCAGGACCTAACCAATTGAATTAGCTAAAGTAATAGGCCCATCATCGCCTCAAAGGTGGCGAATCTTGCGTTAATGGCAATCCACTAGCATGGAACTGGCCGGGAGACAACCGCCTGTCCGGGACAATCGCGTGACTGAGCGACAATTTGCGCATGAGGCCAGAGCACCGATGCATCCGTCCGCTGATAGCGTCGAGACATCCCGTTACCCCAATCGCGGCGGATCCTTCGGAGAACCATCCTTTGTCTCGGGATTTTCCGGGTCGACGACCACCCATTCGCCATCGATGACGGTGGTTCGGCCCGGCGTCGGCGATGGCCCGCTGGACATCGGACGAATCCGGCTGGCCAGGGCCAGTCCCAGAAGTCGCCGCACGGGGGGCAGCAAGAGCGGCAGGGCCAGCAGATCGGTGACGAAACCGGGCAGCAGCAACAGCAGTCCGGCCAGTGCCAGACAGGTCCCGTCGAACAGGGCGCCGACCGGCATTTCGCCCTGCCGCATCTGATCCTGTGCGACGCGAGCGGTTGCCAAACCCTGTCTTTGCAGCAGCGCCAGCCCGAGGGCGCCCGACAGGACGATGCCGGCAATGGCGCCGGGCCAGCCCAGCCAGCCGGCGACCGTGATGACTGCGGCGATTTCGATCACCGGCCACGCGAGGAAGAGGAGAGGAAGAATCCAGGCCATGCTTGCTCTTTACTGTCCGACCGCTTATCTACAACTCTGTTCACCGTCGTGCGCAACGCTTTTGCGCATGGCCCCCCAGGGGCTCCGGATGTGGGAACCATGACAGACGGCTCACAGTTCATCGATATCATTCTTTTCGCCATGGTGGCGCTCTTTCTCGGATTGAGACTGCGCAGCGTTCTTGGCCGGCGTACCGGTCACGAGCAGCCACCGGCGGATGTTCATTTCCGCGGGCAGCCGCCCGTGGTTCCGCCCGCCGCAGACAATGTGGTGGACATCGCCAATCGGCGGCCGGCGCCGGCCATCGCCGAAACACCGCTCGACGCCGGTCTTCGGGAGGTTGCCCAGGCCGATCCCAATTTCACGCCTGAAGGGTTCTTGCAAGGCGCGACTGCCGCCTTCGAAATGATCGTCGCCGCCTTTGCCAAGGACGATCTGGCAACCCTTCGTCCGCTGTTGTCCGACGAGGTGTTCGGCAATTTCAGCAAGGCGATCGAAGGTCGGAAACAGGCCGGCGAGACCTGTCAATCCGAATTGGTCAAGATCGTCACCGCTGAGATCAACGAGGCCCGTCTCGACAAACGCATGGCAGAGATCACCGTGCGGTTCGTCAGCCAGCAGGTGATCGTCATCAAGGACAAGGAAGACCGTGTGATCGAGGGCGATCCCTCTCGGGCCGTGCAGATCATCGATCTGTGGAGCTTCGCTCGCGACACCCGGACCACCAATCCCAACTGGCTTCTGGTGGCGACCCGCAGTCTCGACGAATGACCAAGCGGTCTGCCGTCTGCGGGTCAGTTCTTCTGGGCTGCGCGCTTCTCCTGGCCGCCTGTGCCACGTCGCCGAAAACGGCTTCGCCGGTCGCGCAAGGTCCCGATCGGCTGGTCTTGACGCCGGTCGGCTACAATCGTCTTCCCGGCTGGCGGAGCGATGTGCTGACGCAGGCGTTGCCGGCCTTCCGGCGAAGCTGCGAGCGGATAACCCAACTACCGCCAGGTCAGCCGATCGGTTCGGACGGGAGCGGCGGTCTGGCCGGTGATTGGCTGGCCCCCTGCGGCGCTCTGCGACGGGTGAGCGACGGCGATCCCGAGGCAGCCAGAACTTATTTCGAAAGCTGGTTCCAACCTTTTCAGGCTGCCAATGGCGCCCGAACAGATGGATTGTTCACCGGCTATTTCGAGTCCGAGCTCAAAGGCTCGCGGACTCGCGGCGGACCTTATCAGGTTCCGCTTTATGCCCGTCCGTCAGGGCTTCCAGCCGACCCCGGACAAGCCTATTTCAGCCGCGCCGAGATCGAACAGGGGGCGTTGGAGGGCAAGGCATCGGTCCTCGTCTGGGTGGCCGATGCGGTGGACGCCCATATTCTGCAGATCCAGGGATCGGGACGGATTCGTTTCGATGACGGTACGGTATCGCAAATTGGCTACAACGGCAGCAACGGCAGAAAATACGTCGGTCTCGGGCAGATCTTGCTGAACCACGGAAAAATCACGCTTGAGGACGTCACGATGCAGACGGTGCGCCGGTGGCTGAAGAGCCATCCGGCCGAGGCGCCGGCGATGATGGCGGAAAATCCGCGTTATGTGTTTTTCCGCTTTACCAGCGGTGACAGCCCGACGGGTTCGGCCGGGGTGCCCTTGACTCCCGGTCGCAGCCTGGCTGTCGATCAGCGGTTTGTACCCTTAGGCATTCCGCTTTGGCTCGACAGCGCCGATCCCGACGGCATCCCGTTGCGCCGCTTGATGATTGCCCAGGATACCGGAACCGCGATCAAAGGCCCGGTGCGTGGCGACGTTTTCTGGGGGGCTGGCGATGCCGCCTTTGATAAAGCTGGCCGCATGAAGAGCTCCGGCAGCTATTATCTATTGCTTCCGCGCGAGCGGTCCGCACCGGTGGCGTTGGGAGCGACCGCGGCTGGGCCGCTCTGAGCAAAGCGGTAGTAAGAAAAAGCATGAGTCAGTTGACACCGCACAGCTATGCCGCCCACCAGGCCCTGAAACAGGCCTATGCGGCCGGCAAGGTCGTCTTTTTTACCGATCCGCGCATCCTGGCGCGGCCCGGGTCTCCTCTTTACAGTCCGCTCGAGGTGTTCATTCCGCCATTGGTGCTGATGGCCAGCAGTCTCACTTTGCTGTTCGCTTTCGGTCTGATCGAATGGATCGCCGTCCTGATCATCATCCTGCTCTACCAGATGTATGGGGCGCCGCGCGTGCTGAATTGGCGGGTGCACCAACGTGCCGTCGAGGCGGTTTTGAAGAATCCGCATAACCTCCAGATTCTCTGGACCATCGGGGGACTGGCCATCGCGCTCAAGGATTGGCCGGAACGCTCCTGCGTCGCACCCCGGGACGATTGGCCGACCTTCTGCGACCAGTTCTTCAGCCAACCCGAAGAGCAGGAGCAATATCAGGAGCAATACCAGCAAGAAGAGCAGGAGCAGGAACCGGAGCAAGAGCCGTGAGCGACGATTGGCGCCGCCGTCGGGTCGTAACCGCCGAGGAAGCTGAATTGTGGCGACAGGCAATGCGCGGCACCAAGGTCTTTGCGCATCACGTGCCTGCCGAGGCGGCGCCGGTTCTTTCTCCGCCCCCTCCTTCACCTCCTCTTCCGGCGAAGAAGAAGCGATTGGCCATACCGACCACCCCGCTGGCGGCGGAGCCACCGCCGCGAACGATCGTCCCGGTCAGCCGTCCGGCTGTCCCGACGCTCGACTATCGACGCTCGCCCGGCCTCGACAAGAGTACGGCGGGGCGCTTCACCAAGGGCGCCATGGCGATCGACGCCGTGCTCGATCTGCATGGATTGACGCAACCGGTGGCGCATGCCGCGCTCGGGCGTTTCATTACCGGCTCGGCCGATCTCGGCCGGCGCTGTCTGCTGGTGGTCACCGGCAAAGGCAACGGCCAGGGAACCGGCGTCCTGCGGGCGGAGGTGCCCCGGTGGCTCAATGAACCGGGGCTGCGGGCGCAAATCCTGGCCTTCACCTACGCCCAGCCGAAGGACGGCGGCAGCGGCGCTCTCTATGTCCTGTTGAAGAGGCGGCGATGACGCCGTTTGGCCGCAAACTTCGCGAGTTGCGGAGCCAACGCGGCCTGACTTTGACGCGGATGGCGGCCGATCTCCATCTTTCGGCGGCCTATCTGTCGGCCCTCGAGCACGGCCACCGCAGCCGCCCAAGCCCCGGTCTGGTGATGCAGATCCTCGGCTATTTGAACGTCATCTGGGATGAGGCGGAAGAGATCAAGGATTTGGCCGAGCTCTCGCGTCCCAAGGTGACCATCGATACGGCGGGACTGTCGTCGACCGCGACCGAACTGGTCAACCGCCTGCAAGGCCAAATCAGTACCTTGCCGGAGGATCGCCTGCAGGAACTGCTGGCTCTGGTCAAAGGGTCGTGACCCCCCCATTGCCAGCCGGCAGGCTGGCAATGGGGGCGGTCCGTCTTTACAAAATGAACTTCGACAGATCGGAGTCCTTGGCCAGGCTGCCGACGTTCTCCTGAACCATGGCGGCATCGATGACCACCGTGGTGCCGGCCTTGTCGGTGGCCGTGAAGCTGATGTCCTCCAGCAGGCGTTCCATCACCGTATGCAGGCGCCGGGCTCCGATGTTCTCGACACCGCGATTGATCTCGGCGGCGAGGTCGGCCAGGGCTTCGATGGCTTCCGGCGTGAAGTCGAGGGTGACTTCCTCAGTGGCCAGCAGAGCCTTGTACTGGGTGATCAGGCTGGCCTCCGGTTCGGTCAGAATGCGCACCAGGTCATCGCGGGACAGTGGCTGCAATTCGACGCGGATCGGCAAACGGCCCTGCAGTTCCGGCAGCAGATCGGACGGCTTGGCAAGATGGAAGGCGCCCGAGGCGATAAACAGGACATGGTCGGTTTTGACCGGTCCATGTTTGGTGTTTACCGTCGTTCCCTCGATCAGCGGCAGCAGGTCGCGCTGCACGCCTTCGCGGCTGACGTCGCCACCCTTCCATTCGCCGGAGCGGGCGCAGATCTTGTCGATCTCGTCGAGGAAGACGATGCCGTTGTTCTCGACGGCTTCGATGGCTTCCTTCACGACCTTTTCCTGGTCCAAGAGCTTGTCGCTCTCTTCGGCGATCAGCACTTCATAGGATTCCGTCACGGTCATTTTCCGCGTCTTGGTCCGACCGCCGAAGGCCTTGCCGAAAATGTCGCCGAGATTGACCATGCCCATCTGCGCTCCCGGCATGCCGGGAATCTCGAAGGTCGGCATGCCGCCCGAGGAATCGGCGACCTGGACTTCGATTTCGCGGTCGTTAAGAGCGCCTTCGCGGAGCATCTTGCGAAACTTCTGCCGCGTCTCGGGACTGGCGTTGTCGCCGACCAGGGTGTCGAGCACCCGTTCCTCGGCCGCCAGTTCCGCCTTGGCGGTGACCTGCTTGCGCAGACGCTCGCGGGTCATGATGATGGCGTTTTCGACCAGATCGCGGACGATCTGCTCGACATCGCGGCCGACATAGCCGACCTCGGTGAATTTGGTCGCCTCGACCTTGATAAACGGCGCTTGCGCCAGCCGGGCCAGCCGGCGGGCGATCTCTGTCTTGCCGACCCCGGTCGGGCCGATCATCAAGATATTCTTGGGCAACACCTCTTCGCGCAGGCCCTCGGACAATTGCTGTCGCCGCCAGCGGTTTCTGAGGGCGATGGCGACGGCGCGTTTGGCGTCATGCTGACCGACGATGAAGCGATCAAGTTCGGAGACGATTTCGCGGGGGGAGAAGGCTGAGCTCATAGGCTTTCCACAATGACATTTTCGTTGGTGTAGACGCAGATGCCGGACGCGATCTTCATCGCCTTGCGGGCGATCGCCTCGGGCTCCAGGCCATCGATGTCGATCAGCGCGCGGGCGGCGGAAAGAGCGAAATTGCCGCCAGACCCGATGCCGATCAAACCGTCTTCCGGTTCAAGGACGTCGCCGGTGCCGGTCAGCACCAGCGAGACGGATTTGTCGGCCACCGCCATCATCGCCTCCAGGCGCCGCAGGTAACGGTCGGTTCGCCAATCCTTGGCCAGTTCGACACAGGCCCGCGTCAATTGTCCCGGATATTTTTCGAGCTTGCCTTCAAGGCGCTCGAAAAGCGTAAAGGCGTCGGCGGTGGCGCCGGCGAATCCGCCGATTACCGAGCCGTCGCCAAGCCGTCGGACTTTGCGGGCATTCGATTTGATGATCGTGTTGCCGAGGGAAACCTGACCGTCACCGGCGATCACCACCTTGTTGCTTTTGCGCACCGCCAGGATGGTGGTGCCGTGCCAGAGTTCGTTCGTTGTCATGAGACCTCGCGGAGGAGAGACGCGTCATTGAGATAGGTCAGATCCGCGCCGGCGAAAGTGGGGCCGATGATAGAATGCGCGAACGGCTGGCACAACGGCGCGGTTCCTGCTAGTACGGAAGCCGAGCAGAAGAGGACACTGCCATGCGGCAAGCCAGCATCGAGCGAAATACAACCGAAACCCGTATCCGGGTCGCCGTCGATTTGGATGGGACGGGGCGGTATACCGTTGCCACCGGCATCGGCTTCCTCGACCATATGCTCGAACAATTGTCGCGCCACAGCCTGATCGATCTTGAGGTCAAAGCCGAAGGCGATCTGCATATCGATGCCCATCACACGACGGAAGACAGCGCCATCGCCATCGGCCAGGCGGTCAATCAGGCGCTTGCCGACCGCAAGGGTATCACCCGTTATGGCGCGGCTCTGATTCCGATGGACGAGACGCTGACGCGGTGCGCCATCGACCTGTCGAACCGTCCCTATCTGGTGTGGAAAGTCGATTTTTCGCGCGACAAGCTGGGAACCATGGACACCGAACTGTTCCGCGAGTGGTTTTACGCTTTCGCCCAGGCGGCCGGTGCCACCTTGCATGTCGAGACACTCTACGGCGAGAACAACCACCACATCGTCGAGTCCTGTTTCAAGGCTTTGGCGCGCGCCCTTCGCGAGGCGATCGCCATCGATCCCCGCAAGGCCGATGCGGTTCCTTCCACCAAGGGTACGCTGGGCGGGTCGTTGTGACATGTCGATCGTTGCGCTGATTGATTACGGTTCGGGCAATCTCCGGTCGGCCGCCAAGGCCTTCGAACGGGCGATCACCGAGGCCGGCCTCGATGGGGACGTCAAAGTCACCGCCGATCCCGAGGTGGTTCGCAAGGCCGACCGCATCGTGTTGCCGGGCGTCGGCGCCTTTGCCGATTGCAAGCGCGGGCTCGATGCGCTGGCGGGCATGAACGAGGCGCTGCACGAGGCGGTGATCGAGCGGAAGAGGCCGTTCCTCGGCATCTGCGTCGGCATGCAACTGATGGCCGAATGGGGACGCGAATTTGGCGACCACGCGGGGCTTGGCTGGATCGAAGGCGATGTGGTCCCGATCGCGCCGGCCGATGCGGCTCTTAAAATTCCGCACATGGGATGGAACGAACTGCAGTTCGTGCCCGGAGACCATCCCCTGCTGGCTGGATTGCAGCGGGGGAGCCATGCCTATTTCGTGCATAGCTTTCAGTTCCGGCCGACCAGGCCCGCGCAGATTTTGGCCACCGTCGATTATGGTGGACCGCTGACCGCCGCGGTTGGTCGCGACAATTTGGTGGGAACCCAGTTTCACCCGGAAAAAAGCCAGGCCACCGGACTGATGGTCATCACTAATTTTCTGCGTTGGCGCCCATGATTCTTTACCCCGCTATCGATCTCAAGGATGGGGCCTGCGTTCGCCTGGTCAAAGGCGAGATGTCCGAGGCCACCGTTTTCAACACCGATCCGTCGGCGCAGGCGCGCCTGTTCGCCGAGGCCGGATGCGAGTGGATTCACGTGGTCGACCTCAACGGCGCCTTTGCCGGGCGGCCGGTCAACGCCGACGCGGTGGCCGGCATCGTTGCCGCGGCTTCCGTTCCGGTGCAACTGGGCGGCGGCATCCGCGACATGGAGACCATCGCGCTGTGGCTGGAGAAAGGCGTCCGGCGGGTCATTCTCGGCACTGTCGCCCTCAAAAATCCAGACTTGGTGAAGGATGCCTGCCGGCGTTTTCCTGATCGGGTGGCGGTCGGCATCGACGCCCGCGGCGGCCGCGTGGCGGTCGAGGGCTGGGCGGAAACCTCCGAAGTGACGGCGCTTGATCTCGCTTTGAAATTCGAGGATGCCGGCGTCGCGGCAATCATCTACACCGACATCGACCGCGACGGCCTGCTGTCGGGCCCCAATGTCGAGGCGACGGCCGCGCTGGCGGAACGATTGACCACGCCGGTCATCGCCTCGGGCGGTGTTTCATCGCTGGACGATCTGCGGGCGCTGAAAGCGCGGGCGTCTTCGGGGTTGGCCGGCGTAATCTCGGGCCGGGCGCTTTATGACGGGCGCATCGATCTCAAGGCGGCGCTCGGCGTATTGAAGGACTGAGCGGCCATGCTGAAGATGCGCATCATTCCCTGTCTCGACGTCAAGGACGGACGTGTCGTCAAGGGCGTCAACTTTGTCGATCTGGTCGATGCCGGCGATCCGGTGGAACAGGCGCGGGTCTATGACCGGGCCGGTGCCGACGAACTGACCTTCCTCGACATCACCGCCTCGTCGGACAACCGCGACACGCTCTATGACGTGGTGGCGCGAACGGCCGAGCAATGCTTCATGCCATTGACCGTCGGCGGCGGTGTGCGCAAGCTCGAGGACATCCGCAAGCTTTTGCTGGCCGGTGCCGACAAGGTGTCGATCAATACGGCGGCGGTGCATCGGCCGGAATTCGTCGGCGAAGCGGCGGAAAAATTCGGCAGCCAATGCGTGGTGGTGGCTATCGACGCCAAGCAGGTGGGGCCGGACCGCTTCGAGATCTTCACCCATGGCGGACGCAACGGAACCGGTATCGACGCGGTGGCCTGGGCCCGGCGGATGGCCGATCTCGGTGCCGGCGAGATTCTGCTGACATCAATGGACCGCGATGGCACCGGACAGGGGTTCAATATTCCGCTGACCCGGGCGGTGGCCGACGCCGTTCGTGTCCCGGTCGTCGCCTCCGGCGGCGTCGGCACGCTCGACCACCTGGTCGAAGGCATCCGCGATGGCCACGCCACCGCCGTGCTGGCGGCCTCGATCTTTCATTTCGGCCACTATTCCATCAGCCAGGCCAAAGAACATCTTCGGGCGGCGGGCATTCCCGTGCGCCTGTCCTGACAGGAGGCCGGCGTGCCGACCAACAGCGATATCGTTGAACGACTTTACCAGACGATTTCCGGCCGCAAGGGCGGTGATCCCGAGACATCCTACACGGCCAAACTGTTCTCGCGTGGACGGGGGAAGATCGCCCAGAAGGTTGGCGAGGAATCGGTCGAGACGGTGATTGCCGCGCTGTCCGAAACGCCGGAGCGGGTGATCAGCGAGAGTGCCGATCTGCTTTATCATCTGCTCGTCCTGTGGGCCGATTGCGGCATCGCGCCGGCCGACGTCTGGGCCGAACTGGAGCGGCGCCAGGGAGTCTCCGGCATTGCCGAAAAGAACGCCCGTCCGCGGTAACGGCATCCCCGCGGCCGGGGCAATTCCGGGAGGACCGCGCCGGTCCTTGAAGTCCGAGCGGCGCTTGAGCGGAAGCGTCATATGAAACCCTGAAGTCCGGGGAGAATCCCAAGATGACCTATGATCCCAACAATGTTTTCGCCCGCATCCTGAAGGGCGAGATTCCTTGCAAAAAAGTCTATGAGGACGCCTTTGCGCTGGCCTTTCACGACATCGCGCCGAAGGCGCCGGTGCATGTGCTGGTCATCCCCAAGGGGGCCTATGTCTCCTGGAATGATTTTTCCGAGAAAGCACCGGCCGAAGAGATCGCCGGTTTCGTTCGTGCCGTCGGGGCGGTGGCCCGTCAGCTCGGCCTGGAAGAACCCGGCTATCGCATGTTGATCAATACCGGTCGGGATGGCGGCCAGGAGGTACCACACCTGCACGTGCATTTGTTCGGTGGCCGTGTGCTCGGACGGATGATTCCCGACGGCGTGTAAAGCCGGACTGGCGGGAAGCTGGTAGAAAACCAGGAAAACAGTACCACCTGCAGGTATTTTATCTCGCCATTTGTATCCGTATTAGGCACAGTAATGGTTCGAAACAAGCGTTCGAGCCATGGCTTCGCCAGAATCCAGCAATCCGTCGTTGTACGGCCACCAGATGTGCGTGGTATGGGCCATTCTTATGGCCCTGCTATCGGGATTGGTGACGTTTGGCGTCTGGCGTCAGAGCCGGGAATCGGCGATCGAAACGGCACGGGCCCTGTTTGATCTCCGCGTCGACGAACTGGCCCGCGCCCTGGTGCTGCGCGACGCCGATTACGAACAGGTCTTGCGCGGCGCCCGTGGTCTGCTGGCCGCCAACCGGACGGTCAGCGCCCGCGAGTGGCATGCCTATGCCGAGGAACTGAACATCAGTTCTCTGATCGGCTTGGCCGGCCTGACCCTTCTGCACGTCGTCTCCGCCCAGGACATCGAGAAATTCGCGTCGGACCGCCGCCACGATCAGGACATGTCCGATTTCGCGCTGAAAACCGACCGGTCGCGCGAGCAGTACATCGTTCTCAGCTTCATCGAGCCGGCGCTGCCTCGCACCACCGAGATTATCGGCAAGGATCTCAGCAGCGATCCCGTGCGGTTGGAGGCGCTGACGCGGGCTCGCGACACGGCGCTGCCGGCGGCCACCGCTCCACATAGGCTCTATAGCGAGCCGATCAAGGGACCCGAGAGCTTTTCGATCTATGTCCCGGTTTATCGGTCCGGCGTTCCGCTCGGCACCCCCGAAGGTCGCCGTCGCGCCTTGTGGGCCTATGTCGGCTGTATCGTGCCGATCGAGAATATGATCCAGGGCGTCATCGCCGGAATGCGCCGCGACGTGGGATCCGATGCTTTGGAGGGAATCGTCTTTACCGTCGAGGACCTGGCTGCGGCGGGGAATTCCAGGTTTCTTTACGATAGCGGATTGACCGGCGCCGCTCGCGACGGAACGGCTTTCGAAAAACGTGTCACCATCGACATCTCCGGGCGTCAGTGGGCCATCGAGGCCCGGTCTTTACCGGCGCTGCAAGCCAAACGGGTCGCCGTCATTTCTACCGTCTGGACAACGGTGGTGGCCCTTTTCGGCATTCTGCTGACCGGTTTGACCTACGCGCTCGGCGTCATCCTGGAAAACCGCGCCAACCTGCGACGGGCTTTCGCGAGTCTGGCTGAACGGGAAGCTGAGCTCAATCACCTGGCGCACAGCGATTCGCTGACCGGTTTGGCCAATCGACGTCATTTCTTTGTGGTTGGCTTGGCCGAATTGGCCCGGGCGCGGCGTCACCGGCGGGCGCTCAGCGTTCTGATGATGGATGTCGACCATTTCAAAGCGATCAACGACGCCCATGGCCATGGGCTGGGCGACGAGACTTTGAAAAGGCTCGCCCAAACCTGCCAGACCGTTTTGCGCGATTGCGATCTTATCGCGCGCATGGGCGGCGAGGAATTCGCCGTTCTTCTTACCGAAACCGATCTTCCGGAAGCGCAGGCGATTGCCGAGCGTCTGCGCCACGTCATCGATGAGGTGAAGGTTGAGACCGCCGCTGGCGTCGGCTTCGGCGTGACCGTCAGCATCGGCGCCGCCGGCCTGCATGATCAGGACGAGACCCTGGAGGATGTGGTGCGGCGGGCCGATCACGCGCTCTATGCCGCCAAGGCGGCCGGCCGCAACCGGGTCGTCGTCTTCGATTTTGGCGACCAGCATCTGTTCGATCTTGTTGCGCCGTCGCCCTCGGTGAAGACGAGAGCATGACCTATTCTGGTTCCCCCTTAGGTTGAGCAGCAGAAAGACGTCTAACATGGTTCAAGAAGCTTCCCTCCCCTGGCCGCGCGTCGGGGTCGGTGCGGTGGTCGCTACCCCGGACGGTTATGTCTTGCTGCAACGGGCCGGCAAACACGGTGGCGGCCTGTGGTCATTACCGGGTGGAGCACTCGAACCGGGTGAGTCGTTGATCGCTTGCGCTGTGCGGGAAACCCTGGAGGAAGCCGGCGTGGTCCTGCGCGATGCCCGCCTCCTGCCCTTCGTCAGCGAGGACATTTTTCCGCAACAGCATTGGGTGACGCACTATGTCTGCGGTGAAACCAGCGACCGTCCACGCATCATGGAACCGGACAAGGCGTCAGGGCTGTTCGTCGGCTGGCCCGACGAGTTCCCGCCGGCATTGTTTGCCGGCCTGCCGCAACTGATCGCCCAAGGGTATCTCCGCGCCAACTCCTCGGTCCCCTGACGGATCGATCATCCGGCCTGCGGTCCCATCGCGATCCGGCGGTAGCTCAGGGCCTCGGCGATGTGCAGCCGGTGGATTTCGGCGCTGCCGGCGAGATCGGCGAGTGTTCGCGAGACGCGCAGAATCCGGTGGTAAGCCCGTGCCGTCAGGCGCAGGCGTTCGGCCGCATCGGCCAAAAGGGTCCGCGCCGCCGCATCGGACGGCACCAGGGTTTCCAGCAAGGCGCCATCCGCCTCGGCGTTACAGCGAATGGTTTGTCCGTCCGCCACGCGGGCATAGCGCTCGATCTGCCGCGCCCGGGCCTGGGCCACGCGGGCCGCGACGGTGGCGCTGTCCTCGGCGGGTGGTGGCAGCGACAGGTCGGCGGGATTGACGGCCGGCACCGTCACATGGAGATCGATACGGTCCAACAGCGGTCCTGAAATGCGTGCCTGATAGTCGGCGCCGCAGCGCGGCGCCCGGCCGCAGCCCAGCATGGGGTCGCCGAGATAGCCGCATTTGCAGGGATTCATCGCCGCCACCAGCTGCACGCGGGCCGGATAGCTGACATGGGCATTGGCGCGCGCCACGGTGACCCGGCCGGTTTCCAGCGGCTGGCGCAGCGCCTCGAGCGCAGCGCGTTGAAACTCCGGCAATTCGTCGAGAAAAAGAACGCCAAGATGGGCGAGCGAGATCTCGCCCGGCTTCGCCCGGTTGCCGCCACCGATCAAGGCGGCCATCGACGCCGAGTGATGCGGGTCGCGGAACGGCCGCCGACGCAGCAATCGTCCCTGGTCGAGCCGTCCGGCGAGGCTGTGGATCATCGTGACCTCCAGCGCCTCGGCGGGAGCCAGCGGCGGCAACAGGCCGGGCAGTCGGGCCGCCAGCATCGACTTTCCCGATCCCGGCGGACCCACCATCAACAGATTGTGGCCGCCAGCGGCGGCGATTTCGAGAGCGCGCTTGGCGGTTTCCTGACCTTTGATGTCCTTGAGATCGAGCGTCGTGCCCGGTTCCTCGGCCAGTTGCGGGACCGGCCGGGCAAGAATCTGGCTGCCCTTGAAGTGATTGATCAAGGCCAGCAGGCTGGCCGGCGCCAGCACCTCGGTACCGCTCCAGGCGGCCTCGCCGCCTTGCGCCGCCGGGCAGATCAGGCCGCGATCGCTGGCGCTGGCGGCCAGCGCGGCCGCCAGAACACCGGTCACCGGGGCCAGCCGCCCGTCGAGACCAAGTTCGCCCAGGGCGACATAATGGTCCATCTCCTCGACCGGCAGGATGCCCATGGCGACCAGAAGAGCAAGGGCGATCGGCAGATCGAAGTGGCTGCCTTCCTTCTGCACGTCGGCCGGCGCCAGATTGAGGGTGATGCGCTTGGGCGGCAGGGCCAGCCCCAGGGCCTGCAAGGCCGAGCGCACCCGTTCGCGCGATTCGGCCACCGCCTTGTCGGGCAACCCGACGACGGTGAGCGCCGGTAACCCGTTTCCTAATTGGCACTGAACATCGATGGGAAGAACGTCGATCCCCTGGAAGGCGACGGTGGCGACATGGGCGGTCATGGTATCCGTATGTATCCTAAAAGGAAACTACGGGCGACTATAGCGGTGTAGGAACGCGGTGCCTAGGGGTAGATCGCGGCGGTCGAACCGGTGGGGGCCAGATGCCGACGGCACGGATGCTCTTTTTGGGCGGGCTATTAAGCGGAAATCGATTCCGCCCCCCTACTTCATACCGACAGTTCCCGTACAGAAATGTCACAGGACGCGTCTTTTGTTTCCAGGTATGACGCACCCGACAGAGGTGATCTGTGCCTATCTGTACGCAGATTGACGGAACCACCGGCGATGCCGCTCACCACGACCATAAAGGCTGGACCAATGTGTCTTGGCGCGAATCCCGCCAAGGCCTTTCCCATTTCATTGTCCGACGTCTTCACCGGAAGCGTTGCCTGGGAGAGGGCCGACATGGCTGACTGCATTTTCACCCTCCGCGGGGAATGCGAGGGCCTGAACAATTCAATCAGAAAGGAAGGGATATGGCGGACCAAGCACCACCGAAGACGGGTTTTGAAAGATGGCAGGACGACATCGACAAGGCTGTAGGAGATGCCAAATGGAATATCTGGGACTGCGAAATTCAGATGGCGGTAAATGAGTACAACCACCACCTTTTGGGCACAGCAGGATACCTGCCTCTGGATTGGCAACTTATCAAGGCGATGCTGTGGGTTGAAACAGGTGCCAACAGTTCCGAATGGAAAAACCGGCCCATGCAAATAGGAGTGGCTGGCGATCCTGGGCTGACATCATTCCTTTCAAGTAAGGAAGGCAGCGACTTGATTCTGCCTCCAGCCTTGAAGGGTCGCTTGACTGCGGGATCAGCCAGAACGATTCCCGCGCATAACATCCGCGCAGGTATCGGCTATCTTCTCATGCGCATGGCAAATTTCGAAGATCGCAGCGTGCCTGGAGCCGACCCCAAAGTCTATGAGGTCACCGTCAAGACAGGCGATAGTGTCGACAAGATCGCCAAAACCCAAGAAAGCACAGTCGACACCCTGAAGAAGCTGAACCCGACGGCCACCGTTTTGCGTCCCGGACAAGTTTTGAAGTGCCAAAAAGCATCGATTCAACGCGTCATTACGGGCTGGAGACACATATCCGCGACATCGATAGCACAGCGTTATAACGGAGGTGGTGATCCAAATTATGCAAAAAAGCTCGATTACGCGTCGACGTTAGTACGCAAAGGGGAGACGGTACTATGCGCACAATAAAGCGGATCGGTTTTTGCTTGGCGGCTAGCTTGCCAGCGTTAATATTTTCGACGTCATCCGCTTCCGTTCTTGATGAGCGGGCTTTGCGCGAGGAATGCAGCGCCCTCTCTCAGGCGGGAATGCAGGACTGTCTGGCAAAGAAAGCCAAAAATAGTCAGGATGTATTGAGGCAAGCCGAGGAGAACGTGGCCAGCCTTCTCTCCAAATGGGATGAAGACGATAAGTACGTCAATCAAGCCAAGGCGAATCTTGCCGCATCAAACAAGGAATTCGTGAAGTACCGTGAGAGCCAATGCGAACTTTCGGCTTCGCTAGGTGGTGGTGCAATCGGCAATGCTCTCGAAATGAGGCGTCTGGCTTGTGTCGCGGAACTCAACAGCAGACGATCAGAGCAACTACGCGACGCTGTGTCTGATCTGCCGTTGAAGTAGGTTGCATGAACTACCCAGCATGGGGCGCGGGCCAGCGTCTGGGTAGAGATTGCCAGGTGCCGCCTTGCCAGCCGCGTTTAAACTGTCCGCACTTCGCCCAGGAAGCGGGCCAAGCCGCAGGTAAGGCTTTCGGCGCGCTGCCCCAGGGTGTCCATGTGGGCCACCAGATCCTGCGAGGCCTGTTCCGTACGGCTCATGACGTCGGCGGCGTGGGCCACCGCCTCCGACACCTCGTGGGTATTCTCCGCCGCGCCTTGCACGCTCTGGGCGATTTCCTTGGTGGTCTGTCCCTGCTGCTGCACGGCCGCACTGACCGCCGAGGCGAATTCGTCAATCTGGCCGATGGTGGCGCCGACGTTGCGGATGCTGTGCACCGCGTCGCCGGTCATCTTCTGGATGGAGCCGATCTGGCCGGAGATCTCGTCGGTGGCCTTGGCGGTCTGGTTGGCCAAGGCCTTGACCTCGCCGGCCACCACGGCGAAGCCCTTTCCGGCGTCGCCGGCGCGAGCCGCCTCAATGGTGGCGTTGAGTGCCAGCAGATTGGTCTGGCCAGCGATGTCGGTGATCAGGCGCAGGATATCGCCGATGCGCGACGACGCCTCCTCCAGGCCGACGATGCGCCGGCTGGCGTCATCGACCTCGGTGACGGCGCGGGACGCCACCTCGGACACGTGCGACACCTGGCTGGTGATTTCGTTGATCGACGCCGCCATCTCCTCGGCGGCGGCGGCCACTGTTCCCACCCCGGAGGAGGCCTGCGAAGCCGAGGTGGCCGCTGCCGAAACCCGGCTCTTGACGTCTGCCGCCATGGCCTCGGTCGAGCGCGCCTGGGCCACGGCCTGACGCGCCGAATCGCTCATGTCGGCGATCAGTTCCTGGCTTTCGCCGTAGAAACTGGAACAGACCTTTTCGATCTCGACGGTATGACGTTCGCGGTCGCGCTGATTGGCGGCGTTTTCGTCGGCCAGCGCGGCGGCTTGCCGGGCATTGGCGCACAGGGTGCCGATCTCGTCTGCCAGCTTGCTCATTTCGCCGCTGAAGTTCTGGGACGGCACGTCAGCGGTGCGATCGCCCGAGGACAGCCGGACAATCACCCGGGTCAAGATGGCCAAGGGCGTCAGCACCCGTCGCTCGAACAGAACGGACAGGACCGCGCAAATGCCGATGGTCAACAGCACCAGACCCAGTGACCACGTCACGCGCCACGCCGCCGCCGCCTGATTGGTGTCGGTGCGTTTCAGCAATTCGGCGATGGCGGCGTCACGTGGAAACGTCGTAGCCGGCAGCAAGACTTCGAGCTGAGTCTTGCGGAAGGCCGGGAAATCCTCGGGATAGGCCGCGTCGCCAGTGACACCCAGCATGACGGGTCCATAAAGCGATGCCGTGTTTCGGAAATAGTCGGCCTCGGTCTTCTGCAACGCCGTCGCCAGCAGATCGGAAGAACCGACTTCCTCGGCCAAGAACCTGATCTGTCGCCAGTTCTCATCAATGCGGCCGGTCAGGCCGGCCAATTGGGCCTGAGTCTCGCGCGGGGCCGCCTTGTGCCCGGCATACAGCGCCGACAGTATCACCCCGCGCTGACCAGCCCAAACCCGCATGTCGATGGAAGCCCGGGCCAGGACGAGCAACTGACTGCCCTTGCCGTCCACCTCGGAAATCTGGCGGTGCAGCACATCCAGAGTCTGCGTCAGGCCGTCAATGAGCTTGCTGGTCGTCGAAACCAGACTGCCCATCAGCGCCGCGTCGCGATCCGCCTTGGCGCGCTGGGCCTGCGTGGCCACGGTCGCGCGCAGATCATCCATCTTGGCGGCGGTCTGGCGCGCCGTCTCCAGTACCTGACGCCCAGGCTCTCTGTCGATGGTCTCCAACACCGCCACAGCCTGCCGGGTCTGCTCGCGGGTGTCCGATGAACGGTAGTCAAGGCGACTCTTCGCCGCGCCGTCGGCCTGGGCGTCGGACACCAGTTGGGCATTCATCTCGCCGCGCTCCGAGGCGATGCGCTCGGCCACTCGGGCGACGGCACCATAGGCGTCGGCGTAGCGGTGGGCCAAACCGGCGTTCTGATAATCGTTCACTGCGCCGACCACGACCACGCTGGCTGAGACCAGCCCCACTGCCGCCGCGGTCGCCATGGCAGACAGGAAAAAAGCCCTAATCCGCATCGCTTATTGCCCCCACTACTCTCGGCTTATCCACCCCTGATTGGCGCCAGAGTAGCCCGATACCCGCCCACGCGCCAAGGGATGAGTGCCGGGATAAGCCAGTGTCATCGAACTCATAGTTGATGCAGCACCAAATAAGCTCGTCATAGTTGTATAGTATGCGGCAAGCTCGAAATCGCTTTCCCTTACTTTATAATTATTCTAAACAAGGGACATTCGATTGTCTGGCCAATAGCGGCCCCAGCATCCGACGGGAGTTGACATGGAAAACGAAGGAAAATGCCCGGTGACCGGCGGGTCTCATCAGCGCGCGACGGTTGGCACCAAATCAAATCAGGGCTGGTGGCCCAATCAGCTGAGCTTAAAAATTCTCAACCAGAACTCTCCCCTCTCCGATCCCATGGGCGAGGAATTCAACTACGCCGAGGAGTTCAAGAGCCTCGATCTCGCTGCCGTGATCAAGGACCTTCATGCCCTGATGACGGACTCGCAGGACTGGTGGCCGGCGGACTTTGGCCACTATGGGCCGTTGTTCATCCGCATGGCGTGGCACAGCGCCGGCACCTACCGCGTCGGCGACGGCCGTGGTGGCGCCGGCTCCGGCACGCAGCGTTTTGCACCGCTCAACAGCTGGCCGGACAATGTGAATCTCGACAAGGCACGCCGGTTGCTTTGGCCGATCAAGCAAAAGTACGGTCGGAAAATCTCGTGGGCCGATCTCATGATTCTCGCCGGCAACGTCGCCCTTGAGTCGATGGGGTTCAAGACCTTCGGGTTCGGCGGCGGTCGCGTCGACGTCTGGGAGCCGGAAGAGGACATCTACTGGGGCCCGGAGGGCAAGTGGCTGGCCGACGAGCGCTACAGCGGCGATCGTGATCTTGAGAATCCCCTCGCCGCCGTTCAGATGGGCCTCATTTATGTGAACCCGGAAGGGCCGAACGGCAATCCGGATCCCCTCGCGGCAGCCAAGGACATTCGCGAAACCATCGCTCGCATGGCGATGAACGACGAGGAGACGGTCGCGCTGATTGCCGGTGGCCACACCTTCGGCAAGACCCACGGCGCCGGCGACGCGTCGCTGGTGGGCCCGGAGCCGGAAGCCGCCGGTATCGAGGAACAGGGGCTCGGCTGGAAGAGCAAATTCGGCACCGGCAAGGGCGCCGATGCGATCGGCAGCGGCTTGGAAGTCATCTGGACCACGACGCCGACCAAGTGGAGCAACAACTTTTTCTGGAACCTGTTCGGCTACGACTGGGAACTGACCAAGAGTCCGGCCGGTGCGCATCAATGGAAACCGAAGCATGACGCCGGCGCCGGTACGGTGCCCGACGCCCACGATCCGTCAAAGCGCCACACCCCATCCATGCTGACCACCGATCTCGCCTTGCGGTTCGACCCTGCCTACGAAAAAATTTCAAGGCGCTTCCACGAGAATCCGGATCAGTTCGCCGACGCGTTCGCCCGGGCGTGGTTCAAGCTGACACACCGCGACATGGGCCCGATCGCGCGTTATCTCGGTCCGCTCGTTCCGAAGGAGCCGCTGGCGTGGCAAGACCCGATCCCGGCTGTCGATCATGCGCTGATCGGGGAGCCGGACATTGCCGCTCTGAAAGCGAAAATCCTGGCGTCCGGCCTCACCATCTCCGAACTGGCCACCACGGCCTGGGCGTCGGCGTCGACCTTCCGCGGCAGCGACAAGCGCGGCGGGGCGAACGGGGCGCGCATTCGTCTGGCGCCGCAAAAGGATTGGGACGTCAACCAGCCGGCCCAACTGGCGAAAGTCCTCCAGACGCTGGAAGCGATCCAGACGGATTTCAACAGCGCGCAGTCCGGCAGCAAGAAGGTGTCGCTGGCCGACCTGATCGTTTTGGGCGGCTGCGCGGCCGTCGAGGAGGCGGCGAAGAAGGCCGGCGACGCGGTGAAGGTTCCCTTCGCCCCCGGGCGCATGGATGCTTTGCAAGAGCAGACCGACGTCGCCTCGTTCGCCGTCCTGGAACCGACCGCGGACGGATTCCGCAACTACCTCCGGAAGGGACAGTCCGGATCGGCGGTGGCCGAGCTGCTGGTGGATCGGGCGAACCTGCTGACGTTGACCGCTCCTGAGATGACGGTTCTGATCGGTGGGCTGCGCGTCCTCAATGCAAACGTCGGGCAGTCCGGACACGGCGTCTTCACCAAGCGGCCGGAGACGTTGACCAATGACTTCTTCGTGAACCTGCTCGATATGAGGACCAAGTGGCAGAAGTCCGCCACATCCGAAGGCGTGTTGGAAGGGCGCGATCGGGCGACGGACGAGCTCAAATGGACGGGCACCGTCGTCGATCTCGTCTTCGGTTCGAACTCCCAGCTCCGGGCCCTCGCGGAAGTCTACGCAAGCAACGACTCGCAGCCGGCGTTCGTGCGTGACTTTGTGGCGGCTTGGAACAAGGTCATGACTCTTGATCGTTTCGACCTAGCGCGCCACTAGCCTGATCTGACAGCACGCAGCCTCAATATTCCCGGCTCCGGGAAGACGCGACAGCGCCCCCGGAGCCGGGAACTTTCCTGGTTCAGACCTGCCTGCGACGCAGCAGCGTCAGCCCGCCAAGCGCGGCCATGACGAGGGCCAGCGACGAGGGCTCCGGGACATCGACCGGAGCGAACGCGACACCACGGATCGAGGTTCCGGCCGGCGCGGCATACAGAGTGGTGAACTTCTCCCCACTCGCCTGCTGGGCTGTCGTATCGCTCAAGACATCAGTGATTTCGTAAAGATAGCTGGACGACAGTTCGTTCAATCCGTAACTGGTGGCGAACAATTCCACCTCGCCGTCGACCACTTCGCCGGTCAAACCGAAAAGGCCGGTGACGCCGGGTGCCGTCGGCGTACTGGCGTTGGCATTCGCATTGTTCACCAGGGTCAATCCGGAAACGAGGTCATAGGCCAGGGTCCAGATGCCGTTTACCAGCACCCATTTCTGTAGCCCGCCTTCGCCCAGAGCCGCCTTGTTGGCATTGCCGTTCTTTGGTTGGCCGCTATCGGCGACGTAAAGGACGGTCGGGCTGGCGAAAAAAAACTGCTCCGGACTGAGGTAGACGAAGCTTCCGATGCGGCTGTTGTTGACCCCGTTGGCCAGGGCGGCGGTCAGGTTGATCGAGCCGTTATTGCCGCCACTGGAGAGCGGGCTGGCCGGCGGCGTGACGTGGGTGCTGACGAGGCCCGTCGAGGAGGTCGGTAACCCTCCGGTGGAGCTCGTCAGGCTGCTGACGTTGGTATTGTTCTGTTTGCCGCTTCCCGGCGGATTGTAGTCACGGGACACATAGAGCGTATTTCCGCTCCCGGTGTTGACGATCGACACGACGCGTGTGTCGGTGCTGGTATCGACCGCCGTCGCGGTGGTGGCGCCACGCTTGGCATAGAACACGCCCTGGGTGGAGTCGGTCTTGCTGGCGGCCTGCCCGGAGACATAGAAGGACGAACCATCCACCGTCGTGGCGCTGCGCGGATTATTGGTGTTGAAGACGCCGGTCAGGGCGGTGCTGGTGTCGACGCTGCCATTGGCACCGATCAACGCGACAACGCGCGGCACGGTCGTGTAGGCCGTTCCGCTCTGCTGCGCCGCCGTCAGACTTGTGGTCTGTCCGAGCGCCGCAGTCCCGTAGGTCGACACCGGCGCCGTGTTGAAGGCGGCGGCGTTCACCCCATACCCCATGATGGTCAGATACCGGCCATCGACGGACCGTTGGAGAATACCTTCGGAAGCCGATCCGTATTCGCCGGAAATAGCGGCGTTGGAGCCACTGCTGGTCTGCGGCAGGGTAAATGTGCCGACAGACGTGGCCTGGGTTCCGTTGGCGCCGAGCTGAAACTCCTGCAAGGTGATTGGTGACGCCGAATCGAGCGTGCTGCCGGTCACCGTGCTGATGATGAGATCGTTCGCCGTGAACGAGGCAATTTGAGTGGCCACGGCCGGCGTGGCGAAACCTGAGAAAAGCGTACCCCCTGCAAACAGCAGCGCTGCCTTGAGACGGAGTTGCCCGTCCTTGACGACAATTGGTTTTCTAGAAAACATAGAATCCCCCAAAAATGGAATTTCATTGCGACAGGCAATGCCCAATGCCAATCACAATCGTGAAATCCCACTCAGCAATTAATATGCCAAGTTTTTGGGGACTTATTTTACAACAAGATAGAATTTATTTTCGTACAAACTGTAAAAATATCAGACATTATTTATATCTATCAGATCATTAATAGGCCAGTATTACGCATCCCGCTCCGGAATTCTCCAATCGTCTTGCAAGCAAGAACGAGAGGAGAAGCTGAGGGCGGGGGCGCCGCGTTGCCCAGAAATGAACAGGTCGCCAACCTTCCGAACACCGAGAGGGCGATCGGAAGGGATTGGTGACGGACTTATAGCGCTCCAGTTCCGAAAAGAAATGTCGGAAAATTCCTGACTCTCCCGCTCGGCCGCCTCGCCTGGTGGGCCGAAGACACGGACTGAAACGTCGGCTTGAAGATCACACCAAGCCTCCGTCCGGGCCAGTTGGACCACGGACGTCCGGTGTTGCCACGATCAGTTTTCGGCCGCTTCGAATTCCTCGTCGCCGTCGATCCGGCCGGCATCGGCCAGGAAACGATAAAGCTGTGCCGAGGCTCGGAAGGAGTTTCGCAGCAATTCGACAATCGCCTCGCTATGGAACGTCGCGTCGATGACCTCGTTCTTCACCACATAGACATTTTTGCGGCGGAACCAGTCCAGGATCTGGGGTGGCAGGTCAGCCGGCAGGCGCGGCCGTTTGTAGAGCTCACCTTCCAGCCCATAACCGGCCTTTTCGGCGGTTTCCATCGCGTCCTGCAGCCTTTCGGGATGAACCGCCATGCGGCGGCGGACGGCGGCCATGGTCGCCGCGTTCGCGGCGTAGTAGCCCATGCCATGGCGATAGCCCTCCGGCCGGAACTCCATAAAAAAGGCCGGCCGGGTCGTCCAGTCCTTTGTCCGGTGCTTGAAGGAAATCCACTGATTGACGCGGTAAGGGGACTTGTCCCGCGAGAATCGGGTGTCACGAAAAATCCGCGAGACCGCCGCGCCGCGCGGGTCGGTATCGAAACCGGGGTCGATAGCCGTCATGGTCGGCCCCAGGTCGGCGACCAGTTGTCGCATCGGGGCCAGAATTTCCGTTTGATAGACGGTCTTATGGTCGGCGAACCACGCCCGGTCGTTATTGAGGGCAAGAGACCGCAGAAATGTCACCGCTTCCGGCGAAAATCCGCGGAACGACGAAGCCGAACCCATTCTCAATGTTCCTTTGGCCGCCACTCCTCCTCCGCCGCCGCCGGAGGAGTGGCTATCATTTTGTTACGTTAGTGTAATGAGCGAATCTGCTTGAGGAATTCCTTGACCTGGCCGGTCAAGACCTCCGCCTCGCGCGACAAACCGCCGGCAGCGCCCCGGACCTCCTGGGCGGACACCCCGGTTTGGCCGACTGCGGTGTTCACCGAGGAAATGTTAGTGGTCAGGATATCGCCGCTCTGCGCCGCCTGCTGAACATTGCGGGCGATTTCGTGGGTGGCCTGGCCTTGTTCCTCGACCGCGGCGGCGATGCTCGAGGCGATCTCGCTGATCCGCCCGATCGTATTTCCGATGCCATGAATGGCCTCCACCGCGTCCCTGGTGGCGTTCTGCACGGCCGATATTTGGGACGATATCTCGTCGGTCGCCTTGGCGGTCTGATTGGCCAGACTCTTCACCTCGCCGGCCACCACGGCAAATCCCTTGCCGGCATCTCCTGCCCGGGCCGCCTCGATCGTCGCGTTCAACGCCAGAAGATTGGTCTGGCTGGCGATATCGTTGATCAGTTTGACCACGTCCCCGATCTTGTTCGTCGTATCGGCGAGGCCTTGCACCAGCGTATTGGTGCGCTGAGCCTCGGCCACGGCGGATTCGGCAATCTCGGTCGATTGGCTGGCCTGACGGCCGATCTCGCCGATCGACGCCGACAATTCCTCGGTGGCCGCCGCCACCGTCGCGATGTTGCGGCCCGAGTCCTCGGAAGCCAGCGCGGCGGTCTTGGCCTGGCCGGAGGCCTGTTCCGCAGTTGAGGCCAGACTCTTGGCGGTGTGTTCCAGCTGCGTGGCGGCCGAGGCGATCACCTGAGCGGCGGCCGAGGCGTCTTTCTCGAATTGTCCAGTGTAGCGCTCGACCTTCTCGGCGGCGCCCATTTGCGCCGAATCGATATAGAATGCCGAGAAAAATTCGAGATCGAACATCACGACCCGGACCAGCGCGCTGGCGATCTGGCTCTGCTTTTCCGGATTCTTCCGATAGACCGGTGTAATGGCTGCGACCAGTCTATTGAGGATGGTGGAGAAGAAGACGAAATACCACCGCAAGGCCAGTCCGGATTGCTGCCGCTTGCGGGCTATTTCGGCCCCGGATGCCAGCTCCGCTTCGGTAAAGTTGGCCGGCATGACGCCGTCCAGCCAATGCGCCTTCTGCAGTCGCTTGGCTTCGTCGACATTGACCGACGCATAGATCTTCTGGACCTCCGGAAATCGCAGGATCTGCGCGAAAGCGGCATCGATCGCCGCGTCCATGTGCTGGACGAGCAATGGCCGAATTTCGCGAAGGATGGCGCGCGTCGAATCGTCGATCCCCATCGAGTCGATTCGGCTGCTCCGGTCGAAAGTGATAGCCATTGTTCCCCTCCCTGAATGCGATTCCCGCGGCCCGCGGCAACCTTTTGCCGCTCGCGACCGCGCTTCGGATTGAAAAAGTCCACACCAAAATATGGCACAGAAACATCGAAAACTCGACGTCGACGAAATTCAATTAATAGATGTGTTCAGATATTGTACAACCACAGGTATTTAATCCCCAATCTCCTTGGCGATCCGGAAGAGCGCCGGACCTTCTCTTCCGCCGGCCATATTTAGATTAATTCTATTATGCGGCAGATGGAGACAGGGTCGTCATCGTGGCGGCCGCCCTGTTTTCTTGTTTGTAACCGCCCCCCTCTCCGGCGACACTTACCGGCAAGGAGAAGAAACATCATGGACAGGACGAGCTCAATTTTGCGCGGCTTATGGCTACCCTTGGTGACACCGTTCCGCGATGGTCAACTTGACGAGACGTCGTTGCGTCGCCTCGTCCGGCATTACGCAACCGAGCCGGTGGACGGCCTGATCGTCGCCGCAACGACCGGCGAAGGGCTGACCCTCGATGACGGCGAGGTCGAACGGCTGGTGGACGTCGCTGCTGCCGAACGGAGCAGCCTCGGCCGACCGATGGCCCTCTACCTCGGCCTTTCGGGCAGCGACACGCGCAAGGGCTGCAGGGCGCTGGAGCGGATGGCGTCCTGGCCGGTCGACGGTTATTTGATCGCCTGTCCTTACTATTCACGGCCGTCCCAGCAGGGACTTTATCGGCATTTTTCGGCATTGGCCGACCAGACCGCCCGGCCGATCGTGATCTACAACATTCCCTATCGGACCGGCGTCAATATGAGCAACGAGACGATGCTTCGCCTTGCCGAGCGAAGCAACATCGTTGGCGTCAAGGACTGTTCGGCCGACCAGGCGCAGTCCTTCGATCTTCTGCGGACCCGACCGCCGGGTTTTTCCGTGCTGACCGGAGAGGACGCGCTGTTTTATGGGGCGCTCACCCAGGGCGCCGATGGTGGCATTCTGGCATCGGCCCATGTCGAGACCGCGTCCTTCGCCGCGATCCGCAACAGTCTGCTGGCCGGCGACCAGAAAGGCGCCCTGGCCGGCTGGCGGGCGCTGGTCGATTTGCCGCGGCTGCTCTTCGCTGAGCCGAGCCCGGCCCCGATCAAATATTGGTTATGGCGGGCTGGATTGATCGACAGCCCGGAGGTGCGGCTGCCGATGACCGAAATCAGCGACGGCCTGGCGGCGCGTCTGGACCAGGAGATGGCGCGGCGCGGGCTAAGGATGTGAATAAGTTGGATCGGTGGCACGGGCGTCTCTGCCCGTGTCCGCCGAAAGGCGGAAGTTTCCGGCTCTGCCGGAACACCGGCAGGGACGCCGGCGCCACTGAGGTTGAATGACTCAGAGCTAGGGGGTCGGCTGCAGGAAGTTCCGGACCTGCTCGAAGACCCACTCCGGGGTCAGTGCCCGCATGCAAACGGGATCGTGGCAAGCGGTCTTGCGATGGTTGGCGGCCGAAACGCAGGGACTGCAGGCGAGACCGGCGGTGAGCGCCGCACCGCGGCCCAAGGGCCCATAGAGAGCCGGCGTTTCCGGTCCGAACAGGGAGATCACCGGCATGTCGGTGACGGCGGCAAAATGGCCGGGGCCCGAGTCGTTGGAGATCATCAATTCCGCCAAGGCGTAAAGCGCCGGCAATTCGGTCAGCAACTGTCGGCCGGCGAAGTTGATCATGCGGGGATTGCCGACCAGGGCTTTCAGTTGGTCGGCTTCGATCGCTTCGTCGGGCGAGCCGGTGATCAGCACGAGGATGTCGGGCGACAAAGCCACGATCTGCTCGGCCAGCCTGGCGAAATTGGCGTGTGGCCAGCGCCGTTGCGGCAGCAGCTCGCTGGCATTGGGGTTGATCAGGACGATCCGGTGGCGGGCCGGATCGTAGTCGGGATAGAGAAGCGATACCCGCGTCCGCATTTCCTTGATCAGGCTGTCGGGGACACCCGCCTTGGAAATGACGATTTCATTGTCGTCGATCAGCGTCTTCGAATAGGGGACCTCGCCCTGCGGGCCGGCCAGCGCATTGATCAAAGCGATGAAATTCTTCGCGATATGGATATGCGGGTTATAGGCCACGCGGTGGGTCAGCAGTTCGCCGCGGTAAAGTCCCTCGTTGTGGAAGCGGTAGAAACCGACACGTCGCGGGGCTCCCGACAGGCCGGTCAGCAAAGCGGTGAACCGCGAGAACAGTTCGAGATCGATCACGGTGTCGATACCGATGCGACGCGTCCAGGCAAGGAAACCCAAAGTGTCGATCACCAGGGTGACCAGCGAATCCTCGCGGATCGTGTAGACATTGGCCTCGGGCACGGTGTGCAGAAAACCGAGACTGGCGGCATTGCGGCGGAAAATGACGAAATAGAGCTCGGCGCCAAACGTCTGTTGCGCCTTGCGCATGGCCGGATCGGCCAGGATGGTGCTACCCATCTCGGACAACTCGACGAACAGGATGCGGCGAGGTTTTTCTTCAGCGGTCGGACGCCGGAGAAACAGGCGGCCGAGCAGAGTCAGCAGGAAACACAGTGGTACGCCCGTCCAGCGGTCGATCCACCGCATCAAGTCGACATTCATCGTAAGTGCTCAAATCCCAGGAAAAGGGCCGCGCGGCTGGTTGGCGCGAATTTGCGCGGCACCTTAGCACAAGAAATTCCGGTTGACCAAAACCGGCTCGTTTTTTAAAGCCGCGCCTCAATGGCGTCCCAGACCAGGCTTTCGAGCGTGGTTCCGTCGAAACGGTTGATTTCCTGAAGACCGGTCGGCGAGGTGACGTTGATTTCGGTCAGATAGTCGCCAATCACATCGATGCCGACAAAAATCATTCCCAGTTCTTTCAGGGTCGGACCGATAGCAGCGCAGATTTCCTTGTCCCGCGCCGTCAGTTGGCTTTTCTCCGCCCGTCCGCCGACATGCATGTTCGAGCGCGCCTCGCCGGCGGCCGGAACCCGGTTGATCGCCCCGACCGCCACGCCGTCGATCAGAACAATGCGCTTGTCACCCTGGCGGACTTCGGGAAGATAACGCTGGACCATCACCGGTTCGCGGGAGATCTCGGCGAACAGTTCCAAAAGGGAATTGAGATTGTCGTCGGACGGCGTCACGTGAAAAACCCCGGCGCCGCCGTTGCCGTACAGCGGTTTGACGATGATCTCGCCTTGTTCGGCGCGGAAATCGACAATTTGCCGGCGGTCGGCGGTGATCAGCGTCGGTGGCATCAAATCGGGGAAATGAGTGACCAGCAGCTTTTCCGGGGCATTCCTGACCTGGACCGGGTCGTTGACCACCAGCGTCTTCGGATGAATATGCTCCAGCAGATGGGTCGTCGTGATGTAGGCCATGTCGAAGGGTGGATCCTGGCGCATCAGCACGACATCGACATCGGCAAGGTTGATCTGCGCGGGCTCGCCCAAGGTGAAATGGTCACCGCGCACTCTTCGTACGGACAGCGGCCGCGCCCAGGCGCTGACGACGCCCTGGCGCAGGGTCAAATCCTCGGGAAGGTAATGAAAGAGGCGGTGACCGCGCTTTTCGGCCTCCAAGGCCAGCACGAAAGTGCTGTCGGCGTCGATCTTGATCGACTCGATGGGATCCATCTGGATGGCGACCGCCAGGCTCATCTTGCTATTTCTCCTTCATTCGTCCGGAAGACAAGATAATGCCCCGGCGGCGGTTTGCGACTCCCAATCGTCATGAGTGTCTCATCAGACCGGGCTCAATGAGTTAAGGCGTCTGTCTTGAAAGAGCGGCATTTGTTCGGTTGCGGGCGAATAATTATCGACCACACATTGTTCAGTGGCCGGATTAACCAACATGTAAGATCCGCTAAGCTATCGTAAGCCAATTCATGCTCTGGCCGGGATTTTCCCCTTGCCGACCGAACCGAAGTCCGTCACTCCTCCGGCAGGTCATGCAGACCAGTCGTTGGCCGCCACGCAGCAGGAAGCCGCCTTGTTCGAGGCGTTGCTGGCCCGCGTGCGGGCCGCGACGGACAAAGCCCATCTTCTTGAACGATCCGAAGCCGTCTTGCGGCTGATCCTTGATCGCGAGGACGATCGCGGTCTGCGGGCCGACCTCGACAACCAGATCGCCCGTGTCGTTGGCGCGGTTCCCGATAATGTCACGACCGGGCCGGGCCCAATCATCCTTGCCAAAGCGGTCGCCGAATGCCTGCACATTCTAACGACCGCGGAACAGCGCCGGGTTGCCCACCGTCCATCGCCGACCCACCGGAATCCGTCCTCGGTGGAAACCGCCGCCGCTTATGAGCGTCATGCCCATGCCAAGCCCGCGCCGGTCGTCGTGAAATCCTCGCCTCCCCGCACCATCGCCTTGGTTGTCGCCCTGGCCGCCGTGCTTGCCGCCGGGCTGGCCATCGGTCTGCACAGCCGGGGCGAAAACAAGGGTCCCGCCGAACCGCCGCTGCGGCCACTGGTCGCCCAGGTGGAAGCGGCAGTCCATGGCGCGGCCCCGCCGGGTAATATCTTCGGCGGCGGCCTGCAGGTGACACGAGAGAATGGCCGCGTCTTCGTCACGCTCACCGGCATTCCGGCCGGCGAATGTGTGCTGTCCGGCTGGGATCTGGTGCGCAAGGGCATCCTCACGATCAACGGTACAACCCCCAACCGGGTCTCGGCGGCGATCCTGAACGAGCTCTGTCACGATGACGACACCGCGACTCTGCGGTGGACTCCCCGGGCCGCCAACTGACGTCAGACCGCGTCAGAACTGCCGGTGGGGATCGTTCTTGAGGACGACATGGCTGACCACCCGCTTGACGTCACTGGTGTCGCGGGCATAGGCGATGACCCGATCCAATTCGTCCTGGTCCTGGGCGATTCCCATCAGATAGACGACGCCGTTGACCACATCGGTGGTGTAATTGATGTTTTTGATTTTGCTGTCGAACATCAAACGGGTGCGCAGCTTGTTGGCGATCCAGACGTCGCTGGCGTAATCGGCGAAGCCCGATTTGTCCTCAACCTGGATTTCGTCGATAACCTGGCGGACGCCGGCAGCCTGCCAAGCCAGGCGGACCGCCTCGACGCGCGTTTCCGGCTTCTTCACCGAACCGGTCAGCATCACGCGTCCCTCATTGATCGTCAGGGTGATGTCACGGAAGACTTCCAGGTCCTCGCTGAACCACAGATTGTTGATGGCCGTCCGGATCTTGGTGTCGTCGACGGCTCCTTCGAAACCCCGCTCCTCGGCCGCTCCGACACCGACGGTGGCGGCGCTGCCGACCACTGCGGTCACGCAACCGGAGGTGAGGATCGTGAGGGTAAGGACAGCACTGACCTGCAAAAGACGATTCACGGCGGACATTCCCTAGCGGTTGACCGTTGCGGCGACAGTGTAGTCAGGGAAAGCAATGCCTGGCCAGATGCAATTGCAGGGGCTTGGCATCTATGCGATGCCTTCGCCTCCGGCGTCGGCAGGCGGGAAACGCCACCGGGGGATCAATCCTCGAGCCGCCAGGCGTCGGTCACATGACGCGGCCAATGCCAGGGCGCAACCAGCATCGCGTCGAAGCGGATGGAACAATTGGCGTATTGGGGATGACGGGCGAGAAACGCCGCCGCGCCCCGCGTCAGACGGCGTTGCTGGTTTGCCGAAAGCGCCGCCCCGGCCAGGGCATGGGTGGCGCGGGCCTTGACCTCGATGAAGGCGATGAGCCCGCCCCGTCGCGCGATGATGTCGATTTCGCCGGCGCCGGTACCCCGTCCGTTGACATGACCCTGTGCCAGAATGGCGTATCCCTTGGCGCGTAGCCACCATCGGCAAAGCCACTCGGCCCAGCGACCGCGCCGGCGCGCCAGTCGCCGCCGTTCGGAGACGCCACTGGCGGGTTTTGGCGTCATTCCCGGCCCTCGCCGGAAAGCGCGACGGCGCGGGCATAAACCTGCCGCTTGGGCAGCCCGGTCGCCGTGGCGACGGTCGCCGCCGCGTCACGAAGCGACAGACTGGCCAGGGCCTGGCGGAGCGCCGCGTCGAGAGCATCGGCGGCCGGCGGCGGTTCGTCGTCCGGTGGAGCGATGACGATGACGACCTCGCCCTTCGGTGGCCCCAGGGCGGCATAATGACTGGCCAGGACGGTCAGGTCGGCGCGGCGGACCTCCTCGTGCAGTTTGGTCAGTTCGCGGGCGACGGCGGCGCTTCGCGGGCCGAGAACGTCGGCCATGACGGCCAAACTCTCGGCCAGGCGGCGCGGCGATTCGTAGAACACCAAACTGGCGGGCACCTTCGCCAGCTGTTCCAATGTCCGCCGTCGGGCGCCATCCTTGACGGGCAAAAAACCGGAGAACAGGAAACGGTCGCTGGGCAGGCCGGACAACTGCATGGCCGTCAGCACCGCCGAGGCTCCGGGAAGGCTTGTCACGGCGAGCCCCTCGGCGACACAGTCGCGGACCAGTCGATAGCCGGGGTCGGAAACCAAAGGCGTGCCGGCATCGGAAACCAGGGCCACCACCGCGCCTTCGCGCAGACGGGCCAGGATCGCCGGCCGGGCCCGCTCGGCATTATGCTCGTGGTAGGGAGTGAGAGCCGTTCCCGAAATGCCAAGCAGCGATAACAATTTTCCGCTCACCCGAGTGTCTTCACAGGCGATCAAATCGGCCTGGCGCAACACTTTCACGGCCCTGAGCGTGATGTCGTCGAGATTGCCGATGGGCGTTGCGACTAAATAGAGTCCCGGCGCCGGTTTACTTCCGGGCGCTGTCTGGTTAGGCTGGTCTCCCGCTTTCCCCTTGGATCGGGAGACCGCGCTTGCGCCGTCCCGCATTATCGATGCCTCGCTTCTTTTATCGCCTCGTCCGCGTTTTAGCCCTCGGCCTTCTTGTGGCCGGCTGTTCACATGTAGCACCGGACAACGGGTCCGCCAAGCCGATCAACCCGCCGGTCGTCGCGGCACCGCCGCCGGCTGTGCCGGTTCCGGCGCCGCCGGTCGTGCAATCGTCACCGCCGCCGCCGTCGGCGCCGGTATTGACGCCGTCGTCGTCCAATCGGCCGGCAACCGTCGCCGTGCTGCTGCCGCTCAGCGGGCCGTCGGCGCAGCTTGGTGCCGCTCTGTTAAACGCCGCCCAGCTGGCGCTGTTCGAAATGGCCGACAACGCCTTCAATCTGCTGCCGTTCGACAGCAAGGGAACCGCCGATGGCGCGGTTGCCGCGGTCCAGCAGGCTTTGACGCAGCATGCCGACATCATCATCGGCCCGGTATTTTCGGTCGAAACCAAGGCTGCGGCCTCTCTGGCCCGTCAGGCCGGGGTCGCCATGGTGTCGTTCACCGCCGACAGTACCGCGGCGGGCAATGGTGTGTACGCCTTGGGCTTCCTGCCCGGTCCGCAGGCTCTCCGCGTGGCCGATTATGCGCGCAGCCAGAACCGGCCGCGCCTGGGAATTTTGGCACCGTCGAACGATTATGGCCGGACCGTTGTCGACTATCTTTCCAACAATGCCACCCAGGTGGGCGTCACGGTCGCGACCTTGCAGTATTACGATGCCAACGCCGCAGATATCAGCGTCGTCGTCAAACGATTGATCAAGGTCGACGCGCATCGTCCCGGCGATGTCGGTTTCGATGCCTTGATCATTCCCGACGAGGGACAACGGTTGCGGACGGTGGCCAACAGCCTGGCGCAAATGGGCATCGATCCGGCCCATGTCAAACTGTTGGGCACCATGTTGTGGGAAGAAAGCCGGCCGGGAAGCGAGCCCGGCCTGGTCGGCGGCTGGTATCCGGCGCCGCCGGAGAGCACGCACAGCGATTTCGAAACACGCTACACAAAGGCTTTCGGTGCCCGGCCGCCTCGCCTCGCCTCGCTCGGCTATGACGCGACGGCGTTGGCGGCGGTCTTGGCAAGACGTTCGCCCCGCGATTTTTCGGCGTCGGCGCTGACCAGTCCGACCGGATTCGCCGGCATCGACGGGATCTTCCGTCTGCGATCCGACGGAACCGCCGAACGCGGCTATGCCATCCGCGAAGTGCAAAATGCCGGTGCCGACAAGGAGATCGCCCCCGCCCCCGCCTCGTTCCAAGCCGCCTATTAGGCAAGCAATGCGGCGATCACCGAGTTGAGCACCAGCCGGCCTTTCGGGGTGGCGCGCAGGCGATCGCCGTCCCAGACGAGGAAGGCATCGCCGATCATCATATCGAGGCCGGAACGATTGACGGCGTCGGTCAAGGTCTTGCCGCTTCTCAGGGCAAAGCGGATGGCGGACAAACCGTCGTTCAAGCGCAGTCCCATCATCACCAGTTCGGCCATTCGTTCGTCGCGCCCAAGCGCCACCCGTTCCTTGGTGCCATGGCCGACGCCGGCCACCGCCTTTCGCCAAGTCTCCGGAGCCTTGAGCTGACTGATCGCCCAGACCGTTCCCGAGCTGTCGGTCAGCCGGCCATGCGCCCCCGGGCCGATGCCGACATAATCGTCGCCTTGCCAATAAAGAAGGTTGTGCCGGCATTCGGCACCCGGCCGGGCATGGTTTGAAATCTCGTAGGCGGGAAGCCCGTGGGCGGCAGTGATTTCCTGGGTCAGCTCGAACAGGCCGGCCGCGGTGTCTTCGTCGGGTAAAATGAAGTCGCCGCGGGCATAGGCCGTGTGGAAGGCGGTGCCGGCTTCGATGGTCAGTTGGTAGAGCGACAGATGGTCGGCCGCCAGGGCGATGGCCCAGTCCAGCTCTTCCCGCCAATGGTCGATGGTCTGGCCGGGGCGGGCGTAGATCAGGTCGAACGAAATCCGTGGGAAGGTTGCCCGCGCCAGCTCGACGGCGGTGATCGCCTGCGCCAGATCGTGGCGCCGGCCGAGGAAACGCAGGGCCTGATCGTCAAGGGCCTGCAGTCCCATCGACAGGCGGTTAACGCCGGTCGCGCGAAAATCCCGGAACCGCTCGGCGTCGATGGTGCCAGGGTTGGCTTCGAGGGTGATCTCGGCGTCGTCGGCCAGTCGCCAGCGCTTGGCGACGGCATCAAGCAAGGCGGCGGTGGTCGCCGGCTCCATCAGCGAGGGCGTGCCGCCACCAAAAAAGATACTGGTGACCGTCCGCCCGGCTGTCTCCTGGGCGAAATGCTCAAGCTCGGCCAACAGCGCGCCACGCCAGGCCGATTGCTCGATAGTGGCCGCGACATGGCTGTTGAAATCGCAATAGGGGCATTTCGACAGACAGAACGGCCAGTGGATATAGATGCCAAAGGCGTCGGCCATCAGGGATATATCCTTGCGGGAACCGGCGTTTCGGGAGGGCGATCAGGCGCAAGAGCCGCATGCACGCATGTATATCTGGCTCTTGCCGCAGACCTCTTCAATTGCGGAAACAGGCGTCCACCAATTGGTGAAAGGCATCGGCCCGGTGACTGATCGCGTGCTTCTCTTCCGGGGCCATTTCGCCGAAGGTCTGCGTCCGTCCATTCGGCAGAAACATCGGATCGTAGCCGAATCCCAGGTTACCGCGCGGAGGCCAGACCAGAGTGCCATGCACGACACCTTCGAAACTTTCGACGTGGCCGTCGGGCCAGGCCAGCGACAGGGCGCAGACGAAATGCGCCCGGCGATCCGGCAAATCGGCCAGGGCTTTCTCGATTCGCTTCATCGCGTAGTCGAAATCCTTGGTCGGGCCGGCCCAGCGCGCCGAAAAAATGCCGGGATCGCCGCCGAGAGCGGCAACCGCCAGACCGGAGTCGTCGGCCAGAGCCGGCAGTCCGGTGGCCTGCGTGGCGGCATGCGCCTTGAGCTCGGCATTTTCAATGAAGCTCTGCCCGGTTTCTTCCGGCTCCGGCAGGCCGAGTTCACCGGCCGAAACCACAGTGGTGCCGAACGGCGCCAGTAATTCGGCGATTTCGCGGACCTTGCCCGGATTATGACTGGCAATGATCAGGCGTTCGGCGGTGAACTTCCGGCGGCTCACAGTCCCAGGACCTTCCTTTGCAAAGCGGTCAATTCCTCGACACCCTGTTGGGCGAGGCTCAAAAGAGCCAGGAACTCAACATGGCTGAAGGGTTTCTCTTCGGCGGTTCCCTGGATTTCGACGATGCCGCCGTCGGCGGTCAGCACGAAATTGCTGTCGACCTGGCAGGTTGAATCCTCGGCATAGTCGAGGTCGAGAACCGGTGTGCCCTGGTAGATCCCGCAGGAGATGTCGGCGACCTGGCCGATCAGCGGAATCTCCGACAGGGTTCCCATCGACACCAGTTTCTGGAACGCCATGTAAAGTGCCACATAGGCGCCGGTAATCGAGGCTGTCCGGGTCCCGCCATCGGCCTGGATCACGTCGCAGTCGACCTTGATCTGGATTTCGCCCATGGCCTTCAGAGCCGTTACCGCCCGCAGCGAACGGCCGATCAGCCGCTGAATTTCCTGCGTACGACCGCTCTGTTTGCCTTTGGCCGCCTCGCGGTCGGTCCGCGTATGGGTCGACCGCGGCAGCATGCCATATTCGGCCGTCACCCAGCCCTTGCCGGTGTTGCGCAGGAACGATGGCACTTTTTCATCGACCGAAGCGGTGCAAAGAACATGGGTATCGCCGAACTTTGCCAGACACGAGCCTTCGGCATATTTGCTGAAGGCGGGTTCCAGGGAGATAGGACGAAGCTGATTCGGCGTGCGGCCCGACGGTCTCATGAAGTCCTCTAAGGCAATTTGGTCATCGCGAGTTATTTTAGGAGCCCACGACAATTCAATCGGTTTACGGACCGGTTCACCTGACGCGGGAGCCCCCTGCGGCAGGACCGGACCTTTCGGAAAGGTCGACAGGCTAACCATTGGACGAGGCTGCGTCCAGAGTGCAGGCTGGTCTTGGCCCGTCTTTTCGGTCCCGCGTGTGCGTCACGGTCCTATGCCAAAAGCCAGGCAACCTAATTCCTGCGGGTGTCCGGCCGTCTTGCCGCCCAAGTTGACGACCCCGGCACGGGTCACTACATTTCAGCACCGCCACTTCAAGGATAAATTTGGGATCATGACGCGCAGCAAAAATATCGCCGAGTTGAGCGAACGCTCCCGCGAGATTTTTCGCCAGATCGTCGATGCCTATGTGGCGACCGGTGAGCCGGTCGGATCGCGGACGCTGTCGCGGCGCCTTGCCAAATCACTGTCGCCGGCGACCGTGCGCAACGTCATGGCTGACCTTGAGGACGCCGGCTTGCTCTTCGCGCCCCACACGTCGGCCGGCCGCATGCCGACCGAGGCCGGAATGCGGCTGTTCGTCAATGGCCTTCTGGAGTTGGGCAGCTTGGCCGCGGCCGAGCGCGACCGAATCGACGCCCAATGCCAGACGACCGGAAAGAGTCTCGAATCCCTGCTTGAGGAAGCCCTGGCGACGCTGTCGGGCCTTTCGCGGTGTGCCGGGCTGGTATTGGCGCCGAAAAGCCAGGTGGCGCTCAAGCATATCGAGTTCGTGCCGCTTGGGCCGGGCCGGGCCTTGGTCGTGCTGGTGACCGACGACGGGCTGGTCGAGAACCGGGTGCTGGAATTGTCGCGGGAAGTCCCCGCCTCGATCCTTGTCGAGGCCACCAATTATCTCAATGCCCGAGTGGTCGGCCACACGCTGGAGGAAGCCAAGCGCCAGATCCTCGAAGAGCTGGAGAGCCAGCGCACGCAGCTCGATGAACTGACCAGCAAGGTGGTGGCGGCCGGGGTCGCCACTTGGGCGGGCGGCAACAAGGGCGGCGGCCAGTTGATCGTTCGCGGCCAATCGCATCTCCTTGATGACGTCACCGCCATCGAGGATCTCGAACGGATCCGAGCTCTTTTCGAGGCCTTGGAAACCAAGGAGGAGATGCTGGGGTTGCTGGAGCTGACGCACGGCGCCGAAGGTGTGCAGATTTTTATCGGCGCCGAGAATGAATTGTTCAAAGTGTCGGGGTGCACGATGATCGTCGCCCCATATCATAACAGCCGTGAACAGATCGTCGGAGCGATCGGCGTCATCGGTCCGACAAGGATCAACTATGCCCGGATCATCCCGATGGTGGACTATACCGCCAAAGTGATCGGGCGATTGATCGGATAACCAAAAGACTTCAAGAGCCTTCAAGAGATTTAAGGAACACCATGACCCAGGAACAGCCTCAAGCCAACGAATCCCAAGCGCAGACGACGGCGCCCGAAACGCCGGCTCCCGAAACCGGCGCGCAAACCGCTGCCGAGACTGGGCCCGCCAATGCCGCGCCGGCACCCAGCCCGCGTGAAGTGGAGCTGGAAGCCGAGGTGGTGAAACTCAAGGACCAGTTGCTGCGCGCCGTGGCCGAGACGGAAAACGTCCGGCGGCGCCTCGAACAGCAGGCCGAGGACCGCGGCAAATATGCGGTCGGCAATTTTGCCAAGGATATCTTGCAGGTGGCCGACAACCTGCATCGGGCGCTGGAAAGCATTCCTGCCGAAGCGCGGAACGACGATCCGATGGCCCATAAGCTCGTTGAAGGCGTCGAACTCACCCAACGGACCTTTCTCTCGACGCTGGAACGCTACGGCATCAAGCGGATCGTCTCGCTTGGCCAACGGTTCGATCCGCATTTTCACCAGGCCATGATGGAGATCGAGGACGTCACCGCGGTCGCTGGAACAGTGGTCCTTGAGATGCAGGCCGGCTACACGATTCACGACCGCCTGCTGCGCGAGGCGATGGTCGGCGTTTCCAAGGGCGGCCCGAAAGTGCAGCCGGGCGCTGCGGGCGTCGACGAAACGGTGTGATGCCAACCGGCAGGGGGACGGAAGACGCCGTCTGCCTTCCCCCGGCCTGCCTTCGATCAGATCGGCGGCTTTAGAGTTCGGCACCGGTGGCGCGCCGACCCGCCCTGGATGAAACACGAGTGGCACCGGCCTCAGCGCCGGTGTTTCCGCCGCTAGGCAGACCCTTTCCGGCTCACGCCGGAACACCGGCAGAGACGCCGGTGCCACCGACAATTTGTTTCTTCCTAAGCTTTGTCCGACAAAGCTCTAGTACTACTGAGTCACAAAATTCCATAGATAGTGCAGATTTGTCTTAAGCTATCATGATGTGGTATAAATGCGAGATTCGCAAGTCAGCGCATGAGGGCAGAGATGTATCTTGCTACGGGCGGGGACAGTGAATCA
>JARLJB010000046.1 GCA_031291415.1 Telmatospirillum sp.
AGGCCCGAATCCGCCGTCAGGTCGGTCACGCCTGAAATCTGGTTGATTGTCCCCGGACCGATGATTGCCGCCGAGAACACATAGGCGGTGTCGGTATGGTTGAAGTTGATCGTGCCCGTACCGGCGCCGAGCTCGATCGTTGATGCGGTCAGGGTACCCGCACCGACCGCCGGTGATCCGGGGGCGGCGCCGATATTGAGAGTGCCGACGGATCCCGCAGCCTGCGCCAGGTAAACGATGCCCGCAACCGACGTCACGCCGCCGTTCGACAGCGTCAAGGTGCCCGCGCCGTGGCTGCCGATGATCAGATAACCCGTATCGGTCCATTTTGACCCGACACCGTCAATGGTCGCCGCACCGGTGGTAAAGCCGCCGATGGCGCCGGATGGACTGGTCACGGTTCCACCGTTCGAAATGATCAGCGTTCCGGTTCCGGCAATACCAACAGCTAGGTTGTCAGTGCTCGCCAAGGTCGAATTGGCATCTTGAACCGTGACTGTGCCAACTGAACCGGGAAGATAGGCGATCAATAGACCATCGGTATTGACAGTACCGCCAGCGGCGACCGTCAGCGATCCGTTGCCGGCCGTGGTCTGACCGCCGCCAACGGTCAGACCGCCAGAGTTCGTCCAGGTCGAGCCCGTGCCCGTGACGAGCGCGGTACCAGTAGGCCCGGGTTCGTAGCCGAGATAGCCGTTAGCGTTGACGACGGAGGCGCCATTGCTGACCGTCAGGGATCCGGTACTGAAGGCGCCGACGATGAGATCGGCGGCGCTCGTCAGCGTTGAACCCACGCCGTCAACCGTCACCGTGCCGGTGGCGCCGGCCTGATATCCGACAATGATCTCTGCCGCATTGACGGCACCGCCGTTTTGCACGGCCAGCGTCCCATTGCCGAAATTGCCGACGATGAGAGAACCGACCGTCGTGGCTCTCGCATTGGTTCCATCGACAGTCAAAGTTCCGCTCGATCCGGCGGTCACCGCCAGAGCGATGTTGGCGGCAGTCACGACGGCGCCATTGCTGATCGTCGCTGTGCCCGTGCCGGCATAGCCGACGTTGAAATCTGCCGATGCGGTGATGGCCGAAGTCGCACCATCGACAGTCAATGTGCCGGTGAATCCCGCGTTCGACGCCAATTCGACATCGGTCGCCGACACCGTGCCGCCGTTGGAGATCGATATTGTGCCGGCGCCGAGGACCAGACTGCCGCCGTCGTTCAGCGTCGAATTTGCTCCCTGAATGGTGAGCGTGCCAACGGAGCCAACGAAACTGCCGACCGCTAGACCGCTGGTGGCATTGACCGTGCCGCCGTTGTCGATCATGAGCGAACCGATGCCTGGCCCCGCGTTGGTGCCGCCGACAAAGATCCCGGTGCTCGTCCAGGTCGAGCCGGTTCCGGTTACCGTGACATCGCTGGCAAATCCCGGCGCATAGCCGATGTAGCCATTGACGCTTGTCACCTGAGCGCCGTTGCTGACTGTCAGATGCCCCGGCCCAAACAAACCGACGATAAGATCGGTGGAGCTTGTGAGACTCGAGCCTGTGCCATCGACTGTTATGGTGCCAATGGCACTGGCCTGTTCGCCAATGATGATCTCATTCGCGGTCACGGTGCCGCCGGCCTGCACGGCAAGCGTGCCGTTGCCATTATAGCCCACGAGAAGATTACTGGTCGCCGTGACCGTCGAACCGGCGCCGGTCACGGTCAATGTACTGGGAGCGGCGGAGAATCCGCCGATGTTAATGCCAACTGCCGACACACTGCCGCCGCCTGTGATCGTGACCTGACCGGCGCCGTTGTAGCCGACCAATAGACCGCCCGAGTCCTGCAACGAGGAGCCGGTGCCGTCGATCGTCATGGTCGCGAGAATGTTCGGATTGTTGCCGACCGTGACCGAGCCGCCGACCGTGACGGTGCCGCCGCTTGCGATCGCCAGGGTGTCCGTGAGCGGGCCGGAATAGGCGTTCGTAGCGCCGACCGTCAGATCGGACGTTACATTCAGCGTCGCGTTGTTCTGGATATTGACCGTGCCAGTTCCGGTGTCGCCGATGTTCACTTTGAAGGCGTTCCACCCGGAGCCGGTACCTGTCACGGTGATCACACCGACGCCATTGGGCTGCGTGAGGCCGCCAAGCTCGGCGGTGCCGGTCGTCAGAAATCCACCATTGCGGACGAGAACCGAACCGGATGCCGAGGCGATACCGACCTCCAGGTTCCCCCCGGTCCAGGAGGACCCGGCGCCATCGATGATCACGCCCGTGCCACTCGCACCGCTGATAATGGTTGACTGTCCTGCACTATTCAAAGTGCCGCCGGTCTGGACGACGACACTCCCCGTTCCGCCGTCCCCTATGGTGAGCCCCGCCGCGGCCGTGATTGTCGCCCCGCTCTCGACAGTCAGAGTGCCCGTCGACCCGACATTCACGCCAAGGTAAATGTCATGAGCATTCAACGTCGAGCCCGTTCCCGTGACATCGAGCGAGCCGGTGCCGCTGATGCCGACGGACACATCATTGGCCGAACCATTGCCGAGGACGATTGTGGAATTTGGTGTCGTCGTATTGATGAAGACGTTGTCGGCGCTGGTCGGCACGGCTGCACCGCTCCAATTGCTCGACAGGAACCAGCTGTTCGCCGTCGCCCCCGTCCAGGTCTCGTCCGCCTTGGCGGCAGACATCGTGGCGAAGTGGATCATTGCCGTGGAACCCAACAGCAGCGACGCAAGGCGAAGCGATCGGCGCGCGGCCGAATGATTGAGGGCAGCGATCTCGGTCATGAAATGCCTTCGGGTGCTGTCTGAATACTTTGGTGCACTTCGGACACCCAGGTCGCCCAGCCGGCCGCACGCAAGTCGTGCAAACTGAAGCAGTTGGCTGGATTGGGTGTCATCAAGGCCCCACGGACGATCAGGTCCCGATTGCAGCAACCGTGACCAAGCCTCCGGATGTTCGCGTAAGGCGGGGGGGGCTGTCGTCTCGATGCGCGCAGAACGGCATCTCAGGCAGCGCAAACAGGCGCTTAGCCTGCAGCCGTTGCAGAAATGCGCAGCTCGGTCGGCGTCATTCCAACGATCGTCCGAAATGCCCGATAAAATGTCGGCAACGATTCGAAACCGCAGGCGAAGGCAATTTCGGTAATGCTGCGGGAGGGATCGAATGTCAGGGCACGAACGGCTCGATCGACGCGCTCGGCGGCAAGATGGCGCGAAAAGCTCTTGGCCGATGTCTCGAACAGGCCGTGCAATTGGCGCGTCGACATGCCCAGCGCCGCCGCGACGGTGTCAGGCGCAAGCGCGGGGTCTGCCGCATGGCGCGCAATATAATCGTGCGCGGACCGCAACCGCGCGGCGCGGATGGCATCACGTTGTGGCTCTTCGCCCCGGCGGTCCGGCCGTAGCGCGGCTATGGTCAGGTTGGTCAGCGTCGCAAGCGCCGAGACGCGATCATGGCCATCAAGACGCGGTAGTTCGCGCATGAAGGACTGAAAAAACGTGTGCAGCAGAGCGTCGGCGCCGGAAGCTTCTGCAACAGGTCGCGGATCGAGGCACTCAGGATTGTCCATGATTCCACGAAACGCCGCCGCCGGCAGCCGCAGCACTTCGATGCGGTGCGCCACGGACTCCTCGGCCACCGAAATCCGCTCGCGATCGAGCCCGCCGATCGTGGTGGTGCCGGGATGAGCTACAAATCCGTCCCGCTCGGGAAACAGAAAGTTCACGGGGTTGTCGATCGTGCGAAACAGAAAGAGCCCGTCTCCTGGGGTGTTGCGGATATCGGTGGCAGTCCGGTTCGTCCGCAACTTTGAAATGTCCATGCGCAGCTGCATGACCGCGGTATCGGCAATCGGTATGCGCGATAGCGATCCCGCGAATTGGCGCCTGTGATCCGACGGGGCCTCTGGCGTGACGCCGATCAGATTGGCGCTCAACGCTTCGCGCCAATAGGCGAAGCGTTCGTTCGGGTCGATCTCGTCCGTCGACCAATGGCTGACAGTATCATGATGCAATTGCGTCACTCGCTATGAGCCGATTTGGGTCAATGGCGGCGAAACTGCTTGTCGGGGCACCTCGCCTGTTGGTGAGTATGGTTCGGCGGTCGGCCTTTTCAAGGCCTACTCGCGCTCGCGCCGCCGATAGTTTTCGACCGCGGTGTCGCGCACTTCGCCCGGCGCAAGTCCAAATGCGTTGTGGAAGGCCCGATAGAACGTCGGAAGACTGGAAAACCCAGCCGCGAATGCCAATTCAGAGACGGATCGTCCCGCTGACAGCCGCGGATTCTCCGTACGCATACGCGGAAGGCCGCGTGATTGTCGCGCGCGTGTCGACGCGTCGGGCTCTATGATGGCGTTACGAGAAGCTCAGGCGGCCTGCTGATCGGCGGGTTTGTCGGCTTGGCGCAGGCGCTTCCACTCCCAGGGCAG
>JARLJB010000299.1 GCA_031291415.1 Telmatospirillum sp.
CCGCGGAAAACCCAAGAAGGTCGCCATCATCGCCTGCGTCCGCAAGCTCATCACTATCCTCAACGCCCTGGTCAGGGACGCCAAGCCATGGCGGGATTTACCCGAAGCTGCCGCTGCCTGACAAAGACAGTTGCTGAGGGCAATGAACAAGGCAGGGCAATCGAGGGGCACCGGCTTGCCCGGCGCACCGAGGCGCATTCTCTTTACGGCGAAAGAAAGACGTGGCATGGTCCCCCCTCTCCCACATTTCGGGTCGACTGGAGCCTTTTCGGGGCGCATGAGCATGGTCAATCGTATTGCCGTCTTTCTCCTTTCTTTGCTTCTCGCGGTGCCCTTTCAGGCCCATGCCGACGATTCTTCCCCGCGCATCGTCGTCCAAAACCTCTGCGGCGGGCTTCTGCAATCGATGAAGCAAGCCGCCCAGTTGGGATTCCAGGGCCGCGCCGACAAACTGACGAAGGTCGTCACCGATTCCTACGACATGCCCGCCGCCACCAAGGCGACTCTTGGGACATCCTTCGCCAAGCTTTCGGCTGACGAGGCACACCAACTGACCGACGCCTTCACCCGTTTCTCGATAGCGAGCTATGCGGACCAGTTCGACGGCTGGGATGGAGAGGCCTTCGAAGTCGGAGATCCGCGTCCGTCGACCGACGGAACGGTGATCGTCCCCTCGCGGATCGTCAACAAGGCCGGCCAGGGAACCGAGATCGATTATCTATTGCATCAGAACGGCGACCGCTGGCAAATCGTCGACGTCCTGCTTGACGGCACCATCAGCCAGACTGCGGTACGCCGCTCGGAATTCGTTTCGATTTTCCGCCGGGACGGGTTCCCCGGCCTGATCGGCATGCTGAACCAGAAGATCGCGGCCATGGCCGCCAAGTAGAGCAGATGCCGTTTTTTCTCTCGGCGGCAGCCTGGTTCCTGGGCGCCACCAGCATCGCCGGAACGGTCTACCAAATTGCCGCCACCCGGCAATTGCGGCGGTTTCTCGCCCAGCCTCGGGTGGCGCCAGCCTTGCGGCCATCAGTCAGCATCATGAAGCCTCTATGCGGTGACGAACCGCATCTGGCCGACAATCTTCGATCGTTCTGCAGCCAGGATTATCCCGACGCCAAGATCGTGTTCGGTGTCGCCGATGCCAATGATCCGGCGTTGGATGCTGTGCAACAGGCGACGGCGGACCTGCCGGAGGACCGCAAAACAGTCGTTGTCGATCCCCGTCGCCACGGCTGCAACCTCAAGATCGGCAATTTGCTGAACATGAGCGGACAGGCGCGAGGCGACATTCTGGTTATCGCCGACAGCGACGTCAGGGTCGAACCCGACTATCTCGACGACGTTGTCGCCCCGTTCATTGACACCGACGTTGGCCTTGTCACCTGTCTTTATGTCGGCCGGCCGGTCGACGGTGTGTGGAGCCGGATCGGCGCCATGGGACTCAACCACGGCTTTCTGCCCTCGGCCCTGGTGGCCCAGGCTTTGGGGCGGACCGACGGATGCTTCGGCGCGACCATGGCGGTGCGACGCGACCTGCTGGCCGCCATCGGCGGCTTCGCCCCGCTCAGGGATACGCTGGCCGATGATTGGGCGCTGGGCGCCGCCGTCCGTTCGAACGGCCGACGAATCGCCTTGGCGGCGCGGCCCGTCGATATTATTGTCCACGAGCCTGATCTCGGCAGCCTGTTGGCCCATGAAATTCGCTGGGGCCGGACCATTGCCGCCATCGATCGGACGTCCTATATGGCGTCGGTAACCACTCAACCGGTAGCGCTGGCCGCGCTTGCCGTCATTCTGGGTGGTGCGGCATGGCCGTTTCTCGCGATTCTGGCCGCCGCCATCGCCGTTCGGGTTGGGACGGTTCGCTCGCAGGAACGGGCCTTGAGATTGCCGCGCGCCGCTTTGCATTGGCTGGCTGTGCGCGACATGCTGACTTTTTTTGTTTTTGTCGTTGCCTGCTGTGGCCGTTCGGTAATATGGCGTGGCCGACGTTTCCTCATCCGCCGCGACGGCACGCTTGAGACCAAGGAAGGTACCCAGACATGAAGAAGACGCTGTTCCTCAATCCTCCCTCCTACGAGGGTTTCGACGGCGGCGCCGGTTCCCGCTATCAGGCCAAGCGCGAAGTTCGCTCTTTCTGGTATCCGACCTGGCTGGCCCAGGTTGCGGCCCTGGTTCCCGACAGCAAACTCGTCGACGCTCCGGCGCGCGGCCTGTTGCTGGACGACATTCTGCCGACCGCCGGCGACTACGAACTGGCGATTCTCTACGTCAGCGCGCCGACCTTCCTGTCGGATATCGCCGTTGCCGAAGCGCTGAAGAAGGCCAATCCGAAGCTGATGGTCGGTCTGGTCGGCGCCCATGTGGCGACGCTGCCGGAATCCTCGCTCGCGGCCTCCCAGATGGTCGACTTCATCGCCCGTCACGAATTCGACTACACCATCGTCGAGATTGCCGAGGGCAAGCCCTTCGAGGAGATCGACGGCATCACCTGGCGCAAGGATGGCCAGATCGTCAACAACAAGGATCGCGCGCAGATCCATGACATGGACGCCCTGCCGATGGTCGCGCCGGTCTACAAGCGCGATCTGGTGGTCGAGGATTATTTCATCGGCTATCTGAAATATCCCTACATGTCCTTCTACACGGGCCGCGGTTGCCGTGCCCAGTGCAGCTTCTGCCTGTGGCCGCAGACCATCGGCGGTCATACCTACCGTACCCGCAGCCCGGCCAAGGTGATCGAGGAAGTGGCAAAGATGAAGGAGATGTTCCCGCAGGTGCAGGAATTCTTCTTCGACGACGACACCTTCACCGACAACCATGAACGGGCCGAAGAGATCGCCCGTGGCCTCGGCAAGCTGGGCATCACTTGGTCGTGCAACGCCCGCCCGAACGTGCCCTACGACACCCTGAAGGTGTTGAAGGAAAACGGTCTGCGCCTGTTGCTGGTCGGCTATGAATCGGGTGTCCAGGAGATCCTCAACAACATCCGCAAGGGCACCAAGATCGAAATCATCCGGCGTTTCACCGCCGACTGCCACAAGCTCGGCATTGCCATCCACGGCACCTTCATCGTCGGTCTGCCTGGCGAGACGCACGAAACCATCCGTCAGACCATCGCCTTCGCCAAGGAAATCAATCCGCACACTATCCAGGTGTCGCTGGCCGCCCCCTATCCGGGCACGGCGCTTTACAAGGAAGCGATCGAGAAAGGCTGGCTGAACGAAGGCGAATTGGTGCAGAATAATGGCCTGCAGATCGCCGCGCTCAACTATCCGCATCTGTCGTCGGAAGAAATTTTCGACTCGCTGGCCGAGTTCTACAAGGCCTTCTATTTCCGCCCGAGGAAGATTGCCGAGATCACGCTCGAAATGCTCTCCAGCTGGGAAATGATGTGCCGCCGTCTGCGCGAGGGCGTCGAATTCTTCACCTTCCTGCGGACCCGTAACAACGCCAAGGCGGCGTAATTTCCTGTCCCGTTTTCGTTCCCGTGTCGCCTCTCAGGTGAGAGGCGACACGGGAACGAAACGTCCCACGTTCGTCGCCCGTTCTCTTGCGCGGCGCCGACCGGCCCCCCAACTAGGCTGCATCGTTCCTCTCCCGATGGAGTCCTTCGATGGGTCGCATTCATTTCGATCGCCGGCCGGCACTTCCCGACACCGAGATGTCGCCGGACCTCAGTCGGCGCGGTTTCATGGTCACGTCGCTGGCGGTCGGTTTCGCGGCGGCGACGCAGCCGGTTTTCGCCGAAGTCATCACGACCAGCGATGAAGGCCTGATTGCCGGACAGGTCATGGTTCCGGTGGCCGGCGGCATGATGCCCGCCTACCAGGCCTATCCGGCGCAAGGCGGTCCCTTCCCGACAGTCCTGGTGGTCCAGGAGATCTTCGGCGTCCACGAACACATCAAGGATATCTGCCGCCGCTTCGCGAAGCTTGGCTACTACGCCATTTCCGGCGAGCTCTACGCCCGTCAGGGCGACGTCTCGAAGATGTCCGACATCGGCGACATCATGGCCAAGGTGGTCGCCAAGGTTCCCGACCAGCAGGTTAACGCCGACCTCGATTCTCTCGTCGATTTTGCCCACTCCTCCGGCAAGGCCGACGTCAAACGCTTGGGTATCACCGGATTCTGCTGGGGCGGCCGGGCGACATGGCTCTATGCGGTGCATAATCCGTCGGTCAAGGCCGCCGTCGCCTGGTATGGCATCGTCGATCCACCGATGTGGAACACGAACGCCACCAGCGTGATCAGGCAGGTGCCGAAACTAAAGGTTCCGGTGCTGGGACTTTACGGTGAAAAGGACACATCCATTCCTGTCGATCACGTGCTTGCGTTGAAAACCTTGCTGACGGGAAGCGCCTCGGAGATAGTCGTCTATCCGGGCGTCGGACACGCCTTCAACGCAGACTACCGCCCGAGCTATGATCGCCATGCGGCGGAAGACGGTTGGCATCGCTTGCAGGAGTGGTTCAAGAAATTCGGCGTCGCCTGAACATTGCGCGGTCCCGGCGGCAACCGGGCCAACAGAAGGCATTTCGTCGTCTGCGGACATGGACGGGTTGCTTTCTGTTGGCCGGCCTCCTGGCAATGCCGCATCCGGCGGCGGCCGTCGAGGACCGCCGCTGTTGGGCCGGCGAGGATATTCTGCTGGGACCTTCGGCCTTGCCGCGGACACTGGCCGCCTTGCGCCACCAGCGGACGCTCACCGTGGTGGCCATCGGTTCCTCGTCGACCCAGGGCTATGGCGCCAGCCAACCCAACCACTCCTATCCTGCCCAGTTGGCAGCGCGGTTGAAGCTTCGTTTCCCTCGGTCGATTATCCGGGTCAGCAACAAAGGTGTCGGCGGCGACGATATCGACACCATGATCGCGCGATTTCCGAAGGATGTGTTCGCCGAAAAGCCCGATCTGGTGATCTGGCAAACGGGAACCAACGATGCCATCAACCATGTGCCGATCGCGCACTTCGCCGCACTTCTGGCCCGGGGTCTCCGCGACCTCAAGAATCGCGGCATCGATGTCATACTCATGACACCGCAATATGCGCCGCAGTTTACCGACGTCGCCGATCACGCCAGCTATCTGGAAGCGATGCGAAAGGCCGGTGTCACGGTGTTCGACCGCTTTGCCTCTTCAAAGGCCTGGTTTACCGACCGGCATTTTGCCGACAGTCCGGTTCTCACCCGCGACGGACTGCACCAAACCGATAGCGGCTATCATTGCGTCGCCATTCTATTGGCGGACCGCTTGGCAGCGCTCGCCTCGGCGCCCTGACGTCAGGGCTGCTGCTGGGCGGCGGTCAGGATCATCGTCGCCAACTGTTTGGCGAGGCAACCGTGGACAAAACTGGCGCTGCGGAACTGTTCGGCCGTTCCGGGAGCTCCCGGATCGAAGCGTCCTTCCTCGGTGTAGTGGCGCATGACGGCGTAACGCCGCAGGATATTGGCGTCCTGTGCCTCAGCGACTTCCAGAAGATAGTCAAGATACGGCCGGAAATCGTAAAGCGAATCGGTTTGCGGGCTGTACTGGATGTCGACAAGAAAAACGTCGACGCCGTGATCACGGAGCCGGCGGAGCCCATCGCTCAAAGCGTCGCCGAAAACAGTGACGTCCAGCCGCTGCACGGCATCGGTGGTCCCAGCTTCCCAAATGACCAGATCGGGCTTGTTCTGCGCCAATAGGCCGTCAAGCTGCGCCGCGACCATCGGCGCCGTCTGCCTGGCCGCGGTCTTGTCGATGACAATAGCGCGAATTCGGGGCATGCGCTCGGCGAGAGCCTCCTCCAACAATCGGGGATAGGCCTTGAAGGCCGTCGCCAGTCCCTTGCTGGCCCATGACGACGATCCCATCGAAGAGGTCGAGCCGACCACCAGAATGCGCAGGGGATCCCGGGCTTTGAGGCGGGCGTAGACATGATCTGCCGGGTAATTGACGAGTGCGAGATCGGGTGGTACGGCGCAAGAGTCGGCCAGATCGTCCGCCCAGGAAGCCCCGCACGATGCGCCGAGCAGCAGCAGTCCACCCAGCAGACCGGTTCGGTTCCATCTCATCGCGGGCCATCCCTTTCGGCCGTTCCGGTGTCGCTTCCCCGGGTCATCGCCACTGTCTTCTCCAGCTTGCGATACCAAGTCAAATAGTATGCTGCCGCGATCATCACGGCGATTCCGGCGACACTGACGCCAGCCTGGGCGGCCAGGCTGTCGCACAGTTCCACCAACAGCATGTGGCCGGCAAAAGACAGAAAAATGCCAAGACAGAATATTTCCAGCGGATGTTGACCGCACCGAATGACCGGCTGAATGGCCGTCCACCGAAAGATTCGGCTGTTACCCGGCGTCGCCAGAATGATGACATAAGCCAGCGCCAGAAAATGAATCAAACGAAATGGTGAAAGATTGGCTTTGTTGATCGGGTAGAGAATCGTTTCGACGGTGTCGGGCAGATAGACTTCCAGCGATGGGATATGCCAGGTCAGCACGACCAACAGCGAAAACAGCAGATAGAGGACGGCGACGGTACCGCCAATCCGTCGGCCGGATTTCATCCACGGCGTTCCATGCGCCACCCCGGCCCATGCCCCGCCAACGAACAGAATTTGCCAGGCCAGCGGATTGAAGGGCCAGGATCCATCCGGCCAGGTCGTCAGATTCCAACCAAACAAATTGGCGGCGCCATAAGCCAGCACGGACGACAGCAATAACAACGCCCGGCAATGCTTCAGACCAAGAAGAATGAATGGAAAACTCGACAACAAGACGATATATAGCGGCAAGATGTCCATATTGGTCGGACGGAATCTGAGAAGCATTGCCTGCAGCAAACTAACATGCGGGGCATCGAAGAAATTGACGATACCCATTTCCTCGCTGTACATCGGATTATTGAAAGTCGCTGCGGTATAGGCAACCTGCGCCGTAAAGGCCATGAACAACAAAAGTTGCGCGACGTAGAGTTGCCAGCAGCGCTTGTAGACGCGGGCCGTCACGAAGACGAATCCATTCTCCGTCAGGCGGCGGCCATAGGCCAGGACTGCGGAATAGCCGGCAATGAAGACGAATGCTTCGGAGGCATCGGAAAATCCGTAATTGCGGATCGTCAGCCAATTGAGGGTATTTGAAGGAATATGATCGAGGAAGATAAAGAAGAGAGCGAGGCCGCGAAAGAAGTCGAGCCGCAACTCGCGCGGGCGGACACTGGCTTGCGATCTCTTGTCCTGCGCCCTGTCGGTCATGATGAACGCTGGATCCCCTGCCTCACGACTCTGATGCGTCTCAACTTCAACGCTAGTCCGCGACGGGGATCCTGTCCATGTGGAGTTTCTCCGGCCGCCAGAATCAGGCCACCTGCGAACGAGATCTTTGACGACCACGCCACCAGCGCAACAGCCGCACATGCCAAGACCATTTCGAACGGTGCGGCTGCGGCAGACCGACATTTCGCTCCACTTTGTCGAAGGCATCCTCGATTACCGCGTCATGCACCTGCTCGACCAACAGTTTCCAGTAGAACCAGGTCCTGAAGTTGGTTTCGACATCGATGGTGTGGCGCAGGATCACCTTGGCGCCGCGAGGCAGAACCTCGAAGACATGCCGACCGCGGAACAGGCCGAGGTGGGACATGGGGGAGAACTCGAACACCACCCGACGCCCCGGAACAACCTCGGAGACCGAGTAGCGAATCGCCGAGTGGCCGCCGTTCGAACCGGGCACCAGCCCGCGGTCGAGGATCATGGCGGGCCATTGCTCGGACGGCCAAAGGAGATCGCCCGGACCCGCCAGCGAGTCGAGCACCTGTTCGGCCACAGCCAGCGGAATCAAAAAGGAACGTTCGTGAATGTTGAGGATGGATTTCCACCCCCGCACAACGCAAAGCTTGCTCATCGGATGCCTCGTCAATACCCGGTCTCGATGAGAAGGACTCACCGAGACCCAGAGACCGGTTCCTCACCGGGCGAAATCAATGCCGCGCAGCACTCGCGCACCAGATCGTCAACCAGCGACGGTATGGGCTCGTTCTTCACCAGATAACGTCGGATGGCGGCCATCGGCACGTCGAGCAAAGCGAACCTGACCCTGACCAGGGCGTCGGCTGGACTGCCGCCGTCGATCTTTTCAGCCAGCTCCTGCAGGCCGGCAGCCAACTCGGCGCCAAGTGTTTCGGCGCGTTTGGACATCTCCGGAGGCCATTTTGCCGAGGCGAAATCTTCCCGGCGATACATCAGCAGGATGCGGGCCTCCAAGGGATGTCCCCTGACCCACCGCGGGGTGAACAGAGCCGCGGAAACCACGTCGCCGATCCGCAGAAGTTCGAAGAATTCGCGCTGATAATCTTCGGCCAACCCCAACCAGAGCTCGCCCATCAGCGAATCGCGGGATGCGAAGCGATGATAGAACGATCCAACCGGTGCCCCGACGCCTTGCAAAATAGCCGACGTTGTCGCTGCATCGGGACCACCTTCGGCGATCAACCGTCCGGCACACTTGATGAAGTCGTCTTTGGTGAAGTTTGCGCTACGAGCCATGACAATTAGAATATATGATCTAGATGAAATGTCAATATATTTCTAGAACTAAAATTCTAATTGACGTGACACCATTCACGGGAGGACTAGATAAGACAATATTCCTATAAATATCGGCCATCGGCTGACAAAAGTCCGAAAGGCCCTTGTCCCTCCGGGGTCTTATGATCGCCCTGCAAGAAATCATTCCTCGCGCATTGACGCAGGCCATCCGGCCATGTCCAATAGGCATAAGGATTAAGGAGAGGTCATCCATGACGCCAAATCACACACTCGGAACAGGTCAAGCCGACATGGATGCGGAACATAAGGTTCAGATCGGCCTCATCCTCGCATTGGAACAAAGCCTGCAGCGCGGCCGGGGCCGGGGCGATATCACCGATATCCTGAGCCAGCTTGTCGAATACACCAACATCCACTTCATGTCGGAACAGCTGTTGATGCGCCTGCACGCCTATCCCGACATCGGCGCCCACGAGATGGAGCACGACCATCTGATCGAACAGCTCCGCCGTGTCGAAGACGGAGTCGGAGCCAGCGATTCAGAGATGACGGTGACCGAAATCGGCATGCTGAAACGCCTGGTTATCGATCACATCAAAACTCACGATCATGTCTTTTCACAGTATCTCACCGGCACCGACGACGTCCCTGCCCGGCTTCCTTGAAGCAGGTCCAGAAAAAGAAGTCGGAACGACCACAAAGGGCACCAAGAGCGCTAAGCGGCCTGAGACCGACGTGACGTCGATGCTGGGGGAATTGTCAACAAACCATCATTAGATCGATCGTCTGGTTCAGTCCATTTTGTCTCCTTCCTGAGATTGAGGACCGGGCGTCTTGCCTTGGTTTCCAGAAGATTCTGTGATGGAGGGACGCGTGCTGCGACGATGGATGACGGGCTTTCTGCTGGCGCTGGCCATTCTTGTTCCCGCCTGCGGCAGTGCCCAGGCGCAGTCGGTCATCTGCTACAACTGCCCGCCCGAGTGGGCCGACTGGGCCGCGCAGATCAAGGCGATCAAGGATCGCCTGGGCATCACCGTCCCCTTCGACAACAAGAACTCGGGCCAGTCTTTGGCTCAGATGCTGGCCGAACGCTCAAGTCCGGTGGCCGACGTCGCCTATCTCGGCGTCACCTTCGGCATCCAGGCCAAGAAGGAAGGTGTCACCGCCAGCTACCGCCCGGCCAAAATCGACGATGTGCCGGCCGGTCTCAAAGACCCGGACGGCCATTGGTTCACCATCCATTCGGGAACATTGGGGCTGTTGGTCAATGTCGACGCACTCGGCGGCAAGCCGGTGCCGCAATCCTGGGCAGACCTTCTGAAGCCGGACTACAAAGGCATGGTCGGATACCTCGACCCCACGTCGGCTTTCGTCGGCTATGTCGGCGCCGTCGCCGTCAACCAGGCTTTGGGCGGCACCCTCGATAATTTCGCTCCCGGCATCGGCTATTTCCAGGCGCTCTCGAAAAACGATCCGATCGTTCCGAAGCAGACGGCCTACGCCCGTGCGTTATCGGGCGAAATTCCGATCCTCATCGACTATGACTTCAACGCCTACCGGGCCAAATACAAGGACGGCGCCAACATCTCCTTTGTCATTCCGAAGGAAGGCACGCTCACGGTTCCCTACATCATGGTGTTGGCCAAGGACGCACCGCACGGCGCCGACGCCCGCAAAGTTCTCGACTTCACCCTGTCCGACGAGGGACAGGCACTGTGGGCCAAGGCATTCCTGAGACCGGTTCGTCCGACCGCCATGCCGGCCGACGTCGCCGCCAAGTTCCTGCCCGAAAGCGACTATGCGCGGGCCCACACCGTCGACTATGGCCACATGGCCGAGGTGCAGAAGAGTTTCACCGACCGCTATCAGGCGGAGGTGCATTGAACGTCGGGACTTGGCGGATGGGCAGAGGGACCAACACTCTGGCCTTTGTGCTGGCGGCGCCGGCGGTGGTGGTTTTCGGCGCCTTCTGGCTATTGCCGATGGCGCGCCTGGCAGTCTTCGCTGCCGGGGGGCAGCTGGGCTGGGCCGCTTACCTGGCGGTTGTCACCCATCCGCGCTATCTGGAAAGCCTCATCTCGACGGTTGTTCTGTCGGCGGCAGTCACCGCGGCGACATTGGCCATCGGCGGTATCGCCGGCGTCTTCCTCAGCCGCCACCGCTTCCCCGGCCATGGCCTGCTGGTCGGCATGCTGACCCTGCCCATGGCGTTTCCCGGCGTGGTCGTCGGCTTCCTGGTCATTTTGCTGGCCGGCCGCCAAGGTCTGATCGGCTTGCTGGCGCAGGCTTTGGGCGCCGGAAAGCTGGTCTTCGCCTATTCCATGACCGGATTGTTCCTGGGTTACCTCTATTTTTCCATTCCACGGGTCCTGCTGACCATCATGGCCGCCGCCGAAAAGCTCGACCCGGCGCTTGAGGAGGCCGCCCGGTCGCTCGGAGCCTCGCCCCGGCAGATTTTACAAGACGTCCTGATTCCCGGCTTGAAACCGGCACTGATCAGCGCCGGCGCCTTGTGCTTCGCGACCTCGATGGGGGCGTTCGGAACCGCCTTCACCCTGGCGACACGGATATCCGTGCTGCCGATGACCATCTACACCGAGTTCACGCTTTTTGCCGACATGGCGATCGCCGCCGCCATGAGCCTGGTTCTCGGTGCCGTTACGTGGCTGGTGCTGGCGCTTGCCCGCAACGCCACCGGGGCCGGCGTGGCCGCGGCGGCATGACGATGCGGCAGAACCTTCTTTTCTGGCTGCTGCTGGCCTTCACGGTGGCCACCTGCGCCTTTCTCATCGTTCCGATCGGCCTGTCGCTGCTGGCCGGGGTCAGCGCCAACTGGCAACTGGGTCCGAGTGGCGGGCTGACCTTGCGGTGGATCGAAGAGGTCTGGTCGCTGTACTCGGGAACGGTCGTTCGCTCCCTGGTGCTGGCCGTCGCCTGCCTGATCGCCGACCTCCTCTTGGGCGTTCCGCTCGCCTATGTTCTGGCCCGCCACCCATCGCGCCGGGCCCGCGCGATCGAAGAGCTGATCATGCTGCCGGTGGCCGTGCCGGGCTTGGCGACCGCTCTCGCCCTGATCATTCTTTATGGCGGCTGGCACCAGTTTCGCGGCAGTTCGTCGTTCATCCTGGTCGGCCATGTGCTGTTCACTTTGCCCTTCATGGTCCGTTCGGTGCTGGCCGTGCTGGCGTCCATTGACGTGAAGACATTGGAGGAAGGCGCCGCCAGCCTGGGGGCAGGTCCTTGGCGCCGTCTGGCGACGGTCGTCCTGCCCAATGCGAAGCCGGGGATCCTGGCCGGATCCCTGATGGTGGTGACCCTCTCGGTCGGCGAATTCAACATGACCTGGATGCTGCATACGCCGCTGACCCAAACCCTGCCCGTCGGCCTGGCCGACGCCTATGCCTCGATGCGCCTGGAAATTGCCAGCGCCTACACGGTGGTGTTCCTTCTGATGATCGTCCCCCTTCTCATCCTCATGCAATTGGCGGCGCCCAGCGCCGTTTCCGGCACTGCCGCAAGAGGCGGAAAATGACCCCGCGAGATCCCGCCCTGGCGATCCGCCTGGAAGGCTGCGCCAAGACCTTCGCCGACGGCACGAAAGCCCTGGCGCCACTCGATCTGGCCATCGGTGCCGGCGAGACCTTGGCGTTTCTTGGTCCATCGGGCTGCGGCAAAACCACGCTGCTGCGCCTGATCGCCGGCCTCGACAGCCCCGACCCGGGCGGACGCGTGTGGTTCGACGACAAGGAGGTGACGCCCCTGCCGATCGAGCGACGGCAAGTCGGCATGGTGTTCCAGAGCTATGCGCTGTTTCCCAATATGACCGTCGCGGAAAACATCGCCTACGGCCTCAAAGTACGCGGCGAGCCACGGGACCGGCGCCGGACGCGGGTCGCGGAATTGCTGGCGATGATGCGGATCGAGGCGCTGGCGGGACGGGCCATCGACCAATTGTCGGGCGGCCAGCGGCAACGGGTCGCCCTGGCGCGCGCCATCGCGCCGCGTCCCCGGTTGCTGCTTTTCGACGAACCGCTGACCGCGCTCGACGCCAAACTGCGCGAAGCGCTGCGCCTCGAAATCGACGGCCTGCTTCGAAAGTTGGGAACCACGGCCGTTTACGTCACCCACGATCAGGCCGAGGCGATGGCCCTGGGCGACCGCATCGTCGTGATGAACCATGGCCGGATCGCCCAGATCGGCACGCCCCACGAGATCTATCATCACCCCGCCGACCGTTTCGTCGCCGAATTCGTCGGCCTGATGAACCACGTTAGCGGAGAGATAAGGGACGGCTGGCTGCATTGCCCGGCCGGCCGGATCCCGCTGGACCGGGAGACCGCCGCCGGCCAGGGCGAAGTCATGTTCCGCCCCGAAACCGTCTGTCTGGCGGGAACAGGAGAGACCCACCTGAAGGGAACGCTGGCGGCTTCCTTCTTCCTTGGCGATCGGACGCGCCTGCTGGTCGACGGCATCGGCGAACAGAGCATCGTCGTCGATGTCGTCGGACCGGTTGACCTGCCTCTCGGTACTCCGGTTCCCTTGCGGATACAATCGCCTGCCATGGCCGCAAAAGGATCGACCTGATGCTTATCGCCCAAATCAGCGACCCCCACATCAAGACACCCGGTCGGCTCGCCTATCAGAAAGTAGACACATCGACGGCGTTGGCCATCTGCGTCGAGGATCTCAAGCGGATACGGCCCCGTCCCGACCTCGTCCTGATCACCGGCGACCTCGCCGATTTTGGAACACCCGAGGAATACGCCCACTGCAAGACGCTGTTGGCACCGCTCGGATTGCCGGTGCATATCCTGCCCGGCAACCATGACGACCGCGACGCCATGCGGGCCGCCTGGCCGGACATCAATTGGGCGACGGACAGCGGGCCGCTGCATTCCATTCTCGAGGATTGGCCGGTGCGGATCGTCTGTCTCGACAGCGTCGTTCCCGGACAAAGCGGCGGATGCCTGGACGAAACGGCACTGTCCTGGCTCGACGGCGTCCTGGCGGCGCAGCCGACCCGCCCGACGATCGTTGCCCTGCACCATCCGCCCTTCGCTACCGGCATCGCCCACATGGATGCGATGGGCTTGACCGGCGCCGCGGACTTTGCCGGCATTCTTGCGGCACATTCACAGATTGTCCGGGTCCTCGCCGGTCACATCCACCGGCCGGTCCAGGCCGTCGTCGGCGGACGGTTGGCGATGACCGCCCCCAGTCCGGCCCATCAGGTCGTCCTTGATCTGACCGACGACGGCCCTTCCCGCTTCATTCTTGAGCCTCCGGGCTACCTTCTGCACCGTTGGCGGCCGGAAACCGGCCTCGTCAGCCACACCGCGGTCATCGGTGACTTCGGGGGCCGCTATCCGTTTTTCGCAGATGGCGCACTGATCGACTGATGCCAAGTCTCGATGAGGATGACTCATTGAGACTTGGCTGGCCCACCCTCGGTCCCGCGAGCTGATGCGAGCGTAGCCGTGCCGCCCGAAGGGCAAACGACGCCGTAGGCGGGCCGAAGGCCGAGCGAAGCGAGCAACGGTTTCGGAGAAACCCGCCCGGCGTTGCTGAGGGGGCAGTGATCGGTTCCGATCACTGCACCTTGGTATAAGGCCAAGTGCCGCAAATGTCATGAAATAGCAACGACATTCCACGCGCACCAACGCCCACGAATTCCTATAGTAGTTGTGGGGGAACGTGACGCATGACCAACTGGCGCGATGTCTTGCTGAGACGACCTGGCGCTCCGGAACAGCTTCCGGCGCCGAAAGCGCTGAGGAAACCCGCCGCCGTAGCTCCGTGTCTGGGTATCTTGTTGCCCAATCTTGCCAACCCGGCCTTCGGCGAGTGCATCGAAGGAATTGAAGGTACTGCGCGGGCGATGGGTTACTCGCTGCTGCTTGCCTTTACCGGCAACGACCTTAGCCAGGAAGACAAAGCCATCGAATTCCTCATCGGCCGCGGTATCGCCGGCCTGCTTTTGACCGTCGCCGATGCCCATGCCAGCGCGGCGTTGGCTGAACTCGATCGGAAACGCCTGCCTTACGTCCTGATTTACAATCAGCTCAGTCATCAAACGCGGTCCAGCGTGTCGATCGACAACACCCTGGCAGCCCGCAATCTGACGGAAACACTGATCCAGCATGGCCACCACAGCATCGGCATGGTGGTGGCATCCCTGCAGGCCTCCGATCGTTCGGTGCGGCGTCTGGAAGGGTATCGGGCAGCCTTGAAGGCCCACGGCCTGCCCGCCGGCCCGATCGTCGAGATTCCATCTGTCGACATCGATGCCGAGGATCTGCAGACACGACTGCAGGACGCCTTGCTGGACATCCCCTGTCCCAGTGCTTTTTTTTGCGCCAGCGATATGTTGGCGCTCGTTACCATTCGCGGGTTGCGCAAGCTGGGCTATCGCGTCCCCGGTGGCATATCCGTTGTCGGGTATGACGGTATTGCCTTGGGACAGCTGACGGATCCTCCGCTTGCCGGTGTCGTTCAACCACATCGGGAATTGGGAGAAAAAGCAGTCAGCCATTTGATCGAACGGATCACCGGGAAAGCGGTTCCGTCCGCGTTGCTCCTGCCGCATCGGATCCGCCTCGGCGGCACCCTCGGCCGTTGGACGCCAACGCCCGGCGCTTGAGGGTCACCTAACAAACGGACCAGGCCCGGCCTTCTCTGCAAAAGACGGTTGGGAGCCGGCGACAGTTGATGTATCACCGGCGTCGACGGCGGCTCCTTTGGGGCCGCCGCAGCACAACCGCTCACGGGCACCGTTCCGGCACCTCAGGCCCCAACGGATCGTTCAATGCGCAACCTGGATGTCCTTGATGGATTTTGCAATCCAAGGCGACGCTCTCGCTTTGTTGTTTTTCGTGGCCCTGGCGGCCGGGTTCATCGACGCCATGGCTGGTGGCGGCGGCCTGATCACCATTCCCGCGCTGCTCTTGATGCAATTGCCGCCGATCTTGGCGCTGGGCACCAACAAGCTGCAGGGCTGTTCGGGAAGTCTGACCGCGACCATCGCCATGGTCATGAAACGCCAAGTCCGTTTGGCCGACGTCCGAGGGCCCTTCATAACCGCCTTCATTGGCGCCGGCTTGGGGACGCTTGCCGTCCAACAGATCGACCCCAAGGCCTTGGACGCCATCATCCCGCTGATTCTCTTAGGGATCGGGCTTTACTTCCTCTTGTCCCCCAATGCCGGGTCAGTCGACAGCAAACCCCGCCTTGGTGACCGCCTGTACCAGTTCCTGGTCGTCCCCGTCATCGGCTTCTACGACGGATTTTTTGGTCCCGGCACCGGGTCGTTCTTCTCGCTGGTCGGTGTATCGCTGCGTGGCCAGAACCTGATCAGTGCAACCGCTGTCGCCAAGGTCCTGAACTTCGCCACCAATATTGCCTCGCTGATGATGTTCATCGCTGGCGGCAAGGTTATCTGGCTGATCGGCCTGGTCATGGTCTGCGGGCAGGTTATCGGCTCTTATGCTGGCGCCCATGCGGCGATAAAAGGGGGGGCCCGGTTAATCCGGCCGGTGATCGTGGTCGTCTGCTTCGGCATGGTATGCCGCTATTTCTGGCAAAAGGATATGTTGCCGTTCTGATCGGCGATCACCGTGCCCCGTTTCCAGGCGACCCGGGAGCGAGCAGATTGATTTAGGACAATTACCAGAACAAGGCAGGAACAAAAATACACCGGCGGACCGCCATCAATATTATATAGATCAAGAGCGTGACGCGTTAAATCCGCATCACGCTCTTGTTTATATTTTGTCCCTCTCGGGACGCGTCAGATTTGACGCACGCCGTCCTAAAGCTTCAGATCGGGCAGATCCTTGCCCTTGGCCGCTTCGGTCTTGCGCTGATCGTCAGGCATGGCGATCAAGCCTTTCTGCGACAGATAACCGGTCTTGCCCCAGGCCTTGTCGGAGGTGAACTCGGCAATGTATTCCTTGATGCCGGGGATCACGCCGACG
>JARLJB010000300.1 GCA_031291415.1 Telmatospirillum sp.
ATACCACATCATGATAGCTTAAGACAAATCTGCACTATCTATGGAATTTTGTGACTCAGTAGTACTAGAGCGCGATGACTTTAGATCGAAGCGGTCCCGCTTCGATCTAAAGTCTGAATCGCCCTCTACTTTATTGGGATAAAGGGAGATTCAGATTTTTGACGGTATCGCTCTGCGATCCCGTCAAAAATCATCCGGCTCTAGCGCTTGGCCGCGGCCGGGGCGGCCGCTGGAGCGGTGCGCGTCAGATTGACGCATACCGCTCATCGGCTGACCTCGCGGGGGCTGAAATCAAGCGTCACATCGTGAAAGGCGTCGAACTGCCCGGGCGGCAATTGCAGCGGCGAGGCGACCAGGACGGCCCGTCTGGTGCTGTCGGCGGCGGCATGAAAGAGCGGGTCGACGGCATAGCGCGGGCTGTCGACGATGTCGGCCTGCCGCACGCTGCCGTCACGATCGAGAAGTACGTGGATGGAAACGACGAAGTCGGCGTTGCGCAGGGCGGAAACGTCGAAATTCAGATGGCGCTCGATCTGGGCGCGCAAGAAATCCTTGGCGCTGATCGAGCTTCGGTGGCCGGCGCCGCCATTGCCGTCATTGACGGCCAAACCTTGCGGTATCTGGCCGTTTTGCGGGTCAAAGAGAGCGGGGGCGGGTGATCGGGGTGGTCGCGGCCGGGCGGGGCGGACCGGGCTCTGGACCGGCTCCGGTCGACGGTGTGGTGTGGCCGCGACGGCGGCCGCAACCGGTGCGATGGGTCTGGGCTTTTCTTTGACGGGATCGGGCGATGCCTGCTCCGTCCGTGCGACAGGCCCCATCGCGGCGGCGGCCCGGCTGGCGCCACCTTGTTCCGATACAAGGTCGACAGACACCGGCTCGACCGTCGGAGGTGGTGCAGGCTGCATCAGTTGCGGTAAGCCGAGAATGATCGCCAGCGCCACCAGGAGATGAACGAGAAGCGAACAGACGATCCCCCACGATCGCCAGTCAGTCCGCTTCCGGCCAATCATCCGACACCGGTCGAGCAAGGACGGGCCGTCAGAAAACGACATCACTCCATCCTGCTGAAAGCGGTCAGACAAGTCCGATTGCGCTGTCGTTCCTCATCGCATTCAGGGGTCGTCGTTCCGCCGAAAATATCCGGCGCTGCCGGATCAGGGGGTCAGATTGAGCGGCTCGAGGGTTACCGGTCCGTGGCGGAATGGGATCCAGTCCTTGTATTCGGGGCGGAATTGCAGACCGTAGGGAGACTTGAGGAAGACCTTCGGTGGGTTTCCCCCTTCATTTTTGGTCTTTTCCACATCGACCAGATCTGATGGAAGGAAAACCTTGTCGAAAATTTCCTGAATGCTGACGTCGTGCCCCGCGGCTTTCACATAGTCGCGTGCAGCTTCGCTCAGCTTCCAAGCCTCTTCCACTTTCTCATAGCTCATGCGGCACCTTTTCACTTTTGTCGATGCGATCGACATCCTTCAGTCCGCAGTCTGCGCAACCGAGGCCGGCTTGGCAAGTCGCACAACGTCGAAATAGCCGCTTTGGGTCGGGAGAAACGATTTGCCGGGGCCGTGGGCCCCGGCAAAATCTCAACCGTGGAGGCGGGCCGCTTCCGCCAACGCCAATTCCAGATGGTAGAGCACGCGGACCGGCATCTCGACGATGCGCTTACTGCCATCGCGTTCGACCTGATTGGTGAACAGGCCGGTCTTGGCGTCGACATAGTACTGGAAAAGCGCAGCGACCATTGCGTCGAGCCGGGTCTTGGCGTCCTTGTCGCCCAGGAATTCGACCCGCGCCGCGAAGGCTTTGACCGCTTCCGTCTGCGGCCACATCAGCTTGGTTGTGGTGACCGGCTTGCCGGTTCCATCGATGGCGTCGAAAGCCAGCGGCGGCTGGTTCTTGTCGCTGTCGATGCCATGGGCGACGGCAAAGCGATAAAAGCCTTCGGCGATTGGCAGGACACTGTCGTCGCCGGTCAGACGACGGTGGTGCAAGAGTGCCCACACCCATTCGAAATGGCTGCCCGGTTCGCGGATCGCTCCTGGCTTGGCGACCCAGTCGGCATCGAATTGCTCGATCAGCGATCCGTTGGCCGGATCAATGAATTTAGCCTTCAGAAGCTCGATGAGGGTCTTGGCCCGCTTCAGCCAGGCACCCGGTTTGGCGGCCGTCTCTCCCGATTCTTCTGCGAGCACGTGACAGGCTTCGAGAAGGTGCATGTGGGGGTTTTGCCGGCGCGGCAGGGTGCTCACGGTGTCTTCGAGAAATCCTCCGGCCGGTGATGCCAGATGTTTCTCGATGAAACGCATGGTGGTTTCGGCGACCTCAAGAGCCCGCTTATCACCCGATGCCCGGTGGTACCAGCCAAGACCGAACAGAACGAAGCCGAGATCTCCGAGGTCGGCCTTCGCGTCAAGCGGCGATCCATCGGCATTCAGACTGCGATAAAACCCGCCGGCCGGATTGGCGCAACGGGTCAGCAGATAGTCGACGCCATGGCGTGCAGCGGCAAGACCGGGCCCCTTGGGATCGAGGACGGCCGCGTGGCTGAAACAATAGATCAGGCGTCCGGTCGACAAGGTGCTTTTGCGTGGGCGCGGGTCGACGGTGAAGTCCGGTGCCAGAAATTCGACATAACCCTCTTCCCCGGGGTGCACGGCGATCCGGGCAAAGGAAGGAAGGGCGATCTGATTGAGCCACTGGCGAAGGTCGCGCGGCGCGGCTGCTGTGGTCGAAGAGTCGGACAAGATTTGTCTCCTGGAGGGTTAAGGGCCTGGCACAAAATCATCTCGCCCGGTCCTTAGGCATTCATATGACGCTTCCGCTCCGCTTTCGGCGGGCTTAAAGCGTCGCTCGGGCTTTGCGTGGGCCTGGTGCGACCAATTCCGCCCCAGGCCCGGAAGGTGGGTGGGTCTGGGGCCGCCCATTACTTTAAGGCAACACCCTTCCGGCCAAGCGGTCAAGTGGTCAGGTCACTTGAGGCCGATCCAATAACAACAGACGCCAATCGGCAGAGCCGATCGGAGCGTTCCATTTGCAAGCGGGAAACCCTCGTGCCGAGGCGGGCAGTCAGGAGTATCGACGTGAGGTCAAGTCCTCCACCGACAGCATTTCGACATTGCCGTCGAGGATATGGCAGGCCATGGCGAGATGCCCGGCGACGTCTTCTTGTCCATAGGCCAATGCCTCTTCGCGGATGAAAGCCAAGCAGCTCCGCAAACCTTTTAGGCGCTGTTCCAAGGAAAGGTCATAATCACCGAATTGATGATCCATGCGCGCCCTCCTTCATCATTGTTTCTTAGTTTGACGCCGATTTTTAGCACGATTATTTAATTTAGCCGAATGTATCATACCCGAGTATCACCAGTCCACTATCACCCCTGGCAGGGATGCGTCTGATAGCTTTTGGGCTAGTCCCTCGGTTCATGCGGAGAGTCGAATCTTGTCCCAGGAATTGAAATTACCTTGGCGTCATACGTCTGTTGGGATCATCGACGACAAAGTCGAGTGGCGACGGACGGTCCGTTCCATGGTGCTCTCATTCGGAGTAACCGAAGTGGTCGAGGCGTCTGATGGATCGGATTTTCTGAAAAAAATGAACAAACAGGACTGCGATCTGTCCCTTCTTCTTGTCGATGACGACATGCACCCAATGGATGGTTTCGTCTTTATGTACAATCTGCGGGCCAAGGCGGCGGAGCCGTTACGGCGGGTGGTCAGTATTCTGATGGCCGGACAGTATAACGCCGAGATCGGCAAGCATGCCCTTGATGTGGGCTATAACAATGTTCTTTCCAAGCCATTTTCTGCGCGAGAGCTCGAAAATTTCGCGCAGAAGACCCTGATGTGCCCTGTGCAATGGAAGGAAGACGGCGGAATCCTGCGGCCCGTGGCGATCGCCTGACCCATCGAGTCGCTGGGTCGACGTGCGTTTTTCTGTAACGGAGGGCTCTGTAAGGTTCACGTCAGCTCCACATGTGATGGTGCCGCCATTGCATTGTCCGGGGAGGCGGCTGGTGGACGGAGCCTGGGTGGACGAGCGGGTCTATTATACGAAAGAACTGGCGGTGCATGGCGGCCTTCGGTCGTCGGCGCTGCTGCGGGCTTTCTCCGCAGTGCCTCGCGAGCGGTTTTTGCCCCCCGGGCCGTGGATCCTCGAAGCCTCGGACGGATCCTATTACAGTACCGAAGACGACGATGTCGGGCACGTTTTGCACGCGGTCGGCGTCGCCATTGATGTCACCCGCCATCTCAACAGCGCCAATCCGGCGACGGTCGGTCGTACCTTGGAGGCGGCGAAGATCGAAGGTGGCGACACAATTTTGCATGTCGGCGCCGGTCTCGGATATTTTTCGGCCGTGATGGCCGAAATGGTTGGCCCGTCTGGACGGGTGATCGCCGCCGAGGTCGACCCGGACCTCCGTGCGCAGGCGCGGGCCAATCTGGCACCCTGGACCAATGTCGAGGTGGTCGGCGACGCTTTGACATGTCCGTTGCCGCCGCTTGACGTCGTTTTCTCCTCAGCCGGCGTGGCCGACGTGCCACAGGGCTGGGTCAAGGCGCTACGGCCAGGTGGCCGGATGATCCTGCCGATCACCGGATCGCTGGATGGGGGCTTCCTTTTCCGCTTCGAACGAGCCGCCGAGATGTCCTGGCTTTCCGCCGAGGCGCGAAGCTTCGTGCGTTTCTTCCCTTGTCAGGGCGCCCGCTCGATCGGGCAGCTCACGGCATTGGACAAAGCCATTGCCGATCCCCGCGCCAATCTGGTGCGTCATCTGCGGCTCGACCACCATGAGTTCGAGTCACAATGCTGGCTGCACAATGACGACTGGTGCCTGTCCACGCGCGATTCGCCGCATGAGGGGGCTGATCAGTTTTGATCGGGCCTCTTTGATTTTAATGAGCAAACTTTAAAGGGGATCGACAGATGATTATCGCAGCCAACAGTGCATCCGCGGCCAGCCCGGCAGTTGTTCCCAACGGTGCGCCTGCCGTCGGCCAGGCCGTTGCGGCACCGACGGCCCCTCAGACGATCAGCGCTGCGGCGAATTCTGGCGGTCGGCCGGCGCCGCAGGACGTCGTCAGCCTCAGCAATGCCGCCCGCCAGATCGTCCAGGGCGGCGGTGATCGCGACGGCGACGGCGACAGCCACTGAAAAAACGAAACGCGCGGGCCTGCGCCTGCATGGTGATCCGAGACGATATTTTCCACACAATCGCGGCTCTGGAGTGTTTCAGTCTGAGGCTGAAGCCCTCTAAGGCCTGTTGACATTCAGCGGAGAGCGATTTCGGAGGCGACGAGATGGATCATTGCCGCGAAGCTCTGGTCAGTCTTCTCGTAACGCGTTGCGATGCGGCGGAAAGATTTGATTTTGCAAAAGAAATTCTCGA
>JARLJB010000047.1 GCA_031291415.1 Telmatospirillum sp.
TCAGCCTCCTCAACGAGCCGACCTCTCATGAATCACATTGCTTCTGCCTTTGGTAGAATCTTTTTACGCCCCATCTTGGGCGAAGGACTCGTCTTACGGGAAAATGGGGCGAGGTATCGGCAATTGAGGACACGCCCTAGGCAAGATCGCCGCCGAATTGGAAATGCTCGCCCGGCAATACCGGAGTCGCGCAGCAACAACGAAGCATGTTGAAAAAGCGGCGAACAGCGGCGCCGTCATGAAAGCCTTCGTGGCCCAGGGTCTCCCGTATGAAGAGGCCCTCTCCGCCACCGTTCAATCCACTAACATGCCGATCGAAACCGTCGAGCACTATTGGCGAAAATCCAATTCAGCGTCGGTCAGGATGTGCCGGTTCTCGGGTCGGTGCCTATCCAACCGGCGCCGGTCAAGCCGTGCAATCGGTCGAATACCGGACGGAAATCTTGTTGGTGTTGCAGCTTCAGAAGGTTTGAACAGGCATTTGGGGATAAGCGCACGTTACTCAGTAACGTCATATGCGGGAGCACCGTGCGCTTTCCAACCCCAAAACCGAATATCGGCTAAATAGCAATCCGCGTTTCAATCGCGTCGTAATCGGCTTTCACGCCACCATTTGAGCGGTCAAGCAGTCCGGCCGACACCAAAGCATCCACATCCGCATGGACGCGGCGATAATCACGGCCAAGCGCACGCGCTAGCGACGCAACACTGGGTACTGAATGATGCCGCACATAGCGCAACAAATCATAGCGTTTGCCGGTCAGCACTTTAGCCAAGCCATGCCAGGATTCGAAAACAATAGCTCGATCTTGAAAAGCCTCGCCCTTTTCAGCACGCTCCCAGGCACTCACGAAAGCCGCGCCAACTTCATCGAGCGTTCCGCCGACAACAACCTTCATACCGCTCATAGCCCTCTCCTTAGCTCGCGAACATCGGCCAAAAAATCGGCGATTAACTGCTGTACCGTCGTGAAGGAATAGGCAACCTCAAGCTCTCCCGTATGTTTATGATCACCTTTTCCTCGCTCGTTGTCATAACCGCATAATCGAACGCCGCGCCGTCCGTAGAATAGTGAATATTTAAATCCATGCGTCGTTGGTGGCACCGGCTCTGGCACTCGCCAAACGGTCATTTCAACGATGGCATCGTCATCAAAGACATAGCGTCGGTAAAAGAGGTTTTCAGCCTTCATATGACATATAATGCCATAGGTTGACTCTGACATCAAATGTCATATCTGGCTTTGAAAGTAGGTCATCACCGATGATCACCTGGCGCTATATCACTTTCCGGCAGGAAACAGCGCGGGAACCGGCACGGACGCAGACGCGCCACCACTGCCCGCCGTAGAATTCCCCGAAAACCGCGTCACCCTCTCGCCATCGACTTCAGCGACGCCCGCCGAACCATTCCCCATCACCACCGCCGGGCTTTCGTCGGCGAGAATTTTCGCGGTGCCGTTGATATGCGGCACGGCCTCGCTGTCTGGAATGTCCTCCTCAGTAGATCCGCACCACCCGGTTGTCACGCACATGGGCGCGATCACGCAGCGGCCCGCTTCATCTGCAACCGACATGAGCTGCGCCGTCAGCACCGACCAGCGGAAATCGCCAAGCGGGAAAGATTCTTCGGCCTTTCCTCAGAGTCATTTGTTAATTATCGTTTGGTTAAGATGGCATCGGTGCCGCCTGTCATGCTCCGGCTGTTGCTCATATGTACAGCGGACGGAAAATATGTAATGCCTCTAAAGAAGCCTGGGCGACGCTTTCTTTTCGGACCATTTGAGATCCCCATGAACGCCTGTCGGAATGTGCCACGGATGCTCGGCGCGACACATAGCCTGACGATTGGAAGTGGCCGCCGGAGGAAATGGTGGGCGGGCAAAACATGACGCATCGAGGTGCCGCTGCCATCGTTGCCTATATGATCTTGATCAGTCACGCCGCGCGTGGCGAAACCATCGACTATGGTGCCGCGCAAGATCTGTTTGGTGAACCGATTACCACTGGGGCAACGGGCACACCGCAACGCCTTTCCACGGCGCCGATGACCATGGATATCGTCACCAGCCAGGACATCAGGCACTCTGGCGCCACAACGTTGCCGGAAATTCTGTCTCGCCTTTGCGGTGTCGACGTCTACACCTGGTCGAATAACGCTGCCGACGTTGCTATTCGCGGCCTCAACCAAGGCGCCTCGAACCGCCTTCTGGTGATGGTGAACGGACGGGAAACCTACACGGACGCCTTGGGTGTCGTCTTGTGGGAGAATATCCCGGTCAGGCTCGACGAAATCCGTCAGATCGAAGTGACCAAGGGTCCGAATTCGGCTCTTTATGGCTTCAATGCCGGCTCCGGCGTCATCAACATCGTCACCTTCAATCCGCAATACGACCGGACGAATGCCGAACGCGTAACTTTCGGCAGCGACGGCAGTCAAGCGTTTTCCGCCGTGCGCACGACGCAGTGGGAAAACGGCGGACTCCGGCTGTCGGGAGGATGGACCAAAGATCCGGAAACCGACTTCCACCCGCTTTTCGCTGGTGACCGCCTGGCGGCCAGCAGCCCATCGATCAACCGCACGATCAATCTGGATAGCCAGATGGCGCCCGACGATCAAACGGAAATCCGCGTCCAAGGCGCGCTCACCGACGGGTCCATGCGTGGCATGTATGTGATGCCGTTCTACATCGACCTCATGATGGCGACCGGCAGCATCGAATATGCCCGCGAAAGCGACATCGGCCATCTTGAGGCCAGCTTGATGCACAATCGCTTCACGGTCGGCCAGTACCGCAACTCCCTTGCCACCGGTTCGCTATCGAACGACGTGACGGTGGCGAAATTGCAGGACCGTTTCAAAGTCGGCTCGGACGACACCGTACGCGTCGGCACCGAGTACCGTCGTGACGACATGCCGACCTTTCCCCTGCACAGCGCCAGTTTGGCGTCCCAGGATATTGCTCTCGACGGCATGTGGAACCACGCTTTCGACGACAATCTCAGTCTGTTGAACGCCCTGCGGGGCGACCGCTATCAAATGAGCAGAACCGGTGCGTTCCCACAGGGAACTCCCTGGACAAACGAGGATTATGACCGGTCGATCTTCGCCTGGAGCTACAACTCGGCCCTCGTGTGGCGCCCGACCGCTTTCGATTCCTGGAAGATCTCAGCGGCTCGCGGACAAACGCTTCCCAGTCTGTCCGAGTTCGGCGTCCTCAATCCACTGACCATCCCCTTCAACCCGCCTTCTCTTCCCACTGCACAACTGCTTTCGGTCGGCAATCCCCATCTCCAGCCGACCAGGATCAATCATTATGAGATTTCCTGGGAACATGCCCTGGGCGCAATCGCCGGATCGACGCGGCTGTCCGCCTATCACCAGACCGTCAGCGGCTTGCGAGATTTTTCCGCGACGACGCTGACGTCCCTGGTGCCGGTCCCGACGCTCTTGTCCACTTATGTCAATTCCGGCGGCGCCCATCTCAAGGGATTGGAATGGGAGATCAAAGGCCGTCTCGGTGACGTTTGGCGATGGAATGCCAATTACAGCGCCGAAGTGGTGTCCGACGAGACGGACATGAGCCAGTATCACAACTTCAGCCGTTCGACACCGCGTCACAAGGCCAATGTTTCTCTGGGATGGACGTTCGGCCGCTGGGAAGGCGACACTTTCCTGCGCTACGTTTCTGGAACCGAGATGCCCGAGCAGGTCGCCTTTGGCGTCTACGGTCTGACGCCGGTCAAAGACGTCGTCGCCGTCAGTCAGCGCCTGGCCTTCGCCGTCACGTCGGATCTGCGGATCGAGGCGACGGCTTACAGCGCTTTCGCCGACAACCCGGTTGCCGGCGAAAAGCGCCGCGTGCTGTTCTCGGTGATCGCCAACTATTGAGACCACGCCTCCCCATGGGGCACATGGCCCGATCGGGGTCTACTTCGCCAGCAGCGAGACGGCGACCTTGACGACGACCTTGCGAACCGGCTCGGGAGCATCAATCGCGCAAAGCGGACGATGAACGTCACTCGGGAAGAAAACCGCGAAGTCGCCGGGATGCAGTTCGACGATCGATTCATTCTCGGCATTCCGATAGAAGAGCAGATCGCGTTCGGCCAGCAGATCCTCGGCAACAACGTTCTTGCCATTGTCGGAAACAACACCGATTCGTTCACGACCACGCCACATGAATTGCACATCGATATATTTGCTGTGTATCTCAGGGCGCGTTTCGGAGAGCTCTTTCGTTTTTACGTCCATGACCTGGACAAAGATGTCATTACCTTGCAGGTCGTAACGGCCAAGCGGCTTGGCATCAAAATCCGTCGCCTTCAAATGAGACAGCACCATCTTCAAGGGACCCGGAAGCCAGCCAAAAGCCGTATCCACATCCTGTACGCGACCAGAAATCATCTTTACTTCCTCCTAAAAGCGGACGGACCGCCAGCGGCACTCTGCATCAAAGCGCCGCTGGCGGTCCAGTCAAAGCCCATATTTCGTTCAAGGAATGACCTTGGGCGAAGCCTGGAGTGGATGGACCCGCTCCAAGCTTCGCGCACCAGGTGCTTTGGTCGCCCCTAGACCTAGACTTCGATGCCGGCAGGAGTCCGGCCCGATCCGGTCTTCGGCAGAATCAGATGCATGATCAGCAATCCGATCAAATAGAGCGACGATGCAATGGCGAACAGCAGCTGATAATTGCCGTTGGTCGCATCGAGAAGCCGGCCGACGCCCATGGAAACGAAGGTGCCGACAATGTAGGCGCAGAAGCCGCCGATACCGACGACCGAGCCGATGGTGTTTTTCGGCATGGTGTCCGACACGATCGTGTAGACATTAGCCGAATATCCCTGGTGTGCCGAGGCGGCAATGCCGATCAGCAGAATCGCCCACCAGGCGTTCGATACCTGCGAGGCCATGAAGACAGGCACTACGCAAAGACCGCAAATCAGGAAGGTGATCTTGCGGGCGCGCAGCGTCTTGACACCGCGTTTGATCAGGTACGACGACAGCCAGCCACCGCCAATGCTGCCGACATCAGCCATGCAGTAGATGACGACCAACGGAAGCATCGCCGCCATGAGGTTGATGCCATACTGCTTGGACAGGAAACCGGGAACCCAGTTGAGATAGAACCACCAGACCGGGGCACTGAAGCAGGTTCCAACGATATTGGCCCAGGTTCCGCGATACCCCAGCAACTTGATCCATGGCACGCGTTCCTCGGCGACCACCGGATCGCTTTGGATGTAGGCCAGTTCCGCCGCCGACAGTTTCGGATGGTCTTCCGGTTTTTTGTAGAAGATGAACCAGAAGATCACCCAAATGAAACCGATGCCGCCGGTGACGATGAAAGCCGGTCGCCATCCCCAATACATCACGATCAGCGGAACGATAATCGGAGCCACGACGGCACCGACATTGCTGCCGGCGTTGAAAATACCGGTCGCCAGAGCGCGTTCCTTGGCCGGAAACCATTCCGAGATCGTTTTGATGGACGCCGGAAAATTACCGCCCTCGGTAAGTCCAAGGCCGGCACGGGCGACTTTGAAGCCAAAGATGCTCCCCATGAAAGCATGTACGCAAGCGAACAGGCTCCACGAGGCAACTGCGCCGGGCAGGCCGAGCTTGACGCCGACCTTGTCCATGACGCGTCCGATGCCGATATATCCGAATGCATAGGCCAACGAAAAAGCAGCGACGATGTCGCCGAAATCGGATTCGCTCCAATGCAAATCACCCATCAATGTCGGCTTCAGCAGGCCAAGGACCTGCCGATCCATATAATTGATGGTCGTCGAGAAAAATAGCAGAGCACAAATTGTCCAACGGTAGTGGCCAATTTTCGCAATTGCTTGCGATGCAAGACCGGACACCACAGTTCTGGCTTCATTCGACATTTTTCATCCCCAAGTCGTTTCCATCCCCAAGCCGCGTTTCGCATCGACCCCGCGAGCGCGCTCCAACTAACGAGATGCCAGCCATGACGTTTTTTCGCCATCCAGCGAAACAGCCATAAGCAAGGGTACTAGGATACAAGTGCTAGTATCCTAGCACAGGAGAGTGTGGCCGGACAAGCCAAGTCAGGTCGTATTTTTTTGCTACCAGTGACCGTCATTATTACAATTAGCTAGGCTATTTTTTATAACAGTTATGATCTAGAGCCTCCTCTGTCACCGGCGATCTATGGTCGGAAAAGGTGCCGAGATCCGCAGTCAAATCGGCCTGTTCAGCCGTAGCCGCCGTCACTTGCGCGTCAATGATCCGGCAAATCGGGCCTTCCAAAGACACCCGAGATTGGTGAATATCGCGTTGGACCTGTTCCCTCGCCGCTATTCGCAGCCTAATGTGGCGCCATCATGCCGGCTGCCCCGGATCGGGGTCCGCCCTAGAAACGAGTCCAATCGACGACACTATGACAATAATCAGATGATAATGGAAGAAATCCAGATGTCTGGTTTCTCACAACGGATGTCTTTTACATATGGCGTCCCCGGGAGGTTTCGTTCGTTATGAGTTCAGTATTCAAGGAAGATCTCCGTCGAGGATTGAAAGAACGCCACATCCAGCTCATCGCCTTGGGTGGCGCGATCGGCGTCGGGCTTTTCTACGGGTCGGCGGGCGCCATCCAGATGGCAGGCCCCCTGCTTTTGATCTCCTACATGGTCGGCGGCGTCGCCATGTTCTTCATGATGCGTGCCTTGGGAGAAGTGGCGCTGGCCTACCCGGTATCGGGGTCGTTCAGCGCCTACGCCCATCGCTTCATCAGTCCTTTGTTCGGCTATCTCACCGGCTGGACCTATTGGTTCGCCTGGATCGTGACCTGCATGGCGGAAATCACCGCAGTCGGCGTCTACACCCACTTCTGGTGGCCTGATCTTCCGCAGTGGATTCCGGCGCTGGTTGCTGTCGTCTGCATGTCGTCGATCAATTTCCTGGCCGTCGGACTCTATGGCGAATTCGAATTCTGGTTCGCGCTCATCAAGGTCTGTACCATCGTGGCCATGCTGGTGCTTGGTGGCGCCATGATCCTGTTCGGGTTGGGCAATGGTGGCATCGCCATCGGAATATCCAATCTATGGACCACGGGCGGTGGTTTTTTTGCCAAGGGATTTAGCGGCTTCACCATGTCCCTGGTCATCGTCAGCTTTGCCTATATCGGCATCGAGCTGGTCGGCGTAACGGCCGGCGAGGCGCAGAATCCAGACAAAAGTCTGCCCAGGGCGATCGACAAGATTTTTTGGCGCATCCTGGTGTTCTACGTCGGCGCCCTGTTCGTCATCATGTCGCTCTACCCATACGATCAGATCGGAACGATCGGCAGCCCCTTCGTCGCCACTTTCAGCAAATTGGGAATTCCCGCCGCCGCCGGCATCATCAACTTCGTCGTGCTGACCGCCGCGTTGTCGTCCTGCAACAGTGGCATCTTCAGCACCGGGCGCATGCTCTACAATCTGTCGCAACAGGGCCGCGCGCCAGCCGCTTTCGGCAAGCTCAACAAACGGAAGCTGCCGATCAATGCCCTCGTGGTCTCGTCGCTGATGATGCTGGTCGGGGTCGCCTTGAACTATCTTGTTCCCAGCGAAGTCTTCACCTATGTGACAAGTATCGCCACCAGTGGCACCTTATTCACATGGGGAATCATCGTTGTTGTCCAAATGCGATATCGTCGCAGCTTGACATCGCAGGAAGTGGCGAAGTTGAAATATAAGATGCCGTTCTATCCCATCGCAAATTACATGGTTTTGGGATTTCTGGTATTTGTCGCCTGCGCGATGGCTTTCGACGAAAACAATCGTATTGCTCTTTATGTCGCCCCGGTCTGGGTGGTTTTGCTGCTCGCCAGCTATTATGGCGCCGGCTACCATCGGAAACTGGAGCGGGTCGAAAGCGACGACCTGGCGCAAAGCTGTTCCGCCGAGCAGGAAATTCTGTCGGCCGACGTGTCGTAAGCGGCACCATAGCCGCGACAAAAAAAGGCCGGGAAACCGAGACCATGAAGGTCAAAGTTCCCCGGCCTTGTCGAATCTCATATCAAGGGCCGAAAATGCTGAGACATTTTCGGCCCTCAGCAACTGTCTTTGTCAGGCAGCGGCAGCTTCGGGTAAATCCCGCCATGGCTTGGCGTCCCTGACCAGGGCGTTGAGGATAGTGATGAGCTTGCGGACGCAGGCGA
>JARLJB010000301.1 GCA_031291415.1 Telmatospirillum sp.
CGTGCCTTGCTGGTGTGGCAACGCATCATCCTGCCCGATGGTTCCTCCATCGAGATCGACAATTTGCCCGCCACCGATGCCGCCGGCTATGCCGGGCTGGCGGACGGGGTCGATTATCACACCTGGGCGCTGCTGAAGGGCGTGGCGCTGTCCACCCTGCTGGGCGTCGGCACCGAGGTCACCTTCGGCAGCCAGCAAAGCAATCTCGTCCAGGCGATTCGCGAGTCGACCCAGCAGAATGTCGACCGCGCCGGCCAGCGCATCACCGAGAAGAATCTCAACATCCAGCCGACCATCACCATCCGGCCCGGCTGGCCGCTGCGCATTGTCGTTCACAAGGATTTGGTACTGCGGGCCTATCGCGGCTGAAAGGAGCCCCCGATGTTGAAACTTGGCAAATTGCCTGACCGCACGCCGGTCAGGATCACCATCACAGCAAGCCCTGAACTCAACCAGGGGCTTCGTGACTACGCCGCCCTCTACCGCGCCACTTATGGCGAGGCGGAAGCCATCGCCGACCTCATTCCGTTCATGCTGGCGGCTTTTCTGGAAAGCGACCGGGGTTTTGCCAAGGCGGTCAAGGAAGGCCAGGCAGTACCGGAATCGAAGGAACAAAAACCAGCCCGACGCCAACCGCGCAGACAGGTCGAGACTGCCACTCTGCCGTCACCTGTCTCCAGCAATGAGGAGCCAACACCATGAGCACCATCGGTCATTTCACCCTCGCCAAGGATGGCGGTTGGACTGGCGCCATCCGCACCCTGACCATCGACGCTAAGCTGCGGCTCGTCCCCAACGACAACCGCGACCATGAAAATGCCCCGGCCTTCCGGGTGTTTGTCGGGACCTCCCGCATCGGGGATGCCTGGGAGGCCCGCTCTGGTGGCGATCACCCCAAGGACTATCTGCGAATCAAGCTGGACGATCCTAGCCTGCCGGAACCACTTAGCGTGGCGCTGTTTCCGACGGAGGAGGGGACGGAGGCGCAGTTGGTGTGGAGCCGGCGACGGGAGTGATTGAACCGCGACGGACAGCAGTTAAAATGTCGCGATGGTGAATATTCATGACGACGATGTGGCCGTGGCTGCTCGGCAGCTTATCGCCCGGCGTGGCCAGGCAGCGCGGCAGGAGGCCGAGGAGCGGGTGGCCGAACTGGGGCGTCTCGCGCGTTGGCCCGAACATGCCATCGCCGTGCGCGTCCTTACCGCCGTCGAAAACCTCCTTGATGAGAATCGGCCCTGAACGGCGGGCGGCTGGGTGGTTTCCAATCCGGGGGCAGGTCGACAGTCTGAAGCAGGCGGGATCGTGCGCGCATTCGGCGCCGCCGACGGCCGCCAGCAAGCTGCAAAGCCGTTTCCGCAAGCGGAGCCTCGGCTTTTCGCCTGCCCGCAGCCTCTGCCGGCGGCGCTTTTGGTGCGCATCCCGCCCGTTTCAGGGTGTCGCGCCATGGCCGGTCGGATCAAAGCGCTCCCCAGCGCGCCGATCGGGCGAATTTCTCGGAGGGGACCGCCGGCGGAACGCCGGTCACGCCGGAACGGGGCCTTGGCGGGCGGGACTTCCCGAATAGGCGACGCCAGGGAGGACCGCTCCGGCGGTGCATCCCAAGGACTGCCTGCGGATCAAACTAGACGATCCCAGCTTGCCCGAACCGCTCAGCGCGACCCTGTTCCTATCGGAGGAGAGGAAGGAGGCGCAACTGATGGGGATCTGGCGACGAGCGTGAAACTTAATGAATTATATGCGTCAAAACGCCAATTATATTGCCTATTCGATGCGTAATTATAAACCAAATTAGTCGAATCAGTCGTGCCGTGACGGTTGATAATTCTGCGTACAAGCGCCAATATAATAGGCGGTTTGATACGAGAATGAGAACTATGGTTTCGCGACCGCACAAAACGACGGCTTTCCTGTCCGCCAACCCCGTGTTCACCCGGGAGGCGTTCGCGGCGGCGCTTGGCCATGCTCCCGATGCTGCCACGGTGACCAGTCTTCTTGGTCACCATCTGCGGGCGGGCAATATCGAACGGGTTAGTCGCGAGGTCTTCGCCGCCGTCCCACCGCATCTGAAGGCACAGGGGTTCATGGTCGACCGCTTCGCCGCCGCGGCCAAGCTGCGGCCGGATGGCGTGCTGGGCTATCATTCGGCTCTTGAACTGCACGGGATCGCCTATTCCGAGTTCAACCAGGTTCAGCTCATCAGCGCCGGCCGGGCGGAGCAGGTGGTTCTGCCGTTCGGTGCGTGCCGGTTCCTCAATCCGCCCAAGGTTCTGGTTGATGCCGGTAAGGTCGATATCCTGACCACGACAAAGGATCGCCTCGGCCAGATGATCCGGGTGACCGCGATCGAGCGGACCGTGGTCGATGTGCTGCATCGCTTCGATGTCGCCGGAGGAATCGAGGAAGTTCTGCCATCCCTTGATCTCGTTCAGTATATCGATCCGGCCAAGGTCATCGAGTACGTGACCGTCCTGAAAAGCCGGACCGTGGCATCGGTGGTCGGATGGTGGCTGGACAGACAGCGTTCGTCGCTCGGTATTGCGGATAATGATCTGGAAGGATTGCGAGCCCTGCTGCCGCGTTCGAAACATTATGCGTTAGGGGCCAAGCCCGGTAATGCGGTGCTGATCGAGCCATGGCGCGTGCTGCTGCCTTTGCGCGTCCACGATCAATCATTCGAGGGGCTGTGATGGTGGTGGCGCCCGACACCCTGCGGCAACTCGCGGTCGAGCGACATCTTCAGCCGGCGACGTTGGAACGTGTCATCCGCTTGCTGGACGTTCTCGACGCCTTTGGTGCCGATAGCCTGATCGCTCCCCGTATCGCCTTGAAAGGCGGTACGGCGCTCAATGTCTTTCATTCGAACCTGCCAAGGCTTTCCGTCGATATCGACATCAACTATGTCGGCGCGGTCGAGAAGGCGCAAATGGATGAGGACCGGCCCGGGCTTGAAGGCCGCATTGAGCGACTCATGGCCTCGAAAGGCTATACGGCACGGCGCGAGCCGACCGAACATGCCGGTGGCAAGTGGATCTATCGCTATGCCTCGGTCCTGGGCGGGGGTGGTTCCATCGAGATCGATGTCAATTATCTGTACCGCAGTCCGCTCTATGGCGTCAGCCGCATGTCGTCGATTGCCATCGGCGCCTTTCAGGCGAAGGATGTTCCCGTTCTGGACATCCATGAGATTATCGCAGGGAAGATGGTTGCCCTGGTGACCCGCCGCACGGCGCGCGATCTTTTCGACGCCCAGCGGATTATCGGCATGGATTCTCTCGATTGGACAAAGGTCAAGACAGCCGCCTTGATGATCGGCGCCAGCGCCAAAAGCTTCGACTGGCGGACCGCTTCGCCGGACGCCATCGGCTGTGAGGTCTCGGACATCACCACCAAACTGGTCATGTGTCTGCCCGAACGATTTTTCGAACCGTTCGGTGGCCCAGAGTCCTGGATTGAAACCGTGACGGTGGAATGCCGTCAGGCGCTGGCGTCATTGTTCGCGTTCACCGAAGGGGAGAGTGCGTTTCTCCAGGGTGTTCTCGACGATGGCGATGTGGATGCCAAAAGCCTGGATGTGCAGGATTCCGTGCGTAGGGCAATCGAAACCTGCCCGGCATTGCGGTGGAAAGCGCAGAACGTCAAAGCGTGGAAAACCGGCGACAAATCGTTGGCTCCCCGCACAAGGCGACGGACCGTTTCCAAGGGGCCGAAGGATTCCGATGGCGCGTAAGAGTGCGGCGTCGCTGGACGCCTTGATCCTGTTGGGAGCCGAGAAACTGGCTCAAGTTATTCTTGACGAGGCGGAGACCAATCCTTCGTTTCGCAAGCGCGTGACTGCGGCGTTGGTCAGCACCAAGGGGCCGGACGCCGTTGCCAAATTGATCGATCGGCGGTTGGCGGCGCTGGAGCGGGCGCGGGCCATGGTCGCCTGGGAGAAGGAGCGGGCGTTTGCCGAGGATCTCGGCGCCACAGTGGAGACGATCACCAAGGAACTCGGACCTCTGAGCCCGGTTCATGCGGTTCAGCGATTGCTGCGCTTTGTCGATAGCCATGGCAGTGTCTTCGACCGCATCGACGATTCCAACGGGCGCATCCAGGATGTGTACTGGCAGGCAAGCGAAGCCATCCCGGACTTCGTCGGAAAGCTTCCACCAGAAGAATTGGCGCGGCTGCCGGAGCGGCTGCAGGTCAGTCTGGGCAAGGATACCCATGGTTTGGCTCCCCGGATCGGCATTGCCGTGGCGCCGTTGTTGCCCGAGACCGTGCTCGCCGCATGGGACGCGATGCTTCAGAAGCACGACGATGCCGCCGGGTTCGTGGAAATCCGGCAAGCGATCGCCGATGCACGGGGCGATCTGGATGAGTTCCTGGCGCTGGAAGTGCGTCGTCCTGAGTGGCGGCAGGAACCGTTGAAGGCGGCCGAGCGCTTGCTGGCTGCCAACCGCCTGGATGAGGCGCTTCTTTGGGTTCGCCGCGAGAAGAAGGGCGGGGTGGCCTTCGCCACGGAGTCGGACATCGCCGACGGCCGGATCAATCGGGTCCATGATCTGGAGCGGGTCCGGCTTGAAGCACGAATTCTGGAGGCGATGAAAGATCGCCCGGCCGCCCAGGCCCTGCGGTGGGCGGCTTTCGAGGCCACGCTCGACGCCGATATTCTGCGCGACTACATCCGCAAGCTGGACGATTTCATCGAAGACGAAGAGCAGGACCGGGCCTTCGCCGTGGCGGCAGCCAGTCCTCATCCCTATACCGCTTTGGCCTTCTTCATCGCCTGGCCACGTCTCGATCTGGCGTCGAAGCTGGTGTTGGAAAAGCGCGAATTTTGGGATGGCCGTCATTATGGCGCGCTGGGCGATTCGGCGGCGGCTCTGGAGGAGGATTTTCCGTTGGCCGCGACGGTGCTCTACCGCGTCTTGCTGAACGCCATTCTGGCCCGGGCCAAGTCTCCAGCCTATGGCCATGGTGCGCGCTATCTCGCCAAGCTGGGCGAATTGGGAGAGCGTATTCCCGAGGACTCTGGCTTGGAGAATCACGCCACCTATTTCCTTGGTCTCAAGAAAGCGCATGGCCGGAAGGTGGGGTTCTGGAGCATCGTCGACGGGAAAAACCGCGCGTAATCCGCTCTGATCAGATTGCGACAGCGGGAAATGCGTATGGACGCGGACAGACGATGCACACCAGAACGATCCGACGTGCCGACTGGCATGGCGCCGGCTTGGTGGGCTCCGAACGGGTTCGCCGCCATCCCCACCCCCGCCCTTGATCCGTCCCGACCGACGGCGTCTCCTGCGGTCCCCGCGTTTTCGGGTCCGGGTCCCCATCATGGCAAGCTGGCCGTGAACATTCCGGCTTGAGGGGCCGGAGAAATCAGGCAGCCGCCTTGCCGCTCGCCGCGATCTTCTGGAATTCCATCAGCAGTTCCGGATAATTCTGCGTCAAATAACGGAGCACACGAGCATTGCCGAGGAGGCGCTCCAAGAATCCGGTCACCACGACGACATCGAGGTGATCGGCACCGTAGGACTGCTCGATCAGACGGAATTCCCGGTCCAGCTTGGATGATTCCAGTTCCATCAGCGTAAGCTGCTCGTCGGACAGACCCGCGACGCGTTTGGGCTTGTTCGCGTCAACGAGTTCGGATGCCGAGGTCGCCCCGACCAGGGAGCGCGCGTAATTGTGGGAATATTTGTTCATCGCGACCATCAAATGCGCCGCCTCGACCTGGCGGACGGGCAGCATTTTCTTGAGTTCGCCGAAAGACTGAAGTGGGACGTGCTTGTCCTTGAGCAACTCGACAGCCTCCGGGCAGATTCCGTCGAGTAGAATTCTTTTGCGCCGGATGCTCCCGACATCGACATCGAGCGCCTTGGCAATGCGTTCTTCGGGGACGCCGGCCTCGATCGCTTTCAAGATCATCCGGTGTTCCTGAATGGTCGCCAGCCGGTTCACCCGCTTATTGTAGGTGTAGGCTTCGTCGTCGATCGCGATCAGGCAGATGACGCTCGTTTCGCCCATCTCCTTGAGGATTTCGACGCGCAGGTGCCCCTCCAACAGCAGGAATTTCCCAGGATCAGACTTGTCACGCGCGACAACCGGCGGTTCGATTACGCCCACGTATCGGACCGATGCGGCAATCTGCGTGTATTTTCGGCTTTTCTTCACTGCCGTGCCGACGTGATGGAGTGGCAGAATGTCGGCGATGCCGATGCGGAGGCTATCCGCCTCGAAAGCCATTCTCACTGCCCCGGTCATGGGTTTCCGCGCCATGATCAAATACCCTCGATGCGCTGGATGCGGTTGGCAAGATTGCGGGGAATGGTGTCCAGATCCTCGGCTCTCAGCAGGGTCACGAAGTTCTCGTCCTCAAGCAGTTGGCGAAATGCCTCCGTCAGAAAAACCAGGCGGGCGCGGGCGGCATCGGCCTTGCGCACGAGCAGCCGCTTGCGCTCGGTATCTTCGCGGTAGGCGCGCACCAATTGCTCCGAGGACGGCGTCTGTGTGCGCGGCGGCATGGTGCCCCGAAGCCCCTTGCCACGGCGGCGCCGGTTTTCGACGAGTTTTTGGGCAATCATCAGCTTTTTGCCGCGAAGCAGGTTTTTCTCATAGGCTTGCTGGAGAGCGGCCTGCACGCCGGAATCGTCCGCCTCGGCGATTTCCACCGCCACGCTCACGGGTATCTGCCCCGACTCTACGGCCCGCAGGAGGCGCTGCTCTCCCTTTTCCAGGAGGCGTGCAACGCCCCTGACATATTCGAGCGACAGACCGGTCTTCTTGGCGATCTCGGGTTCGTTGTAGCCGCGCTTTTTCATACCGCCGATGTCATGGAGCAGGTCGATCGCCCTATGCTGTCGGCGCGCACAGTTTTCGACGAGGCTCTTGATCATCCTCTCCTCGGCGTCGGCCTTGATGACCAGTGCCGGGATCGTGGTCTGGCCGAGAGCCTGATATGCCTCCAATCGGCCCTGGCCGCAGACGAGATAAAAGCGGGGGCCGTCGACGTCGCCGGCACGGCGGGTGACCGTGATTGGCTTCTTCAAGCCGATTTCGGCGATGTTGTCGACGATCTCGCTGAAAATACGCTGATTGCGCACGCGCGGATTGGCCACCGATATCCGGTCTACCGGGATCAATTGGACGGTTTGTCCTGTGTTTTCATCCATCAAGCAACCTCCAGGATGGGAACGCGAGAGGCCATGTAGAACAAGGGATCGAGGCTGTCGAAACGGAAGGCGTCGAGCGCGATGCCGTTGTATTCGCCGAGCCGAAGCTTCGACGTGCTCCGGTCGAGATGCGGTAAAATGTAATAGTCATGTGCCTGGCGGTTCGACCGGTCCATTCGGACGGCCACCGTCACATCGGGGCGGAGACCCGCATCGAGGCGGATGTGCCAACGTAACGTCCCTGCCGGCGTCTCCCGGCAACGCACCACCACGATCGAAGCCGAGAATTCGTCATTGATCGTCAGGATCTCGGTTATCGGATCTTGCACAACCCTGCCACCGGCCTGTTCGATACCGGCGATGGTTTCGGTGATGATCTGCGGATGCAGCTGGCGCAGCACCCGATTGACCTCAATGTAGCGGAAGTCTCGATCCGGCGTGAATCCAACCAGCTGATAGGCCCGCAGCAAGCTGCCAAAACGGTTTTGATAGGCGCTGCTCGACGGTCCATTCTCGGCTTCGTCGATTACGATTCCCGACAGAAATCCGTGTCGTCCCAGTAATTCCCGCAAGATGGCAAGCATCTCTTGATCGGTAAGACGCTGTGATCGTGCGCGGATGATCGCCTGGGCGCGATCGAACAGCCCGCGTTCGACGATAGGGGCGAACACGCCATCCGCCCTGACCCAGTCCTCCGGAGCGTTACGCACCCGCGTCTGTTTCAGCTTGAATGAACGTCGGTTCCAGACATTGTTGCCAACGTACTTCTCGTTGATCAGCACTTGGTGGACGGTGCCACGAGTCCACGGTCGGCCGAGATCGGTCGAAATACCGCGGGCGTTCAGCCTCGCTGCAATCTCGCGTTCTGAGCGGCTGTTGCTGACGAAAGTACGGTAGATCAATCTGACGATTTCTATCTCGTCCGGCGGCCCAGGAATCAGCACAACACGGTCGGTGTGGATGCTCTTCTGCTCCCCACGGCCAAGTTCGTTCTTGGCAGCGCCGGTGTGATCAATCAATTGGCGCCGCAGCCCGAATCCGGCCGGTCCGCCTTGGCGATATCCCATCGAAATCAGTCGGCGCTGTCCCGCGAAGACCTTGACCGACAACTCCCGGCA
>JARLJB010000302.1 GCA_031291415.1 Telmatospirillum sp.
CCTACCCAACGGGCCTGAAAGTCGAGGATGCCGAGATGGACGCGCTCAACCTTCATCGTCACGATTTCCACGCCGATTGGAACTACACGATCAGGCCCCAAAATCCTAAATCGTAGCGGTAATTATTGAACAAGCCCTTAGTTTCGTACCGAATGAATCCGGCCAGCATGTGACGTCGGCCATCCGGAAGCATCAGCACCTCTTGTTTCTCATCACTCAGCATTTTCATACCCATGCCCGGCGCCCCCTGTGGGAAACGTCCTGCGGAGCGGGAACGCCCAGACGGCGTCATCTGCTCTCAGCCAGACAGTTGCAGGTGCTCGATTGGATCGCCAAAGGCAAAACCAACTGGGAAATATCGGGGATTCTCGAAATATCGCCCAAGAGCGTCGAGTTTCATATCGAATGCGCGAAGCGCCAACTTCAGGTATTCAATCGCACCCACGCCGTAGCCAAAGCGATCATGCTGGGCATGCTGCCACTGCGAGACTGCTGGCCGGCAGAGCAGTCCTGACGGACGTATCCACAACGAATCGAAGAAGATCGACGAACGGCCGGTTCGTCAAATATGCCGGGGCCGACGCCACGAAAGAAATTCCGTCATCCGTCCAGCGCGAGGCACTGCTCAAGAGCCCGGGCCATTTCAGCTTCACCCAATCGCGCCGCCTCATCCCTCAAATAACCGATTGCGATCCTGAGCGCTTCCGGCGCATCCACCTCGGCCGAGGGCTTGACCTCCCCGGGAGCCGCCGTGACTTGCCCGAGAGCCCTCTCCAGCGTACGAGCCAATCGCGCCTGGCCGAGCTCGATAGCCCGGTCGCGAAGCTGGCCGATGGCAGCCAGGAGCTCTCGTCGCGTCTCTTTGTCAGATTGATCTTGATTCGGCACAATATTCTTCTTTGCGAACGTAAAAGGCTATGAAGACGAAGCCTTCCTGTTTCCAATGAGACCGACACGATCCCCTTTTACAGAGCGACAAAACTCCGTGTCGCATCCTTTTCTCAATTCAGGAGCGCACAGGGACCATCAATGCAGGCCCGCACCCGGGTCAAAGTCCCTTCGCTCACGTCGTGCTGCAAGGCGACCACGCGAGAGCGGTCCATTTCCCGGATCGGCCCCAAGGGCCGGAAACAGTATCCCGCCCTCCGGAGCATCGGCTGAAGCCCCAGATAGGACACGGACACGAGATGGGAAAGCCCGTGGCGCGCGCCGAACGCCTGCAGCCCCCACAACAGCTTCATGCTCAGAGTCCGATCCGCTTCGCCGCCATTGACCTTCGGCGCCGTCACGAACCTGGTCACTTCGAAAATCCTCCGGTCGCGTGGCGGCGGTCCATCAACGAGATACGGGAAGACGTCGGCAAGCAGGCTCTGCCGGGACGTGTCAAGCAGGCGGGCGCCGGCAACCGCCGCGCCATGGCAGTCGGCGATCACCAGATAGATAGCCTGGGCCCCGTCGAATTGGTCCTCTTCAAGACCTGGCTGCGGACATGGAATGGGCCAGCCCAGGCGCTTGACGAACACGTCGTAGCGAAGCGCGGAAAAGGAGCGCAGCAGGGAACGGTGACGGTAGGCATTTGCAGCGTCGATAATTTGAATCATGCGAAGCCCCTCCTATCGTCCCATGCTACCGCGTCCCTCAGGTACCGCGGAACGCGGCGAATATCCCGCAGAGAAAAGACCTGGGGAAAACCCCAGGTGACACCGACCCAAACCAACGATGCCCACGGTTTCAGAATCGGTTCGGACGGTGACCGTCCCAGTCCGCCGAACACGGGCGACAGGGCAGACAGAATCATCATCTGTCGGACACGGCGTCGGGAAGCGCGGACAGCAAGTCGTCCGGCAGGCGCCGAAGCAGTCGGGTGAAAGGGCGTGTATCGCGCAAAGCCCGGGCGACCACGAGCGCTCCCTGGATACGGATGACGGCGTCTTCGGCGCGGGACAGCGCCACGCGTTCCGGAATTTCCGCCTCGATCAGCACTTTCGCAATGGCCGCCATCAGACCTCGGACTGCCGCACCGAGCCGCCCCTGAAAAAGGGTCATGGCCTCACCGATGGAAAAAGCTCCGATCAGGCAGGAACTCTGGCCGCCGTCATAAAATTCGTTCAGTGCCTCTGACAAGCGACGGAGTTTTTCCCGCGGTACGCCGGGAACCGACAAGGGCCCCAGCACATGCTCCTTCATCCAGCCGCTGATCTCGTCGAGCACGGCGGCGGCCATGTCCTCTTTCCCACCGGGAAAGTGATGGTACAGGGCCGCTTTGGCCAACCCTGTTTTCGCCGCCAAATCCGCCATGGACGCTCCGTCGTAGCCGTTTTCCCGGAACACCGTTTTCATGGAGCGAAGAACTTCTTCGCAAGGAATCCTCGCAGGGCGGGCCACGGGCGCCTCCATAATTACCGAATGTTTGGTAATCATACGTCGCAAGCCAACCCAACGCAATTGGTGAAAAGGGGATGCCCTCCACAGGGCGTCCCCGAAACCGCCCCAGCTCTCATACTCGCCGGCGGCGGCCTACCCCACTCGTTGTCTTAAGGACTCATCCATCAGATTTTCACCACTCGTCAGGCGAAATCCGCCGGCGCCACGTCCCAACACCGCAGAACGCTTTGCGTGCCGACCCGCTCAATGCGGCCCAGATGACCGGTCCGCATCTTGAAACTGTCGCGCAGGCTCTGCCGCGGCAACAATGCCCGCGGCAGAAACCGCAAGATGCCGTTGCTGCTGACGATCAGCGGCCTGGCGTGACCGCCATCAGCCAGAACATCGGCGGCAAACTGCGCGACATCGGCCAAAACGGCGGCCTCCTGACTTCGCCAGCCGGCATCCGACGGCCATTGGTCGTGGCGGCTCCACGCCGCCATTGCATCCACAGCGGCGGGGCCTTCTGCGGCGATCTCGTCATTCGTGCGGCCCGCCCATCGGCCGTAGTCCAACTCGTCAAGCCGGACGTCGACTTTTGGTGGCGCAAGCTTCAGAGCGTCGGCGACGATTTCGGCAAACCGCCGCGTACGGGCGAGAGACGCCGTGACAATGACGTCGGGAATAAGGCCGGTCCGTTCCAGGGCGTCAGCTGCGGCGCGGGCTTGCGCAAGCCCCTTGTCGACCAGAGGCAGATCTGTTTCACGTCCGACCCAGACCACTTTGTCGCCGGGATTGAAGGTGTTGCCATGACGGGCAAAGAGAATATCCATGGCTTTCACCCCGCGACCAGTTCGCCTTCACGGGCGATGACCGCTTCGACGAAGGGAATATCTTCCGGAGAATCGATCGATCCGTGCGTGCGTCCGCGGTAGTCGACGACGACCACTTTGATCGGAATGCCGTTTTCAAGCGCCCGCAACTGCTCCAATTGCTCGGCTCTTTCCAAGGGGCTCTGTGGCAATGTCGCCAACTCGTCGAGCACGTCGGCGGAATAGCCATAGATCCCGATATGCCGATGGACGGGAGGCATCTCACCTTCCCTCTTGCGAAGGAAGGGTATCACCGCCTTCGAAAAATAAAGCGCACGGCCGAACTTATCCATGGTGACCAAAGTGCCGCTCGTCGGACTTTGCCTCTTCAGATCCTCGATCTCATCGACCTGACGCCAACTGCAGTGCACGGCGGCGGTCACCATGCCGACCGAAGGATCGGCATGAAAAGCGTCGACCAGTCCCTGGACCACCCATGGTGGTGTCAGAACCGCATCGCCCTGCAGATTGATCACCGCATCCGGCCGTTTCGACATCTGCGACAATGCGGCGTGGACGCGATCGGTACCGGTCGCACACTCGGGCGACGTCATGAGGACCGAAACCCCCGCCTCCGCGGCATGCTGGGCCACCCGTTGGTCGTCGGTCGTCACGAAGACATCGCCGACGCCCCGGACCGCCTGCGCGATAGCCACCACGCGGTGCAAAAGCGACCGGCCGGCCACGGAGACCATGGGTTTGCCGGGCAACCGGCGCGAGTTGTAGCGGGCGGGAATGACGATTGCGACGTCCATGATCGGCCGAAACTCCAAAAAACAGGCAAAACCGCCCCTGTCATAACCGGTCTTGCCGGCGCTTCAAGACTTTTCCGATGACCACGGCGGGCTGGCGCGCCGCGATCGACCGCAGCCTCGGACTGTCGCAACGAGTTTTTCAACTTTCCCGACAGTTCCTTACTTGACCAGTCTTGAAAGGTTCGAAATAGTGTCCGCAACCGAGAAGACTTCCGCTTCCGTCCAAGAATGGCCCCCAACCACAGACAAGATCCTGGAATTGGCGACGGCCAAAAAAATAAACAAGAGGGGTTAAAAAAATGACCGCGGCTCCCTTAAGCATAATTCGCGTATTTACAAAGGGAATTGGCTTAAAGCTCCTCTTGTCATTCGTTCCACCCTGCAGCATCGCTTGGGCATTTTTCTTTTTATATCTGAGGGAGATCTATGGAAGAGACCAGAATAGCTTTTGGACCGGCTTAACTGTTGGTCTGACAACCATCGCAATTGGCAGCAGCATTGTCATCTGGCTCATTCTCTCCCTGGTACCGGCGCTTCGCCGGATCATCGAAGCAACGCTTCAACTTGAGCAAGGCGATCTCAACTGCGACATTCCCTACGGTCATCGCCATGACGAAATCGGCCAGTTGAGTCGGGCACTACATACCTTCAGACAATCGGCTCTCGACAAGATGGCCCTGCAGGAACGCGAGGAGACACTGAAGAAGCAGGCCGACGACGCAAGGCATCGCGCCATGACCGCATTGGCCGACGAATTCGAGGCAAGCGTCAAAGGTGTCGTCCACGCCGTTTCAGCCTCGGCCGCCGAACTGCAGGCCTCCGCCGAAACGCTTGCCTCCATGTCCGAGCAAACGCGCAACCAATCGAGCGCGGTTTCCGCCGCCGCCGATCGGGCGTCGGGAAATGTCTCGACCGTAGCGCAGTCGACCACCACCTTGACGGCATCGATCGGAGAAATCTCCCGTCAAGTGGCAAACTCCTCGCAAGTCGCAGAAAACGCCGTTGGAGAGGCCAAAGAGACAGATCTCATGGTGCAGGGACTCTCGGGAGCCGCGCAAAAAATCGGCGATGTCGTCGCTTTGATTAACGACATCGCCAGCCAGACCAATCTGCTGGCGCTCAACGCGACGATCGAGGCCGCGCGGGCCGGCGAAGCCGGCAAAGGTTTCGCCGTCGTCGCCTCGGAAGTGAAATCGCTGGCAAACCAGACGACCCGGGCTACCGAGGAGATCGGCGCGCAGATCGAGGAGGTCCAACATGCCACCGCCAAAGCGGTGGTGATGATCCAGTCGATGACCCGCACCATCGGCACCATTCACGAAATCTCCACGGCAATCAGCTCCTCGGTCGAGGAACAAGACGCGGCAGCCCGGGATATCGCCCACAATGTCAACGAAGCCTCTGCCGGAACCAAGGATGTTTCTGATAATATCGGCGGGGTGAGCCATGCTTCCGCAGAAACCGGGCGAGCGTCCGTTCAGGTCCTGCAAGCCGCGCGAGATCTCTCGGCCCAAGCCGAACATCTTCGCCAGGACATCGATCGCTTCATCTCACACGTTCGCGCCAGCTAACTATAAGGATTTCATCCGTGCAATCGGCAATTCAGAAAGACGGTGATGCCGCCCTGCTCCGCCTTGAAGGCCGATTCACCTTCACCGACCACGAGGCTTTCCGGCAACTGATCAACGAATTCGGTGACACGCCGCCCCAGCATCTGACGATCGATCTCAATGCGGTCACCTATCTCGATTCGGCGGCAGTCGGAATGCTGTTGCTGTTGCGAGAGCACTTCGACCGCATCCGAATTGTCCTGAAAGGCGGTAATTCGACCGTGAAGGAACTGATCCGGATCGCCAAGCTGGGCACGTTGTTCGATTTGGCCGAATAGAGCGTGGTGCCGTAAGAACGCATCACGCTCCAGTGACAAAATCTGCCGGATGAGTCCTAAACCAGGAGCGGGGCGGGCGCCCGAGGCTGTGAGTTGAATCGAAAGTGGCACCGGCCTCTGCGCCGGCGTTCGCCGCAAAGCGGCGAAAATCCTTCGGCCCGACACCGGCGCGGATGCCACTAGTTTTTCACAACCTCAGATGCCCGCCCCACTCGGTAGAGGACCAACCACTAGCGAAAGCCGGCAACGTCCCGCCTGCTCTGATGGAAAACCGAATCTGCCAGTCTTCTCTGGTCTTCTGACATCGTTCCGTACAGGACTTCGAAGGCGTCGGCCAATTTCCCAGCGGCTTTGGCGTGGGCGGCGGCGATCTCCTGATAGGCACGCAAGTCCTCGACCGCCGTCATCTTGTCTTTGCGCTTTTCTTGAACGAGTGCCGCAATGGTCTTGGCATTGCTGCGCATGGTCCGAGCCACGGCCTCCCATTGCCCCGCCTGAGACTCGGTAATCTGTAATTTATCATGCAATTCGCGAATCCGCGCTTCATCGGGATCGAGATGCGCGCGCTTGGCATTCGGCTCCAACGGAGCCGCAGCCGGCTGCGCACTGGCCGCAAAATCCGGCCGTGCGGCCCGCGCATCGACAACCACACTTAGGGCGAGGATCAGGCCGACGGCAACCGACAGGACCAAGGATCTGACGAAAGACAGATCACGGTGATGCATTTTCCCAATTCCTCCGTTTTGTTGCCGATTCCGTTTTGATGTCACCCACCGATTCCGGAATGATGTCGCCTGGGTCAGGGGGCCTCTGCGGCTGATTTATTTTGTCACTGATGCGGGTGTTTTGGTCAACCTTCCTTCGTCGGCTTGGATCGGGTTTTTCGGAGGCTCTCGCCTTCGAGGTTGACCCGATGGGCGTTGTGAACGACGCGATCGAGGATGGCGTCGGCATAGGTCGGGTCACCGATGACGGCATGCCATTGATCGACGGGGATCTGGCTGGTGAAGATGGTCGAACGTCGGCCATAGCGCTCCTCGACGATTTCGAGGAGATCATGACGGGCCTGGGCGTCGATCGGCTCCAGAGCGAAGTCGTCGAGGATCAGCAACTGGACGCCGAACAGCGCCCGGCAGATGCGGGCATAACGACCATCGCCTTTGGCCAGGGCAAGATCGGCGAACAGCTTGTTGGTTCGCTGGTAAAGGACGGAGCGCTGGTCGCGGCACGCCTTGTTGCCCAGGGCGCAAGCCAACCATGATTTTCCGACGCCAGTCGGCCCGCAGATAATCAGATTGTCGTGACTGTCGATCCACTTTCCGGTGACCAGTGCCTGGAACAACGGGCGGTCGAGGCCGCGCGGGGTGCGGTAATCGATATCCTCGACGGCAGCTTGATGGCGCAGGCGGGCGTAACGCAACCGGCGCACCAGTTTCTTGTCATGACGATAGGTGGCCTCGCGATCGAGCAGCAGGCCGAGCCATTCCGGGAAGGACAAGGTTGCGGCGTGATCCGAAGCGGCGATCTCGTCGAAGGCGTTGGCCATGCCGAACAGGCCAAGCTGATGAAGCTGATCGAGGGTCGGGTGGGTGAGCATGCTTTTCCTCAATGGTAATAACGCGCGCCGCGGATATTGGGGTGATGGATCGCCTGGCCGTCGGCGGCACGCGTGGGCACGGCTTGGCGATCCAGGTTGTTGTCGAGGATGGATTTGACGGAGCCATAAGTTTTCGCGCCGATATCGAGGGCCCGGCTGGCGGCCGCCTCCAGGCGCTCCGGACCGAAGGATTTGACCAGGCGCAGGATGCCCATGCAGGCGCGGAAGCCCTGCTCCGGATGCGGCCGATATTCGAGGATCACCTCGCAGAGCATGGCTGTGGCCGGGCCGACGGCCATGGCATCGCGGCGGATCCGCTCGATGGTCCAGTCGGCGAAGCGGCGGTGGCTCGACGGCATATGCTCGGACACGGTGGTGTGCTTGCCGTTGCCGGAGTTGCGCGCATGGGCTGCGATGCGCTCGCCCTTAAAGAAGATCTCGACGGTGCGGCTGGTCAGCCGGGCATCGACCTGTTGACGGGCGAAGCGATGCGGCACGCTGTAAAAATAACCTTCGACATCGACGTGATAATCGAGGCCGACGCGCCGGATCCGCCATTCCGCCAGAACGTAAGGTTCGGCGGGCAACGGCTTCAACGCCGGACGGTCGATGTCCTCGAACAACTGGCGCCGGGTGACGCCGAGGCGCCGCAGCGGCCGATGATCGTTCAACTGGGTCAGCATCTCGCCGATGGCGGCGTTCAACTCGGCCAGGCCATGGAACTGCCGATGGCGAAGCCGCCCCAACAGCCAGCGTTCGACGATCAGCACGCAAGCTTCGACCTTGGCCTTGTCGCGCGGTTTGCGCGGACGCGCCGGGAGGATGGCGGTGTCGTAATACGCCGCCATCTCGGCATAGGTGCGGTTGACCTGCGGGTCATAAAAGCAGGCCCGGATGACCGCCGCCTTGGTGTTGTCCGGCACCAGCAGATGCGGAACACCGCCGATCGCCGCAAAGGTCCGGCAATGGGCGTCGATCCAGTCGGGCACCGTCTGCGTCCAGGTTGCCTGGGCATAGGTGAGGCTCGACGCCCCC
>JARLJB010000303.1 GCA_031291415.1 Telmatospirillum sp.
CAGGGCAATCGGGTGAAGGAGGGGGTGACAAACCGATAGCGTGCTGAATCTATGGCAACCCTCGATTCGCTTGCCAGGGGGCAGCCATGGAAGATGCAACGGCGGATTATACCGCTCTCGCCGAGACAGTTGTCTTTCTGAGTTATTTCAAAGATTTGAGTGACCCTCGCCAACAGGGCAAGGTGGCCTACCCGCTCGACGAGATCCTTCTTCTGTGCCTGCTCGCGGTGCTGGCCGGGGCCGAGACCTTCGTCGATATCGCCCTGTTCGGGAGCAAGAAGCTCGACCTTCTCCGCCGTTTCCGCCCGTTCAAGAACGGCACGCCGGCGCACGACCATCTCGGCGACATCCTGGCCGCCCTCGAAGCCGAGGAGTTCCAGCGTTGTTTCGTCGCCTGGGTTGCCGCGCTGACCGGAACGCCGGAGGGGGTGATCGCCATCGATGGCAAGACGTTGCGCCGCTCCGGCGGCAAGAGGGACGCCAGCCCGCCGATCCATCTGGTCTCGGCCTTCGCAGCCCGTCAGCGGCTCGTGCTGGGCCAAGTGAAGGTGGCGGAAAAGTCCAACGAAATCATTGCCATTCCCAAGCTGCTGGCGATGCTGGCGATCGAGGGGGCAATCGTGACCATCGACGCGATGGGCTGCCAGCGCGACATCGCCCAGAAGGTGCTGGACAAGAAAGCCGACTACGTTCTTGCGCTGAAAGGCAATCAGGGCGCGTTGCGCGAAGATGTCGAGACCTTCATGGCAGAGCAGAAAGCCGCTGGCTTCAAGCACACCACGATCAGTCGAGACAGCACGGTCGATGGCGATCACGGCCGCATCGAGACCAGGACCACCACCGTCGTCCACGATGTCGCCTGGCTGCAGGAACGTCACAACTGGCCCGGCATGAAGGCCGTGGTCATGGTCGAGAACTCACGGGAGATCGCCGGAAAAACCGAGCAGGAGACACGCTTCTATATCACATCTCTGGTGCTTCTGGCCCCACTGCTGGGTCCGATCATCCGCAGCCACTGGGCGATCGAGAACAGCCTGCACTGGGTCATGGACATGATCTTCCGCGACGACGAGTGCCGGGTACGAACCGACCATGCACCAGCCAACTTCGCAACCATCAAGCACATGGCCCATAACCTGATCCGAAAGGCACCAGGCAAGGCATCGTTGCGGCTCAAGCGCAAAGCCGCCGGCTGGGATGACAACTTCCTCGCCAAGCTGATCGCTGGGTAGGTCCCTTCACCCGATTCCCCTG
>JARLJB010000304.1 GCA_031291415.1 Telmatospirillum sp.
AGCCTCCTCAACGAGCCGACCTCTCATGAATCACATTGCTTCTGCCTTTGGTAGAATCTTTTTACGCCCCATCTTGGGCGAAGGACTCGTCTTACGGGAAAATGGGGCGAGGTATCGGCAATTGAGGACACGCCCTAGTATTTCGACCCAATCATCTCCCCCACCCCAGCCCTCCCCACAAGGGGGAGGGAGCCTCGATTTTCCTCCCCTCCCCTCGATGGGGAGGGGTTGGGGGTGGGGTGAAACGGGGCAAATTCAAACCGTTTCCGCCCATCCGACGTAACGCCCGGCGCAGCTGCGGTTTCGTCCGGTCGATTTGGCGGCGTAAAGCTGTTCATCGGCCAACGTCACGACATTCAATGCCGTTTCCCCGGGGATGCAGCGGCCGGTGACGACACCAAGGCTGACGGTGACATGGTCGGCCACCCCGGAATGGCCATGGGGAATGGCGAGATGACTGATCCCCAGGCGGATTCTCTCGGCGATCGCCACGGCGCCGCTCTGGTCGGTCGCCGGCAAAATGCAGGCGAACTCTTCGCCGCCGTAGCGCGCGGCGAAGTCGCTGGCGCGGACGATGACGCTGCCGATGATCCGCGCCACCTGCCGCAGGCAATCGTCGCCGGCGACATGGCCATAGGTGTCGTTGAAGGCCTTGAAGTGGTCGACGTCGAGCATGATCAGCGACAACTCCGCCCCGGACCGCGTGTGCCGGGCGTATTCGCTGGTCAGCACTTCGTCGAAGCGCCGGCGGTTGGGCAATCCGGTCAGGGCGTCGGTGCTGGCCAGCAGCAGGCTTTCTCTTTCCCGCCGGTGGCTCTCCTCCAGATCTTTCAAGCGCTTCTTGAGTAGCTGCGACGCGTTTGCCAGCGCGTCGGCGACATTCTGGGTTTCGGCAATCGGCGAGCGGGGCAGCACCACCTCGTCGCCATGACCGATGTGGATGGCCGGAGCGACCAGAGCCTCGATGGCGCTGGCGATGCGGTAGCCGATGACCAGCGCGACGGCGGTTCCCAATAGGGTAAGTCCGGCAATGCCGGCGAGCATCCAGCCCCGCCACCAGCGCACATCCGAATCGATAACGGCTTTGGGAACACCGACGACGACGCCCCATCCGGTATCCGGCGATCCGACGACCGCGACCAGCGTGGCGATGCCGTCGATGGTTGGGGACTCGAAAATTCGTTCGCCGGGCGTGACGCGGACCACCGTCTTTTGCCCGACAAACCGATCGGCGTCGACGTTGCGTCCGACGATGACGCCGGTGTCGTCGATGAATCCGGCAACCCAAGACGCCGGCAGACCGGTTTGTTCCAGAACCGTCGAGAAAACCTGGCAAGGCAGCGTAATGCCAAGATCATAGAGGACCTTGCCGTTCCGGATGACAGGAACATCGATGCCGATCAAGGGGCGGCCGGTCAGGGCTCCTTTGAAATGAGACCTGAGCAAGGGCCGGCCTGTCTCGAAAGTCTTGGCGACCATGTCGGGGCGGCTGCGCCGTGGCAACGGCGTTCCGAATGGCAGAAAGGAATTGGTGAGCTGTTGCGTATCGGGGGCCGTCAGGATGATGTCGGCTTCGGGAATGTCCGCCGCCAGAAGCCGCGTCTGCCTGTGAAAGGCGGCAAAATCGCCATTGTCCAAGGACGGGGAACTGGCCAGAGATTGCAGGGTCGAACGCACGGACGCGATCTTGCCCTCGAGGACAAGGCTGAGGATGCGCGCCGAGTGCAACAGTTCCGCCTCGATCAGATCTCGCTTGGCGTTGGTGGCACGGTCAAGAGTCCAAACCGCCCCGATCCAAACCGGAATGATGCATGTCGCCAGCAGCAGGGTCAGCCATTGGCGGACCGAGAATGATCGTGGCGGCACGTTGTCGGCTCCCAGATCAAGTCCATCCAATCCACTGGATAGCCTACCCCAACCTAACGGATCCGAAAAGAAATGATGAACTACTTATGGGATCTATTTTGTCAGACCTGAAAACATCGCCTTTTCCAACCATGGATCCCCGCTTTCGCGGGGACGACGACTATAAGATACCGACAAACGAATCTTTGAAGGAGCTGACGATGCGCTCCAGAGCGCGTCAAGCGCAAATCAAGCCATTCTAGCTGTTAGCGAGAGTGGGAAGATCTTCTTCGAGGATGCTGATATTGAGCGAGTAGGAGATTTCACCTTCATCGTCGTCACGATAAATAACGCCGATGAACTCTCCTGCGATGGAGACTTCGATGGGGCCGCCGCGTTTCTTGGGCGGAGCAATTCTAATTTTTCCGTTGCCGAAAGTTGCCTGCAAATAGGCTTCGACTCGGGTGATCTCAAGGGGAGTCATGGAAAGTCACCGGAAGGAACTGGGGTGGAGGACGAATGGAATGGGCCGCCGGCACGAGAGCGCCGCCGGCCCGATCCACGAACTAAAGCGCCTTGAGGTTGACGGCAGAGGTCTTGCCCTTGCGGGGGTCGCGTTCTTCCTCGAAAGAGACCTTCTGACCGTCGGCCAGGCTGCTGAGGCCAGCGCGCTCGACCGCTGAAATGTGGACGAACACGTCGGCGCCGCCGTTATCGGGGGCGATGAAGCCGAAACCCTTGGTGCTGTTGAACCATTTGACTGTGCCGTTTGGCATTTGATGTATCCATTTACAATTCGTGGCACGGCGCGTCATCGCACCGTGCATCAAGTGCCAAGCGATTTTGGTCAGTCTCTAGGCAGGGATGATTCTGGCACTTTTAGTTTCTCGCGCCATAAATGCAAGAAAAAGAACATATTGGTTTCGATTCTTTGTCGGATAATCGTCCGTTTCCGCCATATTTTTCCGGTATCGTGCCGTTCGATTTTAGTCCGCCCCTTCTATCGCCGGTTGGCCGAAGGTCGCGAGGCGTGCACATTGGCGAACGGACTGGAAGTTGTGCTACCCTTCGGTTGATGCACCTGAGATCATTTCCATGGGGGTCCGCTCCATGTCGCCGGAACGCCAGCGCCTCATCCGGTCACTGTTCGACGCCTACATCGAGATGTACGCGGCGCGCGACGATGGCTTGACGGCGCATTTCAGCGAAAACTTCAGTGGTTACTGCGGCGGCGGCTACGTCCTGGTCAAGGATAGGCAAGAGTGGGTGGCGATCACCCGGCGGGACTTTTCGCAAGTCCCTGATCGTCTCCGCATCGAGATGCTTGATATCTCCATGCAGGATATCAGCGATGACGTGGTCATCGTCACCGCCTTTTTCCATATCCATCTGCCGTTTTTCGACCGTGTCCTGTCGCGGGAAACTGCCAGGCTGGTGTTGGTCTTCCGACTTGAAGGCGAAGATTGGAAGATCGTGCACAGCGGTATTTCCGTCCCCTATCATCTGGTCCGCGACGGCGAGGTCTTTCCGATCGAGGGCATGCACGAGCGCAATCGAGAACTTGAAGCCCTGGTCGAGGAGCGGACCAGGGAGTTGGAGGACGCCAACCGGAAGCTGGAGTCGCTTAGCAACACCGACTGGCTGACCGGCATTGCCAATCGCCGCAGTTTCGATCGGATTCTGGAGCAGGAATGGAACCGCGCGTTGCGGTCTGGACTGCCTTTGGCCGTCGTCATGCTCGATGTCGACCATTTCAAGCATTTCAACGACCACTACGGCCATCTGGCCGGCGACGATTGTCTGAAGATGCTGGCCCGGACATTGGCCGCGACCGAGCGGCGGGCCGGAGTCGTGGTCGCGCGTTTCGGCGGCGAGGAGTTCGTCGCGCTGTTGCCTGACACAGCTGCGTCGCAGGCCTTGGAGACCGCCCGGCGTATTCAGCGCGAGATCTGGTCGCGGGCCCTGCCGCACGCCGAAACGGAACCCGGCATCGTCACCGTCAGTCTTGGTGTCGCCAGCGTGATCCCATCGAAGCTCGAAGGTCCCGAGGATCTGGTGCGGCAAGCCGACCGGGCGCTCTATCGCGCCAAACAGTCCGGGCGTAATCGCGTGCAATCGGCACTGGAGTTGTCGGAGGAGACGGCGGGTTCTGAATGAAAGAACGGGAGATCGTCATCTGCGCCAGTTACGGCCGATGCCGTTAATTTTCCAATCCGCATCCCCGATACAGTCGTTTTTCCTCTCTCGATTGACATCTATCTTTTGCCAAGCTTACCTGTCCTGGAATGAAAGAGTAGCGTTGCCGCGTCCGCAACTTTGTTTTTCCGGAGGTGTGCCCTGTTTCGATTGTCTCTCCGCTGCGGGTTTCGCCTGCTGATTCTCGTGGCAACGGTCTCCCTCGGAATGACGTCGGAAGCCTGGGCCGACCAGACGCCCGGATGCCAACTGGCCCGGGTCGCCAGTCTGCCGGTTGTCATGAAACACAACCGGATCCTCGTCGGTGGGGCGCTCAACGGTCAGGAGGTGCGCTTCCAGATCGACACCGGCGCCCAGTATACGATCCTCTTCAAGTCCGCCGCGGCAGCCTTGGACCTCAGCCAATTCGATATTGTCGGCAAGCACATCTATGCCATCGGCGGCGAGGTTGCGGTCCGCGAGGCCTTGGTCGAAACGCTGACGCTCGGCAAATGGTCGGCGCATGATTGGCGGGCAACGGTCGCCGGCGACAGCCCAATGTGGGTGGCAGAGAAGATCGCCGGTTTGCTGGGCGAGGACTTTTTCCATAATTTCGACGTCGAGTTCGATCTCGCGCACCAGGTGATCAATCTCTACCAGGCAAACCATTGCGACGAGGCATCGCTTGGCTTTTGGCCGGGAAATATCGTGGTGGCCGAGATCTCCCGCGGGGGAATTAACCGGTCGGTCATCGAGGTGATGCCGGAAATCAACGGGTCCCGGATGCGGGCGCTGGTCGACAGCGGCGCCGACGTCACGCTGCTCGCCACCTCCGCCGCGTCACGCGTCGGCGTTTCGCCGGACAGCCCGGGCGTCGAGACCGCCGCCGCTGGCCGTGGCGTGGGGGCGAAAAGCGTCGCCGCCTGGATCGGGACCTTCGACAGTTTTCGCCTCGGCGATGAGACCATCCGGAATGCCAGGTTGCGCTTTGCCGACTTCTCGAAGGATGCCAAAACCGAGCGTACCGGATCACGGATCGCCGAAGAGATGATCCCCTACGACTTACTTTTGGGGGCCGATTTCCTGGCGTCGCATCACGTTCTGATCTCGCACAGCCAGGGCAAGATGTACTTTTCCCATAACGGCGGTCCGGTTTTTCAGACCGACTGATACCAATTCCTGGACGAAAACCCTACAAAGTGTATTTTTACGGCGCGACGACATCGCCTTTGGGTGGCATGGTCGTGATCCGAGGTTGATGTATTCGGGTATCTGATCTCTTTTGGAGATCGGGGCAACCTCACCGGCTTCCAGGTTATGGACCAAGACAACATGGAGTTCGACGTTCGAACATTGTTGGTCGCGGCCGCTTTGGCGACCTCCCTCTGCGCCTTGGCGAGAATTCTGCTGTGGCGCTTGCACCCGGCGATACCGGGGCTTGGTTCGTGGGCGGCGGCCTGCGTGCTGGCGTCGGTGGGTCTTGGTCTGCATGCCCTTCTCCATATCGCTCCGTCGGGGCTGGCGCTTTCGCTGCCGCGGGTGCTCGAGGTGGTCGGATGCGTCCTCTCCTGGGACGGATTTCGCCGTTTCAACGGGCGGAAAAGCCCGCCGTTTTCGATTTCGGCGGCGGTTGTCCTTTGCATGCTGGTGGCGACGACGATTCCCAGCCCGGATTCGATTCCGAAACTCGGGGCGATCGTCAATTCGGCGTTGATTTCTTTGTTGTCGCTCCTGATCGCCCGCGAATTGCTGCGCACCACCAAAACGGTCTATCTGACCATGCGGGTCACCGGATGGATTTATATCCTGAACGCCGCCTTCTTCGCGGCGCGGGCCTTTGCCCTTACGCAAGTGGCCCCGCCGCTTGGTCGTGTGGCGCTGGGAAGCGCCTCCGTCACCTTGCTTTGGTGGCTGTGCGGGACGATGGCGCTGACGCTGGGCATGGTGCTGATGACCAGCGAACGGCTCAAGGACAACCTCGAGCAGCAGGCCAGCCGCGATTCCCTGACGGGTGCCCTTAATCGTCGGGCTTTTGCGCTGATGGTGAAGAAAGAAGCGGCGCGGGCCCGGCGCAGCGGCCAGCCGCTGTCGGTGCTGATGATGGACCTCGACCATTTCAAGCAGATCAACGACCGTCGCGGTCATGCCGGCGGCGACGCCATTCTTTGCCTCTTCGTTTCGGTGGCCACGCGAATCCTGCGGGGGGAAGACCTGTTTTGCCGTTTCGGCGGCGAGGAATTCGTTGCCCTGCTGCCGGGAAGTTCGGCGGATGCGGCGCTGGCCGCGGCCGAACGTCTGCGCATTGCCTTCGCGGAAGGCGCCGGCACGCCAAGCGGTTCGATCCGTTCCCGGCCGTTCGCGGCCACCGTCAGTATCGGCGTCCACGAGATGCTGCCGGGGGAAGATCTCGAAAGCGCCGTTCGTCACGCCGACACCGCGCTCTATCAGGCCAAGGCGATGGGGCGCAACCGCTGCGAATTGGCGGTCCCGGCAACCAATGTGACGCCGATTCCGGTGATGACCCGGGCCTTTCGGGCTTCTGCGGCAAAACGTTGAACGGGCGGGGTGGCGTTCGGGTTCCGAAAGCACCGGGGCCATGACGGCCCTGCCGTCGGCCACCAATTATCTCACTATTTTCTCAGGTCAACGGGAATCCAGCCGGCGGTATGGGTAATCATCCGCCAACCAGGAGACCAGCGATGCCTTTGTTCCGAATGCTTGGCACACTGTTGATGCTGACCGTTCTTGCCGCCGGAGCCTTGCCGGCGCAAGGTCAGGAGGCGCATACCGTCTATCAGAGCGCCCTGATCAGCGCCTTGCTGCAGGGCGAGTACGATGGTTCGATGACGATCACAGAGCTCAGGTCGCATGGCGACTTCGGGCTTGGCACCGTGGATGCCCTCGATGGCGAGATGGTGGCTCTTGAGGGCGACTTCTATCAGGTCCGAAGCGACGGTACCGTTCATATGTTGTCCGGAGACGCAAAGATACCGTTCGCGGCGGTCATCGCCTTCCATCCCTCCGTGACGACCCAGTTGCCTCCAGTGACCGATTTCGCCGCCCTCGGCAAGGAGATCGACGCTGTCGTGGCCCCTTCGGCCATGGCCGCGATTCGCATCCATGCGACCTTCCCCTATGTTGAAACCCGCTCGGTACCTCGTCAGTCACCGCCCTACCGGCCCTTGGCTCAAGTCGTGGACGAACAAAAATTCTTTCACCTTACCGACGTTACCGGCACGTTGGTGGGGTTCCGTACGCCGGACTATCTCCGCGGAATTGGCATTCCCGGATACCATTTCCACTTTCTGAGCGATGATCGGAAGGTCGGCGGCCATGTGATCGAAATGCGTAGCAGTGGACCGTTAGCCGCGGACATCGACATTGCGGGACGGTTCTCGCTTGATCTCTCCGCCACCGCCCACGACCATTTGGCCGATGACATGGCCGCGCAGTTGCAGAAGGTGGAAAGGGCCACCGATTCCTCCGGCCGCGCCGCGCCGCGATGACGATGAAATGAAGCCAAAGCATCGAGCTTTTGATCTGCAACATACCCGGCCGCTTTGAGGTAGTCAGCGATGCAAGGTGCGCCGTTACTCGGCGTTCCGCCGTCAGCTCGGGCATCGTGATGTTGCCGTTCTCTCTTCCACCCGGCAGATCAACACATCGGCGTACGAGGCGCGTTCGCCGTCTTGGCGGCCTGGGCTTGGCGGGCGCCTCGCCGCGACCGCCAAGCCCAGGACATAGGGGCTCCGAGAATGATAAGCGACGGTCACTGGCCGGAAGGGCGGCTCTTCCCTGCAGCGATCTGTTCTTTGGCTGCTCTATTAACAATGGCGTTAAGAGGTGCCATATTCGGCGGTTTCGGATTCTCGCTACTAAATTCCGGATTTTCCGCACAAAATGGCAGAAGCACGATATCAGACCGACCATAGAAAAAGGGGGATGTGATATCAGCGCGAAATCTGACCAGATAACGCGACTCAATTAACGCAATAAAACTTCCATCGGATAGCATTCCCAAAAACTCGTGAAAAGATGGTTTGAAATCAGCAGTCCATTCCATACCATCAAGGCTCAAGCAGTGATGGCCTCCACTTGAAAATGCTTCTGGATGCTTTAGACGGGTCACAATATAGCGTTCCGGTTTTAACCGACCATCTCTTGGATCTGCCCCACCAAATTGAATGGGATTTTCTTCAAAGGCTTATCCCTCTGGCTCCGCACCCCCGAGGCATGGTAGAACATATCACGAACAACGATCATGCCGAGGTGCCCCGATGTCCGATTTTCCGCGCTCGCTGCTGGAATTCCAGCGCCGGTTTCCCGATGACGCCGCC
>JARLJB010000305.1 GCA_031291415.1 Telmatospirillum sp.
CCAATTCGTGACACGCTAATCGAAGGCTTCAGCCATTTCGTTACCTCCATGACTGCCCCGATTGCTTCCGGCGGGAGCGAGTTCGCCGGGTGGGGCTTACACCCACTGGAAAAGCGCCGCCTTCTCACGGCGCACGCCCATTTAGGTCGTTCCCGGCTCTTGAGACTGCATCCGAAACCGGACATTCGCGATCGGATAACCGCCGCCTAATTCCATGGGGCCGGAGTCAATTTCATGGCCACTGACTCCATGCTGACTCGTCCCCGCCCACGCGAAGCGGCAAGACATCGGAGGTGATTTTTGCTCCGGACTCGGCCTTGGCCTTCTTGATGTCGTAAGTCGTTTGTAACCGCAACCAGAAGTCCTCGCTCATGCCGAAGAACCGGCCCAATCGAAGTGACGTATCGGCGCTAACAGCTCGCGTGCCTGCCAGGATGCTGGAGATCCGGTTGTGAGGCACCTTGAGCTTATCGGCCAGGGCGCGTGCGCTCAGGCCGAGTTCGTTCAATTCGTCGGCCAGCATTTCGCCGGGATGGATCGGGGGTAAACCGTTGACCAGGGAAGCCATGGCAATCTCCTCAATGATAATCGACGATTTCAACGTCGATCGCGTCGCCCTCGGCGATCAAGATGTCGATGCCTTCGGCCAGGGGCTGGCGCAGTTCCCACCGGAAGCAAACCCGCCACTGGTCGTCAATCCGGATGCTATACTGGTGAGCCCGATCGCCACCAAGCGCTTCGAAGCGGTTAGACGGCAGCGCCCGCAGATCGGCAAGCTGGTTCGCCTCATTCAGATAGGTAAGGCGGCGCTGAGCTTGCCGCATAAAAGATTCGAACTCCTTGACCCTTTCCCCAGCCCAAAAACGTGTCGTCCGTTTATCGCCACAGGTCTTGATCATACGTGGAACGTACCACGTACCACTCGGCGAGACAAGATCACCGACAGATCGGCATAAAACATACGCCCGTTTCCTCTTGTCATGGTTTCCAATCCCGGGCCCGTCGCTCGGCTTCGGCGACCTGCTCCTGCGTCATCCTGGAAGTCAGTCCGGCCAAGTAGCTGTCTGCCTTCTGGCGTACAAAGAGGCTTTTCGGCGTACTTGCCGAGTTGGAAGCAAGGCGATACCACATATACGCCTGAACGAAATCAATCGGGACTCCGTTACCGTGGAGATAGACATGGCCGAGATTTAAGAACGTCCCGTAGAAGCCTTGCGCCGCAGACTTCTGAAGCCATTTCGCGGCTTCGGCATAATTCATCGGCACCCCTCGGCCTATGTCATAAAACATACCGAGATGACCTTGGGCGACGGCGTTGCCTTCCTCGGCAAGGGGGCGCAGCAACTTGATCGCCGTCGCCCAGTCACCGCGACTTTCCGCGTCCTTCGCATCCTCCAATTGCCCCGCCGCGACTGGAGAAGACAAGGCAAGCAGGCACAAGAAGGCGGCGATAACCGCTATCGTGCGCGGTCGTCTAGCCAAGGAGAGTCTAAATGAAAACAACAGGGGTGGACGGGATTCCATCGGCAGTAGGCTACTAGAGCGCGAGTGGACGCTCAACTGGTAGAGCTAAAGCGTAAACCCGCGACCGGCGGCTTCGGGTCAATTACTGCCGAAACCCTGCTCGGCGGTAGTGTCCGCTTACCCCATTTCCCGGTCGGACAGGAGCCAGTCTGCACCCGGCCCTACCCAGTCACGCCGAACTGCGGATTCCGATTTATCCGGCCAGGGATTCCGATCGCATTCCGGCCACCCATTCCGATCCGTTTCCGGCCATCTGTTCCGACGCGATGTCGGCCAGGGGGTGGCACCTTCCCAGCAGGTCAATGACGGTCATCTCACGA
>JARLJB010000306.1 GCA_031291415.1 Telmatospirillum sp.
GGCCACTACACCACGGCCCCCAAGGCCCTGGAGGAATGGCGCAACCGCCAGATCGCCGGGCTGAAGGACCCCTCGCAGGCGCCCCGGGCCTCCGAGCTGAAAATCAGCGACGAGGCCCTGCGCGAGAGCATCGAGGCCAACCAGCTCGCCAAGATGCGCGAGCGTGGCCTGGACCTGACGGTGTTTTCCCCGCGTGCGAGCTTCATGGCCCACCACATCGGCGACTTTCAGACATCCTCCACCTGGGCGGCTATCTGCAACGAGCTGTGCCACCGGGTGGCGGGGCTGTTCCCCGACAACTTCATCGGCGCGGCCATGCTGCCGCAGTCGCCGGGCGTCGACCCCGCCACCTGCGTGCCCGAGATCGAGAAGTGCGTGAAGGACTACGGCTTCGTCGCGATCAACCTCAATCCCGATCCCTCAGGCGGGCATTGGACCTCGCCGCCGCTGTCCGACCGCTCGTGGTATCCGATCTACGAGGCCTTGGTGGCATACGGGCTGCCCGCCATGATCCATGTCTCCACCTCGTGCAACGCGTGCTTCCACACCACTGGGGCGCACTACCTCAACGCCGATACCACTGCGTTCATGCAGTGCTTGACATCGGATCTGTTCAAGGACTTCCCCGCGCTGAAGTTCGTCATTCCCCACGGCGGCGGGGCGGTGCCCTACCACTGGGGGCGCTTTCGGGGACTGGCGCAGGAACTGAAAAAGCCGCTTCTGCGCGAGCATCTGCTGCACAACATCTTCTTCGACACCTGCGTCTATCACCAGCCGGGCATCGACCTTCTTACCAAAGTCGTGCCGATCGACAACATCCTGTTTGCATCGGAGATGGTCGGCGCGGTGAAGGGTAACGATCCCAAGACCGGGTTTGGTTTCGATGACACCAAACGCTACGTCGACAAGGCGCCGATCTCCGACGCCGACCGGCACAAAATTTTCGAAGGCAATGCCCGTCGAGTTTTTAGCCGCCTTAAGACCAAGGCGCCGGCGAAGGCGGCAGTTTAGGTTTCAGCGCATTGGCAAAAGCTCGACGAAAGCGGTCCGAGGGCAAATCCCAGCTCGTCAGGTTCGGCCACCGCGAGATCGAGACACTTGGCTTAGCTCAAGGCTTCTGGACCGATCTTTACCACCGGGCGATGACCGTTTACTGGCCGGTGTTTTTCGGCACCGCTGCGGCGGTCTTCGTCACTCTCAACGCCGTATTTGCCTTCTTCTATTTCCTCGGCAACGAGCCGGTTGCCAATGCCGGCGGCAAAAGTCCGCTGGAGCTTTTCTATTTCTCGATCGAGACGTTGGCGACGGTCGGCTATGGCGATATGCATCCGCAGACCAACTACGGGCATCTTGTCGCCACCGTCGAAATCTTCACCGGCATGTGTTTTCTCGCGGTGATGACAGGGTTGATCTTCGCCAGGTTCTCGCGCCCGCGCGCCCGCTTCGTCTTTGCCAACCATCCGGTGGTCACGGTGCACGAGGGCCAAAATACCCTGATGATTCGCATGGCCAACGCGCGGCACAACACCATTTCGCGGGCGAACGCGCGGCTCTGGATCATTCGCGCGGAACGCACCAAGGAAGGCGATCAGTTGCGCCGTTTTTACGAGCTGAAACTCGATCGCGGCGAGCATCCGATGTTCGTGCTGAGCTGGATGCTGTTCCACATCATCGACAAGGATAGCCCGTTATACGGGACCACGCCCGCCGAGCTCGAGCAGGGCGATGCCTTACTGGTGCTCAACGTCGGCGGGCTCGACGACAGTTCCGCGCAGCAGCTTTACGCTCGGCGCGTTTATCCCTGGTACGATATCCGCTGGCAGCACCGCTATCGCGACATCACCAGCATTTCGCCGGAAGGCCGTTTTTTGCTCGACTACACCAAGTTTCACGACGTGGTGCCCGATCATTAATCGGGTTGCGCATCATTTCGATACGACGAGCACGATCTTGCCAAAGTGCTGGTTGGCGCGCATGACCGAGAGCGCTTCGGCGACGTCGTCCAGCGAGTAGGTCTTGTAGATCGGCAAGGCGAGGTTGCCGGCCTCGACCGCCGCCCATAGGTCGGCGCGCATCAGCCGGTTGATCTCGCGGATCTCATCGAGCGTGCGGGTACGGAAGGTGACGCCGATATAGTCGATGCGCTTGAGCGCGTGCAGGTCGAAGTTGAACTCGCCCGTCCTGCCGCCGAGCCGCCCGACATTGACGATCCGCCCGAGCACCGCCGCCGCCTCGAGGTTTTGGTTGGCGACACCACCCGAGACCATGTCGACGATCAGATCGACGCCTTTGCCGCCGGTCGCCTTCTTGACTTGGTCCGGCCAATTGGCGTCGCCGGTATCGAGCGCGAGATCGCAGCCGAATTCGTGCAGACGCGCCCGGCGTTGCGGATTCGTCGAGGTGCCGATCACCAGCGACGCGCCCATCAGCTTGCCGATCTGCATGCCCATCAGGCCGACGCCCGAGCTTGCGCCTTGCATCAGCAGCGTTTCGCCGCGCTTAAAACGGCCGGCAGTCACCACGGCGTTGTGCATGGTCTGCAGCGCGACGGGAAAGCACGCCGCTTGCTCGTAGGTCATGTTGTTTCCGGGGATGCGGTGCACCCGGGCCGCGTCGGTGACGACGTACTCCGCATACCCGCCGGGCGCCGACGCCATGACGCGGTCGCCGGCCTTGATACCTTCGGCCTCGCTGCCGACCGCCTCGACCTCGCCGGAACATTCCAGGCCCAATCGGGCACCGGCGCCGCCGGTGCTGCCGTGCTGATGGCCCAAGGCCACCAACAGATCGGCGCGATTGAGGCTCGACGCGCGAACGCTGATCAAGACTTCCTTGGGCCCAGGCGCAGGCTTCGGTACGTCGCGAAGCTCGACGCCCTTCTCGCCGACAACGGCAGCTTTCACGATGGCTCCTCCCGTTCACTCAACACGTTTAGTATCACCCGTGTGCCTTCTTGCTCTCGCCGCGCGGGCCGCCATTTATTCTGGCAAGCCATCGCCCCGCGGCGATCACTCATGATAGAAGGCCCCCAGCGGCGGCTCGAGAGAGTTCAACCATGTCCATCCGACCTGTCAAACGTATCGTTTCATCGAAACCCACGATGGAGGGCGCGGGGGTACATCTTCGCCGTGCTTTCGGCTTTGGTGACACCACCGAGTTCGATCCGTTCCTGTTGCTGGACGATTTCCGTAACGATCGGCCGGAGGAATATCTCGCCGGGTTCCCCTGGCACCCGCATCGCGGCATCGAGACGATCACCTATGTACTGGCGGGTAACGTCGAACACGGCGACAGCCTGGGCAATCGCGGCAATCTTGGCTCCGGCGACGTGCAGTGGATGACGGCCGGGCGCGGCATACTCCACCAGGAAATGCCGCAGGGCGACGCGCAGGGCCGTATGCACGGCTTTCAGCTCTGGGCCAATTTACCGTCGTCGCTGAAGATGACAGCGCCGCGCTATCAGGACATCAAGGCCCCCGAGATTCCGGAGATCACCGATGACGATGACACCCGCGTGCGGGTGATCTGCGGCGATTTTGGGGGCAAGCGAGGGCCGGTCGAGGGCGTTGCTGCCGATCCGCGCTATCTCGACGTCTGGGTGCCGCCGGGAAAGCGCAAGACACTTCCGGTGGAGCTCGCGCGGCATGCCTTCGCCTATGTGTTCGAGGGTTCCGGCAATTTCCGTGCTGCGTCGCAGCCGTTCGGCGTGCTGACCGAAAAGACCGACGGCGTGAACGAGATTTTGGTCCGCGAACAGACCGGCAATCGTTCGCTGGTCCTGTTCGACAGCGGCGACGAGGTCACCGTGCAGGCCGGCGAGGAAGGAGTCCGCTTCATTCTCGTTTCGGGCAAGCCGATCAAGGAGCCGGTCGCGTGGTACGGTCCGATCGTGATGAACTCGCAAGCCGAGTTGCAGCAGGCGTTTACCGAGCTACGAGCCGGAACGTTTATCAAGTAACAGTTCTGACGCTTAAGTAAACACCGTGCCTTCTTGAGCGGTATGGCCGGGACACAGGCGAGCGAAGCGACGCCGTTCTTCGAACGGCTATGCCCGGCCATGAGGGGACACTCACACCGGCTGTGCTTGCTGCGCCCGGCGAATGAGGCCGCGCTGCGGATCGTAGCCGATGACCGCAAGGAAGAAGAACAACGCCGTAGCGCCGGTCACGACCAGCGCGGCGATTGGATCGAATGCGCCATAAAGCGCGAAGCGGATCAGCTCGACTGCATAGGTGAA
>JARLJB010000048.1 GCA_031291415.1 Telmatospirillum sp.
CCCCCCGCGTTCATCCTTACGGACAGACATTCTTACCAAATTTTCAAGACACGAAACGCCGGGCGGGTTTCTCCGAAACCGTTGCTACGCTCGCATAAGCTCGCGGGCCCGAGGGTGGGCCAACCAAGTCTCGATGAGTCATCCTCATCAAGACTTGGTGTTAAGCTTCAGTGGCACCGGCGTCTCTGCCGGTGTTGCCACCCAAAGCGGCAAGAGATGCTGCCGAGATCTGCCGGCTCCGCCGGCACACCGGCAGAGACGCCGGTGCCACCGAATGGGCAACGAACACGGTTTCCACGCCTAAGTCAGCGCCGATGCGCTATCGGAAACCGAATGACCCCACGGAATATGTAGTAAATTTACATGCAATCCAGCAATGCAACGGCGGAATGGGCCTTTCCGTTGCAATTCCCGTCCATTATGTAGTAAATAGTCACGTTATCGAGACGGGAGGGTTACGGCAGACCACAGACTCCTCGCTCGAATGGACAAGACGCCTTAGGCAATAAACTTTTTCAGACGTTCCGTTAAAAGACACAAACATAAATCTCATCGAATTGTTTTTTGCATAAAGCAAAGCTAAAGAAAAATAGGAGAATACAATGACTGAATTGGCCCTCGTAGTTAGCAAGACCCTGTGGTCCTCTTTCGTGTCGTTCTTTGAAAAGATCGCCGCGCAGTATGAAGAAGAGTTCCGCATCCGCGCCGACCGGGCTCGCATCGTCAATGAGCTGAACGCCACCACCGACCGTCAGCTGGCTGACATGGGTTTTAGCCGGTCCGACATTCCGGCTATCGCCAACGGCACCTATCAGCGCTGATTTCGCCTCGGGAGCGTGTTGCGGCCCCCCAGGACGGTCATTCGCGGTTGGCGCGCCGTGACCGGTACATGTCGAGCACGACCGCGGTGATGATGACGATGCCGGTAATGATACGCTTGGTCGGCTCGCTGGCGCCGATCTGAGCGAGGCCCGACTCAAGCACCGCGATGATCAGGACGCCGAAGAAACTGGCTAGGACCGAGCCGCGCCCTCCCATCAGACTGGTCCCGCCGATCACCACCGCGGCAATGACGGACAATTCCATGCCGGCGCCGGCATTGGGATCGGCGGCCTCCATCCGCGCCACCTGAAACAGCGCGCCGATGGCCGAAAGCAGACCCATCAGCATGAAGACGACGATCTTTGGCGGATGGGTGTTGATGCCGGCCAGACGCATTGCCTCCTCGTTGGTGCCGATACCGATCAAGTGGCGTCCGAATACCGTGCGGTTCAGCAGAATATGCCCAAGCACGACGATGGCCACGGCCAGCAGAAAAGCTGGGGAAATCTTGCCGATCAGCGGATCGTTGATCATCGAGATATTGCCGCCGATATATTCGGTGCGCGAACCAGTGGCGGAATAGGCACCACCGCGGGCCATTTCCAACATCCCCAATGAAACGATGAAGGACGGGATCTTGAACGAGACCGAAATGGCGCCGGTGAAGGCGCCGCACAGGATTCCGGTCGCCAGAGCCAGGATGATCCCCGGGAAAAGACCTAATTCCCACTGAACGATGGCGACGCTCATGACCGCACCGGAAAAGGCGAGAACAGAGCCGACCGACAGGTCAATGCCACCGATGATCAGCACGAAGGTCATGCCGACGGCCATTACGGCCAGCGCCGGGATCTGATTGGCGATGGTACTGAAGGACGCCATGGTCAGGAAATGTTCGCTCAGCACGCCGAACAGGGCGCACATGGCGACAAGAACTCCAAGCAGGCCGAAATAGCGGGTGAGCTGCCCCATCCGTGGACGTGAGGTCAAAGGGGTGGAATGCGAAGTGGCGGACGGAACCATCAGGCCAACTCCTGGCTCGTTGTCTGAAGATGACCGCTGAATGCGGCGGTGAGAATGGCGTCCTGGTCCCAGGCTCCGCGCTCGAAGGTGGCGACAAGGCGTCCGGCGCTCATGACCGAGATGCGATCGCACAAGAGCATCAGTTCTCGAAGATCGCTGGAAATGACGATCAAGGACTTTCCCCGGCGGGAAAGAGCCGCCAGCAGGCCATAGATTTCGTAACGGGCGCCGATATCGATGCCGCGTGTCGGTTCGTCCAGCAAAAGCACCTCGCAATCCCGATAGAGCCAACGAGCGAGAACGACCTTCTGCTGGTTGCCCCCGGACAGTTCCTTGACGGCCTGCCGGCCTCCCCGGCAACGGACCTTGAGTTCATCGATCAGACGGCCGGCAACCGACACTTCGGCTGACTGGTCGATCCATCCCGCCGTGCTGACCGACGCCAGATTGGCCAAGGTGACATTCGTGCTGATCGCCAATGGCAGGAGCAGTCCCTGCTCCTTGCGATCCTCGGTGATCATGGCGATCCCGGCCTGGACCGCCTGACGCGGCGAACGCGGATTGAACGGCAGACCTTCAAGAAGGACCTCGCCGCTGTCCCGATGGTCCGCTCCGAACAGCAATCGCATCAATTCGGTGCGCCCGGATCCCACCAGGCCGGCAAATCCCAGAATCTCGCCCTGCCGCAAAGAGAAACTGACATCCCTGACGGCGTGACCACGCGACAGATTGCGAACCTCGAGGATCGGCCCGCCGATGCTTCTGTCGGCAAGATCAAGAGCGTTTCCGACCTCCCGCCCGACCATGGCGCGGACGATGTCATCGACCTGCATTTCCGAAGCGGCACGGACCTCGACAAGGCGACCGTCGCGTAATATGGCGATGCGGTCGGCAAGACGTTTGATCTCATCAAGACGATGAGAAATATAGACGAGGCTGACGCCCTGATCGCGCAGTTGGTTGATTTGCGCAAACAGCAGCTCGGTTTCACGGTCGGTAAGCATCGCCGACGGCTCGTCGAGAATCAGCAGCCGACATTGCCCGATCAGGCCACGGGCGATCTCGACCATCTGCTGTTGGCCGATCCCGAGCTGCCCTACGGGAACTCCTGGATCCAGACCGTCGAGGCCGACCCGCGCCATCAGGGGGCGGGCCCGTTCGTGCAGAGTCTGGCGATCGAGCAGACCGAACCGGCGCGGCAAGGCGTCGAGGAAGAGATTCTCGGCAATCGACAGCGTCGAGACCAACGACAGCTCCTGAAGCACCATCCGGACGCCGAGATGCTCGGCCTCCCGTCGATTGGCTGGTTTGTAACCGTCGCCAAGAAATTCCATGGTGCCCGACGTCGCGGCAAGCAATCCACCGACGATGCGTGACAGAGTGCTTTTTCCGGCGCCGTTTTCGCCAGCCAACCCCAGAACCTCACCTTCATGAAATTCCAGATCCACGTCTTGCAACACCGGCGCGACATATGTCTTGCCGATTCCTCGAAGACGGAGAAGCGAATGGGGTTGAACGGTCACGATATCTCCTGGTGGTTGGACTCTAACACTTGGTGCTCCGACGAGTGGGGCGGGCGTCTCGCCCGTCCTTCGGCGAAGCCGAAAGCCCAAGCATTTCCGCCGCTTCCGTGTCGGAGGTAGGCAAGAGAGGCTGTGAATTAAATAGAAAGTGGCATCCGTGCCGGTGTTCGCCGCAAAGCGGCGAAAATCCTTGCTTTCTACTCGGCCCTACACCGGCACGGATGCCACTAATTTTTCACAACCTCAGATGCCCGCCTCACTCATCATTTTTTGACAAGCTCTCTCGCCCGTCCCACTCCAGGCTTAAGGACTCATCCGTCAGATTTGCCACTAGACCGAGAATCTTCGTCTGCGGCAACCTGTCGCGGCCCCTAAACCGGAACAAGGCACTCCTTGGGGATCTGTCCGGCCCGCCGAGGCGGGCTGGACAGATCCCCGGGTTCCCGGCTGCCAAGCTTACTTCTTGATGGCGAGATCGACCGGGGTTTCGATCAACGCGTCGATCTTGTTCTGCGGAACCTTGTCCTTGATGGCTTTCAAGGCGACATCGATGCCATACACGCCGAGCTTCGATCCATGCTGCTCGACCGTGGCTAGCAAACGGCCATCGTTCAGCATCGGCTGAACCGCAGCCAGATTGTCAAAGCCGATCACGTGCACCTTTCCGGTCTTGCTGGCCGACTTGACCGCGGCGATCGCGCCGATCGCCATGCTGTCGTTGCCACAGAGAATAGCTTTCAGGTCGGGATATTCGGTCAACAGGGACGAGGCGATGGTATTGGCCTTGTCGATTTCCCACTGCCCGCTTTGCAGGCTGACGATGTTCATGCCGGCGGCCGTCATCGAATCCTTAAAGCCCAGGGTGCGCTGCTGGGCATTGAAGGCCGTGGGGATGCCTTCGATGATGGCGACCTTGTCCCCCTTGGTCAGCTTGCCGGCAAGATACTCGCCGACCAATTTGGCGCCCTTGCGGTTGTCCGGGCCAACGAAGGGAAGATGAATCCCCTTGCTCTTGAGCGTGTCCACATCAAGATTGTTGTCGATGTTGATCACCAGAATGCCGGCATCGATGGCCTTTTTCACAACCGGAATCAAAGCCTTGGAATCGGCAGGGGCGAGCACCAGCGCATCAACCTTGTTGACGATCATTTGTTCAACCAACTGGACTTGACCGGCGACATCGCCTTCATTTTTGATACCATTGGCGATCAAATCATATTCGTTGGCGCGGGCCTTCTGGTCGGCAATTGCGCCGTTCAGCAGATTTTGGTGAAACTCGTTGGCCAAAGACTTCGTGACCAACGCGACTTTCGGTTTTGCTTCGGAAGCCTGAGCGGCCCCGATACCGATCACAGTCATCGCGACGGCTGCGAGAACCGCTTTCAACGCTGTTTTCATATCCGTTTCCTCCCGCTATGCCAGAGACGTGCCGATTAGTCGGCTTTTTGCGACTCCTCGCTCCTCGTACGGATCATTGGTGTCTTCCGCTGTCACCGGACGTTTCGGAGCCACTCAAATTGCAATAAACGCGTCCACACAAGTGTTTCTACCATAGGGCGCAAGAGACACCAATAGTTTTTTATAAACTGTATTTTACATCTCCATGCAATTAGTGAGGACATCATAAGTATTATCACGGAACACGCCACTGATCCAAATATGTGTCGATGAATAGTTAAGGCATAATAGAGAAACGTAGCAGCAGAGGGCATACACGTATTTGCATAAAAAAGCGGCATTTTGCTGATTTTTTGTGCGATTAGTCGGAAAAATAGAAAAAAGATCCGAAATACTGGAATGAAAGCAAAATCGCAAATCCAGCATTTATCCGAGAGATGGCAGAGCCACCAGCAAAGGATGGATCAACTTATCGAAAACTAAATGCAGAATGGCTTGAGACATCGGGAAAAATATGGGGTGCCGATTCCTTGAGAAGACGACCTGTCGGGGATTTTTCACGAAACCATCGTCATATATAAACGAAAGTCGTAGTATCGACGCGATCGGATGGTCCATCCGCGTATCCGATCTAACTTCGAACACACTTCAAGGAAACGCAATGCTAAGACAATCAATCATTCTTGCCGCATTCGCCGCAGGGCTGTTCGGCGTGACCGGAACTGCATTTGCCGCTGACGCCGCAGCCGGCAATAAGGCTTTCGAACAAGCCTGTAGCTCGTGCCACGAAGTCGGCGATTGGAAAGGCAAAAGTGCAACCGACTTGACGACGATGATCCAGGATGTCGTTTCTGGAAAAACAGCCCACAAGAAGGCCATTAAGCTGACCGACGCACAGATCGCCGACATCGTGGCCTTCCTCACTGCCCCCAAGTGACCAAGCCTGCGCGCTGAAGCCAAATACACGGACGTTCACCGTTGCCCTCCCTTGTCGGAAAGGGCTGAAAAATAGTGATGACTCACTCGTTCGTGTCGGCGTAGCCCAAGGCTGCGATCGAACCGGAGGCGCCACTCTCCCCCGCCGAATCGTTGGCTTGACGGGGGAGAGAGAGCCGCGACTCATAGCGAAAAGCCGTGTGGCGAACCTCACCGGCCGGGTCATGATGTCATAGAAAAAAACGCGATGGAGAAACCAGTGGGATCAACATTCGATATATCGCGCCGTGCTCTTCTCACCGGTGTCGCCGCCAGCGCCGCCGCCATCTGTCTTGAAAAAAGCGCTTTCGCCGATTGCGGCGCCCAGGACCCATGGGCAGATCAACTCGTCGCCGACCTGACGGCCATGGCAGACCATTTAAGCAGGACTCTCAAGCTCTGGCAGGTTCCCGCGCTGATTGTCCGTCCTGAGAGTTTCGGCCATACGGCCAATAGCCCCGACCTGGCAACGGTGCCCATTCAACGGGCCATCGAAGCCTGTGCCGCCGCCGGTGGCGGCACTGTGCAGTTGTCCCAGGGAGACTATGTCAGTGGCACCCTGGACCTCCGATCCGGCGTGATGCTGGAAATCGCCGAACGCTGCCGTCTTATCGCCAGCACCAACCTCGACGATTATCCATTGCGCATCGCCAAACGCCCCACTGTCCAGGACAGCAACATGGGCATGAACCAGTCCCTGATCTTTGCCGAAGGCTGCCGGAACATCGGCATCTGTGGCAAAGGCCAGATCTTCGGACGTGGTACGCCCGATAATTTTCCAGGGTCGGAAACCATCGGACAGACGCCGGGACGGCCCTTTGTCATCCGTATCATCGATTGCAGCCGCGTCGTGGTCCGCGACATCCACCTCAAGGATTCGCCCTGCTGGATGCAAAATTACCTCAATTGCGAAGACCTCCTGATCGATGGCGTCGAGATCAACAACCAAGCCAATTTCAACAATGACGGCCTTGATATCGATAGCTGCCGACGGGTCATCGTCCGCAACACGACCATCATTTCCGAAGACGATACCCTGTGCTTCAAAGGCGCCGGCCAACGGCCGATGGAACAGGTTCTGGTCGAGAACTGCCACTTCTATTCAAGCTGCAACGCGATAAAATTCGGCACCGACACCCAGGGCGATTTCCGCAATATTCTGGTGCGCAATGTCGAACTCGGCGGACTTTCGCCGGAAATGCTGACCAAGAACAACGCCAAGACCCCACGCAAGGCCGATGGTGGTGTTTCCTGGGAAACCGTCGATGGCGCCACCTGCGAGCGGATCCTGGTTCAGAAAGTACATGTCGTGCGTGCCGAAAGTCCGCTATTCTTGCGGTTGGGCAACCGTGGCAGAGTGCGCCCCGATCAGGCGAAGCCACCGGCCGGCATCTTGCGGCGGGTGATTTTCGAAGACATCACCGGCGAAAACAATGGCGTGCGCGGGTCATTCTTCATCGGTAACGAAGGCAAACCGATCGAAGACATTCTGTTGCGCAATATCAACATCACCATGAGCCCCGTCACCAACGCCGTGATTGACGAATCCGTCATCCCGGAAAATCCCGACGCCATGTATCCCGACCCCCATATGTTCGACAAGATCGTCCCAACGCCCGGCGTGATGCCCGCATATGGCCTGTGGACCCGTCATGTGCACAATCTCGTTTTGGATCACGTTCATTTTCAGACGGACAGTTCGGAGAGCCGCCCCGCCGTCAAGGCGGGAGCGGACACCATCGGTCTTTGCCAACGCAATTGACCCCGCCGAAATCGGAGTGGAGGCGTCAGATCAACTGACGCCCCGCCTCGAACAAAAACCATACGCGCTGTTCCGCTTCATCGATCCAGGTTTCAAGAAGAGCGGCGCTGGCGACGTCGCCATGCTCGTCGCACAGATCGTAAGTCTCGCGCATGCGTTCCGCCAAAGCCGCATTGTCCGAACATAGCTCGGCCAGCATGGCCGCCGGAGGCACATCATCAGCGTCATTATCGGTGATCTGGCTAAGACGGACTATTTGCCCAATCGACCGAACGGCCCTACCCCCGACCTTCCGCACCCGTTCCGCCATGCCATCCACCAGCGGGAGAACCTGCATCGCCTGTTCGTCGAAAAGATGATGGTAATCGCGAAAGTGCGGTCCAGACACATGCCAATGAAAATTCTTTGTCTTCACATAAATTGAAAACACATCTGCAATAAGTGAGTTAAATGCACAAGATACGTCATCGATAGCCTCGGACGTCAATCCACCACTCGGTCTTACATACGTTGTTTCCGCACTTTTCTTCATGTCCGCGCCTTATCTTAAAATACATTTTATCTGCGTTAATCTGTGTTATCTGCGGATAAAATAAACTAACGGATCGATATGGTATCTGAAAAAGGCTTATTCCTTTGCTTCCGACACCATTAACATCTTAATGGTTCACCCAAATCTCTGTTTCACCGGAATGATTGGGATAAGCCTCATACATGATGGCATTGTTACTTCTAACTGAGCCGACCTCGTAATTTAAAATTAAGTGAAAAGAACATCATTGCATATTTATACTTAAAATAAGTTATTCATTAAATAATATTCAGATGAATTAACCGAGAGTCTTCATAAACACTTTACCTGGACTAACCCCGACTGTGCGTTTAAACTGACGATTCATGTGGCTTTGGTCGGAAAACCCGCAAAGCTGGGCGACATCGGCGAGCTTTGCGCCCTGTTTGATATAATTCATGGCCTGGTTGACGCGATACGTTCTTAGATATTGGTGCGGAGTCACGCCATATTCTTCGCGAAACTGCCGGAACAGAACAAACTGATTTGTCTTGGAAATGCGGGATAGCGATTGCAACGTTATTTCCTCGTCGTAATGTTGCCGCATATATTCGACGACGTCGCGATAGCGTCTCGGACAATTTCTCCGGTTGTCGTCGATCGATCTATTGTTGGTCGCCCCCGCGATGTCCTGTAACAACATGCCAAGACAGGTCGATCGCATCAGCGAACATTCACCTTCCTCGAAGGCTGCATGGGTATGAATAAGGCGCTCATGCAGTTTCGTACTGCTTATAACCGGATTGGAAAAATCGAATGAAGACATGTCGAACGGATCATCGGGCGACAGAAGATGGGCCATGTTATTCTTCGGGATATGAATCTCGCGGCATTGCGACCCATTTTTTTCGTCGCTGTACAGTGTTTTCGTATTGAACACCTGGCCGGCGTCGCGCAAGACCACGCAACCGGGTGTCTCTTCATAAGTCCGCCCGGCCTGGCGGCTGAGCCAGGCGGAACCGCTGAAGGCGAGAATGACAACGTCGTCATGGAAGGCATTGTTCATTTCGATTACCTGCCCGCCCGGCAGCACACGCCGCACGAAGGAACACAGCTTATCTTCCGTCCTGAAAACCTGAGGGGTATTGGGAGAGTTTTGCGCCACCATTTTCCCCGCTCCGTTCCATTCCTGAGACATGTCAAATAGGCACCGACCGTCGCGATCTATCGGGCCCGCCGAGACAAGGTTATCCGGCGATAGATTTTCATATGTCCTCCGACCGCGGATTTACAAGGCGCCGACATCCCTCGCTAAACCGCGCTTTTCCGCGACGTCCTGGCAGGCCACCAGAACAAAGGCGCCGGCCAGTCCGAGATGTTCATAGAAGGCGTTGGCGTTCATGAAACGCTCTGGCCCGGCCATGTTCCAGTACCGGTTGGCGACCAGGGTCGCCGCCACGGTGAAAAGCGCCAGGGCGACGGCGCCGGCCCACCGTTTGAGCCCGCCGAGAATCATGGCGGACGCACCGATTTCGAGGACGATCACCAGCAAAGCGAGCGGTGCGGCCGGCGCCAGACCGAAATGGTTCATCTCGGCAACCGCCCCGGCAAAATCGAGAGCCTTCACCAATCCACCCTGGAGATAGGCTGCCGTCAGGCCCAAAAGCGCCACGCCTCTTATCGCTTTGGAAACTGCGAACGGACGTAACACTGCCGTTATCCGGTCTTCAACTTCAGAGATTCCAGTACTCATCGGTGTCTCCCTTTGTCAGACGGCCCAGCAAGCGCAGCCGAGCGCCCCCCAAAAGCTTTTCAGATCGGAAATCGGCAGACGGCTTGACCATGCGGAAGCGTGATCGTGCCCATGGATGGTGCAGGAATGGGCGCAACCGCAGGACGAGGCCATTTTTCCATTCAATTGGGAATTCCCGGCGGCTTTCGGATCGCCCCAGGCGCCGTAGCCACCGAATTTACGCACCGGGGACCAATCGGGCATGGCGGGGGGGACCTCGCTTTCGTCGAATGACACGAAGTCGCCGGCCCCCCAAACCACGCGGCCACCAACCATCGTCAACTCAGAGGTCAAGAACGAGATATCAGCTTCGGAGCAGGAAAAATAGTCGCGGTCGGGAACGATCAGATCGGCGAGTTGCCCCACCTCGATGCGCCCCTTTTTGCCCTCCTCGTCGGAGAACCAAGTCACATTTTCGGTCCACATCCGCAAAGCGGTTTCCCGGTCCAGGCAGTTGCGCTGCGGCGTCAGACGCAGTCCACCGACCGTTCGCCCTGTGACGAGCCAGGATAGCGCGACCCAGGGGTTGAAAGAGGCCACGCGGGTGGCATCTGTGCCGGCCGACACCGGGACGCCCTTGGATAGAATCCGGGCGACCGGCGGCGTTGCTTCGGCGGCGCCAAGCCCGTAGCGCTCGACGAAATACTCTCCCTGATAGGCCATGCGATGCTGAACGGCGATCCCGCCCCCCAGATCCGCGATACGGTCGATCGAACGTTCCGAGATGGTTTCGGCATGATCGAAAAACCAATGCAGACCGGCGAGGGGAATGTCCTGATTGACCCGCTCGAAGACGTCGAGAGCCCGGGAAATCGTTTCGTCGTAGGTCCCATGCAACCGCCATGGCCAGCGGTTTTCCGCCAGGATGCGGATCACGTCCTCGAGATCGCCTTCCATCTCCGGTGCCATGTCCGGTCGCGGCTGGCGGAAGTCCTCGAAGTCGGCGGCGGAAAAGACCAGCATTTCGCCGGCCCCGTTGTGCCGGAAGTAATCGTCACCCTGTTTGTATTTCGAGGTTTTCGTCCAGTTGAGGAAATCCTCCTTCTCGTTCTTCGGCTTCTGCGTGAACAGGTTGTAAGCAAGCCGGACGGTCAGATGGCCGTCCTTGGCAAGCTTCTGGATGACCTCGTAGTCCTCGGGATAGTTCTGCGAACCGCCGCCGGCATCGATGGCGCCGGTGATCCCCAAACGATTCAGCTCGCGCATGAAATGCCGCGTGGAATTGACCTGGTAGTCGAAGGGCAACTTTGGTCCCTTGGCGAGGGTGGCGTAGAGGATCGATGCATTTGGTTTGGCCAGCAGCAGCCCCGTCGGATTGCCATGTCCGTCCCGCACGATCTCGCCGCCGGGCGGCGCCGGCGTATCGCGGTCGTAACCGACCGCCCGCAGGGCCGCCGCGTTGAGCAGCGCCCGGTCGTAAAGATGGAGCAGAAACACCGGGGTGTCCGGTGCGACCGCGTTGATCTCGTCGATACCGGGCAAACGCTTCTCGGCGAATTGGTGCTCAGTGAAACCGCCGACGACCCTGACCCATTGTGGTGGCGGGGTCACCGCGACCTGCCGTTTCAGCATGTCCATGGCATCGGCCAACGAACGCACGCCATCCCAGCGAAGCTCCAGATTGAAGTTAAGGCCGCCGCGAATGATGTGCAGATGATTGTCGATAAGGCCCGGCAGAACGCGGCGCCCCTTGAGATCGATAAGCCGCGTCTTCGGTCCCGCCGTCGGCACGATATCCTCCTGCCGACCGACTGCAAGGAAACGCCCATCCTTGATCGCCACGGCATTGGCGACCGGGTTCGTCCTGTCCAGCGTCGTGAAGAGGCCGCGGTGAAGGATAAGATCAGGAAAATTCTGGTTGCTCATTGCTTCTCTCCTCAAGGTCCCGCTCGGAAATGACCACGTCATTTCCAGACGGCCCCGCCAACTCTTTGGTGATGGCAGCCGTTAGACGGACGCCACGGGTCGTCTTTCCGTCAGGATTGGCGTCCGGCCTCGCCCACCGGGTCGACATCCGCCACGCCAACCGCTGGCGATGACGCCCCCTTGGGCAGGTGACCGAACATGTGGGGCTTCACTTGTTCGAACCAGGCACCGCCCGCCGATTGGCGCTGCCAGACATGCTTGACGACCGGCGGCAACTGCTCGCCGATCAGAATCCCCAGCAATCCGATGAGGGCGATTACCGGGGGCGCCGGCGAACGCACGTTGAGCAGGCTATAGATCGCGCCAACCAATAGGCCGGCGCCAAGAGATAGCAGATAGGCTTTCATCGGCCGGGCTCCATTCCTTCATCGCACTGGCGGTATCGGTGTCCATCGCTCTCGGGGGCCCCGCCCGGTTCGGACGGGGCCCCCTTGCGAAAGCGCTATCAAGGCGTGCTGATCACCTTGTGGGGGAAAGCGCCTCGCTGGGGAGCCTTGTGCACGTGGGTATAGGCATAGTCGACGCCCATGCCATAGGCGCCGAAATGCTCGCGGACGATCGCCATGACCCCGTCATAGGTTTCCCGGCGCGCCCAATCGCGTTGAAGCTCGAGCAAGACCGTCACGGCAGTCATGGAATGCGCCCCGGCGGCCTCCATGCGCCGCACGGCGGCGTCGTGCGATTCGGGCGACGTTCCGCCCGATGCGTCGGTGACCATGTAGATCTCGTAGCCGTCCTCGATGGCGCTCAATGTCGGGAACAACAGGCAGGCCTCGGTCCACAGGGCGGCAATGATCAGTTTCTTCCGGCCAGACGCCTTGACGGCCGCCACCAGAGTTTCGCTATCCCAGGAATTCATCGAAGTGCGTTCGATCGGATCTTGCCGAACGACGTCGAGCAACTCGGGCCAGATATAGCCGGAAAAGGATTCAGTCTCGACCGCCGTCAGGATCGTCGGAATTTTGAAGAGCTTCGCCGTCTTGGCCAAGGCGACGACATTGTTTTTGAGATATTGCCGGTCAATCGAAGTGACGCCGAAAGACATCTGCGGCTGATGATCGATCAGAATAAGCAGGCAATCATCGGGATTGATCAAGGCTTTGGCTTTGAAAGTCATGCTATTGCTCCAGATCTTTAAGTCATGTTGAACGTCATGCCCGAACCGACTCGGAGGACGACGTCCGGGTCAGGGTGCGGCCAGGCCTCAGGCCCGGATGAAAGCCAGCAACTCCTCGTTGACGATGTCCTTGTGGGTCGAGCAAAGGCCGTGCGGCGCTCCTGCCACGATTCTCAAAGTCCCGTGGGGAAGAAGCCCCGCGGCAAGCTTTCCGGTCGTTGCCAGGGGAACGATCTGGTCATCATCGCCGTGCAGCACGAGAGCAGGCACCGTCATTTTCCGAAGATCGTCGCGAAAGTCGGTCTCGGAAAACGCTTTGATGCAGTCGTAATGGGCTTTGATGCTTCCCATCATTCCTTGCAACCAGAACGTCTCGCGCAAGCCCTCCGACACTTTGGCTCCCGGCCGGTTGGCGCCATAGAACGGCACCGTCAAATCCCGGAAAAACTGGGCGCGATCAGCCTCGACCCCGGAACGAATGTCATCGAACACCGACATCGGCACGCCGTCTGGATTGAAACCGGTCTTGGCCATGATCGGTGTGACCGCGCCGATCAGCACCGCCTTGGCGACGCGCTTCGTTCCATGACGCCCGATATAGCGCGCAACCTCTCCCCCGCCGGTCGAGTGGCCGACATGGATGGCATCGTGCAGATCGAGTGCCTCGGTCAGCGCAGCGAGATCATCGGCATAGGTATCCATATCGTGACCATGCCACGGTTGGCTGGATCGCCCATGACCGCGCCGGTCATGGGCGATGGCACGAAAGCCCTTCGAGGCGAGGAACAACATCTGGTCTTCCCAAGCGTCCGCCGACAGGGGCCAGCCATGACTGAAGACAACCGGCTGACCGCTGCCCCAATCCTTGAAATAGATCTGCGCACCATCTTTGGTGAGTATTGTATTCGTGCCAGACATGTTACCGCTCCACTATTCAAAATGCCGTAAATAATGATTGGCATATATTTCCGGCACATCTCGTATAACCAGAGATGCAACGATGTGAAGATAGTTGCATGCGGCATGCATCTTTATCTTGGACAAAATTGACCAATTTCACCAAGACGCACTATTACCATATTTTATTTGTGTGAATTCCGCTCAGAAACACACATCAGTAAGTATCCCCCGGCAAAGCCGGGGGCTTTATTTGAAGAGCCGCTCGAAGCGGCTATTTGGGGCCGCCTTCGCGGCCCCAGTAAACGTGAGCCGCTCAAAGCGGCTGGTGTGTGGGGGCGCTGACGCGACCCCATTTCAGTCGGCCACGGACGGTGGCCTTAACGCCAGAGGTTCATTTGCTCCAGGCGGCGGTCCTCCTGCTCCTGGTTCCGGATGTATTCTCGAATACACCTCTTCGTCACGCCCAACGGTCAATACGAAATACCCCCGAGCCCAGAAACTCTGACCAACAAAATTCCGTCTCCTTTCGCCATAAACCCGTGCCAGGTGTATGGCGCTCTTTCCCTTTATGAAGCCGATCACTTGCGATACCGCGTATTTCGGTGGGATCGCGATCATCATGTGCACATGATCCGACTGTAGATGCCCTTCCTCGATCCGGCTTTCCTTCTGCGCTGCCAACTTGCGGAATACTTCCCCAAGATGTGGCCGCAACTGCCCGTATAACGCCTTCCTTCGGCACTTGGGAATGAATACGACGTGGTATTTGCACTCCCACTTGGTGTGGCTTAAACTTTCCTGCTCGTCCATCGATGGAATTCCCCTTCGTGTGCTTGGCGGCTCACGATCCGGAGTTTCGTCGATGGACACCCGGCTTTATACCCCCGGATACGTCAAACTTTTGCTGCCTCCCCGGCAGAGCCGGGGGATCTCCCACGGATGCCACTTTCTATTTAATTCTAATGCCTCGGATGCCCGCCCCACTCGTTGGAGCACCAAGTGTTAAGGCCCAACCACTAGCACGGCGGCCCCTGTTTCTCCAGAGCCCACCACCGTCCTGTCTAATCCCTCTGCGCCAGGATCAGCGGTCAGGACGCCCGAGGATGACCGTGACGGCCTGCAACGACGCCTTGTCGTCGGACGGCCCGAGGGGACGGAGTTCAACGGCGATACTGTTCGCGCCGACACCCTGCTCGACCAGGGATTCACGGACCCAAAGAACGCGTCGGATGGCGAGTTTTTTGGAATATCCGCGATCGGCCGGGTCAATCATGGCCAGCAGGCAGACCGTCTGCTTACCGGCCACGATATCCTTGGCCGCCGCGCCAAGGCGCGCCCGATCCGCCGACGGATCGCATCCCTTGCCACAGACCACGCGGCTGTTCGTCGGCGTAAGCGGAGGGCAGTGCTGCTCGTCTTGCGCCTGGGCCGGCAGGGGCGAAAAAGCAAATAGCGCAGCCGCAGTCAGCAGCACCGGTGACAGACGATCGATGGTCATGGTCGTTCCTCAAGGGGCGGTTGTCGCTTCGGGACGATCATGCAACAAAAACGTAAACGATTTGTATACACATTAATATATCACGACACCACTGCCTCCTGGCACGTGGCCGGAACCGATGCGAGACCTCCGGCGTCGAACGGTTCACGCCGGGGATGCGCTCTCGATTCCGGAAATGTTCTGAAATTCGTCTTTTTTCAATGGTCTGGAAGGCTGCTTCGGTGCCGGCGGGAAGCAAACCTCTTCCGTCTGATACGATCGCACTCTAAACTGGTCGGCATGAGACTCCCGATCATCGGCATCACCTTGGACAGCGAGCCGCCAGGCGGTTACGCAGCATTTCCCTGGTATGCGCTACGCCAAAACTACTGCGACGCGATCGGCGCTGCCGGCGGTTTGCCGGTCGCCTTGCCGCATCATCCCGACTTGGCCGAAAGTTATCTCGACCGTTTGGACGGCCTGCTCATCACCGGTGGCGCCTTTGACGTCGACCCGGCGCTCTGGGGCGCCCGGATCCGCCACCCCAGCGTCACATTGAAATCCCGACGGACGGACTTCGAACTGGCCATCGTCAACGGAGCCCTGGCGCGCGATCTGCCGCTCTTCGGCATCTGCGGCGGCGAACAGTTGCTGGCCGTAGCGCTTGGCTGTAGGTTGATTCAACATATTCCCGACGAGATCGCCGCCCCTTTGGCCCATGAGCAACCGAACCCGCGCGACGAGCCCAGCCACGCGGTCACCTTTGTCGCCGGAACCAGGCTCGCCGCCATCGCCGGTTGTTCGGCCATCGCGGTGAACAGCGCCCACCACCAGGCGGTCGGCAGCGTTCCGGCGGGAATCGCGGTCAATGCACGGGCCGATGATGGCGTCATCGAAGGGATCGAAGACTCCAACCGCCGTTTCTGCCTGGGCGTGCAATGGCACCCCGAATTCGCCATCAGCCCGTCCGACCGGGCTCTTTTCCACGCCTTCATTGAGGCAGCACACCCATGACCGACGCATCTCCCGACGACAAAACCACCGAAATCAAGGGCGAACGGATCGCCAAGCGCTTGGCCCGTGCCGGCCTTTGTTCGCGCCGCGACGCCGAACGGTGGATCGCTGATGGACGCGTCAGCGTTGACGGGAAAGTCCTGACGACGCCTGCCGTGACCGTCACCGCCGACAGCCTCATCGTCGTCGACGGCAAGCCGCTGCCCGACGCCGACCGCAGCCGGCTGTGGCGCTACCACAAACCCTCCGGCCTGGTCACCAGCCACAAGGACCCGCAAGGACGGCCGACCGTTTTCGAACGGTTGCCCGAAGACATGCCCCGCGTCATCTCGATCGGCCGGCTCGATCTCAATTCCGAAGGATTGCTGCTGCTGACCAACGACGGCGAATTGGCGCGGCGCCTGGAATTGCCGTCGACCGGATGGGTCCGACGCTACCGCGCGCGCGTCCATGGCACTCCCAATGTCGCCCAGTTGGCCGAATTGGAGCGCGGCGTCACCGTCGATGGCGTGTCCTATGGACCGATCAAGGCCCTGCTCGATCGCCAGCAGGGATCGAACGCCTGGCTTACCGTCAGTTTGAAGGAAGGCAAGAACCGGGAAATCCGCAAGGTCATGGAATATCTCGGCTGGACCGTGTCGCGACTGATCCGCATCGCCTATGGCCCGTTCCAATTGGGCCTTCTGGAGGAGGGCGCCGTCGACGAGGTGCCACCGCGCGTCATCAAGGAACAGCTCGGCGACAAGGGGGCAGCCAAACAGATCGGCGACAAAAGCGCCGTTAAACGGGACGGAGCTGCGGGCGGCAGGGACACCGCCGCCAAACCGCAGATCAAAGCTCGGAGAACACCCCATGAGAATCGTCGCCGGCCGTCATAAGGGCCGGGTGCTCCTCGCCCCGGTCGGGCGAAACACCCGACCGACGGCGGACCGGGCCCGGGAGGCCTTGTTCAACATCCTCGCGCATGACGAACCGCCGCTGGAGGGAGCATCCGTCCTCGACGCCTTCGCCGGATCGGGCGCGCTCGGCTTCGAAGCCCTGTCGCGTGGCGCTGAGCGGGTCACCTTCCTGGAAACCGACGGCTCGGCCTTTTCCGTCATCTGCGCCAACGCCAAGAAGATGGGCGTCGAAAAACAGGTTTCGATCCAGCGCATCGATGCCACCCGCCCGCCGAAAGCGGCGCGACCCTGTCGCTTCGTCCTGATGGACCCGCCTTACAAAAGCGGGTTGGCCGCGCCGGCGCTGCAAGCGCTCAACGCTCAAGGGTGGATCGCGCCCGACGCCATGATCGTCGTCGAGGTGGCGGCCGGCGAAGCTTTTGCCCCGCCGATCGATGGCCTCGTCATCGTCGACGAACGCAAATATGGCGCGGCGCGGCTGGTTTTCCTGCGCTTCGCCCTGTGCCTTGAGGACAGCTCCGCTCCCGCCCCCGTGGATCGTTAATCAAGTTCCTCGACTTGCACTGGCCGCAGACCGTCCGGCACCTCTTCGTCGGGCCGCCAGGCACGCTGCACCTTGCTCCAATCGCGCGACCCCAGGATCGCCAGAAAGATGAACACCGAGTAAAGAGCCGCGGTCAAATAAAGCGAGCGAGTCAGAAACAAACCGGTATAGACGACGTCGACGGCGATCCACATCCACCAGGACTGCAGACATTTGCGCGCCGCCCAGAATTGGGCGACCAGGCTGAAACTGGTCAAACCGGCGTCCAACCAGGGAACCGCAGCATCCGTATAACGGGCCATGATGCCTCCCAGCGCCAGGGTTCCCAGCACTCCGGCCAGCAATCCAGCCGTCCGTCCCTTGAGCGTCAGAGTCTCCACCCGGACGCGGCCGTCGTCGCACACTCCGCTTCGCCACACCCACCAGCCGTAAACGGCGAAGGCGCCGAAAACTCCCTGCAGAATCGTATCGGAATAGAGCTTGGCGAGGAAAAACACGCGCCCATAAAGCGCAACCGACAGCAAGGAGACGGGCCAACACCAAAAGTTGCGCCGAACGGTCAGCCAGACACCGAGGATGCTGACCACGACCGCAGCGATTTCCAGCGGCGACATCAGTCTGTCCCTCCCCTGTCGGGCATGTCGTCCCGTTGCAACGGCAGATGCGGGATTGCCGGCCGGGTATCCTGCAAGGTCATGACGCCTCCTCATTGGCGGCGAGCGGCAAGGCGCGGGACCGGACATGGTTAAGCAGGCGCCGCCCCTCTGGCGAATTGAACCACTGGGCATGGCCCAGCAGAAAAGTGTCATAGGCAACGAGCGCGTTCTCGCGCGAGCCGGTGACACCCTCGAAGTAGTCGACCTCGGAAAGCGCAAATTCGGCATGCACCAGGGGCAGCAAGGCCGCCATCGCGCGATAGTGCCATGGCGACAGGGGGGTGACGGAGTCGTAACCGTCGAGCAGCGCATCGACAAGATCGAAATGGACGATGCTGTCCGCAGGCAACATCAGCCATTCCATGGCGTTGCGTTCGATGGCGGTGGCAAGATCATGGAGCGCGCAAGTACGGTCGGCCAATCCAAAATCGAGAATCACGCGGACCTCGGCGTCGGCGCCATGGGTGCTCCAGGTGAGGTTCGACGCATGCCAATCGTTGTGGGTCCAAAGGGGCCGAAAGCCATCGAGGAAGGGCAGCAAGACCGCGTGGAAAGGCATCAGCGCATCAAGAATTTCGTCCCGCCACCCTGGCCGGTCCGCCAGAAACCGCCGGAGGTTCGGACGTCGCGCGACATAACGGTCGAGACATGGCCGGGGATCGGCGGCGGCGAATATGGTGAAACTGGAAACCAGGGGCCGGACAGCGCGACGCGGCCACAGAAATCCCTCGGCAGCACGGTGCAGGCGAGCCAGTGCTTGTCCGGCAGAAAGCCCGTGGGAGGGCGCGACAAACGGCGACCAGGACATCGCATCGCGATAGAGATCCACCCCTTCGGCCGGCCGATGCACCTCGTAGACCCAATCCCCCGTCGCCGTCGTCGTCGATCCCCGGACATTGGGCAAAACGTCGGGCACCGACAGGCCGGCGTGGCGCAGATAAGCGATGAAACGATGTTCTTCGAACACCCCCTCTTCGTCCCGGACCACGCGATGATGACGTTTGACGAAAAGCGTTCCCCGGCCGGTGGCGACCAGCGCGGCCGAGGAAAACGGACGCGGGCTACAAAACAAGAACCCCTCCAACGGACCTGTGTCAGGATATAGCCGCAGCAGATCGCCGACCTCATCCCTGGTCAGAACCGGCCAGTCGGGCGGCACAAATGCCGTACCCATACCGTGCGCCAGCCCGGTCGGGCATTCGACAGACTGGTTCACGACATCGCCTCCTCTGGCAGGAACCGGTTGGTGGGAAAGATGCCGAAATCCACCTCTGGCCGCACAAGACAAGCCAGGGTGTCACCATGTCCGGAATCCTTCAGGGCGAATGCCACGTCCAGCCCGGCATCCCAGGACCATCCTGGCTCCCTGACGAAATAAAGGCCGGCGGAATTTGGCCGGGGATGGAAATATTCCTGCATCACTTTGATATCGATCATCTTCAACAACTGTGCCCTTCCCGGCGATGGCCCGCCTACGGTCCCCGCCGGCGTCAGAACCGCGACGACAAGGTCGCCACGGCGGCAAATCCGGTGCCGATATAATAGGTGGGCGCCGAACCGGCGATCACCGTGCCGTTCACGCCGGTCGTCGTTTTGGCATTCGGGGTCGGGCTGCCAACACCGGAGAGAGATTTCTCATTGGTCACATTGATCAGATTGAGACGGATCTCCGGCGACTGGGCCAAGCCGACGGACGGCAGGTGATAGCCGATCATCGCGTCGAGTTGGCCGAAGCCCGACATTTTTTCGTCGTTCGTGAAGGTCGCATACTGCGAGCCGACATATTTGCCGACCAGCGCCCCGAAGACTTCCCCCTGGTCATAGGACAAACCGGCCGCCAACTGCACACGCGGGCTGCGCACCGCCGTCTTGCCGGACGTCCGGATCTCGTCGCCATTGGCCTCGATATCGTTATCGATGGTGGCGTCGAGAAATTCACTCGACAGGTAAGGAGTGATCCCGTGAATCGGCTGCAGGCCGATCTCGGCATCGATCCCGCGCGATGTCTGGCCGCCGGCGTTGATTGTCGCGTTCACCTGCGCACCATTGACCAAAAGGATCGTCGCGATCTGCCGATTGGTGAAATTGTAATTGAATAGACTGGCCGAGGCGACCAGCACCTCGCCGTTGTAACGGTAGCCGATTTCCTCGGCGATGGAATATTCGTCCTTCAAATGCGCATTGCCGACACCGGTCACGGCGCCGGCCGCGTAGGTATTGTAAAGGGCATATTCGTTGGGTGACCGGAAATTGGTGGTGACATTGGCGAAGACCTGCTGGGCCTTGTCGATTTGGTAACGGGCCGCCGCACGGGGCAAGGGCTGCGTGTCGTAAAGGGAAACCTGATACTGCGGACCAGGCAGGCCGTTGGTGCCGTTCCGGCTGATATTGACGCCCTTGACGCCGACGTCGATTTGCAGGCGGTCGTCGTCGAGCGAAATCCTGTCGGCCAGGAACAACGCCTCGACCTGGGTGATCGTATGATCGTCGAGCGCGGTGAAGACCTGTCCATTCGGCAGGCGGATGGCGTATTTGTCGTACCCCCAAAGGTCCACCGGCTCGCCCTGGGACGTCAGCGGCGTGAAGGATTCGACATCCTTGTCGTCGGCATAATCGTACCAGACGCCGCCGACCAGCGTGTGATTGCCGACCCGATAGCTGAGCTTGCTGTTGATGCCGGCGCGGTATTGGTCGCCGGTATAATTGCCCTGCACCGTCGCCGTGCCGTCCTGCGCCGTAGGCAGGGACAGAATGGGAACCGGCGATGTCCCGAAATAACTTCCGGTCGTCGAAAGCGTCGCGCCATAGGGCGAATTGCCGTAGCCACGCTGGACATAAGGGGTGACATCGAGCGTCAACTGGTCGGTCAGCGTGAATTTCGACGGCGCGCTGACATAAAGATCGCGGAACGTGTTCACATACTGGCGCCAATAGTTGGTATCGCGGCTGGAGTAGGAACCGTCGTAATTGAAGTTCCTGCCATATTGCTTCCACTTGTCGAAGGTCGGCTCCGGATAGCCGGTGGTCACGGCATCGTTATAGGACGCCGAGACGCTGACCCGGTTGCCGTCGCCCCAGTCGTCGACGACGTCAAAATCCACATGTTGCTTGCTGTCGCGTCCAGGTCCGCGCCAATTGTCCGCTCCGGTCCGGGAATAGGAAATGAACGCCTTGAGATCGCCGACCCGACCCGAATCGACGCGCAGAAAGCTGCGCCGCTCGTCGAAGGAACCGTAAGAGACGTCGACCTGGCCGCCGAATTTATCGGCCGGATCGGCGAGCGTGACGGAAAGCAGTCCTCCGGCGCCATTGATGATCGGCGAATCGAGGTCGACGGAACCGGGGGCCAGGGAGACTTGTTTCACATTCTCGGGATCGGCGAATTGCGACGGATAGGCGTAGTAGTTGCCGATGTCGTTCTGCGGCGCGCCTTGCAGCAGAACACCGATTTCGTCCTGCCCCATGCCGCGCAGGTCCAGACCGGCGGAGGAAAGACCATAAGGATCGGACGTCGCGACATTGGCGCCCGGCAGGGCCGACACCAATTGGAAGGCATTCGACGTCGGGGCCTGATGGGCGATGAAATCGGCCGTTACGGCGCTCACCGCTTTCGCGTCGGTTTGTTCCTCGATCAGACCGTTGCCGGGAATCCGCCGAGCGTTAACGGTGACAGTCGACAGATCGCCGGACGAGCCGCCCGATGTCACGTCGGCGGAGGCGGGAACGGTCTGGGAGGCGGCGGGGACAGTCGCCGCCGTGGTGGCCAGCAAGGAAAGCGACGCCATCATCGCCAATCGAGACGGCTGCCAGACCGTCCTGGCAAGAAGACGCCCGCCGGCATGAGTATGGCGACCACCCGGACGTCCCTCGATCAACCACCCAACCTGTTTCCGCATCTTCAATCCAAGGCCATGCCGCGTTAAATCTTGTCACTTTCATGGCGTTAGGGCGGCCGGCTTTGCCCACCACCCGCCCGCGAATCTCGCGACTGCGGGACCGCCTGCCGGTTCAACGCTTTCAGCGGCGACCGAACAGCTTCTCGATATCGGTCAGCTTGAGTTCCACGTAGGTGGGGCGGCCATGGTTGCATTGGCCGGAATTCGGCGTTGCCTCCATCTGCCGCAACAGGGCGTTCATCTCCTGCATATTGAGCTTGCGCCCGGCCCGCACACTGGAATGGCACGCCAAGGTGCCGCACACATGGGCCAACCGGTCCTCTAAGGCCAGGGCTTCCCCCCACTCTGCCAACTGGTCGGCGAGATCGCGTACCAGTCCCTGGACATCGCAATCGCCCAACAGGGCCGGCACGTCGCGCACCACCACGGCACCCGGCCCGAAGGGTTCGAGGACGAGCCCCAGAGCCGCCAGATCCGGGGCCTTGGTCAACAGTCGGTCGCAGGCCGTCTCTTCCATCTCGACAACCTCGGGTATCAGCAAGCCCTGCCGCACGATGCCACCGGTCGCCAAAGCCTCCTTCATCCGCTCGTAGACCAGGCGCTCGTGGGCGGCATGCTGGTCGACGATCACCAGTCCATCGGCTGTCTGGGCGATCACGTAGGTATCGTGCACCTGGCCACGAGCCAGCCCAAGGGGATAGGCGGGATCGACGCCAGGCTCCCCGTCCTCGGGAATGAACGGCCGGCCGGCCGGCGCCGCATCGGAAAAGCCGAGGGGAGCCTGTGCCGCCGATCCCATGCCGAAATTGCCTTGCGACGGACGCGACGGCGGCTGCCACGCGTAGCTGCTGCTCCCGCTATGCATCGGCAAGGATTCCGGCCGGAAGGCCCCCAGCGCCCCCATGTTGCCGCCAGGCGCGGCGGCTCGATGGCCGGCCCCGGCCAGGGCATGCTTGATGGCGCCGACGATCAGTCCGCGCACCGATCCCTGATCGCGGAATCGCACCTCCGCCTTGGCCGGATGGACATTGACGTCGACCGCGTCGGGCGGCAGGTCGAGAAACAGCGACACCACCGCGTGGCGGTCATGCGACAGGACATCCTGATAGGCGGCCCGCACGGCGCCGCCGAACAACCGATCCCTGACCGGACGGCCATTGACGAACAGATATTGGGCCGCCGAGGTTGCCTTGTTGAAGGTCGGCAGACCGATCCGCCCCGACAGACAAAGGCCGTCGCGCTCGGCCTCCATCGCCAACGACGCCGGGCCGAATTCCCGCCCGAGGATGGCGATCAGCCGCTCCAGCCTCGCCGTTTCATCGTCGCCACCGCAAGCCGGCAATTTGAGTACCTGCCGGCCATCGGCGACCAATGCGAAGGAAACGCGCGGATGGGCCATGGCCAGCCGTTCCAGAACCTCCCGCACGTGAATCATTTCCGTACGGGGATGCTTCAGAAATTTGAGGCGGGCCGGGGTGGCAAAAAACAGATCGCGGACTTCAATCCGCGTCCCCAGCGGATGCGCGGCCGGCTCGGCAGCCCCTTTCTGCCCCCCCTCGACGAGCAAGGTCCAGGCGGACTCGGCATCCCTGGTCCGGCTGGTCAGCCGCAGGCGCGACACCGATCCGATGGACGGCAAAGCCTCGCCGCGGAAGCCCAGATGCTGGATGTGCGACAGATCGTCATCCGGCAGTTTCGACGTGGCATGGCGCTCGACCGCCAGGTCCAGTTCGACGGCGGTCATGCCGGCGCCGTCGTCGGTCACCGAAATCAGCGCCTGCCCCCCCTCGGCCAAGGCAACGTCGATCCGGCCGGCACCGGCGTCGAGAGAGTTTTCGACCAGTTCCTTGACCGCCGACGCGGGACGCTCGACCACCTCGCCGGCGGCGATCTGGTTGACGAGATTGGATGGCAAAAGGCGGATGGTCATGGCGTGTCCGACAGGCAATGGAAAGTCGCCCAAAAATAGACGGACCGAACCGCGTGCGATAGATCTTTCAGATCGGGGCCTGCCAAGGGAATCGTCCCGGATGGCGTTCCCGCATGACGGCGTTGCCTTTCTCGAAGAAGGGGGCCCGGACCGAGATTTCCGATCCGCCGACCGTGTACCGCACGGAATAGCGGCCGCTGCAGCCGAAGGCCGGAGCCTGGTCCATGAGGGCACGGCAAAGGGCGATGTCCGGCGCCTCCTGGTCGCGACACCGCCGGTGCAGGATCGGCGCCAGGGTCATGGCCAAATCGCGGCGCAGGATATAGCAATTCATGTCGACCAGGTGGACGTTGGGATTGTCCCAGGTCGGCCAGCGGCCGAGGCTTTCGCAGTCGTCCAGCCCGATGGTCCGTCCGTCCTGATCGACCAGACTGCGAAGACTATGGGCCCAGGAGACTCCACTGCGCTCGATAAGATCCATCAGCGAGGAGGCGTGATCGGGCTCCCAGGCATTGTCCTCGTCAAGAAAGGCGATATAGCGCCCGGAAGCCAGAAAAGCCGAGGCGGCATAGATCCGGTGGCCGTTGTAGCCACCGGCTCCGGTGTTGAACGGCAAAGGCAGCACCTGCACCGGATGCCGGGGATTGTCGGGCAAAGCATCCTTGACGGCCGCCGCGCCTTGCGGCCCGTCAACCACCACCAGATGCTCGATCCGGGGATAGCTCTGCGCCTGCACCGAGGCCAAGGCGCGGGCGAGATTGGCGGTACCGATGGTCGGCGTGACGACCGTCAACCCGTAACGCTGGCTTGCCTTGGCCCGCCTCGCCAGAAGCGCACTGATCTCGGCATGCGCCTCGGGAAAAAACAGCCGGAGATCAACCGCCGCATCCAGACTGTCCAAAGCCTCTTCAATCTTGCCCTGCTGCGACAGGGACAGGCCGAGGATGTGCCGATAGTCGGGATTTTCCGGATGCAGGGCGACGACCTCGGCAAAGTGGCCGGTGGCGTTCTCGTGGTTGCCACGCTCGGAAAAGATCAAACCAAGAATGTAATGCGCGAGGCCGTCGTTTCCTTGGCGCAGCACCTCGTTGCACAAAGCCTCGGCCTCGTCCAACCGGCCGGCCCGGACGAGGTCGGCGGCTTTCTGCAAATGCAGCATCATTCCTGTGGCATCCTAGGGCGTGTCCTCAATTGCCGATACCTCGCCCCATTTTCCCGTAAGACGAGTCCTTCGCCCAAGATGGGGCGTAAAAAGATTCTACCAAAGGCAGAAGCAATGTGATTCATGAGAGGTCGGCTCGTTGAGGAGGCTGA
>JARLJB010000307.1 GCA_031291415.1 Telmatospirillum sp.
CAACTGGGATATCGAAGAGGAGTGGGTGGAGTACACCCCGGCGGTCGTGCCGGCACTGGTCTACGCCATCTCGGCCTACACGCACCCCGGCGATGCCGTGCTCATCCAGACCCCGGTTTACCATCCCTTCCATCATATGGTTGTCAACAACGGCCGCACCAAGCTGGAAAGCGACCTCGTCCTGCGCGACGGCCGGTACTACATCGACTTCGACGATCTGGAGCGCAAACTTTCCAACCCGCGTACCAGACTGATGCTGCTGTGCAGCCCGCACAATCCTATCGGACGGGTATTCACGCCCGAGGAGTTGCTCCGAGTGGGCGAGCTTTGCGCCAAGCACCATGTCGTCGTGCTGTGCGACGAGATCCACTCCGACATCCTCTATGGCGGCCGGCGCCACACGTCGTTTGCCACGCTATCGGACCAAATCGGGAAAAATTGCGTCGTCTGCGTCAATCCAAGCAAAACATTCAATATCGCTGGTGTTCGCACCGCGGCCGCGATCATTCCCGACAAAAAGCTGAGGGACGACTTCCACACGGCGGTCCTGAACCACAAAGGGGAGGGGCGCACCGTATTCGGCACGCTGTTGTTCGAGACGGCCTACGATCAGTGCGAATATTATGTGGACGAACTTGTTGAATATCTCCAGGGAAATGTGGATTTCATTCGCGGATTTTTCGCCGAGAAAATCCGCAAGATCGCGCTCGTCAACCCGGAGGCGACCTACCTTGTCTGGCTCGACTGTCGCGCCCTTGGCATGAGCCAGCCGAATCTCGTCAAATTCATGCTGGAGGAAGCCAAGGTCGCCATGAGTGACGGGGAGACCTTCGGCGCGGCGGGGCGAGGTTTCATGCGCATGAACATCGGCTGCCGCCGTGCGACCCTGCAGGAGGCCCTCGGGCGCATTGAGAGGGCGGTGAATGCGCTGCCCGTCTCGCCCCCATCCCGCTGACACGCCCAAGCACCACGATGAGCCTTCACGAGACAGGAACGGCTTGAGGTATTTATGTTCAGTTTGATCGTATCCCTGCCGGTCATCGCTTGGCTCGTTTACGTGATGATCGTCAAGAAGTGGCGACCCCAGGCGGTCCTTTTCATCGCTGGCCTGGTCATGCTGGGCATTTCTGTCCTCGCAAACACGGGGCCGCTGCTTGGGGCCAAGCAGACTACCGGCTCCCCATGGCTGGACCTGTTCAAGACGATCAGCGATCTCATGCACAACCGCGCCGGTAGTTCCGGCATGGACATCATGGCGATCACTGGCTTTGGGGTCTACATGGAGTATGTCGGTGCCAGCAAGGCGTTGTTCGCCCTGGTCGGCAACCCCCTCAAGAAAATTCGCTCGCCGTCGGTGGTGCTCGTCGCGGCATTCCTGCTGACCCAGGTCCTGGTGCTCTTTATCCCCAGCCACACCGGCCTGGGGCTGTTGCTGATGGCTACGATGTATCCCATCCTGATACGCCTGGGCGTCAGCAAGCTGTCCGCACTGGCGGTAATCGGTTGCTGCCAGTTCATCGACCATGGCCCAGGTTCCCAAGCGGAAATATTTGCGGCGCAAGTGTGCAATCTCGACCCCGCAACCTATTTCGTGAAGTATCAGCTGCCGATAACGCTTCCGATCATCGCCGCCGTCGCCATCACGCATTTCTTTGTTCAGCGCTGGTTCGACAAACGGGACGGCTTCGTCCCGGATGCCGCCCAGGAAGCGATCACGGAAGGTGATGACGCCAGCAGGCCGCCGATGATCTACGCCGCACTGCCGATATTCCCGGTTGCCCTCATTCTCGGGTTCAGCCCGCTGCTTTCTCCATTGTTTCGTATCGACGTATCCACCGCGATGGTGCTCAGCACCGCGATCTCGCTTGCCTTCGAATATTTCCGGCTCCGTGACGCCAAGGCGGTCGCAGATAGCCTCATGAACTTCTTCAAGGGCATGGGGCATTCGTTCACCAACGTGATTTCGCTCATCGTTGCCGGCGAGACCTTTGCCGCCGGGCTGACGAAGATCGGCATGGTGGACACGCTGATCGCCGGAGCCCAGTCCGCCGGCCTCGGCGTTCATGCGCTGATCATCATCATGAGCTTGCTGATGGCGGTGTCGGCGTTCCTGATGGGCTCCGGCAATGCCACGTTCTTTTCGTTTGCCCCGATCGTGCCCCGCGTCGCTCAGTTCCTCAACGTCGACACCGTTACCCTCCTTCTGCCGATGCAGATCATGACGAGCTTCGGACGCACCGTATGCCCGATCGCCGCCCCCATCATCGCAATTGCCGGCTTTGCCGGGGTGTCGAGTTTCAAGGTCGTACAGCGAACGGCCATCCCGATGCTGGTTGCCGCCATCCTGAACATCGCCTTGGACTTCGCGATTTTCGTCCACTAGCCCTCGAGGCAAGGAGGAATGATGCCGGTGCACAAGCAGACTCTGTCCGAAAGAATCGCCGACTTTTCCTTCGGCCTGGCTCTATCGGATGTTCCCGCGGAGGTGCGGGAGCATGCCAAGCTGATGATGGTAGACGCATTCGGCGTCGCGATAGCGTCGTATCGCCTTCCGCACGCCCTGGCAGTTCGAGCGTCTGTGCGGGAGCAGCGCTGTGCCCCAGTCAGTTCCCTGTGGGGCACGTCTCAGAAAAGCAGCGTTGCCGGCGCGGTGCTGGCCAACGCCGCGCTCATCCACGGCATGGACTACGACGATACCCACGTCGCCGGCGTCGTCCACCCGAGTGCGAGCGTGGTGGCGGCCGCCTTTACCGTCGGGGAGGCGACGGGCGCCTCGGGGGACGAGATTCTTGCGGCGGTGATCGTCGGCTACGAGATCATTATCCGCCTTGCACTTGCCGCGCACGGTGGTTTTCACGATCGTGGCTTCCACTGCTCCGGTATCGTCGCGCCTTTCGCCGCGGCTTGCGTCGGTGCCCGGCTGATGGGACTGCCCAAGCCGGTGTTGGTGAATGCGCTGGGCATCTGCGGCAGCCAGGCCGCCGCCTTGCAGGAGTTCCTGCACGACGGATCTTCGGTGAAGAAGATTCATCCCGGCTGGGGCTGCCATGCCGCGCTTTATGCGCTGTCCATGGCAAGGGAAGGCCTGACAGGCCCACGCGAGGTCTTCGAAGGCGGCTACGGGCTGTACAATTCCCACATCGCCTCGACAGCGCACATCGAGGAAGCCTTCAGTGATCTCGGGGCACAGTGGCGGACCAGGGAGATCACAATCAAACGCTATCCCTGTTGCCACATGATCCACTCGTTCAGCGACTGTGTGTTCGCTTTGCAGCGCGAGCGAGCCTTTTCGCCCGAAGAAGTCGCCAGCATCGAATGCCGGATCGAGGGCCGCTGCTATCGCATTGTCTGCTCGCCGGAGACGGCGAAGAAACGCCCGACGACGGAATACGGCATGATGTTCAGCCTGCCGTATGTTGTCGCCGCCTCCATACTGAAGGGACGGATCACTCTGGCGGAAATGACTACGCGGCAGTTGCAGGACCCGGCCCTGCAGAACCTGATCGCTAAAGTGACGTGCATCGAGGACGAGGGTCGGAGAAACCCGGGATATTTCCCGGGCTGGATCAAAATTACTCTCAAGGACGGAGCAGTTCTCCAGAAGACCCAGGATCATGAAACGGGGACGCCCCAAAATCCCATTACGGCCAGGGAAATTATTGAGAAGTACGAGGGTAATACGTCAATAAACATCGATCCCGGCCGGGGAAAAGCATTGCTCGATACGCTGCTCCACCTCGAAAAACTCTCTGATATGGGCGCTCTCCTGAGCCTCATGCTCATTGACGGCTGATTGCCGAAAAGAC
>JARLJB010000308.1 GCA_031291415.1 Telmatospirillum sp.
AAGACGTTCTTGGCGGTATCAAGACCAATCGTGCTAACCTCGACCATGGGCGGCCCCCTCTATGTGGCGTGTTTCATCACCGACCACCTTACGGCACTTCGATGCCTCGGAGCAGGGGCCGTCCACACCATCATTCCCGCGAAAGTGGGAATCCAGCCGGCGGCATGGAAACCATGTTTGTTGTCCCCTCTAGTCCCACCTAAGCTTAAGTCAGGGCCAAGGCGCTTTGGCGGGAATGACGAAAGAGCAGCGGTTGTCTTGGCGTAACTCCCAAGGCCCCGGAGTGATAATTTCGCCCCGGAGCTCTAGCTGTAACGTCTCAATAGGTTGTTCACGGGATTCCCTTGGGGTATGTGAGTTTTGCGGGAATCCATGCCGCATCACAAACTATCTTCGGTCGCAAAGTCATCGTTTTTCCAACCATGGATCCCCGCTTTCGCGGGGATGACGACTACAAAATACCGGCAGACGAACCTTTGACGTAACTGACGACACGCTCTAGTCGGCGAGAGCAAGACGATCCTCAACCAGATTGATCAGATATTGCCCATAGGCATTCTTGGAAAGCGCCTCGCCCATCCGGCGGACGTCATCGGCGCTGATCCAGCCTTGATTGAAGGCGATTTCCTCGATGCAGGCGATCTGCAGATTCTGACGTTCGCTGACGGCACGGACGAATTCTCCGGCTTGCAGCAGCGAGGCGTGTGTCCCGGTGTCGAACCAGCAATAGCCGCGGCCCAGTCGTTCGACGGCGAGCCGCCCGGCGGCCAGATAGGCGGCGTTGACGCTGGTGATCTCAAGCTCGCCGCGGGCCGACGGCTTGACCTCGCGAGCGATGTCAAGCACGGTGTTGTCGTAAAAGTAAAGGCCGGTGACGGCCCAGCGGGATTTGGGATTCTTCGGTTTTTCCTCGATTTTGACCGGACGGCCGCTTCTGTCCAGCTCGACGACGCCATAGCGCTCGGGGTCCCTGACGGCATAGGCGAAGACCCGCGCTCCATCGGCCAGCAACGCCGCCTGACTGACCAGCGTGCCCAGGCCGTGGCCGTAGAAGATGTTGTCGCCCAGCACCAGGGCGACGCTGTCGCTGCCGACGAAATCGCGACCGATGATGAAGGCCTGCGCCAAACCGTCCGGCGAGGGCTGCACGGCGTAGTGCAGCGAGAGGCCCCAGGTGGCTCCATCGCCCAGAACGCGGACGAAGGCATCGTGGTCCTGCGGCGTCGTGATGATGAGAATGTCGCGGATTCCGGCCAGCATCAGGGTGCTGAGCGGATAGTAGATCATCGGTTTGTCATAGACCGGCAGCAATTGCTTGCTGACGGCGATGGTGACCGGGTAGAGCCGTGTCCCGGAACCGCCGGCCAGAATGATCCCTTTCACGTCGGTGTCTCCTGCTTGGCGGAAGATGGCGTTCCCAGGCCGACGCGCTGGGCGCGGTAGCCACGATCGAGAATGGCCTGCCACCAGGGGCGGTTATCGAGATACCAGGCCACGGTTTTGCGCAATCCGCTTTCGAAGGTTTCCTTGGGCTGCCAGCCCAGGGTCCGGCGGATCTTCGTGGCGTCGATGGCGTAGCGCTGGTCATGGCCCGGCCGGTCGGCGACAAAGGAAATCAGTTGCCGCCGCGGTCCCTCGGGCCTGGGCGCCAGTTCGTCGAGCAGATCGCAGACCGTCTCGACCACCTGCAGATTGCTTCGCTCGTTGTTGCCGCCGATGTTGTAGCTGTCGCCGACTGTGCCGCGATCGAGAACCAGTCGGAGCGCCCGCGCGTGATCCTCGACATAAAGCCAGTCGCGGACATTGCTGCCGTTCCCGTAGACCGGCAGCCGTTCGCCGGAGAGGCCGCGGATGATGATCAGGGGGATCAGCTTTTCGGGGAAATGGTAGGGGCCGTAATTATTCGAGCAATTGGTAAGCACGACCGGCAGGCCATAGGTTTCGTGCCAGGCCCGCACCAGGTGATCGGAGCTGGCCTTCGACGCCGAATAGGGCGAGTTCGGGGCATAGGGCGTGGTTTCCTGGAAGAGCCCGTCAGGTCCCAGGGAGCCGAACACCTCGTCGGTCGAGATATGGTGGAAGCGGAACGCCGCTTTGCGCGCCGGGTCTTCGAGACCGCGCCAGTAGTCGAGAGCAGCGTCGAGAAGGACATAGGTGCCGACGATGTTGGTCTGGATGAACTGGCCGGGGCCGTCGATGGAACGGTCCACATGGGACTCGGCGGCCAGGTGCATGATGGCGTCGGGCTGGTGCCGGGCGAGCAGCGCGCGGATCTTTGCCGCGTCGCAGATATCGGCCTGTTCAAAGACGTAGCGGGGATTGCCGGCCGCCTGCGGCAGGCTTTCGAGGTTGGCTGCGTAAGTAAGTTTGTCGACATTAACCACGCGGTCGACGGTCTCATCGAGAAGTTGGCGGATCACGGCGGAACCAATGAATCCTGCGCCGCCCGTGACAAGAGTGGTTCTCATGAACAGGTTCCGATCACCAGATCAAAAATAGGCCGGCAGATTGCGCAGGCCGGGATGATTTTTGTCCTTTTCAGACAATACAGCAAGATCGGCCGGAACCGGCCAATCGATCGCCAAGTCCGGGTCGTTCCACAACAGTCCTCGGTCATCGGCGGCGGAATAGGGGGCCGTCACTTTGTAAAGGACTTCCGTGTCGCTTTCGAGTGTACAAAAGCCATGGGCGAACCCGACCGGAATGAATAGCTGGTTGCCCTCCAGGGCGGTCAGAACGACGGCAACGCTTTTGCCGAAGGTGGCCGAGGCGCGGCGAAGATCGACGGCGACGTCGAGGATCGACCCGCGAACGACACGGACCAGTTTCGCCTGGGCGAAAGGCGGGATCTGAAAATGCAGGCCCCGGACGGTTCCCTTCGGCCGCGACAGCGAATGGTTGTCCTGCACGAAATCGGAGGGAAGGCCCGCCTCGGCAAAGGCGCGAGCGTTGAAGGTTTCCGAAAAAAAGCCTCGATGATCTTCGAAACGTCGCGGCGTGACAATGCGGACATCGGGAATGGCCGTAGCGACGATATTCATTATTCTGTGATCTTTCCCTATTTCCGGCCAAGATCCGGCCAAACCACCAATGGTGGAAGTTTAGAGGCGTTCTCTTGAGGAGTCGTTAACTTTTTTCGGGGCGGAACATTCGACGCGATTGATGGCAGTATTGTGGTGGCGTGCTCGAAACACGACGTTTTGTCCCACCTGTTGACAGATCCGGAAGCCCCATGCGAGCGTACCGCCGTTTACTTCAAAGGTTCGTTTGCGGGTATTTTGTCGTTGTCATCCCCGCCAGAGTGCTTGTGTATGCACACATCTGTGAATTTGTTTTGTTTTTCATGTGCGGACCTGGGAGATGGCCGTCAGAAAAAAGTCGTCATTCCCGCGCAAGCGGGAATCCACAACCGGCGGAACTGCGCCCTGGCGCTGGGTGGATTCCCGCTTGCGCGGGAATGACGGGAGAACGGACGGAAATGTGTGCATGCCCTGGCGCGAAAGATGAGAATCCATGGTTGGAAAAACGATGACAGCACCTCAGCGCATTTTGGTCACCGGTGTCAGCGGGCAAGTCGGGACCTCGCTGCTGGAGGTCGGCGGAGCGGCCGGAATGGCCTTGGTGGCGGCGCCGCGAACGGTGCTCGATCTGGCGGCGCCGGAGACTCTGGCGGCGGCACTCGACGCGCTGTTTCCCGACATCGTGATCAATTGTGCCGCCTATACCGCCGTCGACCGGGCGGAGCAGGAGCGCGAACAGGCTTTCACCATCAATGCCCTGGCCCCCGAACGGATCGCCGGCTGGTGTGCCGCCCATGCCCGGCCGTTGATCCATCTGTCGACCGACTATGTCTTTCCCGGCGATGGAACCCGGCCCTACCGCGAGGACGATCCGGTCGGCCCCTTGAGCGTCTATGGCGCGAGCAAGCTGGAGGGCGAACGACGCGTCCGCGACGCCTGTCCCCGGCATGTGATTTTACGGACCGCCTGGGTTTATGCGGTAACCGGCAAGAATTTCGTCCGCACCATGCTGCGGCTTGGGGCGGACCGCGACGAACTGGCCGTCGTCGCCGACCAGCGCGGTTGCCCCACCGCGGCGTCGAGCATTGCCGCGGCTCTTTGCCGGATCGCCGCCCGTCTGGCGGCGGATGGCGATCGGGCGCCGTTCGGCACCTATCACTATGTCGATCGCGGCGAGACCAGTTGGCACGGCTTTGCCGAACGGATCTTCGACGGCGCCGCCCGCTTCGGGCGGCCAAGGCCCAGGGTGCGGCCGATCACCACTGCCGACTACCCGACGCCGGCCCGACGCCCGGCCTATTCGGTGCTCGACACCGCCAAGATCGAGAAGACCTTCGGCATCGTCCCACCGGCCTGGCAGGATCGCCTGGACGAGACCTTGGCTGACATCGTCGCGGCGGATGCCGCCCCGTCCTCGCCCGCATGACCGTTCACCGTCTGGCGCCATCCCGCTGGGGCCATCTGTTGGCCCGTGCCCTCTATTATCTTCGCCAGGATGGCCTGCTCGCCCTGTTGCGGCGCAGTGCGGCCATTCTTGGGCCCCGGCTGTTGCCGTGGCTGTTCGGCTATGGCCTGTGGCAGCGCGTGTATCAGCGGCCGACGTCGGGCGACCGCCGGGCGATCCGTCGGCATATGGAGCGCTTCGCCGTCCGGCCATTGTTTTCAGTGGTCGTCATCGGCAGACCGCCCTCCGCCCGTCTACTCGACTCGCTGGAAGCGCAGCTCTATCGCCGCTGGGAACTGTGTCCGGCCGCCGACCCGGCGTCGGCGCTGGCCTCGGCCAAGGGCGATTATCTGGTCCTGCTCGACGGTGACGAGACGCTTGTCCCGTACGCCTTCTATCTGGCAGCGGCGTGGGTGAACGACGATCCGGACATTGACCTGCTCTATGGCGACGAGGATGCCGTCGACGGCAAGGGACGCCGGACGACCCCCTTCTTCAAGCCGGACTGGAGCCCCGATCTGTTCCTCGGCTGGGATTATCTCGGCAGCGGCTGCATCGTTCGACGCAGCCGGGCGATGACCGTTGGTGGACTGTCCCGGCGTCTGCCGGCGGTGGCGCGTTACGATCTGCTGCTGCGCCTTTTGGACGGCTCTCCGCCGCCCAGGATCGCCCACATCCCCTGGATCCTGTTGCATCGAGAGGCCGGTGGGGCGGCGGGCGTCGATCGCGAGGCAGTGGCGGAACAAGGCCGACAGGCGGTGATCGAGCATTGCCTGCGGATCGGTCTGCTTGCCGAGGTGTGTCGCCTTCCCGGCCGTGACGGCCAAAGGCGGCTGATTCATCCCGTGACGGAGCCGGTGCCGTGGGTCAGCGCCATCATCCCTACCCGCGATCGGGTCGATCTGCTGCGCCAGTGCGTCGACGGCCTGCTCGACGCCACTGACTATCCGAGGCTCGAGATCGTCATCGTCGACAATGGCAGCAGCGAGCCGGCGACGCTGTCCTATCTGGCGGCGGTCGCCGCGAGGGGGGTGACGGTTCGGCGCGACGACGGTCCCTTCAACTATGCGGCCCTCAACAACCGCGCGGTGGCAGAGGCCAAGGGCGAGGTCATCTTGCTGCTCAACAACGACATCAAGGTCATCCACGGAGACTGGTTGCGCGAGATGGTCGGCCAGGCCCTGCGGCCGGACGTCGGAGCTGTGGGCGCCAAACTCTATTTCCCCGATGACACGCTGCAGCACGGCGGCGTCGTCATCGGTCTCGGCGGCGTCGCCGGCCATCTCCACCATGCGGTTCCGGGTGCGGCGTCCGGCGATCACGACGACCTTCGCCTGGTCCGCGAGGTCTCGGCGGTGACCGCCGCCTGTCTGGCGTTGCGCAAACAGGTGTTCGAGGAGGTCGGCGGTCTCGACGCCGACCGGCTGGCGGTCGCCTTCAACGATGTCGATCTGTGCCTGAAGATCTGCCGTCAGGGCTATCGGATCATCTGGACGCCGTTCGCCGAACTCTATCATTTCGAATCGGCCAGCCGTGGCTCGGACCTTGCTCCCGACAAGATCGAGCGCTTCCAGCGCGAACATCGGACCATGGTGGAACTTTGGGGCGACGCTCTTTCCGTCGACCCCTATTACAACCCCAATCGGACGCAGGACGGCTGCGACGGCGGCCTCGCCTATCCACCGCGTCTGGTCAAGCCGTGGCGTCCGCCATCAAAATGATGAGAGCCAGTCAGATACCGTTTGAACCCGCCGATTTATTCTATCCGCAGATGACGCAGATTATCGCAGATGAGAAAAAGTACGACAGCTCCCAATCAGGACTGTCCCACCGCCAATAGTCGTCATACCCGTGCGTGACACGGGTATCCACGTGCCCGTTTCAAATGCAAATGACGCCTTGTGGTCCGTGCGGTGATGGGTTGCCGGGGCAAGCCCAGCAATGACGATTTATGGTTGTGATGAACGGTCGTGTGTTGAGCAGGTCATTTTCTCTTGTCATCTGCGGTAATCTGCGACATCTGCGGATTAATACCTTTAAGCGTCCGTCATCAAAATGATGATCCAGTCAGATACCGTTTAAACCCGCCGATTTATTCTATCCGCAGATGACGCAGATTACCGCAGATGCGAAAAAGTACGAGAGCTCCCAATCAGGACTGTCCCACCGCCAATAGTCGTCATGCCCGTGCGTGACACGGGTATCCAGGCGCCGGTTTCACGCTTTAATGCGTCGCCCAGGGCATGATCGGGATGGTGGAGATGGCGTTTTTCGGCGAGCCGTCGACCAGCTTGTCGGAATAGCTGAGATAGACCAAGGTGTTGTTGGGCTTATCGAAAAAGCGCACGACCTGAAGCTTCTTGAACAGCCAGGATCGGTTTTCGCGGAAGACGTCCTCGCCGTCCTTGAGGTCACCCTTGATGGTGATCGGCCCGATCTGGCGGCAGGCGATGGAGGCGTCGGATGTGTCCTCGGCGACGCCGATGGCGCCTTTGACGCCGCCGGTCTTGGCCCGGCTGACATGGCAGACCACGCCGTCGACCTTGGGGTCGCGGAAAGAATCGATGCAGACCTTGTCATTGGCCAGTCCCAGCATGCGAATGTTGGTCGACACGCAGCCAACCTCCTCGGCGAAGACCGGGCCGGCTGTCATCGTTACGGCCAACAGAGTAAAGACGGCGAGCGCTCGGGACATCGAGATCCTCTTGCAGACGGTGGAAGGGAAGAACAGCTTATACCACGTCTCGCCGATCGGAAGCGCGACGGCAAGGGCCGGATCACAGCACGCTTGCCAAGGCCAGCATCCAGACGGCGAGGAGAAGTGCGCCGGCGCGGACGAAACGGCCGTTCCAGTCGCGGGCCACGGTGGTGGTGGAGACTCCCGACAAACGGGCGACGGTGAGCGAGGCGGCTCCGACCGGCGTCGTCGTCGCCGACAAGGACCATGCCCCCATCAGACCGCTGGCCAGCACCAGGGGATCGATGCCCAGTCCCGTCAGATTGACGACGGCGCTGCCCAGCAGCGTCACAGTGACGATTTGCGGGACGCCGAAATGGGCGAGGAACATCATTCCCCAGGCAAGCAGAACCGACAGGGCGACGGCCGGCAACGGAACGAACCCGATGATGCGGGCGGTGACATCCGGCGACAGGAAGGCCGACGCCATCCGCCCGAAAAACATGGCGCCGCCGAGGATGACAAACTCGTTGCGGAAGGCTGGCATGCTGACGGTCAGGCGGTGCGACAGGCGGCGAACCGCCATCAGCGGCGCCGCCAGCCCGCCGGCATGCCAATGTTGAACGGTCAGCCAGATCAAAGCCGAGACCGGAACGACCATCATGGCGCCGACCACCGGTCGGACGCCGAGCGCTTCGGCCCAGGCCACCGAACAGACGACGACGCCGGTGATCAGCGCGATGAGGGCGATGAGAGGACGCCGATCGTCGTCGACAAGCTCGGCGGTCCGGGCGATCGGGATGTGGGCGAACTCCCGGCGGTCGCAAAGCCATCCCAACGCCATCAATAGAATCGCCAGCACGACTTGCAGCGGCAGCAACCGCCACCAGGCGATGCCCGGCACGGAAACCTGAGTGACGGCGAAGGCGACCGACAGCGGCGACCAGACGGTCATCATGCAATAGCCGCGCAGAACGGCGGTCATCATCCGCTGCTGGCGGATGGCGGCGATGCGGGGGTCGCCACCGGCCGCCTCAAGGGTATTGCCCTTCAGGATCATGGTGCCGAGCAGCGGTAAAACGCCGAAATTGAGGACAAGAGAAAACAGATGGCTGCCGACGCTGAGAACCAGATAGCGGCGGCCGGGCGGCTGACGGACCATCCATTCGCCGCAGGACTGGACAAGCCGCGACGTCTCGGCGGCGTCGCGCAACAGGCTCAAGGAGGCGAACAGGGCGACGATGAATGCCGCATCGTCCAAGGCCCGACAGAGCAGCGCCAGAGGGTCCGGCTGCCAGGCGACGGCGGCCGCGGTTGCCGTCAGGCAAACACCCAGCATGATGCGACCGCCGCGTACCAGCGATCGCGCCTCAGTCACAACAAAAGCCAGGAGTGCCGCTCGCGCAGCCTCCCGGCCAATGGATATGCCCCCGACGTCCCAGGCGACCACACCGGCGATAATGACGACGGTCAGCGCGGCCGACAGATAACGGGTGGGCAGCAGACTCTGTTCGTTCAAGCCTTGAACCGTGCAGCCAACTGTTCCGAGCCGCGGGCCAGCAGGCCAAGGTCCGAACCGACCGCGACGAATAGACAACCCGTGTCGATGTAATGCTGCGCCAGTTTTTCGTCGGGTGTCAACATGCCGGCCGGTTTGCCGGCGGCGCGGATGCGGGCCAGGGTGTCGTCGATGGCGGCCAGCATGTCGGGATGCTTGGGGTCGCCGACATGACCGAGCGCCGCCGACAAGTCGCCGGGACCGACGAACAGGCCGTCGACGCCCTCGACCGCGGCGATCTCCTCAAGATGCTCCATGCCCTTGCGGGTCTCGATCTGCAGGAGAACGCAGATCTCCTCCTCGCAGATCTGCGGATAGCCCTTGACCCGGCCATAGAGTGCGGCCCGCGGAGCGGCGGAATAACCGCGCACGCCCTTCGGCGGATAGCGGGTGGCGGCAACCGCGGCACGCGCCTCGTCCGCCGATTCGATCGACGGGATCAGCAGCGTCTGCACGCCGATGTCGAGATAGCGCTTGATGTCGACCGTGTCGTTCCACGGGATGCGCACCACCGGATGGGCGGTGCCGCCGGTTGCCGCCTGCAACTGCATCATCACCATCGGCAGTTCGTTGGGGGCATGCTCGGTGTCGAGCACCAGCCAGTCGAAACCAGCCCCGGCGATGATCTCGACGGTCATGTGGTTCGACAGAATCGACCACAGGCCGATCTGTAGATGTCCGGATTTGATGGCACGTTTGAAAGTATTCACCGGTAAGGTCGAATTCATTTTTGTCTGTCCGTAGCTGCTGTCACAAAGGACCGAGCCGTCCTTCCCCTCCCTCAGAGTGGGACGGGCGTCTCTGCCCGTCACGCCGCGAGCAGCGGCGTTTTTCAGGCGATATCGTCAGGCCCCCTTATGCTTTCTGTCCGATTTCGAAATTGGCGAGGTTTTCGAGCGCCCGGACCATGCCGGAATGGTCCCAGGCCTTGCCGCCGTTGGCGGCGCAGCTGTTGAACAGTTCCTGGCAGGTGGCGGTGTTGGGCAGCGACAGGCCGATCTTGCGGGCCGTCGACAGCGCCAGATTGAGATCCTTC
>JARLJB010000309.1 GCA_031291415.1 Telmatospirillum sp.
GACGGTCAAATTCAGACCACCAAGGGCAAGGTGCAGGCTCACGAACTGACGGCCGGCGTCAGGTATCAGTTCTGATGCGGAACGCCGGTTGATCGCCCCGCGCCGGACCCGCCTCCCACCCGGCGCGGGGGGCTCTGTTTCAATCCCAATCTGACCCCCGACATCCTGCTCTCGGCGCTGTTCCGCGCCCTGGACACGGCTTTGGCAAGTTTCCAATACGCTTTTTGGTTTGGAAGATTCCGGCCATATGACCGGAACGTGCAAGAGACCATCCGTCTGAGGCGCTAGCCTTTCATCCCTTGAAAACCGAAAAGGACGCCTTGAGCGGGCGCGTTCCAACGTCGACGTCCGGTCGCAGGCACCAAGGGAGGAAACGATGATTTTTCATGGTAGGAGACGGTATTTCCGGCCCGGAAAAGGGGTTTTACTTGCCTCGGTCGGGATGGCTCTTGTCGCCGGTGTCGCAACTTCGGCATCCGCTCAATCTTATTCGGCCGCCACGACCTGCGCGTCCCTGGCAAGTGTTGCGTTACCTGTCTCTTCCTCGATTACTGTCGCCCAGACCGTATCGGGCGGCAGCTTCGTCAATCCCGATGGGTCCGGGACGGAGACCGGTCTGCCGACCTTCTGCCGGGTTTCCGGCTTTGCCGCGCCGACATCGGATTCCCATATCGGCTGGGAGGTGTGGTTGCCCGTCAGCGGCTGGGTCGGGCGCTACATGCAGATGGGCAATGGCGGCTTGAACGGCGTGATGCGTTATTCCTATCTGGGAAACTCCTTGCAGTCGAACAATGTGGCGGCCGGCACCGACGGTGGACATCAGTCGGCGTCGAACACGGATGCCACCTTCGCCATGGGGCACCCGGAGAAGGTAACCGATCTTGGTTACCGTGCGCTGCCGGTGACCCACGATATCGCCATGGCTCTGATCAACGCCTTCTATGGTCTTGCACCGCAACACTCCTACTTTGTCGGATGCTCGGACGGTGGGCGTGAAGGGCTGCAGATGGCCCAGCGATATCCGACTTACTTTGACGGCATTCTCGCCGGGGATCCGGTCAACTACATCAGTCACATGCAGGTTGCCGGGATTCGTCTTGGCCAGAACATGAGCGCCGTCGGGGGCTTCGTCTCATCGGCCAAGCTGGCGGCCATTCAGGCGGCCGCCCTGGCGTCCTGCCCCTCCGCCCAACTGGATCCGACGGACCGCACCGTGGTCATCGATCCCCGCCAGTGCAGCTTCGATCCCGGCGTCCTTTTGTGCAGTGGCACCGAGACCAGTTCCTGCCTGACGTCGGCGGAAGTCACCACGGTGAAGGGCATCACGCAAGGCACCTACAATCCGGTCACCGGCGGGCTGATCTTTCCCGGCTTCTTTGCGACCAATGCTGCTGCTTCGACCGGCTGGGGTCCCCAGTGGATCATCGGAGCGACGCCCCTGGCCGGGGGCCAATTCGGGAATGCCTATGGGATGATGGGCAACGCGTTCTATAGCAACGTCGCCTGGGACTATACGCGGTTCGACCTGAATTCGGGGACGGCGTCTTATGACGCCAGTGCTGTCGCCGCGGTCATGAATGCCATCAATCCGAACCTCAGCGCCTTTAAGGCGCACGGTGGCAAGCTGATTTTCTACCACGGATGGGAGGACGCTGCGACCTCTCCTCTTAATACGATCAACTACTACAACTCGGTGGTTCGGAATAACGCTTCGACGGCCGACGGACAGGTTCTCGACATCGCAATCGGGAATCCTGAATACAACTCCAGCACCAACCCTTACGCGGTCCCCGCGCTCCAGAGCGTCGTCGCCAACAGTGCCTTGAGCGCACGGGCAAAGATGCTGGCCGCGCAAGCCGCGCAGGCCGCCTATGCGCGTTCCCTGGCGACGACCCAGCAATTCGCCAAGCTTTACATGGTTCCCGGCATGGACCACTGCAGCGGCGGTCCCGGTGCGCAGAGCTTCGCGGAAGTGCGCGGAAAAGGCGAACTGGTCACCGCGCTGGAAAACTGGGTTGAGAGCGGCACGGCTCCGGATCGCGTCGTGATTTCCAAGCACGCGAGCAACAGCTCGACAGGAGCGGTTCTCTACACGCGTCCGCTCTGCGTCTATCCGAAAATGCAGCACTACATCGGCAGCGGAGATGCCACCAGCGCCAACAACTGGGTCTGCCAATGAACTCAGGTGGCGTAATGAGGAAATGAGGACATGAAAATGACGAACAGAATGACCTGCTGTACCGCAGCCCTGATGGCGGTCGTCGGCACGGGCCTGGTCGAACCGGCCGGCGCAACGGCGGCAGAGGGGATTTATCTCCGCCTTGATGCCGGTGGCTCGCTCAGCCAGAACATGGGCAAGAGCGTGGTGGACGGAACGGGCTTCCAGGGCGACCTGGGATCGGGGGCGCTCGTGGGATTCGGGGTCGGTTATCAATTGCCCCAGAACCTGCGGGTCGATCTTACCGCCGCCGTTCGGCCGGGCGAAAAGATCCGCTCGAGGGAGAGCGTTTTCGACCTGCCGGTGACGGCCGATGCTGATCTCAC
>JARLJB010000310.1 GCA_031291415.1 Telmatospirillum sp.
ATCGTGAGATGACCGTCATTGACCTGCTGGGAAGGTGCCACCCCCTGGCCGACATCGCGTCGGAACAGATGGCCGGAAACGGATCGGAATGGGTGGCCGGAATGCGATCGGAATCCCTGGCCGGATAAATCGGAATCCGCACTACGACCGCCTCGGCGACGACCCGCACCGCGCCATCTACGATGACGCCGCGCTCACCTCCGATGGTGCCCGGACCGGAACCGGCCGAGCCCAAAGGAGACGAAGGGTAGCCATATCTATATACGGCTTTTGCGGTTCTTGCGCAATATCTGGTAGAAAAAAATGTTGAAGACACCATCCTCTGTAGGCTGCGACGAAAATTAGGATCATGCGCTCAGAGAACCCCGAGGCTGTACCCCTAAAGCGCCGTCTGCCAGGTGACATCGTGGCGCGACCCGCGCCAGAAGGCGCAACTTGGTCGAGAGTTTACTGTGCTGGATGAAAATTTGGAGGGAGGTCGAGCCCTAAGCGACATCGGAGACCTCCTGGCAGTAGAGAAGGCCGACGGTATAACAATGCGTCTAGAAAGCCGTGCGATCAAAGGGCGGGCGTGACGGGGTCAAGTTCCTCCTGCTCGAGTAAGTAGGCTTCCGGACCGGCGAGGAAGGTAGCGAGGTTGGCCACGACGCTGCCTTCAATGTCGATGCGGAACACCGGTTTACCTGCGGTCAGTTTTCCTGAGCGCCGAGCCAGGTCAGCGTCCATGCGGTGCAGGAACAATCGTCGGCCGACAGCCGCCAACGCATGTTCGATGCGATAAGCGATCTTGATGCCACCGGCGTCAATGTCTCCCCAGTGATAGACAGGACAGGGGACGGCGCGGGCCAGTGCGAGCAAGCAATCCAGCGTGGCATTACTGGGAAAGCCGCCAGTGTAAAGGATAATGCCTTCACCGGGGACCTCTCGGACCTGCCGGTTGAAGCTGGCGAGGTTTTCAATGGTCAGAATCCAGGGCGGAGTGCCCACCACACCCAGGCCGGCGACCATGTCGGGAGCGATGCCGATATAGGGCTTGGCTGGCAGCGGTTGCCCCCGGAAGCTGACCGGTCCGGCCAGAAGACACGGTTGGGGGTACCGGGCGATGCCGTGGCCAGCCAGCACCTCTTCGGAATCCATTTCTTCGGGAAATTCCTCAACCCGACGCAGCAGGTCGGCGATCTTGCCCTGATGGCATTCGACGAATTTCGAGTCTCCGGTGGCGCGTCGGGAGAAGGTTCGGAGATCCAGCCCATCCAGCCGACCATCGACCAGGATGGCGACTGCCAACAGGCAGCGCTCGGCAACCAGGAGGTTGCCCACATCGAGTCCGAGATATGGCCGGCCCCGGCCCCAGTTGTCCATCAAGGTGAGCAGCAGCGGTTCCATGCCTGCGGGTAGCTTCGGCAACCGGGCGCGCAGATCCGCCACGGCGGCGGCGGCGATTTGCGCTTTGGGGGTGCGGGCGATCAACCGATAGAGGGCGGCCGCATCGGTCAGCACCACCCGGGTGATTAGGTGGCGGCTGTCGTTTCTGCCCCATTCCAGCGCCACCGCCCCGGCCGTCTCTGCCGCTCTGAGACGCGCATAGAGCTCCTCGCGGTCGTCGGCTAGCCAGGATCGCTCGGCCATGCGGACCATCACCCGATTGGTGCGCTCTGCTTCCGCCTTCTCCTCAACCAGGGTCAGCAGTTTGCCGAGTATTCGGTCGGCTTCCATCCGCCCGGCGCTAGGCATCCGTTATCTCGGCGATCCGGGCACGGAAGCCTTCGATGCCGACATGGTCCGGGTTGATGCCGGCAATCTGCTCTTGGGCATAGGGCGTGGGGAACTCGCTGTCCAGATAAACAGTTTGGTTCACCAGGTCCTTGTTCACCGAAACGATGCAGTCGAGCACCTCGGTGAAGGTGGGACGCTTGTCCTCGGGGGCGGCCAGGATCAGCTGCAGCCCGAGATCCTTGAAGAAACGGATCAGCGACTGGGTGGTGGTGATGTCCAGCTTGTTGAACGCTTCGTCGAAGAGCACCAAGCCCATGCCGGACGGCTCGCCGTTGGGATGGCCGCCGGGGTAATAAGCCAGCGCCATGGAAGCGGCGATAGCGACATAGAAGGGTGCCTGGCCTTCACCGCCGGAGCCGACGGTGGCGCGGGCGCTGAGACTGATCAGGCCCTTGCTCTTCCTCTCCTGCTCGTCGACCTCCAGGGAGTCATCCTCCTCGGTGGTGGCCGGCCGCATATAAAGATCAAAGGTATAGTAGTTGCGGTAGTCCTCCATGCCTTCGCCGCCGGTGTTATCGAGGTACTCGTTCAATTCGTCCATGGCGGCCTGAAGGACGAGATCGCCGCTCCGGCCTTCGACGATGGCCTGGGCTTGTTCAGGATTGGTGCCGACCTCCATGGCCAAACGGCGCAGCCGGTCATAGCGGCTGTCCGCCTTTTTGCCGAATTTGTAGAATTGGCCGGTGAACTTGTGGCGGCGCAGCTGGCTGTTCAGCGTTTTCAGCTGGGCGTCCAACTTCTGGAATCTGCCATTGAGGTTTACCAGCAGATCCTCCTTGAGCGTCAGATACATCTCCCGCTCGGCGGATTCGGCCATTTCCCTATGCTCGCGTAGCTCATTTTGCTGCAATTTGCTGTGCTGCAGGATGACCCAGTGATAGTCAAAGGTGTAGGGCTGGTCGTCGGACATTGGGCGTTCGATGCCGTAGTCGCGTAGATATTGGTCGAAAGCGGAACGGGCATTATTGGCCAGCCTGGTGATCCGCTCGTCGATCTTTTCCAGTGCCGTCTCGTGTTCCTTGATAGCGGGCTCGTAGGCGGATGCCGCTGAAAAACTGACGCGCCAGCCGAGATAGGGATTGGTCGTTCCCCGAAATCCCCTGAACACCTCCTTCACTTCCGGCGCCGCCCACCTGAGAGCGACCTGCAACGTCTCGTCATCGAGCTTCAGCGTCTGACGCTTGCTCTTGACGGCCTCGCGCAGGGAGACTCTGGCCGCCTTGGCGGCAGCTTCGACTCGGGCCTGAACCTGGATGGCGGCACGCACAGTTTTGCCAACCTCATCGAGATCCTCCTTCCGTTCGCCCATCTCGCTCTTTAAGGCCTCGATTTCGGCGACCAATACGGTGTCCTCTTCCGACAACACCGCCTGTTTGCGGCGCTCGGTGTCCTTCATCTGGCGGCGGATTTCGTCGTAGCGGAAGCTGGCGCCATCGAGATCGGTCTTGTAACTGGCGAGGTTTTCAGCGGCGCGGGAAGCCTGTTCGAGCAAGGTCTTCTCGCGCACCAACCGAGCAATCTCGCCTTTGAGCCGGGTCGCCTCCTCGTGCAGGCTGGCCGCGGCCGAGCCGTCCTGGCGGCCCAGGATGGGCGTCAGATCTTGGTTGACCGAGAAGGCAAGGCCGGCAGTGGCCCGACCGTCGCGCATGATGGCCCGATTTGCCCTTTCCAATTCGGCCACGGTTTCCACCATCTTCACGCCACCCAGGTGGCTGCAGATGAGCGCCTGGGCATGGGGGTCGTCCGTTTTCAGTACCGTTGCCAGGCTGTCTGTCGCCAGCTTGATGTCCACTTCGCGGGTGCGGCTGGTCTTGACCAGGCGGATTCTGTGCAAACCGTGGCGGTTGCGGTTGGCGAAGAGGATTTCGTTGGCCTGGTTGAGATAGCGTGGATCGACAATGACGGCTTCCCGGAACAGGCCGAGGAGCGATTCGGCGGCGAACTGCCAGTCCTTATCGACTGGTTCCACCACGTCACAAAGCACCAACGCCTCGATACCGGCGTCCCTCAGTAGGCGCAGATAGGCGTCCGTGTGGGAAGAAAGGGGCGTTGCCCCGGCGGCGGCCCGCTTGGCATTCTCCTCGGCCAAGTCGCGGCGCTTGCGTAGATCGGCCAATTCGGTCACTCGGTCGTCGATTTGCGGACGCAGTCGCTCCGGCAACTCGGCCAGCACCTTAAACCGGTCTAGGTGGCCCGTGATCGCGGCGGTATGTTCGGTCAGCCATTCCAAACCGGGTTTGGCAAGGAGAACCAGGGCAGCCTGGGCGGCCGCGATAACTGGACTGGTGGACGCCGGAAGGAAGTCATGGGCCTGGGTGAGGTTGGCCGCCATCTGCAAGGCCTGGCGCACTTGGCGGTCGACATCCTCGACCTCCTTGAGGCGCAGCTTGGCATTCTCCAGCTCGGTAGCGATCTGCTGCAGTTTCCCCGACACGCCCTTTTCCGCCAGCGTGCTCTCCAGGCGGCGCAGTTCGGCTTCCGACCTCTCCAGTTCCCTTTTGAGGCTCTGTTCGATGGTCTCCTGTTCCCGCAATTTGACATTGGCATCGACCAGGGCATTCCCTTGGCGGCGCAGTTCAAAACGGGCGCGTTCGGTTCGGGCGCAGGCCAGTCCCCAGCGATTGGCGGCGCGGTCGATGACCTCGGCGCCCCAGTCGTCATACCTCTTACGCACGGTGGTCAGGCGCTTGAGCTTCTCCTCGATCTGCCGCACCGCCTCGGCGAGGTAGCGCCAGCGGCCGATGGCATCGCGCACCCGCTCGACCTCCAACGGATCCGGCTCCAGGATGTAAGTGCGGACGAATTGGGTGGGGTCAAAGATGGGTTTGAACGCCACCGCGTTGGAGAAGGCGTGCAGGAAGTGGCGCGTGTCCGGTTGCCGGCCGTGTTTACGCATTTCGGCCAGCATATCGGTGACAAATTTTTCGGCGCTGTGACGATAGAAACGCACCGCCGGACAGGCCTGTTTAAGCCCTTTTTCGATGTCATCCCAACGTTTGATGACGCGGCCGTGTTCGTCTTCCTCCATGGTGTGGTCGACAGAGAACTGATAGCCGGGGGCGATGAACCGGGACAGGACCTGTTCGCGGGAATCCTCGACACGCGCCGACATGGCTAAGCCGACAGTGATGTCGTGGCGGCTGCCGTCGCGCCGTTCTTCGGAAAACACCAGAGCCAGCACCGTTTCGCAAGAGGAGCGCACCGGTTCGCCGCCGTCATTTTTGGGCACGATGTAGCCCAGGCAATAGTCGAGGATCTTGCGATCAGACTTGCCGCTGGCCGAGGCGTTGGTGTGGACGTGCCGGTGACTGGCCGCACAGATCACAGTCTGAATGGCGTCTTCCAGCGAGGTCTTGCCGGACCCGGTCGGGCCGATGAAGGCGGTCGCTTCCCGGATGTCGATATCCTTGGCCCTGACCAGATACCAGTTGATGGCGCTGATACGCGTCAGCTTATACATCGACATCCTCCTCGGCCTCGGCGGTCTCTTCCACCGGCTCTACCGTCGGCGCAGTTCCAATCTGAGGCTGCTGTTCCGCCCAATCGGCGACGGCCTGCATGTAGACTTCGGGGCAAGCGACCTCGATACCGGGCAGAATGGTCAGGGAGCGGATCCGCTCGATGGGGTCCAGTTCACCGATGTGGACGACACCTTTGCGCTCCAACAGCTTGAGGATGGCCATCATTCGGCTTTCCTCCAGTTGAACGTTTGCCACCACGTCCAGCTTGTCGATCAGGTCGTTGGTGGTGATCTCCACCTCACCTCGGGTCCCCATCTGGTTGGCGCGGAAACCTTCCTCATAAGCCAACTTGATCGTGTAGAGGACCAAGGTCTCATCCTTTTTGAGCCGCGATGCCTGCCAGTCGTAGCGCTTCTTGTCGATTCCCGGGACGCGCAGGGCGATCATGCGGGAACGCGGGTCGAAATGAAATTCCAAGCCCATGGCCGAAAAATAGCGCCGGAAAAACTCCTGATAATCCGGGCAGGCCATGATGTTGTAGCTCCGCGCCAGGTGGTTCTGGTGCGGATAGATGCACTGGCGAGACATCAACACCTGGATGCAGCGGGTAACTTCCTCCTCCGTGGGAGGCTCGGGAATGCCGCGTCCGGGCCGATAGGTGTCCGCTTTGTCCAGAAGATCTTGGAGATCTCTCAACTCCGGCATGGTCAGGCCCCTTTTCGGACGCGAGCAATCTGGAAATCAGGGAAATCGAGCCACTCGTTGGCGGCCCGGGATCCCAGCGGCGTAACGCTATATTGCTGGCCGACCGTGCCATCGAACATGAATGGCACGTCGCGCAGGCGCTGGAACACGATGAAGTCATCGACCGTGATCACTTCGATCTCGCTGCCAAGAATGCTGTCGCGGCCAGCGAGCACTTTGGCGAGGAAGTCGCGCACGCGCTGGGGCGACACCGCCACTCGGCGGGCGTACTCAAGCTTGGCCTGTCGGAAGGCTTCGAGCGCTGGGTCCATCGGCACCTCGCGGTAGCGAGACCGCTCAATCTCGCGCCGACTTTGGCGCTGGGTGTAGAGGATGTCGCCACCAAGTAGGGGAGCCAGCAGCAGAATGTTCGGATCCATCACCACCTCGGCGTCGAGCGGCAAGCTGGTTGCCCCAAGGTTGCGGATGGCTCGGGTGGCACGGTCGATGGCGCCGCCGTCGTGGCGGTCCATGTAGCGGACAATCGTGTGGATCTTGCGTTCAATCCGTATTTGCGTCTCGCCGATGACGTCGAGTTGGCGGTCGATGGTGTCGAAGACGTGATAGACGTCCTGCAGCTCACGGCGGATGCGGGCCTCTGCGTCGGCGATGTCCCCGGCCCGGCCCTCGCGGACATAGGCGTGACCCAGGCGGGACGTCAGCAGGGCGTCGCTCTCGATATCACCGACCCGCTCGATGATCTGGTGGCGGAAGCGGAAGGGGTTGTTTTTGGTTTTGAGGGTCTTGTAGTCGGCAATCAGCATCTTCGACACGAATTCGTCGAAGAAGGTGCAGAACAATGCGCGCAAGCCCTCCTGAGCGAGAACATGTTCCTCCACCCGACGCATCTGGGCGGCAATGGTGCGCAGATGGTGGGAAAAGTCACGGGCATAAGCCCAGGCATTGAAGATGCATTCCGACCGGTCGTCGGGATGTGCAACCGCCGCATCCAGTTGACCAAGGACGTTGAGCACCGCGCCGCCATAGGATCGGGTGTCCCCCGTGATGATTTTTTGGAATTCGCGGAGCAGCAGGCGCCCTTCAGGAGCGAGGTCGACCAGCTTACGGAAGCGGTCGCGCATCTCAACCAGCCAGCCGGAGTCCGTCAGATAGTTGAAAGTGCGGTATCGCTCGGTGTCCTGGCCCTCGGCTTCCCGCTGCAGGCGACGGAATTCCTGGGGTGACAGATCCACTTCCTCGGCAACCAGCGGGCCATGTTCACGGCTGTACTGGTCCATAAAATCGCCGATTTCGGCAATGACGTCGGTTTTGCGCGGGGTGTCGCCGATGGCGGCGAAGGTATGGTCGTAGAGGTGGAGGAGCAAATCGGCATAGAAGCGCCTATTGCCGGCGGCCAGCGGGCGGAAGATCTTTTCGGGGATCTTATCGAACAGTGGCATCGCGAGCCTATCGTTTTTCGGCGCCGAGGGCACTGTCTTTGAGTGCCCGCAATTCTTGGTTTGCCGCAGACAACTTGGCCTCCAGTCGCATCATTTGGTCGCGGCGATCATCGTCGATGGCTCGGTGTGCGGCTTCGATCTGGCGCATCTGCTCAGCGTGAAGTTCCGCCGAACGGCGTCGATCGGCGTCGGCGGCGCTGGCTCGCTCTTCGGCAACTTGCAGACGGGCCCGAAGATCGCCCACGTCAGCCTCCGCGGTTGCAAGCTGCTCTGCCAGGGACTGCGCCTCGTCTCGCGCGTCCTGTAGTTGGGTTGCGGCCCGGGCTTCGATATCCGCAAGGCGCCGATCCATTTCCTTTTGGACCCGCGCGATGCGCGCGTCGGCGTCCTGTTGGACGGATTTTTGGGTTGTGATTGAATTGGCCCGCTCCGTGCGCAGCAAGGTCACCATCGCTGACGCCATGGATTGGCGCAGGTCATTGAGCAGACGAACAGCCTCGGGAGGAAGGTCGATATCTTCCTCCAAGGGCGCCGAAACAGTTACCACGGCATTCTGGCGCGAATCTCGCCAAGCGTTCAGCAGCGGCAAGATCGCGTTGGGTGAGCCGCCACCGAGCTCCTCGCGAATCTTGCGCACACTGGGCTTTTCCCCACGCGCGATAAGCGCTTCGGCAGCACTGCCTACAGCTTCGGAGGTAATCTGGGACATGACGCTCCATGCCAGGAACAGAATAACAGATAACAATATAACAGATAACGTTATCGATATCTAACGTCAATTTTAATATGCCGTCTGCCCCACAACGGCAGCGGACGTTCACAAAATAGATTCGCCTATTCAGTCACGGCCATGTTCACGGCGACGGTAGCGGCGGGGTCGGGTCGAAGTGTGCCCCGTATAGGGCCATCAGGTCATCGACTTCAGTCGGTTTGTTCTTGAATAAGGTTGTCACCATTGTTTTGAAATGGGTCGGGTCGATCCGGTCGAATATGGCATAGCAGATTTGCCCGTCGTTGTGCCGTGCTCGATAGGCTATCCCGTCGAGGTCAGGGAAATCCGCATGGAGCTCAAGGGCGATACGCCTCGGTTCGGTGTAACTGTCCGAAGAGCCGATGTTTGAATCGATGCCGTGCCAGAGAAGACCTTCATCGTACAGCTTCGCCAGTTTCAAATCCCGACCGATTGTCAAAACGCTCCAGGCGCGATCATCGACGTAGGCGCGACGAAGTATGCGCCCCCTTGGCTTGCGCAAGATCGTCTCCGCAAAAGCGCCCTCGATTTTGTCCGCCGCATACATCGTGCGGTATTCGCCACCCGGCGCGTCGAATCGGTACGCTGGCGGATCGCCCGGCTTGGGGCCGAACCAAACCGGGCCGTTATCCTTGTGGTGGATCCTGATGATCGCGACGCCCTGACGTAAGACGACGTCCTTCAGCCCGTTCGCGAAGTGTGGCGAAGCAGGGGTCACTCTTCGCCCGTTCCCAGATACGCCCGGGCGGCGTGTTGCACTGCGTCCGTTTTGCCTTCCCGCAGGAAGGCGATCGGGGGGTGTCCCAGATTCGCATCGTTTTCGATCAGGAACTGCAGGGCGGACCAAGAGCCGGCATTGGCATCATTGAACTGACGTACGACGTCATCGATGCCAGTAAGAATCTCCTCCTTGCCGTTCCGGCCCGTGAATTGGATCGTTGGAACGACGATCTTGCCGTCCATTATCATCCCCAAGGCCGAATGCGAGGTAATCCGCTTATGCATGCCCTGTCTTGAAAGCCCCAACCTCTTTGCGGCTTCCGTCAGCGTCATTCCACCACCGGCACGAGCAAGGAGCTCCGAACTCACACGCCTCCATTCCGCCTCGCCATTCTCCTCCGGCCGTTCCGCAGCACCTTCCGTACGCCCCAGAAGGTCGGCCGTTGCCACGAACTGCTGCCGAACCAGTTCGATCTGCCGAACCAACTCTCGGATGGCCATGTCGGGGTCATTATGTGCCAGCTCCATGAGTTGTGGTTGTGCTGGCGTCAAGGCTGAAAGCAATCGAAAGACCTCCCATTCAACAGGGTTGGTCTTCTGCAGCCGATTTTCTTTGTGCGTGATCGCGGCGACGAGTTCATAAAACCTGTCGCAAGAAGACGCCATCACGTGGGAATACCATTCACCTTTTGGTTTCAGGCTTTTCTTTCTCGGCTGCCATTGCAGCCTTACGCCTCGTTGCGCATAGTCCGCGCTGAGGGCGGTTGCCGCGGCCTCAATCGTTGCGGCGATATTCACGACATTGGCAAATGCAGGCGGGAACCCGGTGCTTTCGTCCAGTTCGGCCAACTTCATTGCCATAGCTGTCTCCATCGGTTGATACTTTGGTTGATATATATGCATATCATCCAAAAATATCAACCAACCTTTTGGGCGCTGTGGATTGAGGCCCTATGCCGATCAGCCGTCGCCATGGCCGCCGGCGACGGCATTCATCGGCTCCAACCCGACGCCGATCACGGCATCGGCCAACGGGTTGTCGCGGTAGGAAAGATCGTCGGGGAGGCGTCCCGTAAAGGCAAGCTCCTCGAAGACAGGGAGTATCCCCTTCAAAACATGGATCTGGGCCGTCAAGACTTCGATGACGACGGCTGTGTGTTCTCGCAGAATCGCGATCTCCGTCCGCCCCGCTTCTGAGGGGTGCGCCGCCCTGTTTGGAATGAATGTTGCCAGCCAGCGGAATCTGGCTGGATTCAAGGAAAAACCGCCGCACCCGGGTGGGTGCGGCGGTCTTCAACGCCGTTTGAGGCATTTTAACTGACGCTCAGACACTTCTTGCTGACGCTACATAACATAACAGCCGCCCGCTTCCGATCACGAGCAGCCAGACGTCCCGCCGCAAGTGTTGCACTTCATGCAGGTGCCGTTGCGGACCAGGGTGAAGTTGCCGCATTCGCCGCAAGCGTCGCCTTCATAGCCTTTCAGGCGGGCTTCGCGGATCTGGTCGGTGCGGGTATCGAATTCGTGGACCAGCGATTCTGTGTCGTGGGCAACGACGATCGGGGCCGGGGTGGCGGCGACCGTGGCGGTTGCCACGGCGTGGGTGGCCGAGGCGATGCCGCCGCGCAGCACCGTCAGGTTGGAGCGGACATAGCCCCGGCTGGTGAAGCGTTCGACGACGGCGCCAAGGCCGGCGTTCGGCAGGTTGCCCTCGTTGCTGCCGCGGCCCACGGTGTCGGGGGTCAGATCGGGCGGCGTCACATGCGCCAGATCGTTGCGCGACAGATAGGAAATGGCCAATTCGCGGAAGACATAATCAAGGATCGAGGTCGACATCTTGATGACGCTGTTGCCCTCCACCATGCCCGACGGTTCGAAACGGGTGAAGGTGAAGGCTTCGACGAATTCCTCGAGCGGCACGCCATATTGCAGACCGATCGAAATGGCGATGGCGAAATTGTTCATCATGGCGCGGAAGGCGGCGCCTTCCTTGTGCATGTCGATGAAGATCTCGCCCAGCTTGCCGTCTTCATATTCGCCGGTGCGCAGATAAACCTTGTGGCCGCCGACAATGGCCTTCTGGGTGTAGCCCTTGCGGCGATCGGGCAGTTTGCGCCGCGCCGCCGCCACCAGCCGTTCGACGATGCGTTCGGCGACGATCTCGGTCCGCGCCGCCGCCGCCGGCCGCTCGGCCAGTTCGTCGGCCAATTCGCCGTCGTCGTCAAGCAGGGTCGCCTGCAACGGCTGCGACAGCTTGGAGCCGTCGCGGTAGAGGGCGTTGGCCTTGAGGCCGAGGCGCCAGGAGGCGAGATAGGCCTGCTTGCAATCCTCGACGGTGGCCGAGTTCGGCATGTTGATGGTCTTCGAGATGGCGCCCGAGATGAAGGGCTGCGCCGCCGCCATCATGTGGATGTGGCTGTGGACCGACAGATAGCGCTTGCCCAGCTTACCGCAGGGGCTGGCGCAATCGAACACCGGCAGATGCTCGGGCTTCAGGAAGGGAGCGCCCTCCAGGGTCATGGCGCCGGCGACATAGGTGTTGGCCTCGTCGATATCGGACCGCGAGAAACCGATGGCCGTCAGCAGATCGAAGCTGACGTCGTCCAGCTGGGCCGGCGTCAGCTTCAGCACCTCGGTGCAGAATTCGACGCCCAGGCTGTATTTATTGAAGGCGAATTTGATGTCGAAGGCGTTGGCCACCGCCGCCTCGACCTTTTCCAGGGCTTCCTCGGTGAAGCCCTTGGCGGCCAGTGTCACATGATTGATCGCCGGCGCACCCTTCAGGGTGCCGCGACCAACCGCGTAACGGATGATCGCTTCCACGTCGGAGGGACCGTAGCCCAAGGTCTCCAGAGCCTGCAGCACCATCCGGTTGATGATCTTGAAATAACCGCCGCCGGCCAGTTTCTTGAACTTGACCAGCGCGAAGTCGGGTTCGATGCCGGTGGTGTCGCAGTCCATTACCAGGCCGATCGTGCCGGTCGGGGCGATGACCGAGACCTGGGCGTTGCGATAGCCGTATTCCTCGCCCAGGCGCAGGGCGTCGTCCCAGGATTCGCGGGCGGCGGCGACCAGGGAGTCGTCCGGGCAGTTCTCGGCATCGAGCGGCACCGGCCGGATCGACAGATCCTCGTAGTCGCTGGTCAGCCCATAGGCGGCCCGGCGATGATTGCGGATCACCCGGCGCATGGCGTCGGCATTTTCAGGGAAACCCGGGAAGGTGCCCAGTTCCTTGGCCATCTCGCCGGAGGTCGCATAGGCGACACCGGTCATCATCGCGGTGATGGCGGCGCAATAGGCGCGGCCGGCATCGCTGTCATAGGGCAGCCCCGAGGCCATCAGAAGCCCGCCGATATTGGCAAATCCCAACCCCAAGGTGCGGAAGCGATAAGACAGTTCGGCAATGCGTTCGGAGGGGAACTGGGCCATCAGCACCGAGATTTCCAGAACCATGGTCCACAGCCGAACCGCATGGCGGAATCCGTCGACGTCGAAGGTCCCGTCGGTCTTGCGGAAGCCGATCAGATTGAGCGACGCCAGATTGCAGGCGGTGTCGTCGAGGAACATGTACTCGGAGCAGGGGTTGGAGGCATTGATGCGTCCCGACGCCGGGCAGGTGTGCCATTCATTGATGGTGGTATCGAACTGCAGCCCGGGATCGGCGCAGCTCCACGCCGCCTCGGCGATCTGTTCCCACAGTTCGCGCGCCTTGACGGTCTTGGCCACCTTGCCGTCGATGCGGCGAATCAGCTCCCACTCGCCGTCGTCCAGGACCTTCTGCAGGAAGGCGTTGGTGATGCGGACCGAGTTGTTGGAGTTCTGTCCCGACACCGTGAGATAGGCCTCGGAATCCCAATCGGTGTTGTAGACAGGGAACTTGACGTCGGTATAACCCTGGCGGGCGAAGGTGATGACGCGCTGGACGTAGTTTTCCGGGATCATCGCCTTGCGGGCTTCGATGATCGCTTTCTTCAACTGCTTGTTGGTCTTCGGGTTCCAGCGGTCGTCGTTGTCGGCGCCGTCCCAGGCGCGGCAGGCGGCCATCACCGCGTTCAGGGTCTTGTCGGCCAGGCGTGAGCCGGCGACCAGGGCCGCGACCTTCTGCTCCTCGACCACTTTCCAGCTGATGAAATTCTCGATGTCCGGATGATCGACGTCGACCACCACCATTTTGGCGGCGCGTCGCGTCGTGCCACCAGATTTGATGGCGCCGGCGGCGCGGTCGCCGATCTTGAGGAAGCTCATCAGGCCAGAGGACCGGCCGCCGCCCGACAGACGCTCGCCATCGCCGCGCAGCGCCGAAAAGTTCGATCCGGTTCCCGAACCGTATTTGAACAGACGGGCCTCGCGGACCCACAGGTCCATGATGCCGCCTTCATTGACCAGATCGTCGCTGACCGACTGGATGAAGCAGGCATGCGGCTGCGGATGTTCGTAGGCGCCGGTCGACTTGGTGAGCACACCGGTGCGGTAGTCGACATAGTGGTGACCCTGGCTGGGGCCATCGATGCCATAGGCCCAATGCAGACCGGTGTTGAACCACTGCGGGCTGTTGGGGGCGCCCAGCTGCTGGCACAACATATAGCGCATCTCGTCATAGAAGGTCTGAGCGTCGTCCTCGCCGTCGAAATAGCCGCCCTTCCAGCCCCAATAGGTCCAGGTTCCCGCCATGCGGTCGAAAACCTGGCGGGCCGATTTCTCGCCCACGGTCTTGCCTTTGGGATCGGCCGATTGCTTGCGCCACAGCCATTCGGGAACGCCTTCCTCGGCAACCGGGGTCATGGCATCGGCGGACGGAACGCCGGCGCGGCGGAAATATTTCTGAGCCAGGACGTCGCAGGCCACCTGCGACCAGGTTTCCGGCACTTCGATATCGTCTTGCGCGAAGACGACGGAACCATCGGGGTTACGAATTTCGCTGCGGGTGGTGCGAAAACCGATTCCGTCGTAGGCGTCGCGCCCAGCCGACGTGAAATGCCGTTCAATACGCATCAGATCCTAACCCCCGTTTAACTTTGAATCAGCAGACTCATCAAGCGCTGCACCTCGCATCGAAAAGCGGGGAACACCAGATGTTGTGTGTCTTGTGCCGACAGATCCCTAGGGTATGACAAAGGCGCCGTTGCGTTCAACGACATTCTGGGCAATTTCCCGGGCTATCCACAGCATATTGTGCTTGCAAAAAGGGAAAGCTAAAGCCAGCCGCGGTTTTTGCCGAATCCGCCTGTGGACAGTTTGGTAAACGCGCGAATTGCATGAGGAATAAACAACTATCGGGATCAATATCGGAAAAAGTTCTGCCAGTCGTCGTCAAACCTACTATATGTGGCAGGTCGATCGAGGGAGCCGCCGGATCTTTCGAAGGGCCGTCCGCAAAGTCGCCTGCCTTGGGCTCTGGACGGGCGGGCCGGCATTTGCGATAGTCGCACCACCGAATTCGCCGGTTTGCGTAAGGGAGTCATGATGACGATTGGGACGATCCTGTTCACCTGGGCCAAGGGAAAGTTGATCGGAACCGATTCTCAAGGTAACCGCTACTACACCGAGCGCCGGGCGCGGACCGGTCATCGTCAGCGCCGCTGGGTTCTTTACAACGGAGCTGTCGAGGCATCGCGTGTGCCGGCCGAGTGGCATGCCTGGCTGCATTACACGGTCGATGAGCCCCTGACGCCGTCGTCCGGAAAGCCCTGGGTCAAGGACCATCTGCCGAATTTCACCGGAACCGCCGAGGCCTATCTGCCGCCCGGTCATGACCGCCGCGGCGGTGTGCGCCCGCGGGCGACCGGGGATTACGAGGCGTGGCGGCCGTAATCGGCCGTCACGGAAGGACCGCCTATCTTGAACAGTCGTGATCGCGAAACCCTGATTGGTGCCGGTGTCATGCTGGCGGCGGCCCTGGTGCTGGGGTTGTCCTACGGTACTGCCGGACGAGCCTCGGTGCCGGGGTATGATCTTGTGGCCAATTTCAATCATGCCGATGGCATCGGCCTCGGCAGCGATGTGCGGCTGTCCGGAGTGAGCGTCGGCAAGGTCGTCGGGCAATCGCTGGATACCCGTTTCCGCGCCGTCGTCACCATGCGGCTGGCGCCGGAAGTGCCGGTGCCGGCCGACAGCGCCGCGCTGATCCAGACGGATGGACTGCTGGGCAGCAAATACATTGCCCTGCAGCCGGGCGCCGATGAAACCAACCTGAAGCCGGGTGAAACGCTTCAGTACGTCCAGGATTCAATGAATCTTCAGGAACTTCTCGAACTTATCGTCGCGCAGGCCCAGGCCAAACGGTCCGGCGAGGACTCCAAAGGAGGGGCGGCGGACAAGCCGCGCTGAACCCCATATGGGCAGAAATCTCATCGAAACCATCATGGGGGGCGTGGTCCTCCTGGTCGCTGGTTTCTTTCTCGTGTTCGCCTATTCGCAGGCCGATCTCGGTGCCGTCAAAGGATATGCGGTGCGGGCGGCCTTTCTCAGCGTTGGTGGTTTGGCCAATGGCGGTGACGTGCGGATCAACGGCATCAAGGTCGGAACCGTTATCGACCAGACCATCGATGCCAGCAGTTTCAATGCGGTCGTCCGCATGTCCATCCGGCCCGACATCCATTTGCCGACCGACACTCTGGCGACCATCGCCAGCGACGGTTTGCTCGGCGGCAAATATGTGAAGCTCGATCCCGGTCGCAGCGGACAGACGATCCCGCCCGACGGCACCATCACCAATACCAAGAACTTCAAGTCGCTTGAGGAAATGGTCGGCGAGATCATTTTTCTGGCCACCGATAGCGGCGGGGCCAAACCTGCGGCTGCCGGGCCGGGCGCCGCCGCGGCACCGGGCAATGCCGGCGAGGCAGTGGGCAAGTGACACGGATTTCCACCATTGGCCTGGCCGCGGCGCTGGGCTGCGCCGTCGCCGGGCCGGCTGTCGCCGCCGACCTGGTGTTCGATACCGCCATCCTGCAGGGGCTCGACAAGGTGACCGGCCGGGTGATGACCATCGAGGCGCCGATCGGCGCGCCGGTGCATTTCGGCACGCTTGAGATCATCGCGCGGACCTGCCGCAAGCGCCCGCCCGAGGAACAGCCGGAAGCGGCCGCTTTTCTCGATATCTGGGAAATCCGATCGGGCGAGGCGGCGGGCAGTCTGTTCCGTGGTTGGATGTTCGCATCGAGCCCGGCTCTGTCGGCGCTGGAGCACCCGGTCTACGATATCTGGGTGATGGACTGCGAAGACAGCAACGCCAAGACCTCGTCGCCCGGCAAGGCGCCGTAAAACGTCGCCTGCCGGTCAAGCGCATCGGCCAGTTTTTGCAGGTAGTCGCGTCTGGGGATCTCGATGGTGCCGAATTGCGCCAGATGGTCGGTGACGAACTGCGTGTCGAGCAGGGTGAACCCGCCTTTTTTCAGTCCGGCCACGAGATAGGCCAGCGCCAGCTTGCTGGTGTTGGTTTCACGGCTGAACATGCTTTCGCCGAAGAAGGCCGATCCCAGCGCCAGGCCGTACAGGCCGCCGACCAGGTCATCGCCCCGCCAGACCTCGACGCTGTGGGCCAGACCAAAGCCGTTCAGTTCAACGAACAGCCTCAGAATTTCATCATTGATCCAGGTATCCGGTCGCTTTTCCGTCGGCTCGGCACAGAGCCGCATGACCTGTTCGAAAGCGCTGTCGCAGCGGATCGTCCAATCGGGTCGGCGCAGCAGCTTGCGCATCGATTGCGGCAGATGAAAATCCTCAATCGGCAGAATGCCGCGTTCTTCCGGGTCGATCCAGAACAGCCGGGCGTCCTGCCGATGGCGCGCCATGGGAAAAATACCCATCGAATAAGCCCGCACCAATTGTTCCGCAGTCAGACGTATCATTGAGGATATCGTTCCGATATTCGGGTAAGCATTTCACAAACCATGATTTTATCGCATTGGTCATGGTGAGACATCAAGATCCTCGCGGCGTACCCGTGACGACCTCCGACGAGAGTCCATCTGATGCCTGCGCCTCCGGCTCCGGCAGGCGAGAGACGCCGCTCGGGCTCTCGTGGCACCCTTCATCTGAAATGAAGCGCGCCACGAGCGGGACGCGCGACTTAAAAATGTCATTGAATCTTGCCTGAGGACCAGCCGCCGAAGGCTTTACCGTGTGGCCTCGTTGGCGTTCGGGGTGATCATGCGGGTAATGACACGAAAGACTAAGATCTTCTATATCCTCAGTGTCGTTTTGTTGGTGAGTGACCTGGGCCTGGTCGGCATCAATTTTATCTCCGCCCGCCGGACGTTGCGCGACACGGTCAGTGACCGGGCGGCATCGCTGCATGAAGGCTTCGATATCGCCCTTTATACCACCGAATTGAAGTTGATCGAAATTGCCTCCTTCGTCGCCGAGATCGAAGAGGTCCGTCACGACGTCGAGGAAGGCGGGCGGGCGGCGGCAGAGGAGGGCGGCGGTGGCGGCGGGCCGAAGACCGACCATTGGCGCCAGGCTCTCATGGACGTCGTCGGGCCGCGCTGGGCGCAGTTGCAGTTTCGCTATCTGTTGCGCCAGTTCAGTTTCTATCTGCCTGACGACACTGCCTTTTTGCGGGTCCACGTCCCTTATGATTTTGGCGATCGGATCGACCGCCCGGATTTTCTGGTGGCGTCCGCGTCGGCCCGCCACGAACCGATGTCGGGTTTTGATATCGACCGGACGTCGGTCGGTGTGCGTGCGGCGGTGCCGATGACCGGCGACGCCACCCACGGCGACGCCGCCGGCGATTTTGGCGTCGTCGAGGTCGGCTCGTCGCTGGATGCCATGCTGGTGCCGATCTGCCCCAACTCGCCCTGTGGGACGTCGGTCCTGCTGTACCAGGATCCGGTGCGCGCCATCATGGCCCCCGAGGCGGTCGAGTCCTATTTCACGCCCGACCGGCGGATCGGAAATTTTTTTATCGAGGCCGCATCCAATCCGGCGATGACCCGGGCATTGGTGGCCTCGGAGCAGCCGCCGGATCCCAATATGACCGAGCCGCCTTTGATGAAGATTCTTGGCCGCTGGGTCACCGTCACCTATTTTCCGTTCCGAGATCAGGCATCACGCACCGACGCCAGTCGCCCACCGGTCGGTGTTGTGGCGATCTGGCAGGACATGGACCAACTGGTCCACGATTTTCAGCGGCGCCAGTTGATCAGTCTGGGTTTTGCGATCGCCGCCTTTGTCGTCATGGAGTTCTTTCTCCACCGCCTGATCCGTCTGGTAACGGCGCGTCTGGAGGACGAAATCAGCCGCACGACCAGCGCGGTTCAGACGCTGCTGCGGGACGTCTCGGATTTGGCCAACCGGGACCACTTGACCGAACTCTATAACCGCCGAGCCTTTTTCGAGCGCCTGGAAGAGGAAATGGCGCGGTCCAGCCGCAGTCAAAGTCCGTTTGGTCTGTTGGCATTGGACGTCGACCATTTCAAGCAGATCAACGACACCCACGGCCATCCGGTAGGCGACGAGGTGTTGCGGCAGTTGGCCCTGGCGATCCGCGACACCATTCGAACGGCGGACGTCGCCGGCCGGGTCGGTGGCGAAGAGTTTACTATTCTGTTGCCGGAAAGCACCGTCGTCCAGGTTTCCGCCCTGGCCCAGCGTCTGCGCGAACGGGTCGGCGAAATTGCCGTGCCGACCGGCCAGGGAAACGTCTGCAAGATCACCTTCAGCGCCGGCATCCTGCAATGGCATCGCAATCTCAACCTCGAGGCCCATCTCCGGTTGGTGGACAAGGCTCTCTATCGCGCCAAGTCGGAGGGACGCGACAGGGTGATCATCGCCGATCCGGCCGACATCTACCAAATGGTTCTGAGCGAGGCCGTGGTCGAGAAGGTGTGACGCCAGCGATTCAACGCACTAGCTATCAGTGGGTTTCGGGCGGATGCAAAGCCGCCGCGAGTGCCGCCTGGCGGGTCCGTTCGGCGTCTGGCAAGGCAATCAGGCCGCGGCCGGCCAGATAGCCCTGCGGTCCGAACGCCGCCTCGCTGGTATATTCCATCAGGAAATTACGGATCGACGGAGTGGTCCGCAGGTTGTCCAGCTTGACATAGACGTAAAGCGGCCGGGACAGCGAATAGGTTCCGTTGACGATGGTGCTCAGCGTGGGAACGACACCATCGATCGGCACGCCTTCGACCTGACCGCTGTTTTGCGACAGATAGCTGAAGGGGAACAGGCCCAATGGTCCGCCGCCAGATGCCGCCAGACGCTGGACGATCAGGTTGTAGTATTCGCCCGCCTCGACATAATGGCCATCTTCACGAAGCGTGCCACAGACGGCTTTGCGGTCGGCTTCGGAATGAAGGGCCGCCTCGTCGGCTTTGCATCCCTTTTCCAGAACCAGCTCAAGAAATACGTCGCGGGTCCCCGAGGTGGGCGGCGGTCCGATGACCTCGATGGGGACATCGGGAAGGGCTTTGTCGATGTCCGTCCAGCGTTGCGCCGGATTGTCGACCGCTTTGCCGGATACCGGAATCTTGGCGGCCAGGCCGCGCCACAGCTGTTCACGGGTGAATCCCGCCAGATGCTTGCCCTTTCGGCTGGCCAGGACGATGCCATCGAAGCCGATCGTGAATTCGGCGATGTCGCCGACGCCATTGCGGCGGCAGGTTTCGCGTTCCGCCGTGCTGATCCGCCGCGAGGCATTGGCGATATCGGGAAACTGGTCGCCGTTTCCCGCGCAGAATTGGGCGAGACCGGCGATGGTTCCATTGACGTTGATGGCCGGGAGGCGGACGTGGTTGGTTCGGGCGTAGTTTTCGGCGACGGCGATGGTAAAGGGATAAACGGTTGCCGAACCAACGATACGGATCTGGTCGCGGGCCGCTGCCGGCAGGGTACTTGCAAAGAGGAGCAGTCCGATCAAGGGGATACGCACGATTTCGCCAGTCCATTGATGATTGGGGGCGAATGATAGCCGCTCCGTCACCGGGGGTTGATGAAACCTCGGTGACGGTTGGGGCAAGGCGGATTGTCTCGCATTTTGCGGCAAATCGCCTGGTTGGAATGGGGCTATGAACCGAGGCCGACGGGAAAGCATTCGAGCAATGTCCGGCAAGCGGGGCGACAACGCTTGAACCCGACCGGGCAACAAGGGTAGCTTCTGCCGATAACTTTCCCTTTCACTTTGTCGCGAGACGAAAGACCGTGTCTTTTCATCGCTATCATGCGGGACTGATCGTCCTGGCCGTTGTTCTGGCTTTGGCGTCCGTTGCCAATGCGGCCGACGACGTCAAAAAGAAGAAGGGCTGGACCCCCGGCTACAATGATCCCTCCATCGGCACTTTGGGTGCACCCAAGACGGAAGGGGGGCGCCCGATCAATCGCAATGCTGCCCCGCCGGCGCCATCGGCGGCTCCGGCCGTCCCCAAGGTCGATGCCGGCGCCGCGACGATATCTGGTCCGGCTTCGGTGGACTTCGGAGCGGCCCCCCGCCCGGAAGCTCAAGTGGAAGGGGGCAGCGGGAACAGCAGTGGCGCCGACACCCAGCGCAGCACAATGTTCCAGTCGTCCGTCGCTCAACCGCAGCAGGTCAACACCTTCCTGGCCAACCACCTCGTCATAAGCGGTCTGATCGCCGGCCTGATCGGCACTGATCTCGGCTCGATCATCTACGGTGGCCCGATGATGGGCAACGAGACGGCCGCGATGGTCGGTTTCGTGACCAGAGTTGCCCTGGTTCTCTTGATCGCCATCCTTTCGGTGCGGTTGATCTGGGGGTGGATCGGCGGTTCGTCAAAAGAGAACGACTATTTGCCCGCGGTCGGACCGCGCCGTGAACCGTCCTTCGGCCGTTCGAAAGAGGTCTTCGAAGGCCGGCGCGAACCGTCCTTCGAGCGGCCGAAAGGGGGGCTTCGTCCGGGACAGCGCGACGAGCCGTCGTCTCGCCGGCGCTGAGGAGCCAGGTGACCCCGGGGATCGGTCGAAAGACATAGATATGATCGGTGGATGGGCTTTTGTTGGCCATGCGGACATCCCATTTGCTTTCGGCGTCTTACAGCCCGGAAAGCAGAAGGAACGACATCACGGATGTCCGCCGCTCCGAAACCAGACCTGACGAATCGCTGGATCTATCGGCGATGGTGCCAGGACGTTCTGCGCTATGCCGACACGGATCGCCAGGGTCATGTCAACAACGCCGTCTTCGCCACCTTTTGCGAAAGCGGCAGGACGTCATTCCTCTGTGATCCGGCGACGCCGCTGGCGCCCGTCGGCACGAATTTCGTTATCGCCAGGCTGTTGCTCGATTTCCTGGGGGAAATCCTGTGGCCGGGGCGTGTCGATATCGGAACCGGAGTGCTGTCGCTTGGACGCAGTTCCTTCACTCTGGGGCAGGGGATCTATGTCGGGGACCGCTGTCACGCAACCGCTGAGACCGTGATCGTGCTGACCGACGAGAAGACCCGCCGTTCGACGCCGCTTCCCGAAGATGTTCGGAAAAGACTGATCGACCTGGCGGTGGCCGAATCCCCGACCATCTAATTCCCGACGATCTATCAAGGAGCCAGGACATGAAGGATGTGCCGACGAGTTTGTCGACATTTGCCAGCGCCGCCGATGACCGCTATTTCGAGGATTATCGGGTAGGCGACGTTCACAATTTCGGCAAGATCGCTGTCGATGAGGCCGAGATTATCTCTTTTGCCAAACGTTTCGACCCGCAGTCCTTTCACGTCGACCCCGATGCGGCGCGTCAGGGGCCGTTCGGCGGACTGATCGCCAGCGGTTGGCACACGGCCGGATTGATGATGCGGCTGCTGACCGATCATTTTATTTCGACGGTGGCCAGCCTTGGTTCGCCCGGTATCGATGAAATCCGCTGGCTGCAACCGGTGCGGCCGGGTGACGATTTGTCGCTGCGGGTGACCATTCGGGACGCGGTTCCCTCGAAGTCCAAATCGGATCGCGGCTTGGTCCGCTGTTTCATTGAGGTCGTCAATCAACAGGACAGCGTGGTGATGACGCTCATCGCCATGATGCTGGTCCGTCGGCGGTTACCGGCCGGTTGATCGGTTCCGACTGCCGCAGAATCGTATACGGAGCCATCATCCGGGGCGTCCATCGGGTCTCGGCCGCAGGCAGATCGGCGCGTAGACGGCGAAGAACAGGAGAAAGCCGGCGCTCCACAGAAAGCCTGACAGTTCGAGGGCAAGGCTGTCGTTGATCCCGAAGCAGCGGACCAGGCCGGCCAACGCGATCAGGATATAGGCTGCGACAGTGGCCCGGGCCGGTTGCAACGGCCGGCCGGAATGGCCAAGCGCCACCCGGCTCATGACGCCCACGGTCATCAATCCGATGCACCCGGCAGTCAAGCCATGCAAGGCGTTTTGCATCGGCAGGGACGGCAGGAAACAGGACAGGCCAAGAAGGGCGAGGCCGAGCGGCAGCCAGGCAAACCCCAAATGCAATACCCAGAGAAGCGGCACGCCGGTCGTCTTCCACCCCTGCCATCCGGGAAGACGGGCGGCATTGGTCAGGGCCGCCAGCAGGGCCAGCAAACCGGCCGGTGCGCTGTCGGGGGCGATGGTCCAGGCCAACCCGGCCAAGGCCAAAGAGAGGATGGCTGCCTTTTCAAGGCCAGGATGGCTCTTTGGCTGCACGACAATGCCTTTGACGCGCAGACCATTTGCCGTGAAGCCGGGAATGATCCGGCCGCCGATGATGGCGATCATCAGCAGAAGAATGAAGATCCCACCGAGCAGGCCGTTTCGACCCAGGCTGCCGACGCCCAGCATTTCGGCCAACACCATTGCTTGCGACAGGGTCATGAGGCCCAGGATCGGCAGAAAAATCAGATTGCGGGGCTTGCCGGCGGCGATCAGCGGCCGGGCCAGCACGAATGCCAGAGACGGCAGGAAGGCGATGGCCGCAGTCGCGGCGACGATCGGCGGCAGCAAGCCGCCAAGATCGAAGGCGATGCGCGCCGCCAGCCATATGGTCACCAGCACCAGCAACGGCCGGCCTTTCAGCGGCGCGCCGCCGGTCCAATTGGGGACGGCCGTCAGGAGAAAGCCGGCGACGGTCGCCGAACCAAATCCGAACAACATTTCGTGACCATGCCAAAGGGCAGGCGCATAGGACAAAGCGAAACCGTGTCCACCCAGCCAGAGCAGCAGCCAAGCCGGGACCATCAGGGCGGCTTCGAGGCCGGCCAGCAGGAAAAATGGCCGGTACCCGGCCCGCAGCACGGGAAGAACGTCGTCGTCGGCAGCGGGCGTGTCGAGTGAGATCAGCATGGGATATCCTTCAAGGCAACGGTCTTGCCCCATATATGAGGGGAATCGTCGGGTATTATCCTTGAGTTTGATCAAGCCACGGGCGCTCTGAAGTCCGCGCAAGCTCAGTGTGACTGAGCGTCTCTGCCCGTCGCGCCGCGAAAGCGGCGTTTAGCGCTTGAGATTCAGTGCCTCGAACAGCGGCCCCGCGAGGTGGCCGTAAATATGCCAGCGTCCCACCGAACTGCTGTAGAGCGGGCGGCGGACCTGGGTGGCGCTGGCTGTGCGAACCAGCCGCCTGGTCAGGTGGAACGACAGACAACGGTCATCCCAAGGCAGGCCGCAATGGGCGAGGATGCGGGCGGTCTGATTCTCCATGTCGGCCACGACGTCCTCGTAGTGGACTTCGAGCATCACGCCGGCCGGCAGGGTCAGGCGCCAGTGTTCCATCAACCGATCGTAGGCGCGGTAATAGCGTCCGAGCTCAGCCAAATCATAGGCATAGGACTGATGGCCGGCGAACAGCTTGGAAAAACAGGCCAGACAGGTGTCGACCGGGTCGCGGCGGACATGGATGATCCGAGCTTGCGGCAAGATAAGGTGGATGAGACCAATCCGTTTGAAATTGTCGAGCATCTTGTCGACGATGCGTGTTGCCGACGGCGCGCGCGCCTGCAGTCCGTCGACATAGGCGTTACCCAGTCGGCGCAGCCGTTCCGGCGATAAGACGGCGGCGATCTCGGGAAATGCCGCAATGCCGTCGACCGGTTCCTGCTTCTTCACGAGGTCCCGCAGATCCGTCAGCTCTCCGGCGCCAAATACCTGGGGGTGGCTCGCCAGGATTTGTTCGACCAGCGTGGTTCCCGAGCGGGGCATTCCAACGATGAAGACGGGAAGTCCTGACGATGCTCCGAGATCGGACCCGGCGGCCAGGAGATCGGCGGTGAAGACGGATCTGATCCGGTCCAGGAGGGCCAGCGTCCGCGCCTCGTCATAGTCGATGCTCTGTCGCTTCAGTCGATTGCCGGCCAGCAGATGATAGAACGACCGCGCATGTTCCGTCGTGTCGCCGTAAACCTTGGCGAGTGCGAAATGCAGCTCCATTCGCTCGTTTTCGGGGAGCGACGCGCCCTCGCGCATCAGGTCCTCCATGTGCCGCAAATGCGGGCTGGTCGTCTCGATGCGACCGGTGTCGGCGAGCGTGCGGTAGAAATATCCCCGCCGTGGCGCCAGGTCGACAGCCCGTTCGAAGGCGACGCAGGTTTCGTCGATATTGCCGATTTCTTCCAAGGCGATGCCCATGTTGCAGTAGGCGTCGGCATAGTCCGGCAGCAGAGCGATCGCGCGGCGGTAGCAGGCGGTCGCCGCATCGTTCCGGTCGAGGGCCTGCAAGTCCGAACCGAGATTATTCCAGGGCTTGGCGAACTCCGGTTCCAGGATGATCGACTTGCGGTAAGGGCCGATCGCCTCGGAGAACCGGCCTAGCGCCTGCAGGGCAATGCCGAGATTGTTGTAGGCGTCGGCGAAGTCGGGCTGCAGGGTGATCGCCGCGATGTAATAATCGATCGCCCGGCCATGCCGTTTCAATGCCGACAGGCAGTTTCCCAGGCCATAATAGGCCGTGGCGCAGGTCGGATCGAGGTCGAGGGTTTTCCGGTAGCGGACGATCGCCTCGTCAAAACGAGTCTCGGCTTCGAGCGCGTTGCCGAGGTTGTTGTGGATCTGCGCGGAGTTGGGGGCGAGAACCATCGCCCTGTTGATCACGTCGATCGCCGGCTCGATTCGCTCCAGAATCTTGAGGACTGTGCCGAGGTTGGCATAGGCCGCCGCGCTGTTCGGACCAAGAGCGATGGCATTGCGGTAACAGGGTATCGCTTCTTGACTACGGTTCAGGGACTGCAGGACGTTACCCAGGGTGAACTGGACCTCGCCATCTTCAGGCTTCCATCTGAGGGCGTTCCGCAGCGGCGCCAAGGCCTCTCGACTACGGCCAAGCCAGTGCAGCGCGGCGCCGAGATTGGCGGATGCCTCGGCGACATTGGGCTGGCACGCCACGGCGCGGGCGAACCAGCCAACGGCTTCGTCCGGTCGACCGAGCGTAGTCAGAACGTTGCCGTAATTGAGGAGCGTTTGGATGGAGCCCGGTTCGAGGACAAGGGCTTTCGCGAAGCTGAGCAACGCCTTTTCCGGTTGGCCGAGCGCCGTCAGGGCTTTTCCGAGATTGCCATGCCCTTCCGCCTGCATAGGGCGGATTGCCAGCATCTTACGGAAACTCGCGGCGGCGTCCCGATGGGCTCCGGTCGCCGCCTGGGCATTGCCGAGACTGTACCAGACTTCGGCGGACTGCGAGGCCAACCGGGCTGCCCGGTGGCCGAGCCGCAGGGCCTCGGTAAACATTCCGTCGTTAAGCCGGCACAGGCTCAAGCAGCAAAGAGAGGGGACGTGATTCGGATAAGTGCCGAGGATCGCTTCGTAACCTTCGGCCGCTTCATCAAGCCGGTTCTGCCGATGCAGCGCCAACGCTTCTTCGAACGCCTTCAGCGTTACGTCGGTTGGGCCTCGGCCGACGAAGCGGACCGCCCTGCTATCTTGATGTTTGTGTTTGCCCACGGGGACTCCGCGACACGCAAATTAAGGCGTGATTATGCGGAGCCCTTCGTTTCGCCAGTATTTTCGAAAGAGTGTCTGTTTGTAACAGAGTGTTGAAACGATATTTCGCCAGGGAGACGAATTAGTCTGATCGAACCCTGCGCCAGGACAGTCGTGTGAAAGAATTGACGAGTGGGACGGGCATCTTGCCCGCCTCCGGCGCGGAAGCGGCGGAAATGCTTGGGTTTTCGGCTTCGTCGAAGGACGGGCGGGACGCCCGCCCCACTCCTGGCTTTAGGACTCATCCGTCAGATTTTTACCACTAAGGGCTTGTTGTCGAATCGACATGCCCTAATCCTGAGCGGCGTTTGATTCGCTGGAGCGGGGCGCAGGCGTCATAGGGAGTTTTGGGATCTGGAGCGATAATTTCGCGACAGGCCCTAAGGAGCTGCTTATCTAGTGCTAAAGACGCGTTTCTGGCAGTCAATGTCGGGGCGGGTCGGGAGAAAGCGTCATGTTGGGTGAATGGATCTTCCCGGTGCGGAGGTTGACTATCGCCGCCATATTGCTGATTTGTCCCGGCGCAGAGGCTGCCAACGTGCCGGACTGGCCGGACACCTTCCTGACGCGGGTCGAAACCTTGGCCTTGATGCAGAGCTTGAACGCCGAACTTCTGGGAAGCCGAAGTGCGACCTTGACGCTCGAAAAATGGTGTCGCGATCATCGGTTGGCCGATCCGGCGAAGGTGATCGCGGTGCTCGACAGAGGGGTCGACAAGCCTGTCTCGGCCGAGCAGAGACAGCGGCTGCAGGTGACGGAAAACGAACCGGTGGCGTTTCGGCGGGTCCGTTTGTTGTGTGGCGACCGCTTGCTCTCGGAAGCAGACAATTGGTACGTGCCCAGCCGTTTGACCCCGGACATGAACCGTTTGCTCGAAACCACCGACACGCCGTTTGGCAAGGCCGTGCAGGCGTTGGCTCCGACCCGGCAGACCTTTGCCGTCAAGCTCCTGTGGTCGCCCTTGCCGGAAGGGTGGGAACTGGCGCCGCCGCCCCCCGAAGCGCAGTCGCCGGACACCCTGGCCATTCCGGATGGCCTGTTCGAACATCGGGCGGTGCTTTACACGCGGGACAAGCAGCCGTTTTCCGAGGTGGACGAGGTCTATCAGCGTCAGCTTCTGTCTTTCCCGCCACCGGCCCGATAATCGCGTAGGAACGCCGCTGCCCGCGGCAGGACGGGCAGAGGCGTCCCTTCCGGATGGGTCAATGCGCCAGATGCAGCAGTCTGTCCAGCAAGCCGAAGCGCCAGGCTGCCGCCAAGGCCAGCGCGGTCGCGGTCAGGCCGCCATAGAGACCCCATGGGGACCGCTTCTCGGCATAGGGATCTTTCAAGGACCGATTGGCCCCTTCCGGCAGACGGGCCAACTCCGTCAGCACGCCGCCAAACGGAATATTGATCCGCGCCCGCGTATTGACGGCCCAGCCGTTGGCGTCAAGGATCGGTCCGATATTGCGTTGATGGAGCTTGAAGGACGCGACCACCATCGACGGTCCGGAAACCGCCAGCACCAGACCGATGAAAGCCAGCGGAATCTGCCACCAGGGCAAGCCCAGGAAGCCGGTCACCAAAGACGCCACCGCCGTGCCGATGGCGCCCAAGGCTAACCCAGCGGCCGCGAAAATGCCGGCGAAACGGCCGGCGTCGAACGGCGGGGCGGCGGTCGTTCCCGGCGCCGGTTTTTTCGGGTCGGCCAGGATGGAGGTGGCATGCGATTCAATGGCCACGGTGCGTGCCGACGCCGCCTTTTCCAACTGCGCGCCGACCAGCTTTCCGAGTTTTTTGTAGGGCGACCAAAAGGCTTGGCGGATGCTGATGGGGTGCTCGATGATGCGAATCACCGTGGCATCCCAATCGTTGCCCTGGCGATCATAAAAGATGCCATTGCGCCCGATCATCAATTGGTCCGAATCGCCGGCCGTGACCGCCGCGGCGATGATTATCCTGTCGTCGCTGCCGCGCCGCCGGCATTCGCAGTACAGCAGATAAATGCGGCTCAAGGTCGCCAGGACCGCATGCTTCTCGACATTGTCGACCCGGACGCACAAGTCGCAGGAGCGGCCGTCGATGAACAGAGTGCCGCTCTGGAAGACCGCTTTGTGGCGGCGTGTGTAGAAATCGCGGAAAGCCACGAAATTGTCGACCAGAGTGGCGATATCCCTGGTGTAACGCAGCAGGCGGTCGACCGAGGCGATAGCCGCGGCTTCGTCGGCCAGGGCGAGGTCGCGGCCGATAAGATCGTCGATGGCGGCACGAACGCCGGAAGCCAGGATCTCGTCGATGCGCGCAAGACCGAGGCGGTCGACCGCCGCGGGCTTGTCGGCCTGCCAGGAGCAATAGGGCAGGAACAAGGTTTTCAGCCGTTGCCATTCTTCGTCCGACAGGTTTTCCCGTTGGCCCAGGATCGGCGTTATGACGGCGGTGCGGAACCGTTCCATCGCCTCGGCCCAAACCGGATTGAGGCCGTCGGAGAGCGGCAATGGCTGGCCGGCGGCCACGCCGGCCAGCGGGAAATCGGCCAGACAATCGTCCGTGACCGTCAGCCGGCGTCCGGCCAGCGCTTCCCAGTCGGTCGCCGATCGGTTGAGCGGGCCGGCCGATCGGCTGTCGAACGCCGCCAGGCTGCATCTTATGAAATAATCGTCGATTTTTCCGGCGACGGCCGACAAGGCGGCGAAGGCCTCGGCGGTGCCATCTCCGGCCGGGATCAGGGCCGGCTCGCCGTCTTTACGATGACCCCAGGCGGCGTAGGCTTCTGCATGTTCGAAGAAGGCGGCCACCATGTCATGGGACACGCCAGGTTTGCCGCTGCGATCCGTTTCGCCACCGAGGCAAACAACGATGTCAGCGATGACGGCTGCAACGAACGGGTCGTCGGCGGCTTCGGCGGGCACAATGCCGTCGCCGTTCAGCACTGTATCGGCAAAGACTTTTTCCGTGTCAGACACTTCATCGACCGAGATCGACAGGGCATCGCCCTTGCCCCGGCTGGCCAGAATGCGCCGTGCCGCCGCCAGTAGATGTTGCCCCTCCGGATCGGCGTCATTGATGGCTGCCAAAGGCAGGTTGTCCAACCCCTTGAGAAGAATGTCGGGGTCCTTCAGTCTCTGCCCCGCCCAAGACACGGCCTCTATGATTTCGCCGGCACGGATGCGGCCATCGCCGTCGCTGTCGACCAGATCGAGGGTGCGCCGGTCGAATTCGATGCCGCTGGTGGGGCAGCTGAGGGCCGCCCAAAGTTTCTGGTCGAGTTGACCAAGCGCCATGAGCGTGGCGCCGCTGTCCACTCTCACCTGATCGAAACCACCGGCACGGAAAAAGTGCCAGCTGATTTTCTTCGTGTCCGGATCACGATGCCGGGGGCGTTCCATGGTCGTCCTCCGCCGATGAAATGGACGGTGACTATCGCCTGACCGGTTGCAGGCTGTACAGAGGGAAGCCGTTTGCGCCCCGCAGGGGTTCTGGATGAAAAAATGCGACTCGACGGTTTTCGGATGCTGCCGATCGAACTATTGTGCGACGGCGCGTGGGGAACGTGTTGTCCTGTGTGGAAAATGTTAGCTGAATGATTTCTCGTAGAAGTTTGGTTGCCGGATTGGCCGCTCTGGCGGCGCCGGCCATGACGGGCTGTGCCGAGCGGCCATCCCGGCTTCCCGCGACGGTCCGGCCGGTGACGTCGCCGTCGGCCGCCGGATTGGATGCGGTCATCGATGTGAGCCACACCAGCCAGGTGAGCGATTTTTCCCAGATGCGGAACGCCGGTGGCATCCTTGCGGTCATTCACAAGGCGACCGAGGGCGGGGATTGGCTCGATCCGGCCTACGCCGTGCGGCGTGCCGACGCCGAGGCGACGGGTCTGCTATGGGGCGCCTACCATTTCGGCACCCACCAATATTCGGGTGCGCAGCAGGCGGCGACCTTCCTTGCCGCCGCTCAACCGGGGCCGACGACGCTGATGGCTCTGGACCTTGAGCCAAACGAGCGGCGGCCGTCCAATACTATGGACATTGGTCAGGCCGAGGAATTCGTGCAGACCGTCTATCAGTCCACCGGGCGTTTGCCGATCATCTACACCCATCCAACCTGGGCCAACGGCGGAGTTTATGGCCGCGCCCGCATCAGCCTGGGAGGCGCCATCAGCCCGCAGTCGATTTTGGCCAGTTGCGCCCTGTGGCTCGCCGACTACCGGATGGAACCCGAGCTGCCCCTGGCGTGGGCCGGCCGTGGTTGGCGGCTTTGGCAATATGCCGGCGACGATTATCAGGGGGGCGGCGGTCCGTTCGGCCCGTTGTCCCGGGCCGTCGCCGGTGTGGATCGCTGCGACCGAAATCTGTTCGCCGGCGACGCGACCGCCCTTTACCAGTTCTGGAGCGGCGGTGGCAACGCGGTTTAGAATTCCGCACCAGCTTGGCGGCTGGCCCATCCTGGATGAAACATGAGTGGCACCGGCGTCCCCGCCGGTGGTTCGCCGCCAGGCGTCCGCCTCACGCCGGAACACCGGCAGGGACGCCGGTGCCACTGACCATTTTTTTCGCTCTAGTCGCCGAAACTCATGGAACGGGTGTCGTCCCGAACGAATCCGCCCTGCATCTTGACGAAAGCTTCTGCGGTCAGAACGGCGTCGAGCAGGGCGCCGTGATGTTGGAAACGGTCGGAACGGTCGATCCACAAACGGTCGCACAGGACGTCGAGCGAGCCTGGGACGCCCGGAAAGAACTGGCGGGACAGTTCCTGCGTGCAGACAAAATCGTTGCCGGAAAAAATGGCTTCGTCGAAACCGCAACGGCCGACCCGGGCATATTCGAAATTCAGGAAGGCGATTTCGTTGACGGCGCTGTGGGCCAACAGGATGTCCTGGCCGATGAAGGCTTCGAATTCGTCGAGAACGTCGCGAAACTGCGGAGCGTCCTTCAATTCAGCCGGATTGATGCCGTGGACGGCGATCGATGCCTTGGAAATCGGCCCGTTCGGCTGAATCCGCCGTTGCCAGCTTTCCCCGGTTTTCCAGCCGTCGCCGTCGCGCAGCAGTTCGATGCAGCCAAGTTCGATGACGATACCCGGCAGCCGAAGGCCCTTCGGCATCTTCTTGATCTCGGCGGCGGTCGGTATCGGCAAGCCAGTGGTTTCCGCGTCGATGGCCACCAGACGCTTATCCTCCGTCAGATCGTCCAAAGTGAGCACTCTCAGGTCCTTTTCTACTGCGGGCCAAATGCGTCATGCATCCGGCGTCACCATCCGTGATTCTGAAACAGGCAGGCAGCATATCGCCCGCCCGAAAGGAACAGAAGGGTGGAATCGGCCTTGCAAAGCAATATGATGTCTTTCCGAAAGGCCCGACCGCATGGTGAGGCGCGGGGTATTTTTCGCTTTTCCGCTTGCGCCAGCCAGGGATCTTGGTGCAAAGAAGCCTTTCGAAGTCATTCGGGCCGGCGAAAGTAACCTGTGCGGCCCGACAGAATAGAAACCGACAGGATTTTCGTATGGCGCCGCGGCACGCCGCAACAGTTTCCAACGATCAGCCGTTGCCCTTCCAGATCCGCGGAACGAGCTTTACCCTGCTCGCTCTCAAGGTCCTCGATCCGCGTGATCCGGCGTTTTTCGACCGCTTGGCCAGTACGCTGGCCCTGGCGCCGGGATTCTACCGCAATGCGCCGATCATTCTCGACCTTGGGGCCCTGGTTCGCGACGATCCGGTCGACCTGACGGCCTTTTGCGCCGAACTGCGCGCCTTGTCGCTGACCCCGGTGGGTATCCAGGGGGCGACGGCTGATTGGGAGCGGGTGGCCCAGGCCGCCGGGCTGGCCGTCTTTCCGGCCGGGCGGATCGCCGATCCGGCCAGCGTGCGCGGCCGGGCGGCGCCCTTGGCGCGGCCGAGCACGGCCCGTTTGGTGACCGAACCTGTGCGTTCGGGCCAACAGGTCTATGCCGCGGAAAGCGACCTCATCGTCACCGGCCCGGTCAGCCGGGGTGCCGAATTGTTGTCCGACGGCAACATTCACGTCTATGGGCCGTTGCGTGGCCGCGCCTTGGCCGGCATGGGCGGCGACCTTTCGACCCGCATCTTCTGCCGCTATCTCGATGCCGATTTGGTCTCGATCTGCGGTTTTTATATGGTCAGCGAGCAGATGGAACCCAAATTCATCGGCAAGCCGGTCCAGATCAGTCTGGACGGCGAACGGTTGATCTTCGAGCCACTCTGAGCATTCATCGGCAAAAGGACGGCATCGTGGCAAAAATCATCGTAGTCACCTCAGGCAAGGGTGGTGTGGGCAAGACCACCACTTCGGCCGCCATTGCCACTGGATTGGCTTTGCGCGGATTCAAGACCGTGGTCATCGACTTCGATGTGGGGTTGCGGAACGTTGATCTGATCATGGGCTGCGAACGCCGCGTGGTTTTCGATTTCATCAACGTGATCAATGGCGACGCCAACCTGCATCAGGCGCTGATCAAGGACAAGCGGGTTGAACAGCTGTTCATCCTGGCCACCTCGCAGACTCGCGACAAGGACGCCTTGACCCAGGATGGCGTCGGGCGGGTCTTCGCCGAGCTTGGCCCCCAGTTCGATTATATCGTCTGCGACAGTCCGGCCGGTATCGAACGCGGTGCCCATCTGGCGATGTATTTCGCCGACGAGGCGGTCGTCGTCGCCAATGCCGAGGTATCCTCGGTGCGTGACGCCGATCGGATGATCGGTCTTTTGACCAGCAAGTCGCTGCACGCCGAGCAGGGACAGCCAATGCCGCAGCATCTGTTGCTGACCCGCTACGATGCCGAGCGGGTCGAACGCGGCGAGATGCTGAAGGTCGAGGACGTGCAGGATATCCTGGCCGTGCCATTGCTTGGCGTGATTCCCGAATGCCCGTCCGTATTGCAGGCGTCCAATGTCGGCATGCCGGTGATTCTTGACGAAAAGTCGCCAGCCGGCAGGGCTTACCGCGAAGCGGTCGGCCGTCTTCTCGGCGAAGAGACGGAAATCTCCATCCCACGCGCCGGCAAACGCGGTTTCATCGACCGTTTGTTGCGGAGAACAGCATGAGCCTGTTGAGCCTGTTTCGCCGTCCAACGGGCGGCACGGCAACTGCGGCGCGCGAGCGCCTGCAGATTCTCTTGGCGCATGAACGGGCCAGCCTGAGCGGTGCCGACTTTCTGCCGCAGTTGCAGCGGGAACTCCTTGATGTCATTCGCAAATATGTCCAGGTCGATGACGAGCGCGTGCAGGTGAAACTAGACAGCGACCAGAACTTTTCGGTTCTCGAGGTCAATATCGAACTGCCGGCCGCCAGCGAACATCGATCCGCGCGGTAGTCGCCAGCGGCAACCGCGTGTAAGCTTCCAACCGTCCAACACCGCACCGCCAAGAAACGGGGGGAACGATGTTGTCGTGGTTGAAAGCCGTTCTTGTTTGCCTGGTGACCGCGCCGTTGGCGATGACGAGCCGGGTGGGGAGCGCCGCGACGGTGGTTCTGGCGGCGGCGGACAGCCGGCCAACCGCCTTTCTCGTCGACGGCAGGCCGAATGGCATTCTCGTCGATCTTGTCACAGAAGCCTCCCGGCGGGCCGGGCATGTGGCGAATATCCTCGTGATGCCTTGGGCTCGGTGCCTTGCCGAGGCCAGAACCGGCGCGATCGATGGCGTCTTTTCCAGCTTCAAGCTTCCCGAACGCGAACAGTATCTGACCTTTTCGAGTGAGGTCCTGATCACCCAGGTCATCGCGCTTTTCACCTTGCGTGACAGGATTTTCAGCTACGACGGCGATCTCGCGGCGTTGGGCGTCCTAAAGATCGGCGTCATCAGCGGCACCAGTTACGGCACAAAATTCGATGAGGCTGTCAGGGACGGCACATTGCGTCATATCGAGCATACCAATAGCATCGAGGGCAGTCTCCGACTGTTGGCATTCGGTCGCGTCGACGTGATTCCCAGTTATCGATACGTCGCGTTGGATAGCGCCCAACGCATGAACATGACCCCCGGCATCCGGGAAGTGGCGCCGCCGCTTGAGTCGGTTCCCAGCTATCTGGCCTTCACCAAGGTTCGCGATATGCGGGGACTGTCTGCCGACTTCGATGCAGCCCTGGCGTCGATGAAGCGGGACGGCACCTACGACCGGATTATCGCAAGTTACGAGCCGGAGAAAGATAGCCCGCCTCGATGAGACCCATCTCACCGAGGCGGGGATTGTCACAGAAAGCCGATCGAGATCCAGGGAATGGCGGCGACCAGGATCAGGCCGATGAGCAGGGCGATCATATAGCCGATGATCGGTTTGATGCCTTCGTCCGGACTGACCTGCCCGATGGCCGTGGCGCAATAATATCCAACACCGAACGGTGGCGAGAACAGGCCGAGGCCCATGGCCAGGATGACGACCATGGAATAGTGAACCTCGTTGATCCCGACCGCGCGGGCGATGGGGAACAGCAGGGGGCCGAACAGGACGATCGAGGGGATTCCCTCAAGCACGCTGCCCAGCACCATGAAGGCCAGGATGGAGACGGCCATGAAGGTGAATTTCCCACCGGGCAAGGCTGCCATGGCGGCCGCGAGGTCGCGGGAGAAACCGGACTGGGTGAGCGACCAGGCCATACTGGTGGCAGCGCCGATGATCAGCAGGATGGCCCCCGACAATGCGGCCGTTTCGATCAGCATCGGCTTTAGCCGTCGCCAATCGAACTGCCGATAGATGCACAGTCCCATGATGATCGAGTAGACAATGCCGATGGTCGACACCTCGGTTGCCGTTGCCACGCCCTTGACCACGGCAAAACGGATAACGAAAGGCAAGGCAATGGCGGGAAAGGCAATCATGGCGCTGGACAGGATTGCCGACGGCTTGGCTTTTTTGACCTGCGACAGATCCTCGTGGCGATAGCGCCAGTGCACCACCGTGCAAAGTGTCAGGCCGAGTACGATGCCGGGCAACATGCCGCCGGTGAACAGGTCGGCGATCGACACGCCGGTCACCGCGCCGATGGTCAGCAGGACCAGACTGGGCGGGATGGTTTCGGTCTGTGCCCCGGTGGCGGCCAGAAGCGCCACCAGATCACCCGGCTTGGCGCCGCGCTTGATCATTTCCGGGAAAAGAACGGGCGTAATGGCCGCCATGTCGGCCGCCTTGGCTCCCGATATTCCGGAGACGAGATACATCGCCCCGACCAGAACGTAGGACAGCCCACCACGGACGTGGCCCAGCAGACTGGCGAGGAAGGCCACCATGACCTTGGCCATGCCGGTCATTTCGATCAGTTGGCCAAGGAAGACGAACAACGGCACGGCAAGCAGGATGAGATGGGACATCCCTTCGTCCATGCGTCCGACCACCACCATCAGGGGGACACGGGTGGTCAGCGTCAGATAGCCCAAGGTGGCGATACCGAAGGAAAAGGCGATCGGCACGCCGGAAAACACGGAAATACCGACGATGCCGATGAAGAAGATGACGAGATTGATATTCCCGAGGCCTTGGAAGATCGGCTGCATCAGGACGACGGCACCCATGACGCCGACGACCGTGGCGACGGCGGCCAGGACCATCCGCCACGATCCGATGCGGGCCAGCCGCAGCAGAGCGGTGACGATCATCAAGCCGGCGCCCACCGGTAACGCCGCCGCTCGCCAGGCATTGGAAATATCCATGGCAGCCATCGTGACGAAGGCTTCCTCGGTGGCATAGTCGTAGGCCGGCTCGATAAGGATTATCAGGAAGGCGAGCGACGCGGCGACGGCCACGACATCGAGGAAGGCCCTGAGCTTTGGCGACACCTTGTTGGCGACGGCGGTCATGCGCATATGCTCGCCGCGGCGCAGGGCGACGGCGGCGCCCAGCATGGCGAGCCAGATGAAGATCATCGAGGCCAGTTCGTCGGACCAGACGAACGGGCTGTCGAACACATAACGGGCGGTGACTCCGGTCAGCAGCACGACCACTTCGGCAACGACGAGGGTGGCCGCAGCGATTTCAACGACAAAGCCCAGTGCCTGGTCCACTGCGGCGACGAGCGATTGCGGGCGAAGGAGAGGGCTTGCGCCCTTCTCCCCCGCAAAGACGAGATTGGCATCCATGGCCGATCACGCCAATTTCCCTGAAATCGCTTCCAGCAGACTCCAGGCCTCGTCGCCGTATTTCGCTTTCCAGCTCTGATAGAAGGGGGTTTTGCGCAATGCCGCCTGAAACGCCGGCCGATCGACCTCGTTGAACTGGAGGCCTTTGCCGGTCAGGTCGTCGCGCAGCGAAACGCTGAGCTTGGCGATGTCGGTCCGTTGGTCCTCGCCCGACGCATTGATCTCGCGCGAGACGACGGCCTTGATGTCGTCAGGCAACCGGCTCCACGAGCGGCGGTTGGCCAACATCAGATAGCCATCCCAGACATGGCCGGTCATCGAACAGTATTTCTGCACCTCGTAGAGCCGGGTCGTCGCCGTGATGGCCAGCGGATTTTCCTGACCTTCGACGATCTTGGTCTGCAAAGCGGTGTAGAGCTCGTTGAAATTGATCGGCGTCGGCGCGGCGCCCAATGATTGGAAGACCGAGTTCAGCATCGGAGCCGGCGGGACTCTGATCTTCAGTCCTTTGATGTCGTCCGGTGTCTGGATGCTTTTCGTCGAGGTGGTCACATGGCGGAACCCGTTATCCCAGAGACGGAACTCCGCCTGGATGCCGGTCTTGGCGATTTGGGCGCGCAAATGATCGCCGAGCGCGCCATCCATGGCCGACCACACGGACTTGTAGTCGGGGAAGGCAAAGCCGGTGTTGACGATACCGGCCAGTGGCGCGAAGGTCGCCAGAATCGACGCCGACAGGTTGAAGAATTCAACCGCGCCACTCCGGAGCTGGGATAGAAGGTCGGTGTCGGACCCCAGCTGGTTGGCCGGGAACAGCTGCAGATCGAGTCGTCCGCCGGTCGCCTCGCGGATGCGGTTGCAGGCTTCCTGCGCACGGATGTTGACAGGATGGGTCGGGTCTTGACCCGTCGCCATCTTGTAGGGGAATTCCGCCGCATATCCGCGACGACTGATGATGCTGCACAACGGCAAGGCAGCGCTGGCTGCAAGTAACGTCCTTCTCGAAATCCCGTGGCGTTGCTTTTGGTCGCTGCTCATCGTTTCCTCCTGAATGAGCTGTGGGTTGCTTTTTATTTTTCGATTACAGGCTCGTCTTATTTTTATCTTGGACTACGTTGTCTTGTTTTTGGGGATGACGTTTTCAGGTTATGCCCGATTGAGGGCGTGGTAGGCGCGAATTACCTGGCTGTCGTCGGCCTTGCCATCGCCGCGACCGGACACCGCCAGAAACATCTGGTGGGCAGTGGCGGCCAGCGGCAGCGCGGCCTTGTTCTGGCGTCCGGCCTCCATCACGATGCCGAGATCCTTCACGAAAATGTCGACGGCGCTGGTGATTTCCGGGTCCTCTTCGATCATACGGGGGCCGCGATCCTTCAACATCCAACTCGAAGCCGACGAACCGCTTAGGATTTCAAGGACGACGGCGGGATCCAATCCGACCTTGCCGGCCAGCGAAAAGGCCTCGGCAGCCACCGCGATATGGACACCGCAGAGAAGCTGGTTGACCGTTTTTACCATGGCTCCCTGTCCCGCGTGGTCTCCGACTTTAAAGATTTTTTTGCCTATCGCCGAAAGGACCGGCAGAGCCGCAGTGAAAGTATCGGCGGGAGCGGCCGCCATAATGGTCAGACTTGCCTCGACGGCGCCGACGACGCCCCCGGAAACCGGCGCGTCGAGAAAGCGTCGGCCCGATTGAGCGACCTTGGCGGCGATCGTTTCCACCGAACCCGGTGGGCAGGTGGCCATCAGGACGACCATTGCGGTCTTTGGCAGCGCGGCAAGGGCGCCGTCGCCGATCAGGACGCTTTCCGCCTGAACAGCGTTCACAACCATGAGAATAAGAAAGTCCGCGCCATTGGCCGCTTCGGCGGCCGAGGCCGTGGGCGTTCCGCCGGCTTTGGCAAGCGATTCGAGGGCGCGAGGCGAGAGGTCGAAACCGCGAACCGCAAAATCCTGTGCCAGCAGATTTTTCGCCATGGGAAGTCCCATGGACCCCAAACCGATGAAGGCGATCGTTGTCATTAGGGGCCATCCTTCTCGGAAAAAAGCACGGTCAACGAACATCGGGGCGGAAACGATGCCGGCGGGGCTGGACGGGAGCGACAGGACAGGGGACCACCAGCCTGTCGATATCTTTTCCTGCCCCGATGTCGTTGCCCGACTTAGGGCTTGTCGCGAAATAGTCGCTCCAGGCCCTAAGGTTCGATATGACGCTTCCAAGCGCCGCTCGGGCTTGGTTCAGCGGTCGAGCCAGGCCTTTATCCGTCGCGACATCGCCTCGACCGAAATGCCGTAACGGTCGTGCAAGGTCGGCAGGGCGCCGGCGGCGAGGAATTCGTCGGGCAGCGCGATCTGACGGTAGACCGGGAAGACCCCGACCCGCATCAGCATGGCGGCCACAGCCTCACCCAGCCCGCCGATAACCGTGTGATTCTCGGCGGCGATGACCAGCCGTCCACTGCGCGAGGCTTCCTTGACGATGGTTGCCTCGTCGAGCGGCTTGACCGTCGGCACATGCAGGACGGCGACGTCGACCCGGTCGGCCTCCAAGGCCTTGGCGGTTTCAAGCGCCCGCATGGTCATGAAGCCGGTGGCGATGATCAGGACATCGGCGCCGCCGCGCAGCAGCTTGGCCTTGCCCAGTTCGAACTTGTAGTCGTATTCGTCGAGGACGACGGGAACCTTGCCGCGCAACAGACGCATGTAGACCGGGCCCTGATGGGCGGCGATGGCGGGCACCGCCTGTTCGACATCGATCGCGTCGCAGGGGTCGACGATGGTTAGCCGGGGCATGGCCCGGAAGATGGCCAGATCGTCGGTTGCCTGGTGGCTGGGGCCATAGCCGGTGGTAAGTCCGGGCAGGGCGCAGGCGATCTTCACATTGAGGTTTTCCTCGGCGATCACCTGCGAGACGAAGTCATAGCCGCGCCGCGCGGCAAAGGCGCCGTAAGTGGTGGCGAACGGCATGAAACCTTCCTTGGCCAAGCCGCCAGCCGCACTCAGCAGCAACTGCTCGGCCATGCCCATCTGGTAGAAGCGGTCGGGGAAGGCTTGGGCGAAAATATGCAAATCGGTGTATTTCGAGAGATCGGCGGTCATGCCGACGACGTCGCCGCGTTCCTCGGCCAGAGCGACCATGGCATGTCCGAACGGCGCCGCCTTGGTGCGTTGTCCTTCCGAGGCGATCGAGGCAATCATCGCCGAGGTGGTCAGCCGTGGTTTGGCGGCTTTCTTTTCGCCCGCCTTATCCTTGGTGGTTACCGTGTCTGTGGTCCGGCTCATCGCGTCCTCCCTGCGTCGAGTGCCTCAAGGGCCTGGGTCCATTCATCGGCATCGACGCGGATGAAATGATTCTTTTCCCGGGCTTCGAGGAATGGGACGCCATGCCCCATCCTGGTGTCGCAAATGATGATGCGCGGCTTGGGCTCCCTTAGTTCCCGCGCGTTGTCGAACGCCGTCATCACGGCTTTGAGATCGTTGCCGTCGACCCGCTGAACGTACCAGCCGAAGGCTTCCCATTTGGCGACCAGCGGTTCGGTTCGCAGGATTTCCATCGACGGTCCGTCGGCCTGCTGGTTGTTGACGTCGACGAAGGCGATCAGGTTGTCGAGTTTGTGGTGACCGCCGGCCAGCGCCGCTTCCCAGGTCGGACCTTCATCGAGTTCGCCGTCGCCGAACATGGTGTAGACGAAGGAGGACGACTTCTTGCGCTTCAGTCCGAGAGCCATGCCGATCGAGATCGGCAGGCCCAGTCCCAGCGAACCGCCTGACATTTCCATTCCCGGCGTATAGGTCGCCATGCCCGACATCGGCAGCCGGCTGTCGTCGCAGCCGTAGGTTTCCAGTTCTTCTTCCGGAATGACGCCGGCTTCGATCAGGACCGCATAGAGGGCAATGGCATAATGGCCCTGCGACAGCAGGAAGCGGTCGCGGCCCTCCCATTCCGGTTCTTCCGGGCGATAGCGAAGCGCGTGGAAATAGGCGACCGCCAGGACATCGGCGATTCCGAGTGCCTGGGCGATATAGCCCTGGCCTTGGATCTCGCCCATCTTGAGGGCATTTCGTCGGATTCTATAAGCTCGTTCGGCCAACTGTTTGTTGTGCCCAAGCTGATCAACGTTCATTTTTCACCGCCATCGTATGAGGGAGGCGCCGGCGCCCGAGAGGGCGCGGGGCCTCCGAACTCTGGGTGTCGTTGGGATTCCCGATCTCTTGAGAATCAGTGGATCAGCATGCCGCCGTTGACGTCGAGGACGGATCCGGTGACATAGGCCGACAGATCCGACGCCAGGAAGAGGAAGATATTGGCGACGTCGTCGGCCACCCCAAGCCGGTTGAGCGGAATGCCTTCGAGGATCTTTTTCTTCATCTCGTCGGTCAGCAGGCCGCCGGTGATGTCGGTCTGGATCAAGCCGGGTGCGACGCAATTGACGCGCACGCCATCGGGGCCTAATTCGCGGGCCATGGCCTTGGCCAGGCCGAGGACGCCGGCTTTCGCCGCCGAGTAGTGCGGGCCGCCGAAAATCCCGCCGCCGCGCTGAGCGGAGACCGACGACATACAGGCGATCGAGCCCTTGCCGCGGCTGCGCATATGCGGGATCACCGCCTGGCTGAGGTTGAGCACGCCACTTAGGTTGACGTCGAGCACCAGGCCCCAGCTCTTGGGGTCGATGTCCATGATCTTCAACGGCTGGGTAAGGCCGGCATTGTTGACCAGGATATCGATCGGACCCAGCCTGTCGATCACCTTGGCGATGGCCTGTTTGCAAGCCTCGGGGTTGGTGACGTCGCAGGCGACGCCGATATGTCCGGGTCCGACCGATTCTGCGGCCTTCTCTGCGGCGTCCTGATTGAGATCGAGAATGGCGACTTTCGCACCATGTTTGGCGAAGAGGCGTGTTGTGGCCAGTCCAATTCCCCGCGGGCTGGCGGCGCCTGAGATGACAGCAATTCGTCCTTCGAGCAGCATTTCCTATTCCCCAAATGGTTTTGTTTATTGAAGAAATTATCTGCATGGGGGGGTGAGCGGACAAACGCGTAATTTGCATTGATTGGTGAATTGTGGTCATCTGTGGGTCTCTGTTGCCGTCCAGCCCGAGCGGCGCTTTCCGCCAGCCGAAGTCGGAGGCGAAGGCATTATTCGGAATTTTCTGTCATGAGAAACCAACGGCTGCCTCTCGTCGCGTTGCGTGCTTTCGAATCGGCCGGTCGCACCGGCTCTTTCCGCGCCGCCGCGGCCGAGCTCAATCTGACGCCGAGTGCCATCAGCCATGCGATCCACAAGCTGGAAGACACGCTGGGAACGACGCTGTTCAAGAGGAACGGCCGTGCCATCTTGCTGACGCCGGACGGTGAAACGCTGAAACGCCACATCGGTTCGGCTTTCGAGGAATTGCGTCGGGGAATGGAGGTTGTCTCAGCGCGCGGTTCGACGCTGCTGCGTCTTCACTCGGCTCCCAGTTTTGCCGCGCAGTGGCTGACGGCCCGGTTGATTCGTTTTCACGCGCAATGCCCGGACATCGAAGTCCGCCTGGCGGCCGGCACCGACTACACGCGGTTTCTGACCGATGAATTCGATGCCGACATCATCTATGGCGCGCCCCGCCAGGAGGGGCTGGTCGTTCTGCCCCTGGGGGAGGAAACGGTAACGCCGCTTTGCACGCCGGAATTGGCCAAAACCATCGAGACGCCCGCCGACCTTTTGCAGCATGTGCTGATCGAGAGCGACAACAAGCAGGTGCGATGGTCAGCCTGGTTCAGCGCCAACGGCCTGGTGGCGCCGCTACCGCATGGCATGCGGTTCGACCGAAGCTTCCTGGCGATCGCCGCGGCGGTCGACGGTTTGGGGGTCACCCTCGAATCGACCATGTTGGCCGAGCGTGAAATCGCCAGCGGCCGACTGGTCCGTCCACTCGACGGCATCGCCACCGACATCCGCTATGTCGGCCATTATCTGGTGTTCCCGCGGTCCGGCGGTGGCCATCGCAGAGCCCTGCGGTCTTTCATCAGCTGGCTGCAGCAGGAACTGGGCGTCGATTTCGATGCCGACCTGGCGATCGGTCGGTAGTGGTTGGCGCCCGGTCAGCCCGGCGCCGCCCCGAATTTCCCGGACGCGGCGTCGTCCGGCGACGCGGCTGCACTTGCCGCCGACCAACGACAGTAAGTCATACCTTATTGCCGTTGGTATGAATCGGGAGCTCCGCGAAAACAGGTTCTCACCTGAACCTGGGCACGACTCTCTCCCGCTTTTCCTTGCCCGTTAATCTGTCCAAACGAATGGAACCATCCCTCAGATCAAAGCGGCGGAAGGGTGGGAGGATTTGTTTTTCCAGATTCGGTGCATGGTCTGACCTTTGCGGTACGTGTAATCCTCGAACTCGAGATTTCTCGTCCAGTTTTAGCGGACGATGACCCGAGAGGGAGTCATGCCGTGGTTCACGCCGGGCGTTCCTTTCGCAACGTGAATCGCTATCGCCGAGAGTTTGGGTAGAAGAACCGGACGGGCCAAGTCAAGGAAGAACATGCCGACGATTTGGGCGCCAGTGAGGGAGCTACGGTTACCGTCTCGACATCGGTTTCTCAGGTGGGGAAGGGGAAGGCGGAGGGCGAGAGTTCGAGCGGTGCCACTGTTTTGGACGCCGGCAGTGCCGACGTTGTTGGTATTGCGCCAATTTAAAGTTGACGACGAGCACGGCCGATATGATGAGCAAGGAGTTGGACCATGGATGCAGCAATGTCTTCGGCTGTCTCGGCCCTCCTGGCACAAAGCAGCGCATTATCAACGGTTTCGAACAATCTGGCGAACTCGCAGACGACCGGCTACAAGTCCGTCTCGACGACGTTCAGCAGCCTGCTGACCGATCTATCCGGGACCACCACCGCCGCCACCTCGGGCGGCGTAAGTGCCACGGCCAGGCAAGATGTGACGGCTCAGGGAACGATCACCAGTACCAGCGTCACGACCGATCTGGCAATCAGTGGGTCCGGGATGTTCGCGGTAAGTTATGGCTTGAGCGGCGGACAGACCTATTACACGCGGGATGGTGCGTTCGACACGGATTCGTCCGGCAATCTCTATCTGTCCGGTACCGATTATTATCTGGAAGGCTATTCGGTCGTCGATGGTGTGACGTCTTCGACGTTGTCGGTCGTAAATATCGACAGCCAGGAGACCCTGACGCCGAAGGCGACAACTGATTATTCGCTGTCGGCCACTCTTCCTGCCTCGGCCCAGGACGACCTGGGGACCTTGAGCTATACCAGTTCATCAGGAACGACAGAAGACCTGTCCGCCACCTATGTCGAGGTTTCCTCCGACAGTACAGCGGGAACCACGACCTATGACGTGGCCATAAACGCGGTCAGCGGGACGACGATCAGCGACGGGTCAGGTTCGGCCAGTCAGTTGTTGTATTCCGTGACCGTCGATTCAAGCGGGACGATCGTGAGTTGCAGCAGTCTGACCAGCGGCGACACCTACTCCGGCACGACATTGCCCGATATCACTCCAAGCGATTCGTCGTCGTCGGTGACGCTGTCAAGCAACTATACCAACTGGTCGAGTTTTGCCACTGCCGTCGGAACAGGCTATAGCGAAAGCACGTCGATGGTCGTCTATGACTCGCTCGGCGTCGCGGAGACCGCGTCAGTCACTTGGACGGCGGCTGGAGACAATACCTGGCTGATGACGGTGAAAGCGTCGGACGGCCAGACGTTGACCGATTCCAATGGCTCATCGGTCAGTTCCTACTCCTATGAAGTGAGCTTCAATTCCGACGGCACCTACGCGGGCGTCACATCTTTGGCGACAGGCGAGACGTCAGATTCGGGAACGGCAGGTTCTGCGCCTGTGTCCAGTTCGGGTGAGGCGGAAATTTCCGCCATATGGTCGGACGACGCCTCGGCATCTACCGGGGCGGCGGCCATATCGCTCGATTTCGGGACCGTCGGCAAATCGGACGGTTTGTCGCAATATTCGTCGTCTTCATCGACAACGATCTCGGTTAGCAGCTACTCACAGGACGGCTATGCGTCAGGGACGCTGGAGGGCGTCGCGGTCGACAGCTCGGGCGATGTCGTCGGCACTTACTCCAATGGGCAGACCGCGACGATCTATAAGGTTCCCGTGGTGACGTTCGCCAACGAGAACGGCCTGACCGAGCTCTCCGATGGGGTCTATGAGGAAACCGCGTCATCGGGGGACGCGATGTATAAAATTGCCGGAACGGACGGCGCGGGATCCATCGAAGGCAGTGCTTTGGAATCGTCGACCGTCGATACCACGACGGAGTTCGCCAAGATGATCACCACGCAGCAGGCCTATTCGGCCGCGTCGCAGGTGATCTCCACCGACAGGGACATGTTTACTGCGTTGTTGCAGACCATGGCGTGACGGCAATCGTCAAAAATCATGGTTTGCCGTGGATCCTGGAGCATTTTGTGATCAGGTGTGAATCACCTGATCACAAAATGCGACGAGCCCGATCGGCGCCGGTCAGTTTCGATTGGCGCAAATTGGTGTCAGAAGGCGCCTTGCACGAGGTTGGTCGGCTGGCCGGCGACGAAGTTCTCGATGTTGTCGATCAACTGGTCGGCCAGGGTCTGCTGCGCTTCGTCGCTGGCCCAGGCGACATGGGGGGTGACGATCACGTTGGGGCGTTTGGCGATCCGCATGATGGTGCTGTCGGCCGGCGGCGGTTCCGGCATGGTGACGTCGACGCCGGCGCCGCTGATCAGACCTTCCTCCAGCGCCGCTTCAAGGTCATTTTCCTCGACCAGTCCGCCGCGCGCCGTGTTGATCAGCAGGGGATGGCGTTTCATGCGGTGGAATTCCGGCATGGCGATCATGTTGCGGGTTTCCGGCGTCAAGGGGCTGTGCAGAGTGATAATGTCACTGGTTTCCAGCACCTGCTCCCAGGGGGTGTAGAGGGGGCCCAGTCCGCTTTTCCCCTTGTGGGCGGCGAACATGGTGACCATGCCGAAGACCTTGGCGATTTCCGCCACGCGTTGGCCGAGAATGCCCTCGCCGATGATGCCGAGCCGTGCCCCGCCAAGATCCTTGATGGGGTGGTGGAAGAAACAGAACTGCCCGGCCTTTTGCCATTCGCCCGTCAATACGTCGGCGCGGAAGGGCACGATGTTGCGCCGCAGGGCCAGCATCAGGGCGAAGGTATGCTCGGGGACGGTGTTAAGGGCATAGCCCCTGATGTTGGTGACGGCGATGCCATGGGCCTGGCAGAAGGTCTTGTCGATGCAATCGGTGCCGGTCGCCGCGACGGCAATCAGTTTCAGGTCCGGCAGTTGCGCCAGAATCTCGGCGGTCAGCTTCACCTTGTTGTTGATGGCGATGGTGGCGCCGGCAAGACGGTCGACAACCTCGTCGGGGCCGGTGTGCTGATGTTCCGTGTAGGCGTGGGGAAAGGATGGCCGACGCAGAGAAATCTGCGGGGCGATGGTGGCGCGGTCGAGAAAAACGATACGATGCATGAACGGTCTCCAATTTTCGGGCGATGATCGTTGCCGGTTAAAGCCGGCGCAATACCTCGGCGACGACTGCCTCCGGCGTGATGCCGAAATGGCGGAACAACTCGCCGCTGGGACCCGATGCGCCGAAGCTGCTCATGCCGACGAAAGCGCCATTTTCGCCAATGTAGCGATCCCAGCCAAGGCGGACGGCGGCCTCCACCGCGACCCGGATGGTGCCAATTCCCAAAACGCCGTGACGATAGCTTTCGTCCTGTTCGTCGAAGGCGCTCCAGCAAGGCATCGAGACGACCGCCGTCGGAATCCCGCGTTCTTCCAGGGTGACTTTGGCGGCGAGTGCGATGGCGACTTCCGAGCCGCTGGCCAGCAGGGTGGCGCGTCTGGCCCCGCCCTCGGCCTCGACCAGAACATAGGCGCCGCGCCGCGACAAATTTTCGTCGGTGTGGCGGGTGCGGACGGTGGGAACCGGCTGATGGGTGAAGACCAGGCAGGACGGTCCGCCGCGAGAGGCCAGGGCCATCTCCCAGCATTCCGCCGCTTCGATCGAATCGGCCGGCCGCAGCACCAGCATGTTGGGCATCGCCCGCAGCGAGGCCAGGATCTCGACCGGCTGATGCGTCGGTCCGTTCTTGCCGATGCCGATCGAATCGTGGCTGAAGACCGAGATGACCGGCAGCCCCATCAGGGCGGCCATGCGAAGCGCCGGGCGTTCGTAATCGGAAAAGGCCAGATAGGTCGCCCCCACCGGAACCGCGCCGCCATGCGCGGCCATGCCATTCATCATCGATCCCATGGCATGTTCGCGGATTCCATAGTGGATATAACGGCCACTATGGTCTTTCGCGGTGAAGGCCCCGAGATGCTGCTTATGATTGGTCGGTCCCTGCAGATCCGGGGCGCCGGTCAGCAGTTCGGGAATGGCGTCGGCCAACAGCCCGGAAATCTCAGCGGAACTGTTGATTGTTCGTTGGGTCGGCTGCAACTCGGCCATGCGCCGCTTGTAGTCGACGAGAACCGATTGCCAACCTTCGGGCAATCGTCCGGCCATCACCCTTTTGAAAAGTCGCTGCTGTTCGTCCGGCAGGGCCGCGACGCGGCGTTCCCAGGCGTCGTAGACCGGTTGGTTGCGGCCCGATACGCCGTCGTGCCAAGCCGACCGGATGGGGTCGGGCACAAGGAACGGCGCATGCGGCCAATCGAGATCGCGTCGCGCCGCGTCGGTGTCCTCCTTGAAGACGCGTCCGCCGTGCGCGCCGCGCTGCCCCTGCAACCGGGCCAGGCCTTTGCCGATAATGGTTCGGCAGGCGATCATCGAGGGGCGGGGATCGGTCTTGGCCAGGGTGATCGCCGCGTCGATGGCGTCCGGGTCGTGTCCGTCGGCGTCGATAACCTGCCAACCGGCGATCTGGAATCGCGCTCTGACGTCTTCGGAGATCGACATGTCGGTGCCGCCGTCATCGGTGATTCGGTTGTCGTCCCAGAAGAAGACCAGCTTGCCCAATTGCAGGTGGCCGGCCAGCGAAATGATCTCGTGGGCCACTCCCTCCATCAAACAGCCGTCGCCGACCAGGGCATAGGTGTAATGATCGATGATCCCGGGGCCGAACCACTGGCTGAGGCGGGCTTCGGCGACGGCCATGCCGACGGCGTTGGCGATGCCTTGGCCAAGCGGTCCGGTGGTGACCTCGATGCCGACATCCGGCGCAAATTCCGGGTGGCCGTGGCAATGCGATCCCAATTCCCGGAACCGCTTGATCTCCTCGATGGTGATTTTCTCGTAACCGCTGAGGTGCAGCAGCGAATAAAGCAACATCGAACCATGGCCGTTCGACAGGACGAAGCGGTCGCGATCGGGCCACTCCGGGTCCTTGGGATTGCATTTCAGATGGCGGGTGAACAGGACGGTGGCGATCTCGGCACAGCCGAGCGGCGCGCCCGGATGTCCTTCGCTGGCTCGTTCGATCGCGTCCAAGGACAGAAAGCGGATGGCATTGGCCATTTGCCGGATATCTGGTGACGACATGACAAACCTTCTCCTCTCCGATCCTTAAACGCAGGGCCGGCGGGTTCTGTGGCTGGATGGTGGGACGGTAAAACCGCGCCGCCGGTCGACTGTCCAAAGGACCGTGCGCCAATGGCGGGGGGTGTCCGGTTCTAGGTGACGAGTCTGCTGTTCGGGCTGATGATCATCGGCATGGACATTCTCCTCGCGCCGGCCGGTTCGTTTGTTGCTTTATCGGGGCCCGGTGTCGACTAATCCTTGAGGTGAGAAGGATAAAAACAGAAGATAGACACGACAAATGAATATAATTTCGAGAATCATGAATTCCCGTCACCAATGTCGTCATCGGTGTGCGGCAGTGAGATCGGGATCGGAAGGAAACCCATGGGTTCGCAGTTTCCAAATCACCTTCGTCGCCTTCTGCCACGCCAGGTCTTTTTGGTGGCGATCGACTCCAAGCCCGGCATGGTCAATTTGAAATGTCCCTCCTGCGGCCATATGGAGGGTTGGGTTTCCGGTCTGACGTCGACCGAAGCGCGGCGTCAGCCTTGTCCCAAATGCAACGGCGTCAATCCAAGGTGAACTTTAAGTGAAAGATGTTACGCGTTACCGGGGGCATGTAAGGACAATATCGAACGAATAGGGAATACAATCGACGGAATCCCCTGGATTTTTCTCGTGATTCGGCCACTTTTCTTAAAGATCGGTTCCGATTGTGGTACAAAGGTTCGTGGGGTTTCTGGCGTTTTTTGTTGGCAGGGCGATGATGGGGTTGGGGGAATGCTGACACGACGACTGGTGCTTGCTGGACTGTTGAGTCTTTTCGCTACGCCGATGGCGGTCGCCGCAACCCGGCCGCATGTAAAGGCAAAGGCCGCACCGAAGGTCCATGACCGCCTGGATGCGGTCATCGACATCAGCCATAACACAACCGTCAACGATTTCGCACTGGCCCGCAAACGAAGCAATATTCTTGGGGTCATCCACAAGGCCAGCGAGGGGGGAGACTGGCGCGATCCGCTGTACGCGAGACGCCGCGCCGAAGCCGAAGCCGCCGGTTTGCTGTGGGGAGCCTATCATTTCGGGACACATCAGTATTCCGGCGCGGATCAGGCAAAACTGTTTCTCGCCACGGCGCGACCAGGACCGACCACGCTGATGGCTCTCGATTTCGAATACAACGACGAAAATCCGGCCAATACCATGCGCCTGCGGCAGGCCGAAGACTTCGTCCATGTCGTCGTTGCCGCCACCGGACGCTATCCGCTGATCTATACGACTGCGGCCTGGGCCGATGGCAAGCCGGTCGGTAATCCCCGACACAGCTTGGGGGATGGTGTGACCGATCGGTCAATCCTGGCCCGTTGCCCGCTTTGGCTGGCCGACTATCGCATGGAACCACAATTGCCAAGGGCTTGGCGGGGCAATGGGTGGCATTTCTGGCAATATGCCGGCGACACCGAAGATTGCGGCCCGCGCGGCAAGAAGGTGCGTAGCGTATCGGGTATCGTCCGTTGCGATCGCAATCTGTTTCGCGGCGATGCGGTGGCGCTCGGCCGTTTCTGGAAAGAAGCGCGACAGGTCAACAGTTAACCTGCTGGCGGCGGGTTAGGCGATTGGTGCCGATTCAAAAAAACTACCTTGTAACGCAAGGTACCTTGCGTTAGAGTGTCTGTTGTCGCACGGAAATGTGCGTTTTTTTGAACGAGCCACCCTTGCAATGCAAGGTAGCTTTCGATGCAAGAGAAGCAATGAGCACGCAACTCAAGAAGGGAACGTTGGAGATGTGCGTTCTTGCCATTCTCGATCATGCCGATGGCTATGCCTACGACATCGTCAGCAAGCTGGCCAGCGGCGTCGAGATGAGCGAAGGCACCATCTATCCCCTGATGCGCCGCCTGCAAAATGACGCCCTGGTAACGACTTACCTGGCGGAATCGGAACAGGGGCCGCCACGGAAATACTACCGGCTGACTGAATCAGGACGAAAGGAACTCGCCAAACTGAAGTCAGGATGGTGGGAATTCGTGGAAGACGTCAATAAGATCCTGGGTGACGACTATGAATAAGGCAAAATTTATCAATAAAGTGAAGTCCTCGCTCGGCGACGTTCCCAAGGATCAATTGGATGAGATCCTCGCTGATTACGAAGAATATTTCAGCGATGGTCTGGCCAGTGGGCGAACTGAGGAAGAAATCGCCAAGGGGTTGGGCGATCCGGCGAAGATCGCGAAAGAACTTCGTGCCGAGATACGCATCCAGCAATGGCAAAAGAAGAAAAGCGTGGGAAATCTCGGCCGCGTTGTTCTCGGACTGGCGGCGCTTGGCAGTCTCAATCTGTTTCTGGCGATCCCGATGCTGCTGATGATGATCTTGCTGACAGCGTCCTATGGCGTCTCCGTCTTGCTGATCCTGGTCGGACTGGCGGCATCGGCCAGTTATCTGCCGGGCTTGGGCGGGCTGATGCAGATCGACAACGACAAGACACCTCTTCACTTCGTCGAAGAAAAGAACGGCCGAAAGATCGAGATCACCAGAGAGTCCGGTCACGGGATGAATATTCACATCGAGAGTTCCGAGGGAACGAAAGATATCCAAACCGATGATGCTGATGATGACGACGACGAGCCCGGCACGGTCGTCGATAGCAACAATGGCATGATGCATATGGTTCTTGACGATTTGCACGGTTTTACACTGCCGCAAGTGCGCGCCGTGAGTGCGGTGGGCGGCCTGTTTGGCGGTGCGTTCTGGCTGTTGGTCAATCTTTGGGTGACGCGGATAATGATCCGCGGTTTCGTCAAATATGCGCGGCTCAACTATTCCATTCTGCGCGGGGAGTGAGATGCAATGACACAGGCACGCACTTCAACACGAGACGAGTCCTTGCCGGAAACGGCGTTTCCGGCAGAACACACGGTTCAAACGAGATTCGGATGGACGGTCCATGTGACGGAAAATCCGAAACAGATCCGCGCCCGGGGAAAGGCCGCGCTGCATCTCGTCGGCGGCAGTGCGCCGGCCCAGCCGGCACCGGGGAAAAGTTCGAGAACGCCGTGGAACCCTAAAATGTCATGGAGCGTTCGGGCCGGCACCGCAGTCCTGCTGGCGGTGGCGAGCTATCTCTTGATCTACGCTGCAGGTCTGCCTTTGGGAAAGCTCTTTTAGAGCTGCGCACCGGTGGCGCGCCGACCCGCCCTGGATGAAACAGGAGTGGCACCGGCATCCCTGCCGGTGTGCCGCAGCCAGGCGGGCCCTTTCCGGCTCACGCCGGAACACCGGCAGAGACGCCGGTGCTACTGACAATTCGTTTCTTTCTAGCTGCTCTATTGCGTTTCTTCGTTCCCGTCGATTTCTGCGATGGGGAGCCGGATGGTGAAGATAGCGCCGACGCCTTCTTCACCATCCACCGAGATCGTTCCGCCATGCTTGTCGACGACAACGTCGCGGCAGATTGCCAAGCCTTGGCCGGTGCCTTTGCCGACCTCCTTGGTGGTGAAGAACAGATCAAAAATTCGGCTGCGGATCGCTTGGGGAACGCCGGTGCCGTTGTCGCTGACACGGATGGAAACAAAGCCGGCATCGTGGCCGGTCTCGATGACGATGCTGCCGGGAAGCGGTTTTCCGGACGTCTCGATGGAGTGTGCGGCATTGACGATAAGGTTGAGGAACACCTGATTCATCTCGCCGGCATGACAGAGAATCTGAGGCAGAGACGGGTCGAAGCGCTGCTCGACATTGGCAACGTGCTTCCACAGGTTGTGCGACACCGTCAGAGTGCTTTCCAGCGACCGGTTGATGTCGGTTATCGTCTTGGAAGTGGTGCCGGGATGGGAAAACTCCTTCATCGACAGGACAATGCGCGAGATCTGCCCGACGCCATCGAGGGATTCCGAGACAGCCGTCGGCAATTCGTCACGCAGGAATTTCAGTTTTTCCGCAGGCGTTTTTTTGCGGACGGCCGAGCTGGCGTCCGATCCCGAGGCCGTCGTTTGCTTCTGGTCGTTCTCGACCGGGTCCATGAGTTCGTCCAGGGACTCGCCGATGAAGCGCAGGTTGTCGCCGATATATTGGATCGGCGTGTTGATTTCATGGGCGATTCCGGCCGCCAATTGCCCGACGCTGGCCATGCGCGACGCCTGCAATGCCTCGCTCTGGGCCTTCTTCATGGCTTCGATGCTTTCGCGCAAGGCTTGTTCGCTTTGCGCGCGCTTGTCGATCTCGGCCGACAGACGATGCGTCCGCTGGGCGACTTGGCGTTCCAGTTCGCGTTGATGATCGGCGATCCGGTTTTCGTAGACGCGTTGCGCTCTGATCTGCCGGAGCGCCAACGTTCCCGCCAGAGAAAGGAATAATACGCCAGCCGCGGCCATGGCCAGCCACACCCACATTTCGCGGCGGAAGTCGGCCAGAACATCTTCCTCGGCCAGGCCCACGGCGACGAACAGCGGGTAATTGCCAACCCGCTTGAAGGCAACGAGTCGTGCGACGCCGTCGGCGGAGCCGCTGCTGCGCACGAAGCCGATTCGATTGGCGATGGCGGCGCGGAGCAGAGGAGCATCGCCGAGCGCTTGGCCGAACGAGCTATGCTCCTTTGTGGTCTGTGCACGGATGACGCCATCAAGGCCGACAACCGTCACCAGTCCTGACGGTCCGACGTCGATGGTATGATAAAAGCGGATCAGATATTCGGGCGCCAGCGAGATGACGATCGCACCGTCGAATTGCCCGGCGGGAGTGATCCGCCGACGAACGAACTGGATTGTCCATTGTTGCGAAACCCGACCCAGGACGGGTTTGCTGATGAACAGATCATCCAGATCGCTATCGGCGAAATGGCGAAAATGCTCGCGATCGGCAATGCTGACGGGTCCGCCGAGGTCGAAATTGCTGGCGATCATCTGCCCGGTGCGATCGGCGACCGATACCTGCAGGGCGATATCGTTGAGACCTGGCCGAACCCTGAGCCCTTCGCGCAGTCTATCCGAGTCCTTGACGAAATCCTGGCTGCGGGCGGCCAGCAGCGTGTCATTCAACAAACCAATGGAAACGGTCAAGTGCTCCTCAAAGGCGCTGGCCAGATTGGCGGCGCTTTTTTCGGCGCGATTCAAGACGTCGTTCCGATTGGTGATCAGATGCCAGCCGATCAATCCCAGAACCAGCAAGGTGACGGACGCCATCAGGAGGATGACCAGCACCTCCAAAGGCAGGCGCGGCTTATGTCCGTCGCCAGGGCGGGGCACCGTCTCGATCGAGCGACGGTCTATAGACACGCGACGGTCTTCAGAAGTGTACGGCATCGATGCGACAGATTTCCTCTGAAATGATATTGGCTATCATGGCGCGTTCAGCGAGTCCGTCCACAAATAACTAATGGCACGTTTCATCTTAAATGAAACGTGCCATCCAACTCGAGCCGCATCGCATGGAGGCTTGAGTTCAGTTCCGCGAAGTCCCTGCGCCGCCGTAGACTGCCCCAAACGGCTGGCGGGCCAGGTAACGCCCGCTGCCGGGCTTTGCCCGCAAGTCACCATCGGCCCAGACGTGACGCCCACCTGCCAGGGTATGGACGACCGATCCGGCGATCCGACGACCTTCCCAGACCGAAAAATCAGTGTTCTGGTGCTGAGTGGCGGCTTGGATCGTCTTGCCGCGCGCCGGATCGAAAATCGCGATATCGGCATCCGCACCGACCTGCAGGGCGCCTTTGCGGGGCCACAGATTGAAAATTCGGGCGGCGTTGGCCGATGTCAGCGCGACGAAGCGTTCCGGGCTGAGGCGCCCGGTCCGTACTCCCAGTTCCCAGAGCATGTTCATCCGGTCTTCGACTCCGCCGCAACCGTTGGGAATTTTGGTGAAGTCATCGGCGCCAAGACGTTTCTGGGCCCGCGTGAAGCAGCAATGATCGGTGCCGGTAATACTGAGAACACCTGTTTCGACGGCGCGCCAGAGGGCTTCGGGATGTCCGGCCGGCCGGTAGGGTGGGCTCATCACATGACCGGCGGCGATATCGAAGTCGGGATTGGAATAGACCGAATCGTCAATGGCGAGAAAACCGGGCAGCGTCTCACCGATCACCCGGACGCCACGCGACTGCGCTTTGGCGATCGCTTCCGCCGCTTCGGCCGTCGAGACATGCACCACATAGAGCGGGACATCGACGATCTCGGCCATGGTGATGGCCCGGCCGGTCGCTTCGCCTTCGCATTGCGACGGGCGCGACAGGGCATGGCCTTTCGGCGAAAGTACCCCCTCGGTCCGCAGTTTCGCCTGCAAATAGGCGATCAGTTCGCCATTTTCCGCGTGCATCTGCGGCAAGGCGCCCAGTTCGCGACAGCGTAAGAAGGCAGCCAGAATGTCCTCGTCGGGCAGCATCAGGCCGCCCTTGTAGGCCAGGAAGAACTTGAAGCTGGTCACTCCATGGTCGTGCACCAGGCTGGCCATTTCGCTGGAAAAGCGGTCGCCCCACCAGGAGACGGTCATGTGGAAGCCATAGTCGATGGTCGCTTGGCGTGCCCGTTCATGCCAGACGGCCAGCGCGTCGAGCGGCGATTGCGCCCGGTCCGGTCCGACGAAATCGAGAATGGTCGTGGTGCCGCCGGCGGCGGCGGCGGCGGTGCCGGTGAAGAAATCGTCAGCGACGACGGTTCCCATCATCGGCAGTTGCATGTGGGTGTGAGGGTCTACTCCGCCCGGCATTACCAGGCAGCCACCGGCATCGATGATCGTCGCGCCGGCCGGCGCCTCCAGCGTTTCGCCAATGGCGGCGATCCGCCCATCGTGGCACAGCAGGTCGGCGCGCCGGCTGTTTTGGTCGGTGACCAGAAGGCCGCCGCGGATCAGGATATCATCCGTCATTTTTCGCTCGTTCCTAACACTTGGCTTGGTTGACGGCCAGTCCGCCGAGCGAGGTCTCCTTGTATTTGGCCTGCATGTCGGCGCCGGTCTGACGCATCGTATCGATGACCACGTCGAGCGATACCACATGGCGTCCGTCACCCGAAAGCGACAGTCGCGCGGCATTGATCGCCGTGCTGGCGGCGATGGCGTTGCGCTCGATACACGGGACCTGGACCAGTCCGCCGACCGGGTCGCAAGTCAGTCCGAGATGATGTTCCATGCCGATTTCGGCGGCATTTTCGATCTGTTCGTTGCTGCCGCCGAGAGCCGCGGCAAGGCCGGCGGCGGCCATGGAACAGGCAACGCCGACTTCCCCCTGGCAGCCGACTTCGGCGCCGGAAATCGAGGCGTTCTCCTTGTAGAGGCTGCCGATGGCGGCGGCAACCAGAAGAAAGGTGAAAACGTCGTCCTCACCGGTATCGGGGACGAAACGGATGAGGTAATGGAGGACTGCTGGAATGATGCCGGCGGCACCGTTGGTCGGCGCCGTGACAATGCGGCCGCCGGTGGCATTTTCCTCGCCGACCGCCATGGCGAAGGCGTTAACCCATTCAAGTGCCTCCAGCGGGTCGCGCAGTCGATTTTGTTCTTCCAGGCGGCGGCGCAGTTGCGGCGCGCGGCGGCGGGTGTCGAGGCCACCCGGCAGGTTGCCATCGAGCGCCAGACCTCTGCGCACACAGTCTTGCATGACGGCCCAGATGCGGCGCAATCCGGCCTCGATATCCCCGGTCGAGCGCTGGGCCGCTTCGTTGGCGTGGGCCAATTCCGCCAGAGAAAGATTGTGGCTGGCCGCCAAGGCCAACAATTCGTGCGCCGACCGATAGGGGAAAGGGCTGGAACGCGGCTGCGGGGCCGTCTGGCCAAAGTCTTCCGCGGTCACCACGAAACCGCCGCCGATCGAATAGAACTCGGCATCGACCAGGAGGCTCCCGTCGGCGTCGAGGGCCTCGAAATGCAGGCCGTTGGGGTGCAATGGCAGGGTTTCCGAACGGTGGAAGGCGATATGGCGTTCGGGATCGAAGTCGATGATTGGACCACCCGCCACAGGCAGGCGCCGCGTCGTTCGGACGTTACCGACCAGGGTCGGCATCGCATCGATCGACACATCTTCCGGCGTTTCGCCAAGAAGCCCGAGAATTACCGCGCGGTCGGTGCCGTGTCCGTGGCCGGTCAACGCCAGGGAACCGAACAATCCAACACGAATTTCGGCAAGCGCCGACATTCCGCCCTGCTCGGCAAGAGTCTGGATAAATCGGTTGGCGGCTTTCATCGGTCCCACCGTATGGGAACTCGAAGGGCCGATGCCGATCTTGAAAAGATCAAAAACGCTGACGGGCATGGTGAGGTGGGTCTATCGCCGTTTCAAGGTTTCGCTGATGGCCTTTATGGCATGACGGCGGCCAAGACCTCAAATGCCGTCTGGCGCGAACCGGTGGAATCGGCAGGAAACGATCGTCGTCTATCGCAATAGGGAGGATGAGAGTGGCGGAGGAAGAGGGGGGAGGCCGAAGCCTGCCCCCACTCGCCCGATTTAGTTGAAGTGGTAACCGACTTCGAAGAAGACGGCATGCTGGACGGTGCCCTCGGTGTCGGGCTTGTGGCTGCCGAACTTGTTCAGCCAGTATTCGTAACCGACACCGGCGTCGATCTTGCCGGGAGCGCCGCCGGCAATGGCGCCGACGTCGACCATCAGCTTGGGATGGGCGAGATATTCGTTGGCATGCTTGGTGTCGGCGGAACTCCCCTTGTTCTTCGGACCGATGACGTTGGCATAGCCGGTGAACTTCAGCGGAACCGGGCCGACGTTGAACGGATAGAGCCAAGAGGTCTCAAGTTCCGGCACCAGGTCGAAGTTGTCGCTGCTGTCGCCGTTGCCATTGTTGTCATAGGAATGGAAGCCGTTGGTGTTCCATTCCTTCGCAATATGCAGCGACACGTCCCAGAATCCCTTCGGCATATCGACCGCGAACTGCGGGCCGACGACGATCATCTTCTTGTTGGAGGCGAACTGATCGTTCTGGGTGCACCAGTCGGCACCAACTTCCAACCCGACATCCTTGATCGGGCCGAAGGCGAACGCCTTGGTCGCGAAAATCTTGTTGCCGCTGAAGGTCGACCGGAACAGGCCATAGAATTCGCCGGAACCGGTGCTCTTGCTGTTGAAGTTGCCGGTGACCGAATTCGACGGATCCTGATGCGAGAATTGTTCGACATCGAGGCTGAAGAAGTTTTGGCCATAATCCCAGGCGTCCGCGTGCGACAGATTGATGGCATGCTCGCGGACGTCTTTTGCCGTGCCCGGCTGCTTATCCTGCCAAAGATAGCGGTAGTTCAGATAGGTGTCGCTCCACAGGAAATCCCCGGCAAAAGCCGGTGCAACGGACATCCCGGCACAGAGCGCGACCAGCGACGGCAAAATCTTTTTCAGCATATTCGAACCCCCGTTCAGGTGTACTTACAAAAATAGCTCGACGATTTGGGTGAGGCCGGCTGATGTCGTCCGTTGCACGCCGCCTACCCGCAAGCGCCACCTCCCCCAAACCACTGGAGCTTGTGGAAGCACGGGGCGTGCCAAATTTGGCGAAATAACGCAAATCTTTTTTTTGTGGAAACGCAAAGAGTTAGGCGCCTGTCGCCGGTCGCGTTTGACGATCGGCCGGGCTGTCCCTGGCCGAAAGGCCTGCTTTTTCCTCATTTCCTGACCGAATGATCAAAATATGAGCACGAGAGCCAAGCCTTCTGCGATTTTACGGGGGTCGTGCGGGGTTGGGTGGAACGCCTGTGACTTTCTCGTAACTATGTGGCAATTTTGGCTGGAATTAGAAAATTTTGTTACAGTTACGCGGCTATTTCGACTTGGTGCCGACGACTCCAGATGATCTTCTTGGCGGGTACTTTTCTTGCGTGCTTATTCCGTAAGCAACGGCGGTTTTTTTTGAACGAACGACTGTCTATTGGGATATCGGCGACCCGGTCTGCGTCCGCTGATAGTCGATCCCGGCGGAAACGAAATTGTCCGAACCGGTCACGGCGCGGCGCAACAATTCCATGATGTCGAGGCAGGTCAGGTCAACCGCTTGTTCGGCATGACCTTCAGCGGTGCCTGCCGGTTGTGCCGGGTCGAGGCGGAGATCGAATCCGGTGCCGGTGTAACGGACGCTCGCGACGTCATCGTTGCCACTTTCAACCGTGACGGTACGGTCGCCGAATCGGCCATGCATGCGAAGTCCGTCGGGCAGAATTTCGAAAGCGAATCCATCCCGGCCCTCGGCCTGGCGCCAACTCTCGACGCTGCCGAAAAACAGGGGTTTGCTGAGGTAGGGGCCGCCATCCTCGGGGCACATGACGTCGCAGTTGCCGCATTCGTTGCAGGCGTCGGCGAAGGTGCCGATCTGGTGCGGTTTGGCCAGTGTCAGCACGCCCGATTCATCGACCGCCCAACCATCGGCGGTCCGCCGCAGATGCCGGATCGGCAAGGTCGTCGGCGGAATCGGCAGCGGGAAATTGGCGTCGTTGGGACAAAGCGGAATGCATTTGTCGCAGGTCAAGCAGTCGAAGAGAGCCAGTCGGCTGCCGATCTTTCGGGGGGCAACGCTGTTTTCGACGGCGTGGTAGCGGGGATCGGCGAGAACGCGCGCCGCGTAGATTTCGGTGTTGCGCAACCGGGCCTTGCCGACCCAGGCCGGAAAGGCGTCGCCGGCCGCCATCGTCAGATCGCCACCTTGGGCGAGGGCGCGGCGGCAGGCATCGGCCCGTTCGGCCGGCAGGTCGAGATCTGCCAGTGCCGATTCCGCCTGGCCAAATGACTTGAGGATGTAAGCGTCGATGTCGACGGCGTTCAGCGTCTCCATCCGGTCGATCAAACGGGCGAAATAGCGTTGCGCCCGGCCATAGCCGCCGACCTTCAGCAGATCGGAGCAAACACTGACCGGCTTCAAACCCAGTGCCACGGCATCGGCGAAGTTTCCGGCGTCGATGCCGGCCGAGAAGGAGATCGGGAACCGGTCGCCAAAGGTCTCGCGAAAACGCCGGACCAACGCGATGGCCAGGACATGCAAAGGGGCGCCCGACAGATACATTTGCTTTTCGCTGTCGGGGAAGAAGTTCTTATGATTTTCGACCAGCAAAGTGTTGGAAAACTTGACGCCAAAGCTGTGGCCCAACCGGTCGGCCAGGCGGCCGAGACGATCGACGATACCCTCGATCTGCTCCCACTTGGCATCCTTGGCAAAGGCGGCATCGGGAACGTGGAGGTCATGGTAGCCGAGGCTGTCGTGCAAAATGGCCGTCAATGCCGGTTTGCCGAGCAGCGTCGGGTTGAGTTTGACCACCAGATGCAGGCCCATTTCTTCCAGCAGAAAGGCGCCGATGCTCTCGATTTCTTCCGGCGGGCAACCATGGAAAGTCGACAAGGTGAGGGTGTCGGAAAGCTTCGTCGGGAAGGGCAGATCCTTGAGATGAGCCCAGGGGGCCGGGATCTGAGTGCGCAGTTTTTCGACGATCCCGGAGGCGTCGCGCATGCCGCCAAGAAAGGCGCGCACCTTCGGCGAACGGATGCCGGCCAGATCGTAGCCGACGCTCATGTCGAAGACCGTGTCGCCCATTCCGGCCGCCAGGCCCGATGCCTTCAGCATTTCGATCAGCATCGAGGCTTTGACATATTCCTCGAGCGATTGCGAAAGCGATAGCTCCTGCGACCATTCGACATTGAAGCCGACGGTCTGCATGTCGATGCAGGGGCGCGGGATAACCAGATCGTCCTTGATCTGCACCGTTTTCAGTTCCATGACCCGGCCGCCGGCCAGCCAGGCCAGGACGATATTCTGCGCCAGCTGGGTATGCGGTCCGGCCGCCGGCCCGAAGGGCGAAGCCGCGCGGTGGCCGTGGATCGTCACCGACAGGTCGCGCGAGGGCGATCCGCTCACCAGACGCCGCAAGGGATAGTCGAAGATGGCCTGCTTGCGTTCCATTTCGCGGAACATGCGGGTGATCAGGACGGCGAAGGGGACTGGGCTCAACTCGACCATAAGGGGGCATACCGGCTATTGCTGCGGAGACGCGGGGTGGATGCCCGGGCGCTCCTGACTATGAAACGGATGTTCCATCAAGCGTTGGTGGTGAAACGAGTGTGCCTAAAATTGTTTTCCGCCGCAACCATCTCGATTGGCGCTTTCTATGAAAAGACTTTTTGCTGATACCAAATCGCATCGGAATGGTAAGCTTCGGCCTTCCCATGGATCACCACGAGACGAGGTTTTTCGAATGGCCGATGTCCGGATCACTGCCGGTCCCTTCCAGTTCCTTGCGCGTTTCGAGCATGAGGCGGCACCCAAGACGGTGGCGAAGTTCCAGAGTCTGCTGCCCTATCGCCAGCGCATCATTCATGTTCGTTGGAGCGGCCAGGGCTGCTGGATCCCGATGGGCGAGCTTGATCTGGGCCTGGAGTTCGAGAATGCCACCAGCTATCCGGCACCCGGGCAGTTCATCTTTTATCCGGGCGGCGTCAGCGAGACGGAAATCCTTCTGGCTTATGGCGCCGTCTGCTTCGCCAGCCGGGCCGGCCAGTTGGCCGGCAACCATTTCCTGACGATCACCGAGGGATTGGAAAACCTGATGCCGCTCGGCGAAAAAGCTCTCTGGCAGGGTGCCCAGGATATCGTGTTCGAAACACTTTAGAGTTCCGCGCCGGTGGCGCGCCGACCCGCCCTGGATGAAAGACGAGTGGCACCGGCGTCCCCGCCGGTGCTTTTCGTCTAACCTATCTTCGTCTTTCGTCCCCCGCCCGCTTGGCGGGCGAGGGGATATTATTGACGTGTGTCCCCGGAGTTCCTTCTCGCCTCAACGCAATGGCCGACAGCCGCTCGCTTTATTGAGGTATTGTCCGCGCCCTGGTAGTGTCCAAGGGGAAGTGGAGTCGTAGCTTAAGGGGGGGATGCGAGCATGGACACAATTCCGGACAACGATTTTTCAATACGGTCTAATTCGATCTACGCGGCAGAACAATTTCGTTTTACTGGGCGCGGTTCGCAATATTTTCTCATTTGGATCGTCAACATTCTTTTGACTATTGTTACCCTGGGCGTCTATTCCGCATGGGCCAAGGTGCGGCGGTTGCAGTACTTTTATCGGCACACCGAATTGGCTGGGTCTGGCTTCGATTTTCACGGCAGTCCGATCCGGATCTTGATCGGGCGCGTGATCGCGATCGGCATGCTGTTGGTTTACAATTTCGCGGTTCGCGTCCAGTCACCTTTGACGCTATTGGTCATCATCCTGTTGGCGGCTGTCATGCCGTGGCTGCTCCGCAATTCCCTGCGGTTTCGACTCCACAATTCGAGCTGGCGTGGAACCCGTTTTCAATTTCGCGGCACTCTGCCCGGGGCCTATCGTGTATTTCTGCTGAACCTGTTTCTGACCGTGATCACGCTTTATGCGATGGCACCCTTCGCCCATCAGCGGCTGAAGGCCTATCAGCATGGCAACAGTTGGTTCGGCCGCACGCCCTTTTCGTTTCACGCCCGGGCTGGCCGTTTTTACCGGCTGTATCTGGTGTTGCTGGTCGCGATGGTGGTGTTCGTGATCCTGGCCGGCGCCGCAGCCGTCGGATTTGGCGGCTCGTTCCCATTCGTGCCCCAAATGCAAAAAAAACGGCGCACCCATGGACATGCACGCTCTATTCCGGACGTTTATCATCGTGTGGGGCGCCCTGATCCTGGTCGGCGTCACCATTGGGCCGATCTTTCATGCCTTGATGACCAACCTGATTTGGAGCAACACCCGCCTCGGCGAACATCGCATCGAATGCAATATGTCGCCGCTCGGCCTGATCTGGATTTCTTTCGGCAATTTTGTCATGACGATTGTGACTCTGGGACTGTTTTATCCCTGGGCCATGGTGCGTCTGGCAAGGTTCCAGATGGAGTCCGTGCGGCTGCTGCCGGCCAGCGATTTGCAGGAATTCGAGGCGTCGGAACCCGAGGCCGTTGGAGCCATCGGCGAAGAAGCGGCATCGATATTCGATTTCGATATCGCACTTTAGAACGGCGGGCGCCACGGGACCTGACTATAACCAATTCATGATGCGGATCTAACGCATCATGGTATTGGCTAGGAAGAAACAAATTGTCAGTGGCACCGGCGTCCCTGCCGGTGTTTCGCCGCCAGGCGAACCCTTTCCGGCTCACGCCGGAACACCGGCAGGGACGCCGGTGCCACTCCTGTTTCATCCAGGGCGGATCGGCGCGCCACCAGTGCGGAACTCTGAATGGATAGAGGATGGTCCAAGCAAATTTTTTCGACGGACGTTCTACCCGCATCCGCAAGGTCACCTTGACGCTGGCCGGCGAAGACCTCGTTGTTACTGGCGAGGACGTCGGCTTTCGCCTGCCTTTTTCCCAGGTCAAAGTGGACGAACGATTGGGACAGGCGTCGCGGCGACTACGGTTCAGGAACGGACAATTCTGCGAAGTCCATGATCTCGACTCGCTCGATGCCCTGTTGTCGTCAACAGGGCATCGCGATGGATGGGTCGATCGCATGCAGCGCCGTCGGCGATTTGCGATCGTCTCTTGCGTTCTGACGGTACTGTTTGCCGTGGCAGCTTATCGATGGGGTTTGCCTTGGGCGGCGGCGGTGGGGGCAGATCAAATGCCCGCAGCCGTCGGCAGGACCTTGTCCGAGCACTCGCTGACGCTCATGGACAATGGGCTTCTCGCACCCAGCAAGATCCCCGCCGATCGCCAACTCAGGCTGGATACTGAATTCCATGACCTGCGATTGCCCGAGGGTGGCCGGCCAGGTTCGGCATTGCTGTTTCGCAGTTCTCGGCAACTTGGCTCGAATGCTTTTACCTTGCCTGATGGAACGATCATCCTGCTTGACGATCTGGTGACATCGATTGGTGAGGACCAACAGATTCTGGCCGTACTGGCCCATGAACTGGGCCACGCGCACGGACATGACGTCTTGAAGCTTCTGCTGCAAGGGTCGGCAGCGGGGGCATTCCTGACGTTCTGGTTTGGCGACATCAGCCAATTGCTGGCCGTGGCACCCACCATGCTGGTGCAGGCGAAATATTCGCGCGACTGAGGTGGCCGGGTTTGTTTGGACAGGAATCGGCGTTGGATAAGTGGATCCCCTGCCGGTTGTTTCCCAATGTGCCGATTTCGCAGCGTCATGCCGGGAGGCCGTAGGCCGACCAGAGTG